>CAVHYU010000004.1:37397-95532 GCA_963640535.1 bacterium | reverse complement strand
CCTCATATCCGTCCAGAAAAGATATCATCTGGATCGCGAGGCGTGGGACATAGACAGGCTGAGACGCGCAGCCCATCTGCTGTCGGACAAGATCGTGATGGCCAAGGCGCTCGTCAGCCCAAGCGATGAGGAAGAATTGTCGCTGTGCTTTCTTATCAGCGCACTGGAGACCGACAGCGGCCTCAGTCAGAACCTTCCGAAGTACGTCAACATCCTCGAAGATGCGAAACAAAGGCTGAGCATCATCTATAACGGCCCGGATGTCGCGGACGAGGTTCAGACTCCCGTTCAGCCGCGAGGGGCGGTGCTGAACTAAGCTGATGGTTGGCAGCCGCCAAACATCAAAAAAATCAGGACAATTATGAAACACTTCACTCCGATATTTCTTTCACTTCTTTTTTGTGTCCTTGCCATATCCTGCAAATCAGTGAACAGGCAGACAGGCGGACAAAAGGCAAATCATACAGCAGACACTACGGCCCGGACTGACGTCATAGACCGTCTGAAGGTGACACGGCAACGCAGGCTGTGCGAACAGAACCTCACATCCAGCGAGGCCATCGAAGCCGCATTCACGCCAGACACCTCAGGGACCGTCTTCGCCGAGAGGACGCCGGTGCGCGACGCCTTCTTCTTCCCGGAGGAGGACGTACTGGGATCCGAACTCGCGGACAAGGTCAGGCTCCGCTACAATTTCGCTACCGTTTACAACAAGGTCATTCAAAGCTACGAACTGTTTGTGAGGCTTTCGTCCTGCGACTGGGGCGACCCAGGGACGAAGAAGGACACCCTGTCCTGGATTGCCGGCACGCAGCCGGGGATCACGCACGAGCTGCTGGACGAAGTGCTGTCGGGAGCCTCCGGGCAAATCAGGACACATCTGGAAGCGCTGACAGACGCATACAGGGAGTTCGACGGAGTCGGGGCTGAGTGCTGTCCGCTCTCGCAGGCATTCCGTGATAACGACAACGATTTTGAGGACTATCCGCAAGTCTGCTCCAAAGCGGAGAGGAAAGAATACGAGGAGAATTTCTGGGAATGGTATGACAAGGCGCAGTTTGTACGCGGGATTGACGACATCGTAAGGCTGAACCTCCCGGAGAGGGAGACGAAGCTCACCGAAGAGCAGCTGAAACACTTCCACGATGCCGTCGTCTCGGAGAAGGACATCGACCGCAGAGCCATCCTCGCACTCGAGTACGTCAAGTTCGACTGTGCCGGCGGAACGGTACTTCTCGGAGAGATACTCGAGAGCGGGAAATATACCAGATACCTGTTCGAGGTCTGGCTGTCCTGGAGAGAACACCTCCAGTATTGGCAGTCGCCCTCGACATATGGTCTCATCCCGAACAACTACTACGACAGGATGCGCGTCAAATGCCTCAATACGCTTCTGCGGCATTACCCGAAAGCCGGCAAACGGGAAGGTCTTTATACCCTGTGCACGATGGAAAACTTCATAATGATCGGCCCACTGCACAGGATGGGCGATTTCGGCAACGAGTCGCTTGGGGTTGTCTCCGCCCTGAACCGCAATTTGTTCATCCATCCGAGAATCAGCGGAGACGATTATCAGAACTTCCTATAAATTCCGCCTACGCGAATAAAGAGTTCGCGAGTGCGTCATATCTTTGCGCCATTCCAAGAAGGAACGGGGATTTTTAGAAATCAGAAAAGATATGGACAATCAAGGCAAGAAATCAAATCAGGAGAATCACAATGAAAAGTTGAGAACGAAGACGAGAAAATCGTGACCTACGCGCTCGACAGGATGGGCGAGACATTCGAGTATATTGACGAGATTCCCTACATCCCGACATCGGTTGACATCGACAGCAGGTTTGACGAAATCGTCGGAGTGACTCTTCTGGAAGACAAGGAGGTAGAGCAAATTTATTTCGGGGTAAAACCCTCATCCGAGGATTATGTAAGGACCAAATCCATCCACCGGACACAAATCGAATTAACCGGTGAGGATGCCGAAAACTTCCGAAAGGGCCGTCCCGCGCTCTCCGACTGCGCCATCTTCTCGATAGAGTGCCGGCCAAACTACGAGCTCAAAGCCCAATTCGCCTCCTTCGGAGCCAACCTGATCGTTTTCGAACCTGCCTCGCTTGCAAAAGAGATAAAGGAAATGATGGCAGAGGCCGCAAAGAATTACGCAGCCCTCGGCCTCGAATAGTCCCCATCCTCTTAGGCTTTCAGGCAGTTGAGCGGAACGACATAAATTCCGTCGGGCCTCCGGTACGCCGGCCCTGTCGCCGTCAGTATCATCATAAATTCCGGTCCGCCGGAGTGGGAGAGGTCATTCTTCAGGTGCAACAGGTTCTCTGCGCCTTCTTCAATCAGCTTGTTTCCCCCGAGTTTTATCTCGACCAACGCCCAGCGCCCATCGTTCAGATGGATGACTGCGTCACATTCCAGACCGCGGCTATCTCTGTAGTGCATTATGCTGCCATCCAAAGTTGAGGAATAGATTTTAAGGTCCCTCACAGCCATATCTTCGAAAAACATCCCGAAAGAATTAAGGTCTTTCATAAGACTGTCAGGCGTTATGCCGAGTGCGCAGCACGCGATTGACGTGTCCACGAAATGGCGGGTTGCCGTCGTTCTGACTACAGTTCTGCTCCTTAGATTCGGATTCCACGCATTGATGTCTTCTATAATGAACAAATCTTTGAGAGCATCCATATAATCATCAAATGTCTTGGGGTCCATTGACGAACGGTTTCGCGAGGATATGATGTCGTCTATCATAGTTTGGACTGAAGCTTCGGTCGATATGTTGCGTGCATAACTTCTCAGAACCATCTGCAGAATTTCCGGTTTCTTGTTCCGGAATTTAGCGTTTTCGCTGTTTTCAAAATTGAACAGGCCGTCATAATAGTTCCTCGTGACATCCAAAGCGACCTGCCTGTCCGTTTGGAGAGACAACGGCCATCCGCCGCGACACAAAAGAAAGGCCGTGTCCGCGAGCTGATGATTTTCGTTCAAATCGTATATGGGCATATCCGGATTGGTGAACAATTCTCCCAGAGAAACAGTTCCTTTCGAGTCCAATGATTCAAAGAGGCTCATCGGTCTCATCATAATTGACACAATTCGTCCAGCGCCGGAATGGTGGAGGCGCGTCTTGTCCGCCGGGGTGCTGCTTCCTGTCAGGATGAACTGCCCGAAGCGGGGATTTTCGTCTATCCACGCCTTGGCCTCGTTCCATATATCAGGGACAGTCTGCCACTCATCCACCAGCCTCGGCTGTTCACCGACAAGCGTATTTCTCGGCTCCATACGGGCGAGTTCTATCGACTGATTCGTGTTCAGTTTTATCACACTTTTGGCAAACAAAGTCGCAGTCGTCGTCTTTCCGCAGAACTTCGGTCCACTCACGACAACGACTCCGGAAGATTTCAGTTTCCTTTCAATCCCTGCCTCCACATAACGTTTAAGGTACATAGCAGCAAATCTTTATAACCTGTTATTTCAACCAATCGGATATCGTCCGATTCTGCTGCAAAGTTAGTGGTTTTACAAAAAATCCCAAACTTGTGAGATAAAAAATCCCAAACTTGTGAGATAAAAAATCCCAAACTTATGAGTTTTGCCGTTCCTATCCGATATACTCCTTGAGGTTTCCCTTGACATATTCCCTTATGTCACTCTTCAGTTTCTCTGAATCTTCGGTCGGGAGGATTTCGATTTTGTCAGCGAGACCGAGGAAGAACCTGCGCATCGCGCCCAGGCCTTGAAGTCTGGTGTCGAGTATCCATTTTCCGTCCTCATCCTCATACAGTTCCTGCTCGGGCAGATTTTTGGCGTTGGAGTATTCCTCAAGAAGGTAGTTGCGCGCACCGACCTCCATCCGCACCTTGACGTGGTAGCTCTCATTTTCGTTGATCCAGCGGAAGACGTCGGCCTCCCTCGGCTCATACGCGTGAGTGTACACCGGGTCGTCGATATCCGTTTCAACCTCACCTATCCTCGAGAGGCGGAACTGCTTGAAATCATTCTCTTCGAGGTCCCAGCAATAGACATTCTCGTCGTTGTAGAAGAGGTTAATCGGGACTACGAAACGGTCACGTATGGTTCCACTGTTGCCGCTCGCATAGCCCTTCAGGATGACCTTATGCTTCCGGTCTATCGCCTTCTTAAGCTTGACGATGAATCCCATCTCCTTCCGGATGCTCTTAAGAGACATAAGTCTCTGCTCCATATCGCGGTCGGACATAGGAACCGTGCTGTTTCCGTCACGCATATATGCGATGCCGCCTTCCCTGTCCAGACCGCTCTTGTAAAGAAATGCGATTTCATACAGCGACTGGCTCACCGTTATCCTTATGGCGTCCTGATCCTCCGTAGCCTCGATGGTGATGTTCTTCTGCAGAGACGGACTGAAATAACTCTCCTTTTCGGCATTTAGGAAAAGGATGAAGTGGTCGAGGCTGTCGGCCTTAGGGACAGGGTGGCCAAGCAGCTTGATTCCCCTTTCATTGACTTTGGCATAGTTCTCTGTCAGCCACCTGATGTCTCCCTTTATTCCGTAATCTTCAGAGATGATGGGGTCGCCGGTTTTGTCGTCCACACCGATGTAAACCGTCCCGCCGTCGCTGTTCAGAAACCCGCATACAGCCTCGAAAACCTGGCCGCGGCCCTGGTAATCCAGATCCGGCCCCTTGCCGTCGTTCCTATTGACGTATGAAGCCTTAAACTCCAGTTTCTGGTTCTCACCCTTTCCATATTTACCCCACACGATGGCCTCTGAGGCACGGAACCTGTCGCTTACGCCGAGGATTTTGCAGATTGCCTTCCTTACCTTGTCCGGAGTGGCGGAAATCTCGTCCCTGTATTTACGGGAAGTACTGAGAGAAATGAGCAGAGAAAGTATGCTGTTGGTGACGTCGGAGAGGCCGCCCGGCGTGAACATAGAAGCAAAGAGCGAAACATTCTCCGGATTTCCCGCATTTGAAAGGATGTCAAGAACGCGGTTTTGTTCTTCGGAGAGGCCATCCGGTTTAGAACTTCTCGACAATGCCCCGGTCTGAGCGTATTCTATGCATTTTCCGAGATATGATGCCTGCGCGCCATAAATTTTCTCGCCCTCAGCATCTCCCGACAGACGAGAGAGGAATTCACTGCACAGAAGTCTTCTGTAGGTTTCCATAGAATCCCTCTCAGATGTCTTTCGGGACAATATCCGTGACAGACTCATAATCCAGACCTGTTCATCCGGTTGAGAGTCTTTTGTCCCGATGTCCTTTTTACGGATATTCTCCAGAGCCGTTTTCACATTCACTATGAAGTCGGAAAGTACAGATTCTTCATCGAATTTGACGACAGGACTGTCGGAGTCATATTTCGGAGGACATACGTTGATGAACAGGTCACCGGTTCTACTCTGAATGCTGCTTATACTCAGCGGCTTTATGTCACCTTCATCGACTCCGTCGATAAGCAGGGATATGCCCCCATATCCTCCCGCAGTCATCCAGTTGATTCTTTTGATGTCGTCCACTATCTGAACTGCCTTTGCCTCAAAAACAGTATTTTTTTTCACATCCGCTTCAGCCTTCCCTCGGGAAAATTTAGCGTAGGCATCCTTTATGGAAAAGACCGGATTCTCCCCTGCTTCAACGACGATGGCATTTTCTATGCAGTCGTCATCATAGAAGTAGTCAATAAGATCTTCCGTATATGTTCCCCTGATCAGCTCTTCATCCAAAATGCGGCCTTCGGCCATATCCGGGCTGTCCAGAGCTGCACACTTTATGATAGGACGGTCTTCCTCATCAGTGCCCCTATACAAACACTTTATGGTCACCTTGTCCCCCACATTGAGTTTATAGCCCCGGGGGTGAAGGGCGGACTTGAGAGTCTCGGTCTGCGTCTGGGCAAAGGTTCTTGCAAAAGCCTCAATTTCGGCCGCATCCTCAACATCCGAAGTCTTGAGTTTTTCGTCCCTGGTGTTTCTTGTGAAGACCTGAACTCTGTCCTGATCCGCCCCGAACGCCTTGGTCGATGCCGTTTCTCCGGCTGAGGATTTTATTTGCAATACTCCATCCAGGATGCAGGCCTGCCCCGCCCCATTGAACACGAAATTATTCCGCACGGTGCCCATAACAGACTCCGAACAAACCTTGTATGCAAGCACATCCAGCGAGGAAGCTGTCTCAACGGCATTCCAGTCATACCCGAGTTCTTTGAAATTAAACTCAAGCGCATCTATAGCCTTCCCGATGAAATCATAATTGGATTTCACGACAAAAGAGGAGACTTCAAGAAACTTAAGCATATTTTTCCGCAGCCCCTTGGACGAGTTTGTCGCGAGCTGAAGAATCATCGCCGCCGCAAGCAACTGCCCATAAAGGGTTATTCGCCATTTGTCGGCCTGTTCCAAGTGTTCGTAGCCCCTCCCGGCAATCTGCTCCCCCGGCAGCAGTTCATTCGCATAGGATTCCAATTTGCCGACAAGTTGCTGTGAGATAATACTTTTCTTTTGAGCGGCCGACCTTACAGCTTTAATGAATTCTCCGCCCGTTTTCTTCTCGAGGGCGTCCGTCCACATATCTTCCAGTTGCTTCAGTGTCATAGTTTTTTGCAGTTATTCCGTGTATAGGCATTCTTGAGAGGAACAGATTCGAAACATCTGTCTCCAAAATCACAAACTTAAGCATTTTCCTAATACCTTGTA
Organism: bacterium; assembly: GCA_963640535.1. Taxonomy (GTDB): domain Bacteria; phylum Bacteroidota; class Bacteroidia; order Bacteroidales; family UBA932; genus Cryptobacteroides. The sequence continues at coordinate 88,847 of CAVHYU010000004.1, read as the reverse complement.
AAATCACGGGATTAAATTTCTGAAAATTTATGAGATTTCCTGTTGCTGACTGTAACACTGAGCGGAAATTTTCGTTTATATTGCAGAAAAAAGACAAGATGACACGGGAAGACACCATAAAATTCTATGCGGCACACTCCGGGAGGCTCTTTAATATGAGCCTTCGGATCGTCGGAAACAGCGCCGATGCCGAGGAGATTATGCAGGACACCATCCTGAAGTTCATCACCTGCTCTCCTCCCGTGCAGTTTGAGAGGCAGACCCGGGTGTGGCTTGCGAAAACCTGCGTCAGGGCTTCTGTCGATCTGCTGAGGCGACAGAAACGGGAAAAGGCCTTTCTGGAGGACTATGCTTCAGAGGCCTCCGGAGAGACTACCGAGACGGAGCCTCTGGAGTTGGACGAAAATACTACGCTTGCCTCCATCAGTGAAGCCATCGGGAAGCTTCGCGGGCAATATGCCCTGGTTCTCCGCCTTGTTCTTGTGGAAGGTCTTGACTATGAGGAGATTGCCCAGATAGAGGGAATTCGCGAAGGCACCGTGCGCACTCAATTCTCCCGCGCAAAGGCAGCACTTGTAAAGGTCCTTGAAGAGAAACGGAGGGAAAATGCGCGTGGAATTTAGGGAAATTATTAAAACCGTTGGATATGAAAGATATTGAAGACATACTAAGAGAAAATCCAGACGTTTTCGACTTTGAGCCTCTTCCACAGGGGCATCAGGAAAGGTTTGAAGGGAAGCTCTCGCGCTTAGGCGAAGAGGCAGCGCCCCTGCAGAGGGAGCGCAAAAAGGGAAAGGTTATACGCCTTTGGGGCGCAGCGGGGGCCGTAGCCGCAGCAATAGCCGCCCTGTGCATCCTTCTTCCACCTTCCCAAGCGCAGAACGACTGGTTCGAGGGAGTCGGAGATGACCCTGTAGCAGTCTGCACGGCGTATTCCCAAAAGGCGGCTGAGCTCTGCGAGGATATATACAAAAGAGACGGCGACGGGGAGATGGCGGCAATGACAAGAGGTCTTTCGGACGAACCTGTGCCGATGATTGACCAGCTGCCGGAGGAAATGAACCCTGAGGAGAAGGCCGCCGTTCTCAAGAAATACTATGCGTGTCTTCTCGATGCACTTGTAACATTGGATAAAAACATATAAAATTATGAAAAAGATTACAGCACTTTTCGCCGCAATCGCAATCGCGGCCGCTCTCGGCGCCTCCTCTGTCCTTAACGCCGGAAACACCCAGATCAATGCGACCACCACCGCCGTCAATGCAGACGGAAGCATAACCAGGAATTACGCCCTCGGGGGATTCCGCGAGATAGAAGTGGGCGGCAAATTCCAGGTAAAGCTCACGAAATCACAGTCTTACGCAGTGAAACTTACGTTTCCTGCGCAATATGAAAGCAGGGTCTTCGCCCGTATGGATGAGGATGAGCTCCAGATAGGAATTGACAACAACCTGTTCAGAAATATCGAAGGGGAGTTTATTGCAGAAATCTCTATGCCGACACTCAAAGCCCTGGAGCTGAACGGCTCCGCCACTCTTAGCTGCGACGACACGTTCGACCTCGGAAGAGGCGGAGAGTTCTCGCTGGACCTGAGCGGTGCATCACGGGTCAAGTCCCTCAGCGTCAAGGCCGGGGAGCTGGAAGCGGAGCTTAGCGGAGCCGCTTCCTGCAAGATGGACGGCGAGTTCACCGAGGCCGAGCTGGAGTTCTCGGGAGCTGCTACAGCCACAATGAAACTCAGCGGAGGGACATTGAAAATTGACAATTCCGGAGCCGCAAAGCCTAAGATTACGGGAAAATTCGACTATGTTTCGCTCGAAAACTCGGGAGCGGGAGAAGTCATTCTTGAAGGCAGCACCGGGAGCCTTCGCATCGATGCCGGCGGAGCAGCTAAGATTAAAGCCGGTAATTTCACGGCAGGCAATGCCACGGTAGAGACTTCCGGCGCAGCTTCCTGCACAGTGAACGTCACCGGAAGCCTGACGGTGAGGGATGCCTCCGGCGCCTCATCCATCCGCTACAAGGGAACGAACGACGTGTATCTCATCTCGGTAGGGCGCGCTGCCTCCGTCGACAAAATCGACTAAGCCTCAAAAAACATTTCGCAGAGGTTCACAACCGCGCCAGGCGAGCATCAATCAAGGTCTTATATTTTTCCTGAAGAGATGGGGACAGGAAAGACTTTTCTATCAAAGTGAACCATTTGTCACGGCAGGAGATCTGGCGGTCTATCAGTTTGCCGCCGACCTTCGTGCTGATGCCGCAGAGGAACATCGCCTTAAGAAATTCCGCCCGGTCATAGCCCGACAGAGGATGGCGGTCATCCCTTTGATAGCCGCTCAGAGGCATCGCAAGTTCATCTGGGTCGGCGATTCCCGTGAGTTGAACCGCAAGGAGGTCGTAGGCGGGAGAAAGGACATAGCCGATTCCTTCCCTTTCAATCAGCGAAAAATTTTTGCAGTGCATATCCGAATTCCCGCTTATCCACGAGAAAATGACCATTTCCCAGAACCTCTGAACATCAAGCATTGATGCGGCAGAGTATTTCCTGATGACCTCGGAGAGTTGGGCATATGACCCGAGATATTTATGTTCAGTCAGACGATTGGTCAGTTGACACATATCCAGCATAGAGAGTTTCCCGCCACCATCCGTACGGTCCATTCTGCGGGTTATATAGGCGAGTTCTCCATCAGCCATCCGAATGAGACTGTGGGGGGCGGTTTCAATCCCGGAAACTGAAGCCATTTTCATTGTAAGGTCTTCAAGTTCTGGGAGTGAAGTGTATGTCGGGCTCTGAGGCTTTAGAATATAGTTTCCCCACAAACCCACTATCGTAAGCCGGTCCTGTTCATTCCGGCCTCCACGATTGATTTCCAAAGATATTTTCATCTGCACTCCAGGAACGGAGGCGCTGGTGCGAAGGACTTCGAGAGCCAGAGAATCTATATTGTCACGGGTATAGGGAAAGGATGGAGCGGCCTTTCGGCCGAAAATTCTCTCGGCGCAGCAAGGGTGAAAGTCACTCTCCCCAGCACTCAGTTCTTCATAACAATACAGACATTTCTTTTGGGATTCCATAGTCCAGCCATTATTTATTTGTGGATTCGATTGCTCTTACACTGATATTCCCGATACAGTCCTTGCAGCAGGCAATAAGAAGGGACATCCGGTCTCTCGGGTCTATTTTCCAGGTTTTATGGACAATGTTCAGCAGCCAGCCCTCCGGAATCAGTCCATCAAATACAGGAAACATCATTTCTTTTACATATTCCTCACTTTGCAGAGGCATCGTCGGGCTGAGAGCCTTCGCAAGTGGAGACTGCAGATAATCCGTGTCATAGCGGAAGTGGTACCCCTCGCTATCTTCCGTCAAAATGCCGCAGAGGGACTCATCTATATATATTGCTGCCCGTTTCATCGTTCTGAGATTTTTTGAGGAGCGAGTTCTTCTCCGAAAAGAGCCAAAACTTGATTTACCTTGTCTAACTGGACTGTGGGTTTGCCGGATTCGAGTTCGCGAACAAAGCGGATTCCCACTCCGGAACGCTCGGCAAGCTGCACCTGCGTCAAGTGGAAAATGTGCCGTTTGTTTTTTATGTGTTCACCAAGTGTCATCGCTGCACATTAAAAGTGTATTTCAATCGCTAGATAATCCCTATCGGGTATAATATTTTTATCATTAAAGGTATATCATCCCTTTCGGGTACAAAAATACTAAATTTTTAAATATATCAACCCCTTCGGGTATAAAATTCTAAAAAACCAGAAATTTACAGATATTGACTCCGACATCTTTTCCACCACATAAAGAAGAGGGATGCCCAAAAGCCAAAGCTTGACTTTTGGGCATCCCTCTTCTTTCATTATATCTCTTATTCCATAACAGCGAAGTCGGCGCTCAAATCGGCTTTTGAGCTGTGGCCTACGAAGACCTTGTAGTCGCCCGGTTCTTCGCCCCAGCGGTTGTCGGCGCGGAAGAAGGCGCGGGCCTCCGGGGTGATTTCAAACTCCAGAGACTTGCTCTCCCCTGCCTTGAGAGCAACTTTTTGGAAGCCCTTGAGCTCGCGGCACGGACGGGTGGTGCTACCGACTAGGTCCTGCACATAAAGCTGAGCCACCTCTTCTCCGTCGCGGCTGCCGATGTTCGTCACTTTGACGCTCACCTTCACAGTTTCGCCAAGACGCGCCTCAGGATTCAGGACCTCGAGGTCGGAGTAGGCGAACGTGGTGTAGCTCAAGCCCTCGCCGAAAGCGAAGAGCGGCTCGTTCGGGGTGAAAAGATAGCGTGAGACATATTTGGCGTTATTCTCCGGAGAGCGGCGCGGACGGCCGGTGGTTTTGGCGTTGTAGTGAATCGGAACCTGTCCCAGTTCAAGCGGGAAGGTCATCGTGAGACGGCCTGAAGGGTTGTAGTCGCCTGAAAGGACATCTGCAAGAGCGGTTCCGGCAGTGGTGCCCGCGTGCCAGGTCACCAAAAGCGCAGCCGCCTCTGAGGTCTCCTCGGCGATGGTCATCGGGCGGCCTGTTATAAGAAGGATTACAATAGGCTTCCCAGTTGCTTTCACTGCCCTGAAGAGCTCTTTCTGCGGAGCCGGGAGGTCAAGGCTCGTAAGGGATGACGCCTCACCGCTGCAGGAGTTCGGAAGACCGAGGGCAAGAAGCACGACGTCGCTGCTTCGTGCAGCCGAAACCGCCTTCGCGATGCCGCCCTTCTCCGCGTCAAGGAAGCCGCAACCCTTCTCGCAACGGATAGAAGCAGACGGGAAGCGCTTTTTCAAGCCCTCAAGGAAACTTACAGGCTTGTTGTACTCGGCAAGTCCGCTCCAGGAGCCAATCATTTCCGCCTTTGAGTCCGCCCCAGGGCCGATGAGAGCGATTTTTTCTTTTCCGCTCAGAGGGAGAATGTCGCCCTCGTTCTTGAGAAGAACCATAGAACTCCTCGCCACCTGTCGTGCAATCTCCATATTTTCAGGGAGATACACATCTCTTCTTCTGCGGTCACGACCACCCCTTGCGTACGGGTCGTCAAAGAGTCCGAGTTTGAATTTCAGAGTAAGAATCTCCTTGCAGAGGCGGTCAATCTGCTTCTCGCTGACCTTGCCCTCGCGGACAAGCTGCTCGGCGTAGAGGTAATAGTTGCCGTCCACCATATCCATATTCAGACCGGCATTCAGCGCCAGCTCTGTCACATCCTTACGGTCTCCCATTCCGTGGGCAACCATCTCATCGATAGAAGAATAGTCAGAAACGACGAAACCCTTGAATCCGAGTTCATCGCGAAGAAGGTCCGTAAGGAGCCACTTATTGCCGCTTGCAGGCACACCCATCAAATCATTGAAGGAACTCATAACGCTGAGAGCGCCGGCGTCGAGAGCCGCCTTGTAGGAAGGCAGGTGACGGTTGCGGAACATCATCTCGGACATATCCACAGTGTTATAGTCCCTTCCGGCCTCGGCCGCACCGTATGCCGCAAAATGTTTTACACAGGAAAGAATCGCATCGGGACGCGAAAGGTCGTCGGTCTGATAGCCGCGAACCATTGCGGCAGACATCTCTCCGGAAAGGAAAGCATCCTCTCCGCTTCCTTCTGAAACCCTTCCCCAGCGCGGGTCAATCGCGACATCGCACATAGGCGAGAATGTCCACGCGATGCCATACTCAGCAGCTTCCACCGCGGAAACCCTGGCCATTTTCTCTGCCATCGAAGGGTCCCAGGTGCAGGAAATTCCGATATTTTCAGGGAAAGTTATCCTTGCACCGTGAATGATGTCATATCCGAAAAGAAGCGGAATCCCAAGTCTTGAGCTGTCCACGGCAAGTTCCTGATATTTAAGAACATCCTCAGGAGCATATATGCTCAGCATAGATCCGCAGCCTCCGTCCTTTATGACCTGCTCAAGGTCAACCTTGCTGCCTTCCGGGCCGGTTACGGCTCCTTTGCTCAGATTGAACTGACACAGCTGGCCGACTTTCTCCGAAAGAGTCATCTTAGCCATCAATTTCTCCGCCCGCACTTCATCCGGGTCTTTTGCCCCGCCGCACGAGACGAGGCTTAGCAGGGTAGCGGCAAGAAGAGCCGCCGAAAGAATATTTTTCTTCATTCGTTATGTGGGTTTATATATTTTTATTCATAGCGATTTCTTGCCGGCATCATAATAGCCCATAGCGATTTCGGTGCGACTCAGCATAGCCCCCCCCATCTACTGCCGTCTTTTGCGGATGACTTCACAGATGTAGGAGATGAGGCCTGTCACCGCCATCATTATGGTCTGGGACTCGTGGGAAAGGGTCGCGAAGACAATCCCGACGCTGAACGGGAGGCCATAGAGGGTAAGCGCGAGGGCCACAATGTAGTGGAAGGCCCCGAACCCGCCCGGCACAGGCACAACCCAGGCAAGGCTTCCTGCAAGCATCAAAAACATAGCGTCCGCCCCGGACAGAGAGTCCAGGAGCGGCATCGCTCGCATAGAGGTGTAACTCGTGAAAAAATAGCAGACCCAGATGAGAACGGTGTAGAGGACGAACCTCCAGCTGTCCTTCATCTTAAGGCAGCTTACCACCCCGGTCCAAATCCCCCGGCACACGCCCCAGAGCTTCCCGGCGAAGGCATTTTTGTTCCTATATATAATTATAAGTGCTATCACAATGGCTCCTGCCGCCGCTATTCCCGCCACAATCCACCACAGGCTGAAATTTACCCTCTCCTCAAGCGGCCGCCACATCCTGTCGAGAAAAAACGCTCCGAACTGCTCCCATTTCAATGCGAGGAAACTAAGGAGAATTAGGGCGAGCACCACAACGTCCAGCCCCCTCTCCGTAACGACGGTTCCGAGGACCTTGTCGTAGCTTGCCTTGCCGTTCTTAGAATTTTGGGACACTACTCCGCAGCGGACGAACTCCCCTATCCTCGGGAATACGAAATTCGCGAGATAGCCGATGTTCACGGCGTTGAATGTTGTGACCGAGAGAGTTTCGGGGTCAATCGGACGGAGGATTCCCTTCCATCTTTCGCTTCTGAACCAGTTTGCAAGCGCTCCGATCAGCATACTTGCCACCACCCACCACCATCTGCACCCGGAGATGCTTTCTGCGAACTGCTTCCAGTCCACGCCTCTGAAACAGAAATACATCAAAACCGCCGCCACGGCAAGTGACAGAGCATATTTAATGATATTTTTCGTTTTCTTTTCCATATCCCCGAAGGCGGCTGCAAAATTATCAAATTTTGTGCAAAAAAGCATTATCTTTGCCGATTGTAACGCACAAAATGTGCGTGGGATTTGAGAGTTTGATTAGGAAGATAGTGGTTATTTAGAAATAAGTTAGATACTTGCAAAAGTTAAGATAGGAATCGATGAAATCAATCTTAGGCATAGGGAATGCTCTCACCGACATACTTGCGGTGCTTCCCGACGACACCGTCCTCAACGAGTACCACATCCCGCGCGGAAGTATGCAGCACGTTGACAAAAAAACGGGCGATGAAATCCTCAAAAAGCTGAAACCACTTGGTGTTCAATATGTTGCAGGAGGTTCCGCAGCGAACACAATCACCAGCGCGTCCATCTTCGGAATGCGCGCGGCGTTCATCGGAAAAATCGGTGATGACGACCTGGGGCACCTTTTCAAGAGCGACCAGGAACAGTACGGCATCCGTTCCATCCTCCTCAAGGGCAAGAACCCATCCGGAAGGGCTATGGTGCTGATTACCGCCCCTAACGCCGAGAGGACCTTCGCGGACTATATGGGCGCTGCGCTCGAAATGGTGCCGGAGGACCTGAAGCCTGAGTATTTCAAGGGATATGACTATTTCCATATCGAAGGCTATCTCGTTCAGAACCAAGCTCTTATCCGCAAGGCAGTGGAGATGGCGAGGAAAGCCGGATGCATAATTTCCCTCGATATGGCGTCCTACAACGTGGTGGAATCCAACGAGGCGTTCCTGCACGACATCGTGGACAAATATGTGGACATAGTTTTCGCGAACGAGACCGAGGCGAAGGCTTTCACGGGTCTTGAGCCGCGGGAGGCCGTTTCCGACATCGCGAAACACTGCCAAATCGCAGTGGTCAAAATCGGCAAGAACGGGTCTATGGTGCAGCAGGGCGATGAATTTCACGCAATTGAGGCCTGGCCGGCCGACCCTATCGACGCCACCGGAGCTGGCGACACCTACGCCGCAGGCTTCCTCTACGCGCACTCGCTCGGGATGCCGCTGAAGGTCTGCGGAGAAATCGGTTCGGTCATTGCCGCGAAAGTCGTGGAAGTCATCGGAACGAAGATTGACATCCCGCGCTGGAAGGCAGCAAAGAAGGAAATCAAGGCTATGATTGCCGCAAACAGGTCTAAAGAATAGATAGTTTTATGGGATTCATCACAAACCTTGCGCTCAAGCGACAAATCAAAAAGTACGGCTACCCGGCCCAGAGAGGTTTCGTCCCCTTCTCCCAGCTTAGGCGCGCCATTGTACTCTTTGATGTACAGGACGCGGAATTCGATGAGTGCCAGAGAGTTGTGGGAGAATATTTCAAGGAAAAAGGAATAGAGATGAAGCCGTTTTTTCTCGATATGGGAAAGCACGGCAAGGACGACATTATTGTGACCGGGGTTAAAACGACCATCCTTCGGCGCAACCTCTCCTTCTGCGGAACTCTGCCGGAGGGGATGATTGAGGAGATACGCTCCACTCGGGCCGAACTCTGCATCTGCCTCGCACACAGCGACTGCACGGCAGTGAGGAGTTTTCTCGGGATTGTCCCGGTGCCATTCTGCATCGGGGTTATGGACTACCCTCTTTCGCCCTACAGTTTTATCCTCTCCTGTGCTGAAAGCGAGAAAGACTCCGTTCAGGTCAATTTTCACGACAGTCTGCGGTGCTTCAGGAGCATTTGCGAGTATTTGGAAAAAATAGTTTAGTTTTCGGGGCGGCGGGGCACTCTGACGAGTAACTCGCTGAACAACAATAGATTAAGAACTTAATATCAGGCCACAGTTATGGCAAAAGATAATCTGAAAAAATACGGAATGACTGCGCTCAAGGGCGTATGTATGGGCGCAGCGGATGTGATTCCGGGCGTGAGCGGCGGCACAATCGCCTTTATGACAGGCATTTACGAAGAGCTGGTGGACTCTATCCACAATTTCGACCGCACTGCCGTCAAACTGTTCTTCACCGGGAAATTCCGTGAGTTTTGGAAACACATCAACGGCACATTCCTCCTGAGCCTTATCGCCGGCATCCTGCTGAGCATATTTTCTCTCGCGAAGCTGATGACCTATCTGCTTGAAAATCACCCGGTTCAGACCTGGGCATTTTTCTTCGGACTCATAGTGGCCTCCTCCATTTTCATCCTTCGGGGCATCAGCGGGTGGAAGATTAAGGATGTGGTTCTCACCATTTTCGGAGTAGGACTTGGCGCAGTTGTATGCACTCTCACCCCGACGACGACCCCGGACGGCCTCTGGTTCATTTTCCTTTGCGGCGCGATTGCAATCTGCGCGATGATTCTACCGGGCATTTCCGGCAGTTTCATCCTCGTCATTCTCGGGAAATATGACTATGTCCTCGGCGCGGTGGCGGGTCTTACTTCCTTCAGCAAGGCCTCCGAGACCACAGCCGCTCTCGCAACGGGCCCGATGAGCTGGGGGCAGTGCCTTCTTGTTATTGTAATTTTCGCTCTTGGCGCCGCCATCGGCATTGTGGCGTTCTCAAAGTTCCTCCACTGGCTCCTGGCAAGATGGAACAGGGAAACGACGCTTGTTCTCGCAGGCTTTATAATCGGCTCGCTGATAAAGGTTTGGCCGTGGCACAACCCGGTGGGTGACGCTCCGGTGCTTCCGGGAGTCGCTCTTTCTGACGGCGCAGTCCCGGTGCCGATGGAGGATGCGCACATAGCGGGAGCGGTGATTTTCGCCCTTGTGGGCCTCGCGCTGGTCTTCGCAATCGAATGGTGTTCGAAGATGCTCGCCAGAAAGCGAAGCAAATAGTTTTTGCGGATTAAGTAAAAATACATAACTTTGCAGTCCTTTTCGGCAAGGAACGTCGCCTCGGGCGGCTTCAAGTTCGGAAACGGCGCTGGTCCGGTAGCTCAGTTGGATAGAGCAACAGCCTTCTAAGCTGTGGGTCTTGGGTTCGAGTCCCAACCGGATCACGAGGAGAGGAGCGACGCGCCATCGAAGATGGCGCTCGCAAAAAAAAAGAAAACTGCGCAAGAACTAGTTCTTGAAGCAGTTTTCTTTTTTTTGCGAACTAGTGCAGCGAAGCTGCACGTCGCTCCCCCCCTGCTTGTAAGATCGCCCGTGGCAGGGATTTGGGAACCGCGTTTTCCCCGCAGGGGAAATAAGCGAATCCCCAACCCATATCCTATAAATCATCTCCCCGCAGAGTATTCAAACTCCGCTTCTCCCCGGCGGAGTACGAACCCCAACCCATATCCTATAAATCATCTCCCCGCAGGGGAAATAATCCAATCCAAAGGATTCCACTCCCCGCAGGGGAAATAAGCGAACCCCAACCGCCTAGCTAGAACCGCAAAGTCAAGCCAATCCCGTGCTCAGCAGCGCCAAAATTAAGGCTAAGCGCCTGCGAAGCAGTGCCGTTGCAGCGGTCCACCACGTCGTTCATCCTGTTCTTTCCCATAGGAAGACAAATCGCGCCAGGGATGAGAAGGCCGATTCCCACAGCGGCGACGGCCAGCCCACCATAGAACATACCGCTTCCGATGTGCAGCAGTTCATTGTCCCCGCTCTGTCCTGCAGCAGCCTCCGGAGTAGCCGCTATAGCACCGCCGAGCATCAAAGGAACGCCCAATCCTGCGGCCAACGAACCTACCGGGATTATCACCGCAGAGCTGATGAGAAGTCCGCGACCGGTTTTGTAAAGCCGCACACCCCCACTCCACTCCTCGGCAGCGGAAGCCCCGCAGCGGGAAGTGATAAAATCGAGAGCCTGCTCGTCAGAAAGAGCCAGCCCCGCATTGCAGAGAGTAGTCCTGCTTCTGGTAACCTGGGCGCTCTCCTGAGCAGAAACGAAGGAAAAAGTTCCGCAAAGCAATGCGGCAACAATAGAGAGTTTGAGGAAATGTTTCATAGTCTTGCCAATTTATTTTAAGTTCCGCACCTGCGAAACTTGAGTCAGTTTAGGATTTCGCAAAGATACGATTTTTTCTACACAGTGAAGAACAGCCAGAGGGATGCTCCAATCATCACGCCCGCGACAATTTTCTGGTAGAGTTTCTTGTTTATGTTGTGTATCAGCTTAATGGCAATGAAATTTGCAAGCATCATCGAAAGCCCAATCAGCACTCCGCAGATGAAAATGTCCCAGTTAATCAGGTCCAGTTTGCCGTACATAACGATTTTGATTATGTGCATCGCCGTAGCTGCAGTGGCCTCGCTCGCTATGTAGGCGACAGGACTCAGTCCCAGGCTCAGGAACACCGCGCTGCTGAGCGGCCCAGAGATGCCAAGAAGCCCGTTTATAAGACCGGTGACGCCTCCCCCGACAATCATCGTGGCAGGACGGTTGGGGAGAGTCATTTTCCCCATAATCTTCATAACGGCAAAAACGATAAGAAAGACGCAGAGGATGCGCGTCATAAGAGCCTTAGGCACAACGGCAAACCCGAATGCCCCGAGTGCCGTAAGCGGAGCCGCAAGAAGAAGAAACCTTCCGGTCTGCTTCCATTCAATGTTCTTAAAGCCCATCCCCATCTTAGAGAGGTTACTAAGAAGCTGCGCGATGGTGGACACCGGCACAGCCACCTCAACCCCATAGAAGCTGGTCAAAACAGGAAGCAGTATCATCCCGCCGCCAAAGCCCACCGCTCCGGAAAGTAGCCCGGCGACAAAACCCACGGCAATCAGAATCAAAAGTGTAGAAGTCTCAAGCATAAAACAGTCTCCACAATAAAACGCCGCGAATATAGCAATAAATATCAGTTTGTGCCAGCAGGACCGTCGTTGTAGGCGCGGTACTCGCCCTTCATCACATTCAGGGTTTTCGGCAGCCAAACTCTGTAGCGGACCGACTTGTCCCAGGAGGCACCGGCGGAAGCGAAGTCGCATAGGTGCACTTCACGCGGTTTGCCATTGTTTTCAAGGTCGGTGCCGGTAATCATAGGCGTCGTGAAAGCCATCCAAGCAAAACCTGCGTCCCCGGACGGCGTCAAGTCCACGGCTCCATCCTCCGAAGTCTGAACCACAACCCCCTCATCCACGAATCCGTCGCTGAAGCGGGAATCCCTTGCAAGCACAATAGGTCCGCGCACAATTGCCTGATGCCCATCCTGTTCCAGGACTCTGGCCGCAAGGTCAAGGCTAAGTTCGACCCTGTCTCCCTTTTTCCATTTTCTGGAAATTTTCGCATACTCCCCTGCCTCAAGAGCGTCGAGGTCAATCAAGAGAGTGTCCTTCCCGCTTATAACCCTCGCGGAGGCACCATCTTTACTCCACTCCGGGATTCTCAGAGAGAGAGCGAACTCCGAAGGCTTTGATGGAGAGAGTTCTATGGAAATATCACCCGAAACAGGGTAATTTCCGGACACCTTGACCCCCATCTCACCACGGCGGCCGAGCGAAACGCGTGCCTCGAAATCACCGTAATAGTTGACGCTAAGCCCCTGAGCCACAGCACGCAGAGCAAGCGAAGGAATCATTGCGAAGGCCCTCGGACCGTTGGCATTACAGCAGTTTATATTGAGTCCGCACTGCCTTTCGCCCTCAACTCTCCAGCCTTCGAGCGGGGTGTATTTTGCAATCTGACAGCCGTCGTCCTTGAGAGAGCCCAAGATGGCATTGTAGAACGTGCGTTCAATGTTATCAGCATAGCGGGAGTCGCCCGTAAGGCCTAGAAGACGGTCGCAGAACTGCATCCACGTGAAGCTGACACAGGTTTCCATCGTGTGATAGGTCGGGACGGTCTGAAGGGCTTTCCCTCCATACCAGCACTCCACGGCGCTGCCCGAACCTGCAATGTTTATTTCCTCGGAAAGGATGTGCGAGAACGTTTTGAAAACGGCCTCAAGGGTGGTGTCATCCCCGATTTCGCGGCAGTATTCGAGCAAGCCCTCGTAGCAGGACATCATCTCGTATGCCTTCGCCCCGTTTTCGTACGAGAACCAGTTGGAAGGATGCGGGAACCTCAGTGCAACGGGGCAATCAGAGCGGCTCACAAGCTGCGGCCCCTCAGCAGTTTCCCACTGGGAGACTATGTATTTCGCAAATTCAAGATAACGCGCCTCACCGCTTCTGCGATAAAGCAGCATAATGGGTTCAAGAACCGAAGAACTTGCCATTCCGCGGTAGTTTCCGGTGGTGACGATGTTCGTCTTTCCCGGGCCCACCTGACTCATAAGGTGGTCGGCAACGCGCTGAGCGGCTTCAAGTGCCTTTCTGTCCCCCGAAAGGTCATACCAGGACAGAAGGCCCAGCATCGTGTATTTTCTTCCCCAGATGTCCCACTGACGGAGCTGATACTCAGAGGCATAGTTTCCGATGTAGCCGTCTGGAGTCTGAGTGGAGAGAAGGCTGTCGACGGATGAGGCTATTTTATTGTAAAGCTCGGAGTCACCAGTGTACTTGTAGGCGCCAATAGCCCCGAGAGTCCATTTCCCCCAGAATTCGCTCTGCCATCTCCAGGTCTCGTCCCGGTGGCGGAACGGCTCCACGATTTCATCCACGTTCTGCTCCTTCACCCTATGGAGGAAGCAGTCGTCAATCCTGCCGCCGACATAGCCGCCGATTTTGACCGATTTGACGCTCATATCCGTTTTACCGTTTCCGGCAAAGACGCAGGTGCACAGAAGCGTCAGCATAAGCAAAAACCTTTTCATAACTAGCTGTCTTTAATCACTTTACAAAGATACGAATTTAATTATTCTCCCGCACGAGAGCGTCAATCCCGCCATAGATAATTTCAGCGATTGCCCGCATTCCCTTGTCGTCCGGATGGGTTATGATGAAATCCTTGGTAATCTGATAGGTACCTCCGTTAATGTCCTGGAATGTGTCGCCGACCTTTGGATGATTTTCGGGTATGTCAAGCTGAGAGATAGGATAATATGGAATCTTGTATTTCTCGCTAATGGTTTTGATGGCATTCTCCTTAACCTCTGACTTCCAGAAAGTTCCGGTAATAAGAACATATTTCGCGCGCTTTACACACCACCCCACAAGACCGTCAAGGGCAGCTTCGAACCCCTGCTCGTCGTTCACGTTTTCGCCGAGACGGACAACGATTATATCCTTGCCGGCTGCAGCTTCGCCAAGAATGGAGTCAAAGGCGTCAGTGGTGAGGCTGCGCTCCCATTTTGCAATATTGAGCGGAGTAACCGTTGAACCCGGGTATTTCTTCCCGAGGAGTCTCTCCAGAGTGTGGCAATAGTCATTTTCCGGCCTTGAAGCGGCCATACCCCAGTCGGAGTACCACTCCACTTTTTCGGAGTATTCGTGACGGGTGATGGAGTTTCCGAGGCATAGCACATTGTAGCAAGGGCTCTTTTTCAGTTCAAACTGCACTTTCCCGCGAATGTCATCGGAAGCGGCTCCGACAAGCGCCTCGAAGCGCCCCGGCTCGGCCACCCATTCGTGACGGGCGGGGTCGAAATAGCTCAAAGCGTCGGCCGCGATTTCAAAGGTGACGGTCTTTGACTCTCCCGGGGCAAGGTTCACTTTGCAGAAGCCTTTGAGTTCCTTTTCCGGACGCGGGAGCGATGATTTGAGGTCGTGGAGGTAGAGTTGAACAGTTTCCTGACCTTCGCGGGAGCCGGTGTTGGTGATGGAGACTGAAAGAGTCAGCGTGTCGGTCTGAGTCATCGTGCGGCCGCTTATCTGCGGTTTCCCGTAGGAAAAACTCGTGTAGCTCAGGCCGTGTCCGAAAGCGAAAAGCGGCTTTATTCTCTTGCGCTCGAACCATCTGTAGCCGGTGAATATGCCCTCTTTGTAGGTCTCAGGCACTATATCCTTTTCATTTGTCCAAGCCTTGGAAGCTTCCGCCTCGCCAGGGTATTGGCCCTCGGCGCTGTGGGCGGCGACATCTTCAAGACGCACAGGGAAAGTGAGCGGAAGTTTACCGGAAGGATTGGTGTCTCCCGAAAGCACTGAGGCGATGGCATTGCCGGCCTCGGAGCCGAGATACCACGCCTGCACCACCGCAGGGACTGCCTTAATCCACGGCATTGCCACAGGATTACCGGAGATGTTCACAAAGACGATGTTGCGGTTAACCTTTGAGAGGGCCTCAATCACCTCGTCCTGTCCATACGGAAGCGAAAGGGATTCCCTGTCATAACCCTCGCAGTCCTGTCTGATGCTCTTGTTCAGACCTCCGACAAATATTACATAGTCGGCCCCTTTTGCTGCCTGGGCGGCCTCAGCGATAAGCTGCTCCGGAGTGCGGTCATCGCGAATATCCTGTCCGGTGCTCACCCCGGCGTATGTCGGATTGGTGTCGCCTACATATCCCCTTGCATAGAGGACCTCCGCCTGCTGCTCGAAACGCGCCCGGATGCCTTCGAGCGGAGTTATTTCATAGCGGGCCTTCAGAGAGGAACTTCCGCCGCCCACGGTCATTTTCTTGATTGCGTTCTCGCCCACGACAAGTATTCTGCGGGCTGAAGCGGGAATCGGCAACAGTCCCTTGTCATTTTTAAGAAGCACTATTCCGTTCTCGGCAACAGCACGGGCGTCGGCGCTGTGCTCCGGGGAGTTCATAGAGCCGAAAGGCTTGTCGGTGTTCATTGCCGTGCGGAAAATAAGCCTGAGGACATTGCCCGCTTTCTCGTTGAGGTCTTTGATAGAATACTTCCCGCTTCTAAGACCCTCAAGATAGGAGGCAGCAAACCAGTATTCGTCATAGGCGTTGCTGACGTTGTGGAAAAGTCCGTCGGTACCCGTGCCGAATTCCATATCAAGACCGTTCTCAGCCGGGCCCTCGGTCTCGTGGACTCCGCCCCAATCTGAGACTACGATTCCGTCATAACCCCATTCGTCACGGAGAATCGTCTTCAGAAGATGGGAGTTCTGGCTGCAGAACTCTCCTCTGTAGAGGTTGTATGCCGACATAACTGCCCACGCTCCGCCTTTCTGGACCGCAGCCTTGAAAGCCGGGAGATAGATTTCGTAGAGCGCGCGGTCGTCGACATCCACGTCAACTGAAGCTCTAAACTTCTCCTGATTGTTAAGCGCAAAGTGCTTCAGGCAGGCTGCAACGCCATTTTCCTGAACGCCGCGGACATACGGAACGACAATTTCAGATGTAAGGAACGGGTCTTCGCCCATATACTCGAAGTTTCGTCCTCCCAACGGGGTGCGCATTATGTTCACTCCCGGGCCGAGAAGCACATCCTTTTCCCTATAGCGTGCCTCCTGACCGACGCTGAGGCCATATCTGTGGGCGAGCTCCCTGTCCCAGGACGCTGCAAGGCAGGTGAGAGCAGGATAGGCTGTGCAGGAGTCGCTGGTCCATTTTGCAGCCTCCCATTCATCCCAAAGGCTCTCCACCCTCACTCCGTGCGGACCGTCGGACATCCAGAGTTCCGGAATGCCGAGACGGGGCACTCCCGAAGAGCTGAACTTTGACTGAGCGTGAAGAATTTTGACTTTCTCCTCAAGCGTCATCCTGCTCAATGCATCCTCCACCCTTTCGTCAATGCTTTTAGTTTTATCCTGATACACAGGAATTTGAGCCCCGAGCAACGAGGCCGTTCCGAGTGCGATCACTCCGCAGCAAAGTAATTTTGCAAATTTCATCTATACGTCCTTTTATTTACAATCCCTTGTGTGATTGATTTATTTATTTGTTTCCACCATTCTGACCGGGCCAATAAGTCCGCATTCCCTAAGCCCCGATTCCGCTTGAGGCCACCTCAGACACCAGGTCTTGCGCGCCGCCTCAGGCTGTGCCCCATCGTAGGACAGGCGGTTGAACCAAGTGGAAGTCACTTTCACTTCCAGAGTATTCGCGCCCTCCTTCAAAGCGGAGGTTATGTCAATGGAATATGGCTGAGTCCAAAGCACTCCGAGACTCTTTCCGTTCAAAGTGACCTCTGCAATCATATCGACGTTCCCGAGTTCAAGAATATAGCGTGAAGCCGCTTTAAGGGAACCCAAGTTAAAGTCACGCCTGTAAGTCACAGTGCCGGAGAAGGCTTTTGCCTCGGCGGAGACATCAAGTTTTGACCACGGCTTCAGCTGGTCAAGGCTGAGCTTTTCAGGAGCGCCCCAGCCCCCCGGGAAGGAGATTTCCCATCCGCGGCTAAGGTCACACACAAGCGCCTCTTTCTTAGGCTCTGCACTGGCAGAAACGCCCTCTTTGTCGCGCCTCAGCACGACGAAAACAGCTCCGGCCCTTTCAAGAGACAACTTCACAAAAGTTCTGTCCGCTTCCTTGCGATAGACGGCATCCGAAGTTTCGCCAGTAAGAGGGTTCCAGATTTCGGTGTGGCCGGATGAGCGGAAACTAACCTCGCCGCTAAAACCCCTGTCGGGAAGAGTCGAGATGAAATACCAGTCCGCCCCCTCGGCAGTTCTATGTTGCCAGAGCACTCCGTCACCGGAAGGAGTTGCCACTTCTCCGCAGACTCCCTCCGAGGCCGCGCCCGAAAGTGTGACGTCAGGAAGCAGGTCCAGAGCCTCTACTGCCTCCGCGAGAGTATATCCCTCAAGCAGCTGCCCCTTGCCAAGACGCCGAAGGGACTTGACTCCGGACGCCTTTCCCCAAAGTTTTTTAACCTCAGAGGCAAATTTCTTTTCCGCCGCCTTTCCGCCTCGAAGAGTTGCGGATTCAACGGGACGCTCTGCAACGACGCAGGCACCCTGACGGACGAGAGAGCGAAGCCGCGCTATGGTCTCAGGGGTCATCCTTTCGTTCTGCGGAATCCAGAGAAGACTGTACTCCACTCCCTCTGGAGTCACAAGGCGACCACTTCTGACGCTCAGCCGGTTCATCAGGACATCTCTGTTGCAGTAGTCGTAGCGGAAGCCGGTCGGAACCGGGGTCTTCTGATTCGGCTTGTGGTCAATTTCGTCCCCAAGATACCACAGGACATCTGCGGAAGGTTTGCCCCGCTCCAGAAGATAGCTGCAGCGGGCGAAGTAGGTCGTGAATTCGCTCATATATCCCCACCAGGTCTGTCCCCGAAGGAACGGAGTGCCGATGTTCGCCCCCGAGAAGGATGTGCCCGGAGATGGCCAGTTAGTCTGAGGGTTATGGGTGTAGGTGTGGAATATCAGATGGGAAATTCCGTCCGCCATTTTCATATCGGCAATTTCCTTCAAATCAGCCCAGTGCTCGTCCCAGGTGTGCTGGAAAGAGGTGAACGACTCGGCGGCAACGCGCGGCTTCCCATAGACGTGCGCGGCTGAAGCGGTCGGGAGTATAGGTTTGAAGTTCACAGAGCCCACAAAATACTTTTCAAGCGGCTGCCAGAACTCGCAGACAGGGACATCGGCATATTTGAAATACTCCAGAGGGTCGCCCGGGAAGATGTCCGCGCAGGCGGTTTCGTAGATAAGCGAAAGGCCCTTGTCTTCTGTCCTCTGCTTCAGCCTTCCGAAGAAATTCTGCACCAGGAGGTCGTTCAGGGTCCGTCTCCAGTCCGCAAGGAAGCGGGCTGTAGTGGACGGAGAGTCAATCACATAGCCCATCAGAGCAGGAATCCACGGACGGAGGGCATAGCCGTTCATCTTTTGGAACTCAGTCTCCATTTCCGGGGTCCAGGTCTGAGTGCGGCACTCCCAGCTGTCGAAAAGCGCTCCATTGAGAAGGCCTCCCGCGAGCGGGCCGTCAGCGATGCGGCCGAGGTAGTTGTCGAACTGGATGTCGGCTCCGTGAGGGTCAAGTTTGTTGCACTCCCAGCCGGTGGCTTCCTCAGGAGCAGGGGCATTTTTCTGCCCGGTGTTCACGTTTCCTATGCGAAGAACTGTCCAGCCGCCAGTTGGCGAAGAAGGGGCTTCCCAGCTAAGGCGTCCGTAAGCGTCCATAGAAGAGGTTATGTCAAGGATTTCTCCTTCCTGGAGCCAGGCCGCAGAGTCGTAAGTGACTCCGTCCCCCTTCCTCTCCATAGTGCGGAGAGTCCACCCGGCCTCGCTCTCCCAGTTGTTTTTGCGGGCGGCAGAGTAAAGGCGGACATACTCCAGGTTGATTCCGTAGCGTAGGGTAATCTCAAGGCGATATTTTCCGAACGCCGCCGGAGAAGAGCAGCTAAGGGAAATCGGGCGGTCGTCCTGCCAGGATGCCTGCGGGAGCTTGGTGTCGAGAACCTTTATCTCGTCCCCATTCTCCCCAATTGCAAAAAGAGCCACACGAACGTCCGGCTCATAAACCGCCGGATGACTCATCCTGTCAACCGGTGGAAGTTCAAGCGTGCGGACCCTGGTTGGAGAAGCAAAGGTGTACTCAAAGGAGTGTGTACCCACCTCGAATCTTCCGGGAAGAGACTCCCCCTCGACTTTTACCGGGGTAAGCGGTGCTCCGGTGTCACCCTCCGGGGTCGGGAAGGCAAGAACCATAACGTCCTGATAGTCTCTCCAAGGTTCAGAGAAGCCTTCTGCGACAGGGAGCACGGCATCCACAGCAGTCCCGGATGCGAAATCGGTGCGGCTCCAGACGATGTGACGCATAGAGTCCTCAGGCTTCACCCACGGGCCTCCAGCCATCGCCCAGCCCGGGCAGCCCTGCATCGTAAAACGAAGACCCAGACGGCGGCTCTCCTGAGCAGTGTAACGGACGAGTTCATCCCATTTGGGGCTAAGGCAGGCTATCTGCTCCCCAGTTCCCGGCCAGACTCCGCCGAACTTCCCGTGGAAAAGCTGCACTCCGGAAAAGCCAGCGGAAGCGATTGCTTCAAGATCGGTGCGTATTCCCTCACGGGAGACATTTCCGCCGATAAAGTGGAACCAGGTTTCGGGATAGAAAACCTTTGCAGGGTTGCGGAAAGCCGCCTCGTCTGAAGAGGAAAATTCCGCATTCAGCACTTTTGCATCAGGAACGACAGGCACAATTTCCCTATTTTCGGAGACAGAAGACTGCTGAGCAAAGGAGTTCGGGACAGATAAAGCAACAGCCGCAAAAGCGGCTGTTACTCCCAATATAAGATGAATTCTCATCGCACTATGGTTAAATCATTAAAGAATGCTGAACTTGTGAATCTTGTTGAACGCGGTGTCAACTACATAGAACTCGTTCGATGCAGAAGGCGACGGAACAAGTTCCATAGCCTTGAAGCCTGATGAAGGCCATCCGATTACGTTATCTTTGGTAAGAGACAAGGTTACTGAGCCTGAGCCTGTTGATGAAACCGTCACTTTGTAAATCTTATTTTCTACGTTGGAGAACCAGATATTATCATCTGAATCAACCATCATACAGTTTACTGCGCCTGTGCCCCAACATACCGTTCCCAGAGCGTCAGTTGACAGATTCTTGCTCCAGATTCGGCTGTTGGTAGCTTCCGAAGTGCTCTTGGTTGCGACATAAAGCACGTTGTTGTGATTCTTGCACATAGCAAGAGGTTGGATCGGGCTGCCAAAATAGAAATATCCATCCGTTTTGCTAGAGAAATCATAGCCGGAAGCGGCTGTGAACTTTGTCAAATAATACGCATCCCTGAAGAGCACAATCATATTGTTATCATCGTCAAACTCAATATCAAGAGGTGACCTGCCTGAGAAATATGCCGCGCTACCATTGTTTTTCACGGCTGCATCGCCTTCTTTTGTGTCAGGATTTATCCATCTGATCCAACCCTTGTCTTTGGAGGCATAATAGATTTTACCGTCCAAGTAGGCAAGTTTCCACGGGGTCACGCCCTTTCCAAGCCAAGTAAGCGCCGTGGTCTCGTTGGTATTGAAATCATATAGCCAGATCTGGTCATTTGAAGTTCCGTTCATTGTAGAGTATGCAAGACGATGGTCATCCACGAAAGTGGCGCCCATAAGATTTCCATCGAGATTTGACGGCATCGGAACCACATTCTCGGTGCACTTGTAAACCGCGTCGGCGCTGGTCTTGACACTAAGCGTCTTCACTTTGCCAGCAGAGAAAGTGAGGGCGGAAGAAAGTTCAAAACTCTTCGTGTAGGAGTAATCGTTAGCTCCCTTAACCGTGATAGTGAAATTCTTTGAAGAGAACGGAGCCACGGCAAGAGTAACCGTTGCTGTGGAAAGTTTCGCTATGGAAACATTCTCCACATTAAGAACTGCTTTCTTGGACGCGTTCACCGCCGTATATTTAGGGGCGGAGCCTGTAAGGTCCACCGTGAACTCGCCGCAAAGGTCATTGTCGCCGCAAGTAAGCTCGATTCCAGTGAGTGTAAAGCTCTCTGAAGAGGAAGTGTTCAGAACCTCGAAACTTACCAGAGCCGCGAGGTTGTCAAGAGAAACGTTCACTGAAGAGGAGCCCTTAACTGCGCTTGCCTTTCCCCAGGCAGGAAGTGCTGTGCCGCAGATGTGAGCCTTGTTGTCGTTCCCGTTCTGAGTCTGCGAGGCGGAAGCGGCGCAGCCGATTGTTACCGGAACGGCCGCAGCTGAAGTAGCCTTGTCGGAGTAAGGATAAACTACCAACCAATCGTAGGAAGCCTCCGCGTCAAGTTCGGTTTTCATCGTGCCCGTGAACTTGTTTGATGCGAGGTTTTCCTCCGTGATTGTGAAAGGATTTTCAAAGGTGTAGTCCGCAGCGGAGGCAGCGGAGTGATAGACATTGATTTGGTCGCCTGATGACCAAAGAGTTGACATACCGCTGTTGGACGTCTTGGAGGCGGGAACAGAAGCGGTTATCGAGAAGTCGGAGGGAGTCCCTGAAGGTCTGTCGACAGAAACTGCTTCCTTTGTGCAGGAGAAAAGGGCTACTGAAGCCGCTCCCACAGCCGCTAGAGATAAAATTCTGGTTTTCATCGTTTCTGAGGATTAAGACATTAGTACAGTTGGACTTTACCGTCGGTGGAGTCATTCTCCCAATCCTTGATTGTGCCGGAAGTGGCAAAACCCGCTTCGGCTGTTGCGGGAATAACCACAACAGCCGGAGCTTCGTAAAATTTTTCGTTAGTCATTATCTGAATTTTAGTTATTCAAGTGTGAGCCAAGCGCGGTGGAGTGTGCCGTAACGGGCGAAATCCACGATGTAAACCTCGGTTCCTTCAGCCGTAGGGTTCACAACATAGCTCTCCGGCTGCGCTCCGTCCGCCCATCCGTTTGCTCCGCTGTGGATTGCGGTGACGGTGGCGTCCTCATAGCCTTTCTTGCCCGGCTTGAGAAGATAGGTCATCATATAGTAGTCGCTGAACCAGATGCAGCCCCTCTTGTCAACTGTAATACCGAGGATTCCGGTGTTGAACCTTGCTGTAAGCGGCTGACGGTACTCTCCGACAGTGACAGCGGAAGGTTTCTCTGTTGTGCTGCCGGCAATCATAGTCTTGGTACCGTCAGGAGCAACGCTCCAAAGGGATGCCGCGCCTGTTTTCTCATTCTGAAGGCCGACGATGAGATTTCCGTTATTGTCGAAGTCCATACACTTCACTTTTGTACCGTCAGAGTTGTCCCACTTTGCAAACTCAACCTTTGCAGCATTGTTTTCGTCTGCGGTCTTTGCATCGCTGTACGACCCTGCAGTCCACTTGTAGATTGTCGCGATATCGCAGCAGTTTACATACATATTGTTGGCTGAGTCGAATTTCACGAGCATTGCAACCGGAAGATTAGTCACAAGGTCGGTTGCCTTTTTGGTTGTAAGGTCAATCGTCCTCACGCAGTTGTGACCCTGGAAAGCCACATAGAGTTTGCCGTCAGCCGCGTTCTGGGTAAGTCCGTGGGCACGACGTCCGTCAGCTCTTTCATAAAGAGCCGTGTAGGTCTTGGCAGCGGCATCATAAAGATAGACAGAGCCGCCCCTTGTGCCGATAGCAAGACGGCCGTCGGAAAGGAAGGTTGCGTCATAGGATTTGTTGATGTCATTGGCATCAAGGCCGAGTTTAACGGCCTCTTTCTCTGCCTTGTACACTTCCTTGATGTATTTGAACTGAACAGGAGCCTTTGCTGTCTGCTCGCCTACTGTCACTGTAACGTCGTATGAAGCGCCGACCACATTGACCGGGACTTCCACTGTGAGGGAAGTTGCGGAAGCGCTGCTTACTACGGCTGCAACATCACCGAATTTTACGCTGTTAAGGCCGACAACGGCGCTGAAGTTCTTTCCGGTAATGGTAATTTCATCCTGGTCATACCCTTCAACGGAGCTCAGAGCTGAGACGCTGACCTTTGTGTCAAGATATGTAAACTTAAGGTTTGAAGCGGTCTGCTCGCCAAGAACGACCTTCACTGTAACCTCGCCCGGTTCATTTTCAGGAGCAACGACTGTGAGAGTTTTTTCAGTCGCACCAGTTACGCTTGCCTCAGTCTGTGCGAAATAAACCTTAGCGGTTTTGGAAAGGTTCTCTCCGGTTATGGTCACCGTTGTGCCGACCTCGCCCTCTGAGGGAGAAATCGCGGTAGTTTTTAGCGTTTTAGGCTGAGGATTTTCTTGCGATGGATTGTCCTTTGTGCAGGAAACCGCAAAAAACATTGCGGAGATAGCAAGAACAGATAAAATCTTTTTCATAATCCGATTAGTGTTAAATGGTTATTGTTGATTTGATTTTTCGATATGACAGGGAATCATCTCCGAGAGATATGATTTAGGAAACCATCTCCGAGAGATATTCTTTTGGAGAAAGCCCGTTCACCTTCTTGAAACATTTTGAAAAATAGGATGAAGAGGTGTACCCGAGCATAACGGAGACGTCACCGATGTACATTCCTTCGCAAATAAACTGCGCGGCTCTGGACATCCTGAATTCGAGAATATAGTCTCCGGGAGTCATCCCCATCTGGGCTTTGAAGCGGCGATGGAAATTTGTCGGGCTCATATTCATCGCTTCCGCAAGCGACCCCACAGAGAAGTCCATATCGGAAAGTTGGGCTTCAAGAATCCGGTCTATTTTTTCCTTGAAAGCTGAACGCTTCACTGCAGGAGAAGAAGAGGCCTTTCGCAACGAAAGAAGATTGTCCACCTGGTAGTAAAGAGCTTCCGCGCAATGGAAATCGTCGACATAGGCGTCCGCGCCACCACGAAGGCAGGCCGTACGTACTTCTGAAGAAGAGTCTTTGTTTACGCAGACAAGAGGAACGTTGCAGAGAGTCTCCGAGGATTTGACATCCTCGCAAAGGGAAAGGCTTGAAGCGCTGTCCAAAAGAGTCACGTCGCAAAGAACTGCGTCAATGTGTTCGCTCTTGATTAAGGAGTTTAGATTTTTGACACTGAATAAGTCGTACCAAGCGGACAATATATCTTTGTACTCAGAGTAAAAGATATTGTCATTTGATACGATAAGGACAGTAGGCCGTACCCTCCCCCGATTATTTAGTGTTATATCGCCACTCATTACTTCCAGACTAGGATTCACTGGCAAAATTAGAGAGAAGCGGAAATATGTCGCATTAAACTCAGACATAAATGTATAGTTTTTTGATACCACCAAATAACCGAAAAGGGAGGATTAAACGTCTACTCAGGATTGTATTATTTGATAACAATCGGAATCTTGATAATGGCTCCGTCGTGATGCCAGCGGGCACCGCTGTACAGTCCGTCCCTTGAAGGACTGAACACCATTCCATACGGTATGAACTGGTCGGCGACTCCGAGCACCTCAGCAGCGGAGTCTCCCTTGGCGAGCCTGAGGACATAGATGACTTTCGCGCTTGCATCATTCAGATAAATGTCCTTGCGCTTGCGGTCCACAAGGAGCGTCGTTATCTCGTCGAAGGTGTCTCCTGTCTTCAGTGAAGGATTTCCCGGATAACGTATACCCGAAAGAAGCTGCGTCTTCACCTTTCCATCCGCTGAAACTCTCCAGAGGCCATAATACTGAGTCGCGACGATTATGTTGCCGTCCCAGTCAAAGTCAAAGGAGATGAGATCTCCGTTCTTGACCTCACTATTCATATCTACATAAGAGGTAGCGGCGGTGTAATTTCCTTTCTCAAGGCGGTAGATAGTCTTTCCGCTGCGGCTCAGAACATACATATTTCCATCGGAGTCGAACTTCACGTCACCTGCATCCGCGATTGCAGGAGCGATGTCCAAAAGCGTGACGGCCGGGGTAGCCTTTGTAATGTCCATATAACCGACTTTGCTTGCCTTAGGGAAGGCGATGTATGCCAGACCGTCGGACTCATTGAGGGTTATCGCGGTTGAGCGGCTGTTGTCGGAGATAGGATTTGCGAAGAGAGCAGGCTTCGGAGATGAGAGGGCAACAGTGTAGAACGGATGGTTGGACTCGTACGAGCCGAAGAGAATCGTGTTGTCGTCGAGGAAAAGAAGGCTGTTGGCCTGTGCGTATGAAACAATCTCCACAAACGGCTGATATTCGTATGAGCCGTATTTGAAGGCGGTCTCACTCTCCATTTCAGGTTTTCCGGTCACGTTGACTTTAATCTTGAACTCGGTGCCCTCCTCCTGCTCAGGAGCCTCTACGACAAGAACGGAACGTGAAGCGGAAAGAACAGTTGCCTGCTTTCCTCCGATAGTAACCGTGTTTTCTGAGGCCGTGGCGCTGAAAGTGGAGCCGTTGAGCGTAATTTTCGTTCCACCCTCACCGGCTGCAGGCGTGAATGTGAATCCTTTGCTCTCACCGTAGGTAAAGAGCGGTCCTTCAATGGTTTTGTCCCCTACCGTGAGAACTACAGGGTAGGAACCTGCCGGATTGTAAGGGATGGTAAATTTGAGCCTTGTCAAAGAGGCCTCGACAGGAGTAAGCGGCTCACCGTTTATGGAAGCGAGGTTATCGCTCAGTTTCATTGCGAAGCCTGATCCTATGATGGTTATCTGGTCAGGAGCTATGCCCGAGTCTGGAGTAACCGAGTCAATCCTCAGTTCCGCTTTTCCTTCAGTCGCCTCCAGGGACATTCCAGTTTTGCTGCAGGATGACGCCCCGGCGAGAGTGAGCGCCATAATCCCCAGTATGAATATTCTGTTTTTCATTTTATATCTTTCTATGATTTATTCAATTATCTCTCAGTAGTTTGGCCCGGCAAAAGGCTTTCAAAACCGCCTTCCGCACAGACCAGGCTCCCACGCATCACGGGTCGAGAGGGTCGATGGAGCCGATAGTAAGCGAATTGAGCGATGGAAGGAACGGCATAGAGTAGTCGTCAAGACGCGAACTGAAGGTTACCGGCATAAATCCGAATTCTCCAGTGCAGCGCTGACGGAACGCCTGAGTCTCCATAACATCCTTCATAATACCGGTCTGCATCACCATCAGAGCCTCTTTTTCGAATGGGAAGCCATATCTGAAAAGCACCCTTGAAACATTCCTGAAGTTGGTTGGAGTGTGCCTTGCGTGCGGTTCCATAATAATCACCGACTCCGGCACTCCTTTCTCGATAAGGTACGCTTTCATAAGAGCCGCCTCGTTGTCTTTAGTTTTGAAAGGTCGCACCCTTCCGCCGGTAACAATGACAAAAGGAGCTTTTTTCGCCCTGTATTTCGTGTAGGCATAGTCACAACGTACCTTTGCCTCGTCAGCGAAACAGGTCTGGTCATTGCTGGCCCCGAGAACGACGATGGCAGAATAGGAGAAGCGGCTGAAATCCGTTGATTTAACAGCATCGCAAGCTGCCTTATTGCGGCCGGAAGCGAGAGGTTCGAAAAGAACCGGCTCCTCATTGAATTCGTTAACTTTGAGGAGGTTATACATTCCGGAAAGAGCGATATCTCCAAAAACTTCTGTCGCGGAAGTCTTGGACAGCACCGCGGAGAGAGCTGAGTCAATGTCAGCATCGGTTGCCTCACGAGTGTCGTTATCACAGTGGGCGGCCTGAGTGCCTTTGCCATAGACTGCGACTATTTTCGCAACCATCTCAGCATCGTGCTTGAAGGCGAGGCGGAGAAGTTCAGAGGCGGAATTTGCGGTGGTGTAGTAGTAGCATCCGGACGGGGAAAGGTGGTCCGAGACGAGACGGTCCCAGACGTTGCCTTTCTCCCAAAGTGAAGCGAGATGGTCACCCACCTGCTGAATCTCCGCTGAAGTGAAGCAGAGAGCATCCAGACGGTCGCTTCGAAGGGTAGAATTTGAAAGGCGGGAATATTTCGCAGATTCAATCGCTGAGAGGGTTTCGTCCGCTGCTACTACGGCTTTAAGTTCCGGAAGGTTGTGCAGCAGAGAGAGAAAATAGCACTCTGCGCAAGATAGGTCCTCGGGAGAAACCATAGAGTAGCTTTGGAGCGGAGTCTGAGTGAATTTTTCCACTGGGGTAGGGTCATCTCCGCTTCCACCGCCGCCCGGGGTGTCAGGGACCGGCACAACGGAGGTACCTCCGTTCTTACTGCAGCCGGCAAATATGCTCAGGACAGAGGCGATGATTGCGAATGTACAATTTATTGTTTTCATAATTTCTGTTGTCTTAATAGCTCAGACCATCATTCCAGCCTTCATTCTGGGTAAGAGAAGGGTTCAGGAGACGCTCCTGCACGGGAATCGGCATAAGGTAGTCACGTGACTCGTCCCACTTTTTAACTTTGTCGGAATTGATGAGAAGGCAACCTGAAGTACCGTTCTCAAGTATAACGTCGGATCCGAGCTGTTTGTAGATTATATCGCCCTGAGAAGGCTTGCTTCCGGAATATATGCAAAGGTCATTTTTTCCGTCGCCGTCAAGGTCGTATGTGCCCGCACCTGGGAAATACATTCCGCGGAAAGGCATAGTCTGTCCGGAAGTTGCGCGAAGGAAGGCGGAACCCTCTTTCCAACGCATCATATCGTTCCAACGGAACCCTTCCTGAAGAAGTTCAACTCCCCTCTCGCGGCGAATCTCGAGGATGACTCCCCTATTTGTCCCGGAAACGTTATGGAAGAATATCTTTCCAATGTATTCGTCCGGGTTTGCATTAGCATCCGAAAGGGAAAGCTTGCCCTGCATCCCGACCCTTGCGCGAAGTTTGTTCACCGTGTTGTCGAGGTCTGACTGGGTGAGAGTTCCAAGCTCCGCCTTTGCCTCCGCAAGGTTAAGCATCGCCTCTGCAAGACGGAAAATCGGCATTGCGGTGTATGAGCGGGCATTAGCATCCATATCTGTCGTAGAGACGTATTTAGTAATCTGGTAGCCTGTAATGGAGCAGGAAAGGTCCGGAGCGAGCGTCTCGCTCTGGCCGATTCTGTGATAGCCAGGGGTACGGATGGACTGGGCAAGACGCGGGTCCCTGTCCTTAACCTCATCAATGAATTGTTTAGTCGCATATCCCGGTTTATCCGTAAAACGGGTTCCGTCAGCCATAAGATAGCTGTTAACAAAGTCTTTTTCAAGACCGAGCAATCCTGAGGATGAGGAAAGGCGGTAGTAGTTCGCGTCGTGATAGAGGCCGTAGGTGAGGTTGTAGGAACGGGCGAGAATTATCTCGTCGTCGAACGGAGAGTCCTGAGTGAATAGTTCCTGATAGTTCTCGGAAGGGGTTCCGCTATCGTGAAGCGTGTACGGGCCTTCGTCAATGAGCGTCTTGGCGGCCTCGGCTGCAAGAGCAAGGTACGTGTCGGCGTCGGGAAGATTCTTCTCAGTGTGATATTTGCGCCAGGTTCCCTCGAAAAGGCAGAAACGCGATTTCAGGGCAAGGGCAGTCCATTTGTTCACCTCGTTGACGGACTTTGAAGACGGAAGATTTGCGATGGCATAGTCAATGTCCTCGAGCATCTTTTCCATAACCTCAGTCCTAGGCGTGCGCGGGATATACAGGTCAGGGTCCTTATCGCCGAGAACCTTGTCATACCAGGGTACATCCCCGAATTTGCTGACCATACGGAAGTAGAAATATGCACGGAAGAACCTCGCCACTCCGTCGTAGTGCGCCCTAGCCTTTTCGTCCGAGCACTGAGAGGAGTGTTCAAGATAGAAGTTGATGTTCCTCAAGTCCGTAAATGTCCAGTCTCCGCCGGTATTCGGCACAATGCGGGCACCGCGAAGCGCCTCGGACATATCCCTTCCCACGACATCATCGTTGCTCTCGGCATAAAATGAGGATGCGCCGGGAAACATCGTGTAGAACGAGTTGCAATAGAGTTTGAGGTCCGACTCGCTCTTGAAGTAGTTTTCCGGAGAAATGCTGTCGCCGGGAAGCTCATTAAGCGAGCAGGAGCAGAGTAGCAGGGCAGATAGGCCAATATATAATAGATTCTTTTTCATTGTCTGCACGAAATTTAGAATGTGATGTCAAGACCGATTGAATAAGTCTTTGAAAGCGGATATCCCGAACCGGTTCCATTGTAGCTGGAATTGATTTGCTCAGGGTCTATGTATTTGGTCTTGAGCGGAGTCCAGGTGAAGAGGTTGTCGCCGCTGAAGTAGATGCGGAGATGCTGGACTTTGATTTTCTTCATCCATTTGTCAGGGAACGTGTAGCCCACGGTAAGGTTCTTAAGTCGCAGATAGCCAACATTCTGAAGGTAACGGTCGTTTTTGTTCATAAGCGTTCCGTTGGAATCATTCGCCATATATCCGCGCAGGAGTGGGAAATATGCGTCCTTATTGTCCTCGGTCCAGTAGATTGATGCTGAATCGGCCCTGAGGAAGCTCCAATACGGACGGGAAAGCGCACCCCAGAATCCGTATGACTCGGAAGTAGGATACCAGTTCTTGCGTCCTATGCCCTGGAAGAATGCTGAGAAATCCACTCCGTACCAGGAAGCGTTCACCCCGAAACTGTAGTTCCATCTCGGCTGGCTGTTACCGATGACTTTGAGGTCTCCGTGGTCATCTGCCGTGTAGAGGCCCTGGTCAATCACGCCGTCGCCGTTGAGGTCGAGGAATTTGACGTCACCGCCTCTGTAGTGGTTCCACTCGGAGGATGGAGATGCGAGAAGTTTCTGGTTCACGCGGTCCTGATTGACTCTGGCGGTATATTCGGCAGCCTCTGCATCAGACTGGAAGAGTTCAACGCTGTAACCCCAGATTTCGCCGATTCTCATACCCTCGTAATAGGTTGTGAGTGACTTGGTCGGGTTGTCGAAGCGGGTGATTTCAGAAATGCTGTCTCCAAGGGATGCATTGACTCCGTAGCTCAGCGGACGGCCGCAGAGATTAACCTCGTCGCTCCAGTTTACCGCTATCTCATATCCCATCGTGCGAAGGTCGCCGGCGTTCTGCTGAGGAGATGACGCTCCGAAAACAGAAGGGAGGACGACGCCTGGGACAAGCATATCCTTGGTGTCACGGATGTAGAAGTCTCCGGTGAATGTGAGGCGGCTGCTCAGAAAGCCCAGGTCAAGTCCGACATCGGTTGTCTGGACAGTTTCCCAGGTGAGATCCTCAGAAATTGCGGACGGAGCGCTGTAGGCAAGAACCTGTTCCCCGTTCACAACCCAGTTGCGTTTGGTGCCGGACATTGTGGCGATGTAAGGGTAGTAGCTGCTGCCCTGCTGGTTTCCGAGCTGTCCGAAAGATGCGCGAACCTTGAAGTTGCTCACCACGTCTTTTGCAGGAGCGAAGAACGGTTCCTCGCTGAGCCTCCAGGCTGCTGAGATGGATGGGAAGAATCCGAAACGCTTGCCCTTTGCAAAACGCGATGTTCCGTCGTAACGGCCGTTGAACTCAATGAGGTAACGGTCAGCGTAGTTGTAGTTCAGACGAAGGAATGAACCGAAGAGGGAATATGCGTGCCTTCCGCCCTTGGACTGCTGGTTGGTGGTTCCGAGGTTGAGGTCGCTGATGGTGTCGGATGTGAGGTTGTCGCGCATTCCGACTAGCTGTTTCCAGCTCAGGTGCTCGTAGTTTACTCCCAGCGTCGCAGAAACGTTGTGCCTCTCAGCGAAGGTCTGTTTGTATGATAGGTAAACATTCGCGGTGTGCTGAGGCTGAAGGGAGGTTATCTGCTCCATTCTGTTGCAAAGGCTCAGGGTCGCATTCTCGACAGTCTCCACAACACCCGGTTCGATGGAATAGGTGATGGAACTTAGACGTTTGTAGCTGTCGGTGATGGTGTTGGCGTAAGTGTAGTCCGCGTTGAGAGTGAGGATATCCTTCCACAGATTGATTGTAAGGCCGGTGGTGGTGGAGAGGTTGTAGGTCTTGTTCTCTCCGCCAGCTCCGGTGCGAAGGCCGGCGAGGAATCCGTCACCCACGTAGTAGTTGTTCTTTGCTGTCGCATAGACGTTTGTTCCGTCCGGATTCACAGGAGAATAGAACGGGAGGGCGTGGCAGAGAATCTGGGTAAAGATGTCATTTCCGCCGGAGCTTACATTGTAGGCATTACCGTAGAAACGGTAAGTTTTTGCGGAAAGGGCGGTGTTGTTATAGACTTTGAGCCAGTCAAATACCTGCGCATCAACTTTTGAACGGATATTGAAGGAGTGGAATTTGTCCGTATTTACCTTCATTATACCGTCCTTAGTGTAGAAGTTTCCTGAAAGAAGGAAATGAATCTTGTCAGTTCCTCCCGATACGCTGAGACTGTGGGACTGGGAAGGCTGATGATTGTTCATAAAGGTGTGCCACCAGTCGTAATTGCCGTAGTAGTTGTAGATTTCGCGTCCGTTCACGGTCTTGGTCACAATCCAAGGCCTTGAAGGGTCCTCGACAACGTCGTTCCTCCTGGCATAAAGCTCAGCCATATCCTCTTCGGTGTAGCCGGTGTATGAGCGTCCGAGGGTCCTTGAGAAGGCGTTGTCCACGATGACTGCCGCGTCATATCCGGTGGTGAGCCAGTCGGTGCTGGTCGTAGGGTCGGTTGTTGCGAAGAAGTTGTTGTAGGTCACAGAGAACTTGCCTTCCTTCGCAGTCTTGGTGGTCACGAGGATGACTCCGAATGCTGCCCTTGCACCATAGATGGCGGCAGAAGCGGCGTCCTTGAGGACTGAGATGGACTCGATGTCCTTAGGATTCACGGAGTTAAGGTCGCCGACAACTCCGTCCACGAGAACGAGCGGGCTACCTCCGTTGATGGAAGTGAATCCCCTGACATTGATTGTTCCGCTTGCGCCCGGCTCGCCGGAGCTGAAGGTAACCTGCACGTTCGGCATAGTTCCCTGAAGCATTTCGGAAACATTCGAGAGAGAACGGTTTTCGAGGTCCTTGCCGGTTACGGCGTCCACCGCGCCAGTAAGGTTCGCCTTTTTCTGTGCACCGTAACCCACGAATACAAGTTCGTTAAGTTTCTGGCTTTCTTCCTTGAGAACAACTCTGAGCTCAGTCTGGCCGCTTACAGATAGCGTCTGGTCATCGAAGCCCATACAGGAAAAAAGAAGTGAAGCGTCAGAAGATACTTTAAGACTGAATTTTCCGTCAATGTCGGTTGCAACTCCGTTGGTTGTTCCGACTTCAGTCACGAAGACGCCCACGAGAGGCTCTCCGCTCGGGTCAGTCACGACTCCCGTCACCATTTTCTGCGGGGTCTGGCCGGCCGTCTGCTCAGAAGCGTTTCCGCTCGGGGCTGAAAAGGCCACGAAAGGCAGAAATGCCAGACTCAGAGCTAAGCACAAAGTCAATAGATGTTTGTTCATATCTTTATGAGGTTGGTTATTATATACATCCAAGTGCATAGTTACACACGATGCAAAGTTACCTCAACAGATATGGACAGAATGGTTGAAAAGTACCAAAAAAGGATAAAATCCTACCAATCTTCAGATAGTCTGAACCCCGGCGTTCATACTATGGGACAGCGCCTCGCCCCTATCTCAGAATTCCGATACGACCTTCCGTCCGTCGAGCCAGTCTATCATATTCAGCACCAGAAGGTTCCAGTTCTGGAAACCTTTATTCAAAACAGGCTCGCCGCTAGGAAGATAGTATTCGTGAAGAGCTCCGAACCTTTCGTAGTCTCTTCCCAAAAGAAGAACAGTTTTTTCGGCAAGTTCGCGTGCGTCAGCGTCATAGCCATAATTCACAAGGGCTTTGAAAACAAAATAGTTGACACAGCCCCAGACCGGGCCCAGCCAGGAAGAGGGGTTGCCGCTTGCGCGCACATCGTACATTTTCTCAAGCGGAGAAAGCGTATAGACTCCGGCCGGGGCGTTGAAAAGCGAGGTGTCCCGGTATTGTCTCTCCACTATGATTTTTGCCTGCTCAGGCGTTGCCACTCCGCTCCACATTGCAAGAAAGCCACTCCACACGCTAATGCGCTGAATCAGACAGTCATACTGACGCGGCTGCCCTGTGTGGTAGTGAAAAGAGGCGTCATCAGGTTTCTCGACCGGAAGGAGATTGAGGTCGACGCTGTAATAAAACCCGTCACGAGGGTCCCAGCAATGTTTACGGATGCACTGCAAAAGATTCTCAGCCTCAGCGGAATAACGCTCGGAGATGTCGTCCATTCCAAGGCAGGTCGCAAGGTAGGACATAGAAAGCAACTCCTTATACATAAAAGAGTTAAGAAGAATAGAGCCGCAGCTTTCAGCAGGGCGGTAATAGACTGAAGGGTCGTTGTCGACTCCCACCATCGCGTCATTTTCCCAGTATAGAAGCCCTGTTGCCTTGTCCCTCTGATAGTTCAGATACCTCCCCACGAAGGTTTGAAGGTTATAGAACCCCTCACGAAGCCACTCGGCGTCCCCACCGTTCTCCTGCACGATAAATGCCGCGTGCTGGGCAAGAACCGGCTTGTGCATATTGCTTTTGTAGGGATTCACTTTCCGGGAGGACCAGGGATTGAGCATCTGCATCGCCTCACTGCGTCCCGGGAGTTCAGCCGTTATGCAGATAGGAATCCAGCCGTCACCGCCTCCGTAGGAGAGAAAATTCAGAACGCAACCCTTCTCATACTCAAAAAGTTCTTCAAGGTCCTTCTCCTTTCCGTTGTCAAGGACATTCTGCCTAAGGGCTATGTCCGCAAGAAAAGAGTCCCAGTCCCAAAGCTGGTTGGGGTACTGGTTGCTTCCGGGCACAAGGAAGGGGTATTTGAGAGAGCCGACAGGTTTGCGATACATCCCGCGCATATCCTTACGGATGTTGTCGCGGCATATTTTCTTGTATTTCTCCACATTCTCCGCGGTGCGCTCAGGCATCTGAGCCAGGGAGTTAAAGCAGACGGCACCCAAAAGAGCGAGCGCGGCGATGGATTTTCGGACGTTCATAAAGCGACTGTGTTTTAGCAATGGCTAACTTACCGGGATAAAATGGAACACCGCTACAGATTAAAGGCGACCTTGAGTTCATCCATCTGGGCGTCGGTCATTCCTTCGGGGATGAAGCCCATATTGCGGCCGGCTTCGTAGATGAGGGCGGCCTTGTTCAGTACGTCCACCTGGTCGAAGGCTTCGCCGATTTCGGGTCCTACGGCGCAGACTCCGTGCTTTTCCCACATCACTACGTCATATTCGTCAAGCCTTGCAACTGTCGCGTCTGCGAGGGCGGAGCTGGACGGCATCTCGTAGGGGATTATTCCGAGGCCTTTCGGGCAGAAGGCTCTGGTCTCCGGAATCATTGACCACAAAAGGTGCGTGAGGACGTCCTTCTCGAGGAACGGGCGGTGGTGAGTGAGGGCCACGAGTTCAATCGGATGGGTGTGGAGGGAGGCTTTGTACTCTCCCCCGCGGCGAATCATCAGGGCGTGCATCGCAAGGTGGGAGGCAAGCTCGGAGGTGGGTTTCACGGGGTTGTCGGCCACGATTTCATAGCTTTCGCAGCCCGGGCAGATGCGGATGATGGAGCCGTTTTCCATCGGCCATCTTGCGAGGTCCCTCATTCTGCGGTTGGTCCCTTTGCAGAAGAACCACTGTCCTTCGAGGTCCGGGAGCTTCTGCGCCATCGGAACAGCCGGGGCGAGGGCAGGAAGTGCCTTGATTTCGTCATCAATGTACTCCGTGACGTTTACGACTATGTTTCCGCCGTTTCTCTCGGCCCATCCCTTTTCCCAAAGATAGCCTGCGACTTCGGCGACTTTTTCTATTTCACGGCGCAGAGCCGGACGATTTTCAAGAACTGATTGCATAATTGAGAGTCAAATTATTAGTAAGAAAAAGATGGGATGCAAGGCAAGCGGTAAAGCCCTCGGCTCATAAAAAAATCGCCTCGTGGCTTTTGTCATCAGTCTTTTCTGAAGCCTATTGTGTTTTGCATTTTTTAATTATCTTTTGGAGGTGACTTCCTTCTCGTATCGCTGGATTTCTTCGATAAAATCCGTAGAGGCGGGAACGCCGGCGCGGAGGCAGTACTCGTCGTAGACAGCGTTCCACGGGAGGGCTTTGCACTCTTCCTCAAGGGCGAGGACCTCGAAATGGCGGTCCTCGAGTTCGTATTTGGAAATGAGCTCCTTAGGCTCAAGAAGGGCGCGGAGCATCGATTTCTGTGCGGCGCGGGAGCCTACGACGTAGGCACCGACCCTGTTCATCGCCCCGTCGAAGTAATCAAGGCCGTAGTGAACCCTGTCAAGGGCACCTGCACGGACGATTTCCGCGAAGAGCTCGGTGGTGTTGTCGTCCATAATGGTGACGTGGTCGGAGTCCCAGCGAACCGGACGGCTGACGTGGAGCATAAGCTCAGGGACAAAGCACAGAAGGGCTGAAACCTTGTCAGCAGGGCTCTCGGTCGGGTGATAGTGGCCGGTGTCGATGGTCGGGATTTTACCGTTCTTTGCAGCGTAGGCTGTGTAGAAATCGTGGGAGCCCA
Source organism: bacterium (assembly GCA_963640535.1). Taxonomy (GTDB): domain Bacteria; phylum Bacteroidota; class Bacteroidia; order Bacteroidales; family UBA932; genus Cryptobacteroides. Next base: position 53,219 of record CAVHYU010000004.1, on the reverse strand, counting down.
CGGTGAAGCTCTCCAAGCCGATTCCGAAGACCTTGCCCTCGATGCAGTCCTTCATATTCGCTTTCTTCTCGGAGAAAATCTCGTCGAGCGACTCCTTCAGCAGGCTGCGGTAAAGGTAGTGGTTCACGGACACGTCCTTGCAGCCGTCGTGTACCCAGAGGTTCATAATGCAAGGGTCGCCCTGAGCGCGTCCAATCTCCTCGGCGATGTCTCTGCAGCGCTTTGTGTGCTCAATCCAGAAGTCCCTGATGCCCTTGTCGGGGTTTGCGAGGGAGAGGTTTCCGCTCTTTGGGTGGGAGAATGAGGTGGAGTTGAAATCCAGAAGGGTGTTGTTCTGCTTTCCCCACTCAATCCAGCTCTGGAAATACTCCGGAGTGACTTCGTCCCTGTCTACGACTTTACCCTTGAAGTCGCCGTAGATTTCGTGAAGATTGAGCCTGTGGGTGCCCGGGATGAGGCTTTTTGCCTTGAGGATGTCGGCGCGGAGTTCGTCGATGTTGCGTGCCGCTCCCGGGTAGTTACCCGTTGCCTGGATGCCGCCCGAAAGCGCCCCAGCCTGCACTTCAAAGCCCTTCACGTCGTCCGCCTGCCAGCAGTGCATACTGAGATGGAAGTTGTCCATCTGGGCGAGAACTTTTTCCGTGTCAATTCCAAACTGGGCATAGCGTTCCTTTGCAATCGCGTATGCTTTTTCGATATTTTCCGTTTTCATATTTTGTTTTGTTATATTTTGATATTCAATTATTTGTGCCAGAATATATGCTTCCTCCCCCGGGATATATTTATTCGCGTCTATTCCTCCCCTATTATGCATAGATATCGCCCGTAGGCGGCGTTCCAGAGGGCCTCGTCGCGCGGATAGAACCTCCGGAGGGACGGGTCTTCAGAGAGGGCGGCACGCATTGAGCCCATCGTCGGAGCAAAACCCAGGGCGACAAACTGCGCCATCAGATTTCCCACGGTCGTAGCCTCGGAGGGTCCTGCCACTACCTCCATCCCCAGGGAAGAGGCAATCATCTGGTTAAGAGCCTCATTTCGCGAGCCTCCCCCGATGACGTTGAGCCTTTTTATATTCTTGCCGGACAGCATTTTCAGTCTTGAGAGCACCAGGCGATATTTCAGCGCAAGGGAAGAAAATATGCAGCGGACCATCTGCTCGTCGCTCTCGGGAACAGGTTGGGAGTGCGCGGTACAATAGGCCCGAATTGCCGAAGGCATATCCTCGGGGTTCGCGAACGACGGGTCATCCGGGTCTATAAGGCTCCGGAAAATGCCGGAAGCGGGCTGCTCCTGACTGGAGACCTCCCCCGCGGCGCACCCGTTAACCTCAAGGCCATCAGCGCCAAAACCATCTGCACCAAGGCCATCAGCACCCTGGAGTATCGAGGCAATCTCCCCGTAGCCATACTCCCTCCCCTCTTTTTTCCAAGCCTCGCGGCACCGCTCCAGCAGCCACATCCCGGTTATATTCTTCAGAAAGCGGATATTCCCTTCGGCTCCGCCTTCATTGGTAAAATTCATTTCAAAGGACTCCCCGGTCACAATCGGGCCCGGAGTCTCAACGCCCATCAGCGACCACGTTCCGGAGCTCAGGTAGGCAAAATCCACGTCCTCGGCAGGCACAGCGGCAACAGCCGACCCGGTGTCGTGCCCAGCAACGGCAACGACCTTCACTCCGCGCGGAAGTCCCGTCTGGGAGGCGACCTCAGGGGTGATTTCCCCGATGACTTCGCCCGGCATCACAAGGCGCCCGAAAAGCTCCCGGCGCACTCCCGCAGCAGCGAGGACCTCGTCGTCAAAATCGTGCGTCGAAGGATTCATAAGGGCGGAAGTGGAAAGGATGGTGTACTCGCAGACTTTCTCGCCGCTAAGAAGATAAGAGACAGCATCAGGAATAAAAAGAAGTCCGCTGGCCGCCTTCAAAGCCGAATTATCCTCTTTCCCGAGAGCATAGAGCTGGAAGACTGAGTTGAAATCCATAATCTGGATGCCTGTGCGGCGGTAGAGGTCTTCGCGGGGGATGAGGCGGAAAAACTCTGAAGGAATGCCGGAAGTGTAGGGGTCGCGGTAGGAACGAGGCTGGGAAAGGATGTGCCCGTCGGAGCCTAAAAAGACGAAATCCACGCCCCAGGTGTCCACGCCTATGGTCTCGATTCTAACTCCGAGCGACGCTGCAGTGGCGGCGGCTTTTCGAAGCCCCTCAAGGATTTCTCTCCATAGCGCCCAAAGGTCCCAATACTGCCTTCCTTGAACTTTCACAATGTGGTTCGGAAAGCGGTGGATTTCCTGGATTTGAATATTTTTGCCACGGAATGTGCCCAAAACTATGCGGCCGCTTGTCGCGCCAAGGTCAATCGCTATTGAGGAAGAATTTGATTCCATTTGATGCTCTTCATTATGTGGTCAGCAGAATTTCCTTTCCCCGCATCTCAACAGAGAGAAACAGGGCAGAGTGCTTCTGCAGCGAGTACAAAGGAACTCAATCCGATTCACATCCGGCGCATCTTTATGCCTAAAGAATTTTGTTTTTTGATTTTACAGAAAATCCTTACTAACTTCGCCAATGATATGGGAAATATTCAAAGCATAAAATATCTTATCAGCACCCCGAAGGACGAAGAATGGGGAATTGTAGTGAACACGGTGGGCACGCAGACGGTCGAAAAGGGCTACACAAGCTATCCTCCTGCCGAAAAGCACCCTGAAGGGTTTTATTTCGACGTAAAGAAAGGCAGGGTTCTGGACAGTTGGCAGCTTCTCTATATTCACTCGGGAAGAGGTGTGCTCTACAATGCGGAAGGTGAAGAAATTCACATAAATTGTGGAGAAATGATTTTGCTCAGGCCCGGCGTGTGGCACAGCTATTTTCCGGACCGTGAGACCGGTTGGGAGGAGTATTGGATAGGATTCAAGGGTCCGGTCATCGAAGAGAGAAGGGAGAAGGGCTTTCTGGAGAATACCATCTACAGCGTCGGGGTGAAGGAGGACATAGTGAACCTCTACAACAGGGCGATCCAGGTGGCCCAGCAGGAAAAAACCTCCTACCAGCAGTTTCTCGCGGGAGTGGTGAATATGCTGTTCGGGCTGGCGGTCTATTACGACACCAACCGCACTGTGGCCGAAGATTTTGCAACGGCAAAAATAGATGCTGCGAAGGCCATTATGAAAGAAAAATTCTGCGATGACCTTAGGGCAGAGGATATCGCGAAGGAACTGGGGATGAGCTATTCGTGGTTCAGGAAAAAGTTCCGGGAATACACGTCCATCTCCCCCGCCCGCTACATCCTCAGCCTACGCATCCAGGAGGCCTGCCGTCTGCTGACCGAATCATCCTTGAGCATCAAGGAGATAGCCTACAGCGTAAACTTCGACGACAACGCCTATTTCTCAGCAATGTTCCTCCGCGAAGTCGGAATGACCCCGAAGGAGTACCAGCGCAAGTTTAGAGTAAACTTTCTACAAAAATAAATAAGCCTCATTTGGCACAATAAAAAGAGGAGTGACTTTTCGGTCACTCCCCTTTTTAGTTATATGTAAAGCGGGTAAAAATCGTATGAGTGGTGCAGATGCAAGGCTCGCAAGGAGCTTAAACCGCAGCAACCTAAGGGTTGTGAGGATTTAAGCGACGAGCACAACGCAGTCAGATGCGCCGCTCAGGCGGTTTTTACTACAGTTCCCAGGCAAGAGCTGAAGCACCAAGAATGGCCGCATCAGACTCCTTGAGGGAAGAGTAAACGAGTTTCACCTTGTCGCGCCAGATGGCAAGAACGTTTGAGTTCATCGCATCGAGGATAGGCTCGGTGAGGAACTCCTTGCTGCGTGCGAGACCGCCGAAGAGGACGATTGCCTCAGGAGCGCTGAACGCAATAAAGTCCGCGAAAGCCTCTCCGAGGAGATGTCCGGTGTAAGCGAACACACGAAGAGCAAGCGCATCGCCTTCCTTGGCTGCATCGTAAACATCCTTTGAAGAGATGTTGTCCAAGCCGCGAAGAAGCGAAGGCTCCTCGCTCATTCCGAGCCATTCCCTAGCCGTGCGTGCCACTCCGATAGCGGAGCAGTAGGCTTCAAGACAGCCGAACCTTCCGCAGCCGCACTGACGGCCATTGTTGCGTACCACTCTGACGTGTCCCAACTCGCCGGCAAATCCGTCGTGTCCGTAAACGACCTCGCCGTTGATGACGATTCCGCTGCCGACTCCGGTGCCGAGGGTAATCATTATGAAATTCTTCATCCCGCGTGCGGCGCCGTAGGTCATCTCACCCACAGCCGCAGCATTGGCGTCGTTGGTGAGCGCCACAGGAATGCCGTCCATCTTTTTGCTCAGGAGCTTTGCAACAGGCACAGCTTTGGATTTAGCCCAAACAACATTTGGAGCCATCTCCACCATTCCGGTGTAGTAGTTTCCGTTAGGCGCGCCGATTCCGATTCCGCGAACCTTTCCCTCAACGCCTGCCTCGGCAATGATTTTCTTCAGGGCCGCCGACACCTCGTCAAGATACGGCTCCGCATCCTCGTAGTTGTCAGAACGGATTACGGTCTGCGCGAGAACCTGTCCACGGGCGTCAACAACGCCCATCTTAGTTGTCTGTCCTCCGACATCGATGCCGAGAACATATTGTTTGTCAAGTGATTCAACCATAGTCTTATGCCTTCTTTGGTTTTGAAAGGAAGAGTGCGAACACCAGCATATATGCCACCGCTGCAACCACTACCCAATATCCTGAAATGATGGAAGTCGCATCAGCAACGGCTCCCTGAATAAGCGGAAGGATTCCGCCGCCACAAACAAGCATCATAAACACTCCTGAAGCGAGTGAAGTGTACTTTCCGAGTCCCTCGACTGCAAGGTTGAAGATAGAACCCCACATAATGGAAGTGCAGAGACCGCAGAGGATGAAGAATACGACATTGAGCGGAATGTCAGCAAGGGCGAACTTGAGGTCCGATGTCACTGACGGGAACTTTACGAGGGTCGTAGGAAGGAACATTCCAAGAAGAAGGAGAACGATAGCGAGTGAAGTGGTGAAAATCATCATCGAACGGCTTGAAACCTTCGCACCGATGACTCCACCCAGAAGTCGTCCGCAGAGCATCAGCAGCCAGTAGATACCGACAACTGCACCTGCAACTGAAGCGGCGACTCCGACAGATGGAGATGTGAGATAGAGATTTACGAAATTAGGAATGCCGACCTCAACGCCCACATAGACGAAAATTGCGATGATTCCGCAAACGAAGTGACGGTGAGAGAAAAGGTGCTTGAGAGAAGTGGTCATTTTTTCCTCAGCCTCGGCCTTCTCGGCTGCAGCCTCGAGCTCAGGCTCAGGGATGTGGGAGAAAATGATGATGACAAATGCGAGTGCGAACACGCCCATCGCGATGAAGAGTGCCGGGTTGGCGTCAGAAATGTTGGCCTTTGCGGCGTCGCCGATAAGATAGCCCACGAGCACCGGAACGATGGTGGCGCAGAGGGAGTTGAAGGAGCCGCCGAGCTGGATGAGCTGGTTACCCTTGTTTCCGCCGCCTGCGAGGGTGTTGAGCATAGGGTTCACAACGGTATTGAGCATACACATTGAGAAGCCCGATACGAACGCACCGATAAGATAGACTGCGAAACTTCCAAGAACTCCGGAGAGCCAGGAAAGCGTCACACCGATAAAACCTACGGCGACTGCTGCGAGAGCAGTGAGCTTGTAGCCCCTCTTTTTCAGGATCATACCTGCCGGCAGACCGAGGAAGGCGTAGGCGATGAAGTTTGCAGCATTACCGAGCTGCGACATAAAGTTGGAAGCGCCGAACTGAGCCTTCACGATGATACCCATCGGGTTCTGGAGACCCGTCACGAACGAAATCATTCCAAAGAGGAAGAACATTATCGCGATTGCGAAAACGTTACCTTTTTTGTTACTCATTTGATTATTAATTTTTTAGTTGATTATAATTTTATATAAGAGTCTAAATGGATATGGAGAAGTGACCCGGAAAGCCACTCCTCCATAAAGCCTAAAGAGAAGACATATTGTAGTCGTTCACAATGTTCTTTCCCTCTGCGGTGTAAGCGAACTTCAGCCTGTCGGCGTATGCCTCCTCAACCTTTCCGCGCACAATCTTCATTGTGGAGTTCACCATATGGTTCTTGTCGGTGAACGGCTCAGGAAGCACGCAGATTGCAGTCGGCAGCCACCTTTCAGGGAAGAGACCTGCGTATGCACCACCGGCACGATACTGGTCCACTTCTGACTGAATCTTTCCGAGCTGCATCCTCTTGCCTGCCTCTGAAGACGGCTCCACCTCAGGGTGTTCCTTCTTCATAAAGTCTGCGAGAGCCTCCTTGTTAGGCACCATAAGGAGCGCCACGTAAGGATCCTGATTGTCGTGAAGAACGACCTGGGAGATGAACTTGGAGTTTGCGACAAGCGCCTCCTCGATTCCCTCCGGAGAGTATTTTTCACCGTCTGAAGAGATGAGAAGAGACTTGAAACGTCCTGTCACATAAAGATATACGTCATCGAGCATATATCCCATATCTCCGGTGTGAAGCCATCCGTCGACAACGGTCTCGGCGGTAGCCTTAGGGTTTTTCCAGTAACCGGCCATAACGTTCTCGCCCTTGATGACGATTTCGCCCTTCTCACCGTATGGAAGAGCCTTGCCCTCAGAGTCGCAGATTTTGATTTCCATCGGACGCACAACCATTCCGGATGAACCGAGGATGTGGTGGTCTTTGGAGTTGGCGGAGATGATAGGGGTAGCCTCTGAAAGACCGTAACCCTGGTAGATAGGAACTCCGATTGCGTAGTAGTATTTCTGGAGGTCGATGCCAAGAAGCGCACCGCCGCCGACGAAGAACCTCATTCTGTTTCCGAATGCGCTCTCACGGACGCTCTTGAAGAGAATCTTATCGAAGAGCTTCACCAGAGGCCATCTCCAGAAGTCCTTGCCACCCTTGTTATAACCCTCTTTGTTGTAAGCGATTGCGTTCTTAACAGCGAAATCGTAAAGTTTCTGAACCTTCGGTCCCTTTGCCTTCACGCCGCTCTCGATTGCCTTCTTGAAGCTCTTTGAAAGCGCAGGCACAGAGAGCATCACTGCAGGACGAGTCTCCTTGATTGCCATAGGGATGTTCTTGAGTGCCTCGATAGCGTTGCGTCCCTGAGGAACGGTGGCAATCGAAGCGCCGAATGACATCATAGTGTAGAAACCGGCTACGTGCGCAAAGCAGTGGTCAAGCGGAAGGATAATGAGCATAACGTCATCCTCGTTGATGCCGATGACGGAATGGGCCTGCTCAACGTTTGCCGTGTAGTTGCGGTGCGTGAGGAGGATTCCCTTAGGGTCTGCCGTGGTGCCGGAAGTGTAGCTGATGTTTGCGTAGTCGTCCGGGCCCACTGATTTGTATCTTTCCACGAAAGCCTCAGGAGAAGATGCGAGGAACTCGTCACCCATTTTCTGGATTTCTGTGATGCAGATTTCTTTCTCACCGTACTCCGGGAGCGGGTCGAGCACTATGACCTTCTCGACGGTCGGGCATTCAGGAATGACCTTGCGCACCTTCGGGAGCTGGGAAGCGGAGGTGACGACATACTTTGAATCCGAATGTTTGATTCGGAAAATGAGGTCGTTGCTCTCCTCAAGTTTGACTGAAAGCGGAACGTTAACGCCGCCGGCATAGAGTATACCCATCTCGGTTACAGGCCAAAGATTGCGTCCTTCTGAAATAAGAGAAACCTTATCGCCCTTATTGAGTCCGAGTTTCATAAGTCCCGCGCCTATGCAGTAGGCCATCTTGCGAGTCTGCTCGAAGGAAGTCTCGGTCCACTCTCCGTTCACCTTCTCGCGCAGAAACGTGTTCTGGGCGTACTGACGGGTGTATTTTTCAACAAAGTCGATAATAGTCAGTCTTTTGTTGTCCATAGCTATTATTTTAATGAATTAAACAAATCCGGACGGCTCACCCCGCTCGGGGGCAACGGTCCGGAGGTCAATTATTTGAAGAGGCCGAAAAGCTCGGCGTCAATTTTGTCGCAGATTTCGCGGAAATCGTCGGGATTGCTCTCGAATTTAAGACGGTCCACGTCAAGGATGAGAAGGCGGGACTTGTAGTCCTTGATCCAGCTCTCATACCTCTCGTTAAGACCGGTGATGTAGTCGATGCGGATGCTCTTCTCATACTCGCGGCCCCTTTTCTGAATCTGGCTCACGAGGTTCGGAATAGACGAGCGGAGGTAAATCAGCAGGTCAGGCGGGTTCACCAGCGACATCATAAGGTCGAAGAGATCGGAATAATTCTCGAAGTCCCTGGTGGACATCAGCCCCATCCCGTGGAGATTCGGGGCGAAGATACGCGCGTCCTCATAGATGGTCCTGTCCTGGATGATTACTTCGTTGCTCTTGGAGATTTCCACAACATCCTTGAAGCGTTTGTTGAGGAAATAAATCTGGAGGTTGAATGACCAGCGTTCCATATCTTCGTAGAAATCAGCGAGATAGGGATTGTAGTCGACAGACTCGAATCTTGGAGTCCAGTTGTACTGGGCGGCAAGCATCCTTGTGAGTGTGGTTTTTCCGCTGCCGATGTTTCCGGCGATTGCTATATGCATATAATAAAGTTTATTTCGTTATTTCGTTTCTTCCTTATATGGTTTCATTCCTTCGGGCCATCCCGGAGCGCAAATCCATACGGTTTTGTACCCTTTTGACGTACATAATCGGACAAAGTTAAGAATTACTTTCGTATTTTTGCGCGATAAAAAGAAAAATCGGCCAATTTTGGATATATGTGGCAAACGAAGGGGCAATGTGGCAAGTTTATTCGGAAGGGGCTCCCCCGCCACAGGGTCCGGCCGCATAAAAAATGGAAAGATATGATAAGGATTCAGAAATTCAGATTCAACAGTTTTGAGGAGCATTGCTATCTCCTTTGGAGAGAGGATGCCGGGGATATGGACTCGGGGGATACCGGCTCAGGGGCAGAGAAGGAAGCAGAGAAGGAGACAGAGAAGGAGGCAGAGAAGGACGCAGAGAAGGACGCAGAGAAGGACGCAGAGAAGGAAGCGAAGAAGCCCTGCGTAGTCATAGACCCGGGATTTGACACTGACGAGGATTGGGAAGAACTCTGCGGCACCATTCTCCTGCACGGTCTTCGCCCCGTGGCGGCTCTGCTTACCCACTCTCACCCCGACCACTGCTACGGAGTGCACCGACTCTGCGAAAACTTCGACATCCCCGTGTATATGAATAAAGGTGAACAGGTCACCATCGATGCCCTCCCCGCCCTCTGCAGGAATGTCGACCACGCCGTTGCGGAAGATTTCTCCGCGAGAGTGGTTCCGGTCGAGGACGGAGACCACATTCTCGTAAGCGCTGAAGGAGCGAGAGTGGAGAGGGCGAAAGATTGCGGCGAAGGAAGCGGTCACGAAAGGGACGGCGGAAGCTGTCTTGACCTTCAGGTGATCTTCACTCCGGGCCACAGCGCCGGCGGAGTCTGCTATCTGTGCAGGGAAATCGCCCCAGAGGCATTGAGGGAAGGCTCCGGCGAAATTCCATCCTGTGAAAGCGGGAACTCCAAGGAGAGCATCCCTGAGAAGAAAGAGGGCAAGGACGAAGACTGGAAGGTGCTTTTCAGCGGCGACACTCTCTTTGCGGGCTGCATCGGCAGGAGCGATCTTCCGGGCGGCGACTACGACGCCCTTATGCGGAGCATCTTCACAAAACTCCTCCACCTCCCCGGCGACATCGACGTCCTCCCCGGTCACGGCCGCTCCACGACAATAGCCGACGAGCGAATGAAGAATCCGTTTCTGCTTCCGTTCAACGAGCCATACGAGGCTGAATAAGAGCGGGAAGCCACCTCGTCAAGAACCTTTCCTTCTTTGTCAAGAGCCTGATACTTAACGTCATATAGGAACGGATCCTCCGGAGGCCAGAGGCGGAGTTTGCTCTCAGGAGAGAACGGAACAAGGATTTTCCCCTCGCTGAAGCCCTCTGAATCAGAAATGCGGCCGCTGTCAGAAAAAGAACCTGCGCTCGGGTTTGAAGGCCACCCCGAAGCGGAGCATAAAGCGCTCATTGTGCAGGTCCGGGATAAAATCCTTCATCGCATCGCGTCCGTAGATGCACTCAAGAAAAAGATAGGGTGCAAAACTGTTGCGGCCGAGTCTGCAGTACATTTCAAGCCCTACATCGACCCTGCGGAACCAGTCAGTTGGGGTGAGTTTCAGGGCAGCGGTGATAATGTCGTTCTTGCTGCACCAAAAAGCCGAAAAAGAGCAGAAGCCGAAGAGTTCCATAACGTTGTGGATATCGTCTCCCATATACCCGAACCCATACCAGGCCTTTGCCTGAAGCGAAAACTGCGACCAGTTGTGGACATATTGGGCGTAGAGGTTGTTGGTTGAGCGGGACTTGTCCCCGTCGCGGCCGTTGGATTTGTGCTCGAACCCCGTGCGGAGTATGTTCCCGGAAGCGGGATGCTCCCAGCTGAAGTGCAGCCCCGGGTTGTACCAGTTGTCATAGAAAGGGCTCGAAGGGGCGAAAAGGCTCCAGAGCGAAGTCTGGGTGTAGGTGCCATAGAGCTGCATAGTCTCGTTCCCCCAGAAAGTCTTGCGAAGGCTGATGCGGAACTTGACATCCGAATTCTGGGCAGTCGGAGTCTCGGAAAGCGGAATTCCGGCCGAAAAGTACATCGGAGTGTACGGTTCGAACCAGTTCAAGGGGGAACTGTCCCCGTCTCCCCCGAAAGCGACGCCCTGCCAGCACAGCAGAGCCAAGACTATAAGACCCGTTTTTTTCATCAGGACGAAGGTACGACTAAAATCTGACAAACCGAAAAAAATGGCTAAATTTGCAGGATTTTTCCCCGTTCGGAGATTTACTCAAAACATCCCGGGCACAGACAATGGATATGCCCGGGGCCATCAAAAGATGGATAAAGACACACAAAAATTTATGAACAGTTTACGACCTATAGCGGACGAGAGCCGTCCGAAGGTATATATCGAAACCTACGGATGCCAGATGAATGTGAATGACAGCGAAGTCATCCTCTCCATTCTTCAGAAGGAGGGATATGCGCTGACAGAGGATATGGACAAGGCTGATGTGATTCTGGCAAACACCTGCTCCATCCGTGACAACGCCGAGCAGAGGATTTGGGGCAGAATCGAGCAGTTCAGGCTTCAGAAGAAAAGAGACCCGAAGGTGGTTATCGGCATCGTGGGCTGTATGGCCGAGAGGCTGAAGGACAAGTTGCTGGAGAAGGTGGACATCGTTGTGGGCCCGGATGCCTACAGAAGCCTTCCGGCACTCCTTAGGGATGTGCGCCCGGACTCTCCGCAAATCAACGTGCTTCTTTCCCGCGAGGAGACCTATGCCGACATTTCGCCGGTACGTCTCGACCGCAACGGAGTTTCCGCCTACATTTCCATTATGCGCGGATGCAACAACGTATGTTCCTATTGCGTAGTGCCTTACACTCGTGGAGCCGAGCGCAGCCGCGACCCTCATTCGATTGTCCGCGAGGCTCGGGAGCTGTTCGAGAACGGCTACAAGGAGGTGAACCTTCTGGGACAGAATGTGGATTCCTATCTTTGGAAGGAATGCCGTGCCGAGGACGCCAGAGAGGGCATCCAGGGGGTTTCGGAGGACGTAGCAGAGGGGGCTCAGGAGGGAGTTTCAGCGGGCGTTACAGGGGGAGCACAGGAAGGCGGCGAGGTCGTGAATTTCGCGCGGCTTCTTGAGATGGTCGCCGCCATAAGCCCGGACCTTCGCGTGCGCTTTTCCACTTCCCATCCGAAGGACATCAGCGACGAAGTCATCCGCACGATAGCCGCCCACGAGAACATCTGCCGCCACATCCACCTTCCGGTCCAGAGCGGTTCGAGCACGATGCTGGAGAAGATGAGAAGAAAATACGACAGGGAGTGGTACCTCGAAAGGGTTGCGAAAATCCGCGAGATTATGCCGGACTGCGGCCTCTCCACAGACGTGATTGCAGGTTTCAGCGGGGAAACGGAGCAGGACCACAAGGACACCCTCACCCTCTTCGAGCAGGTCTGCTTCGACTCTGCGTTTATGTTCCAGTACTCCGAAAGACCCGGCACCCTCGCCTCACGCCACTACCCTGACGACGTTCCGCCGGAGGTGAAGACCGCCCGCCTGAACGAAATCATAGCGCTGCAGACCCGTATGAGCCTAAGGAGCAATCAGAAGGATCTGGGAAAAACATTCAAGGTTCTCGTGGAGGGCCCGTCAAAGCGCAACGCGGAAGACCTCTGCGGCCGTGCCGGCAACAACAAGATGTGCGTCTTCCCGTCCGAGTCCGCCTCCCGGAAAGCCAAGGGGCTCTCCCCTCTCAAGGCCGGAGACTACGTCACTGTGAAGGTCCAGGACTGCACCTCCGCCACCCTCATCTGCAAAATTGTAGATTGAGCGGCCGGGAAATTGTGAATCTACAGAAGCAGCAGGACGGCGAAGATGTAGAGAAGGAAGGCCTGAAGGGATAGACTGCCGCGAGACTGCCTTTCCAGGGCTAGAGATTGCGGGTCTTCTGCTTTCGCCCGGGCAAGGTCTTCTGCGGATGGCCTCAGACTGTAGGACCATTTCTGGACTATGCGGCCGTCGTTAAGATATGTCACTCCCCCGTTTGAGCGGTTGAGCGTCGCAAGAGTCTTGTAATCAGAATAATAGGTGATTGCCTTGAGCGAGAATTGAGACTGCGCGGCAAGGCTTGAATCGCTGCTCTGAGTGCCGGAACTTACAAAATTTGAATCCATAGCTGGAGCAGGGTCGCAGCCCTCCGAAACGCCCCCGGGCAGGAAATCATCCGAAGGAATGAGAAGAAGCGGTTTGAATCCTTCACGGGAAGCATCCTCCAGCAGGGATTTTATCTTTTCGTACCGTCCTTCCGAAAGTGGCTTATAAGCTGAAACCACCAGAACCTCCCCAAGCAGGGGCACCGTAGAGCAGTATTTCCCCTCGGCATCGGTAAGAGACAGCACCGCCCCGGAGTTGAACCCGCCTGAAGCTATCCTCGAATCCACAAAAGTCCAGCTGCTGTCCGGAAGGTCTTCGAGCGAAAACGCCTTCTGAACCCCGTCTTTTTCATATATGAACTCCGGCTCGGCAAACTCCCCGGCCTCGGCATCCTCAGCTCCCTGCAAAAGCGTGTCTGTCTTGTAGGCGGTGTAGTCTTTCAGCGGCAGGCCTATCATAGAATAGACTCCCAAAGCCACCAGCGAGCAGGCAGCAAGAGCGAAGGAAACATATTTCACCTTCACCGGCTTGTCCAGTTCCTTCATCGGGATGAACGCAAAGCAGCAAAGCGCGCAAAGAACGAGATTTTTTATAAAAGTCTGACTGTGAGTTAGATGCAAAGCCTCTCCAAAACATCCGCAATCCATCGGCGGGTTGAAAATCAAAAGGAAGAGAGTTATGACGGTAAAGACTCCGGTGAGTGCGCAGACTGCAATCCCGGTTGCTTTTCTCCAGACTCCGCTCATTAGGGCCGCCCCCACGAGAGACTCCGTAAAGGCGAGACTGACCCCGAAAAATTCCGCCGCGCCGTCCAGGAATCCGATATGCAGAAGGGCAAAGTAGGATTTCACGATAAAACTCGTGCCCACAGGGTCCATAAGTTTCAATATCCCCGAAAGGAGGAAAACCGCCCCGAGAAGAAAGGCGCAGAAGCGGCGAAAAACGTTGTAATATCTCATCAAGTTCGACATATCGGTCGTATAATTATCTGGGCTTCAAGCCATTTGCAGTCAAATCAGGGAATTGGCGTAAAAGGCAGCCGAATCATTTTTCAGTTTTACTTAACGCGCCGTCCACAACAGAACGGATTTTTTCAAAAATTGCATCAGGCGGCAGCATAGACCCGTCGTCGGCCGAGCAGTCCACACGGATGAAATGGGGATCAAGTTCGCACTGGCGAAGATACACCCCCCGCACCTTCCGTTGAAAAGTCATATCGGCTTCGTGTATATCCTGTCCGCCCTCGAGGTAGTCGCGGTCACCCCCTGCGCGATGCGAAGAGAGTTTTTTCTCCACAAAATCCGTCGGGACGTCAAGAAATATATTCAAATCCGGTCTCGGAAGAGAGAACTGTCCATATTCGGTGTTGCAAATCCACTCTCTAAGGTCCTCTGCTTCAGAAGGATTGGAGAGTTTTGCACACTGATAGGCTATGTTGGAATAGACATAGCGGTCCAGCAGCACGTTGCCCCCCTCGGCGAGGATTTCCCGAAGCTCCCCTGCCGCTCCGTGACGGTCTTCGGCGAAAAGAAGTGCCACCAGCTGCGGGTGCACAGCGTCGTTCCCCCCGAAATCTCCGCGAAGAAAACGCGAAATGAGTTCCCCATAGACCGGGGCATCGTAACGAGGAAAGTGAATGTATTCAAGGGGTTGTGGCAAATTCTCGAGATATTCCCTGAGTTTTCTGACCTGGGTGGATTTGCCCGACCCGTCGAGTCCTTCGATGACTATAAGCATATTTTGGCTTAAGCTAACGGATTTTTTACTAATTTTGTTTTGATGGAAGTTTACTGCGTCGCCCCTTGAAAGGAAACGGCTGTTCGCAGTGCCATCGGATAAGACCACAAAAGTACGAAATTTATGTCAAACGAAGATATGGAATTGAGCTCAGATGAACGCTCCGCTCCTGTGACGGTTTCTTCCGGGCGCGGGGTGCAGATTATGGGGATTCTGAACATCACCCCGGACTCGTTTTTCAGCGGAAGCCGGAATATGACGGTGGAGGGAAAGGTGAAGGTGGAAGAAGCCGTTGAAAGGGCCGTCGGGATGGTTCGCGAGGGTGCGGACTACATTGACATCGGTGCCTGCTCCACCCGCCCGGGCTCTGAAAGCGTTTCGCTGGAGGAGGAATGGCGAAGGCTCAGCGCAGTACTGGTTCCGGTGCGGGAGGCGATTGATAAGGAATGTGGGGGGACATCAGCGGAGGCGCCTTGTGAAAGCGGCAAAGCCTCCTCGCGTGCGATAAGAATTTCGATAGACACGTTCCGGAGCGAAATCGCAAGAAGATGCTTTGGAGAGATAGGTCCCATCACGGTGAACGACATTTCCGCCGGCGACGATGACCCGCAAATGCTTTCCATCGTGGGAGCTAACTCCCTGGAATACATCGCAATGCACAAAAGAGGGACGCAGACGGATATGCAGACGCTGTGCGACTACCCCGACGGGGTCACCGCGGCGGTGAAGGCGTATTTTGAGGATTTTGCCACCAGGGCCGCCGAGGCAGGAGTTCGGGACTGGATTCTCGACCCCGGGTTCGGTTTTGCAAAGACCGTGGAGCAGAACTACGAACTTATGGACAACCTCGCAGAATTCAAGAGTTTCGGTCGCCGCATTCTTGTCGGCATATCCCGTAAAAGTATGATTTATAAGCCATTGGGGCTCACTCCCGACGACCCGCGCACCTTAGAGGAGACCACCCGTCTCCATCGCAGGGCCCTCTCTCTCGGAGCCGACATTCTCCGTGTCCACGACGTCGCGGTGGCAAAGTCTCTGCTTGGAGACGCGAAATAGATTGCCCCCCGGGCTGTCCACATTAAAGATTTAGGAATTTTACGTATGTACAATGACCCGATAGTAACGACGAAAACCGTGTTTGCCCGCAACTGCGAGGTTCGACGGATTGACCGGGCAGTGGCTGACGCGTTCATAGATGCTAACCACATCTACGGGAAGGCTGCCTGCAGGCACTGCTACGGGCTTTTCCGGAGGCGAGCGACCGGAGAGGCGGAGCTACGGGGGTTAGGCGAAGGAAAGGAGGCATTGGCGGGAAGCGGAGGAGGTGCCGCT
>CAVHYU010000004.1:0-37386 GCA_963640535.1 bacterium | reverse complement strand
GGGAAGCGGAGGAGGTGCCGCTACGTCTTTGGCGGAAAAAGATGGCGCTCCGGTGGGAGAACTGGTCGCCGTGGGCTGTTTTTCGAATGCCAGGCGATGGATTAAGGGCGAGCGGACCGTCTCGTCCTACGAGTGGGTGCGTTATGCTTCGCTCCGAGACAGCAGGGTCGTCGGCGGAATGGGGAAAATCCTCAAGGCGTTCATCGCGGATGTGCATCCGGACGACGTTATGACCTATGCCATTTCCTCTGCCGCTCCTGGAAGAGAAGTCCGTGAAGACGTTGAAGCAGAAGGGAATGCGTTCCGAAAGTTGGGTTTTATCGAAGAAGAGCGAAAAGTGTTTCCTTCGCGTATTCCTGGCGTTTACACTCCATCGGTCAGCATCAAATTCCGCCTGAAACTCACTCCTTACGAGGATTAGTACCGCCCTGGAGATAGGCGTCCACAGCCTTGCGGACAGAGCCGTGCTCAAGAAGCAGAGCCCGTGCGGCCTCCTGGTCATCAATGCCGGTCTCCGCCATAATCATCCTCGCTCCCCTATCAACAAGTTTAGCGTTGGTGAGCTGCATATCCACCATCCTGTTGCCCCTCACGTGCCCGAGTCGAATCATAACGGCCGTTGAAATCATATTCAGAATAAGTTTAGTGGCGGTTCCGGCCTTCATCCGGGTGCTTCCCGTCACGAACTCCGGCCCCACGACAACTTCAATCGGAATCTCTACCGCCCCGGCAAGCGCCGAGTCGGGGTTGCAGGTGATGCAAGCGGTAAGAAGCCCCTCGCGGCGAGCCTCCCGCACTGCCCCGATCACATACGGGGTCGTTCCCGAGGCCGCAATGCCCACCAGAGTGTCCTCCGGCGTAGGGGAAAACTTCTCGATATCCTTCCAACCCTGCTGCGGGTCGTCCTCTGCGTTTTCAACGGCCCGGCGGATTGCTCCGTCGCCTCCGGCGATGAGCCCCACCACAAGGTCGAACGGCGCGCCAAAAGTGGGAGGGACCTCGGAAGCGTCCACGACTCCAAGCCTGCCGCTTGTCCCCGCCCCAGTGTAAAAGAGCCGTCCTCCCCGTTTCATCCGTTCAACAATCGCGTTCACAAGGGCCTCAATCTGAGGTATAGCCTTACCGACTGCCTCCGGGACGCCGCGGTCCTCGCTGTTGATTCCCTTGAGAATATCCCGCGAGGACATCGTCTCAAGGTTGTTGAAATTCGATGACTGTTCTGTTACTTTCATTTTAGACTCCTTAGCCTCCCGGAGGCTTCCTCGCCGAGGCGGGACTTCACCTCGATGTGCTCACGGATGGAACTTACGAATGAATTGGACTCGAAGCCCGAGCCCCTTACCTGCTCGAAATCCTCCCTGCGCCTCTGCTCCCCGCCGTCAGCTCCGAAACTTGTCATCGCCGAGAGACCGAACTCCTTGCGAGCATCCTCATAGACAAGGTTGTCCAGCGCGACAACGGAAGTCTTCCAGCGGTCAACGAGCGAGAGCATATCCTCCACTCCCGCCTCCGAAAGGTCCAGACCGTAATATTCCCGGATTATCCTATAGGCCCAGGTCCACTCGTACTCGTAGTATCTGCGGTGAATCTCGGCAAAACCCTCCGTGATGCTGTCCACAGACAAGACTTCTCCGCCCTGGATTTTATCCATAAGCGCCTCCACTGCAGAGCGCGGCGCTATGAGTCCAGAGAGGTCCACCCAGTGGACGAGTCCAGTCCGGGAGGCGGGCCTAAGGGCTTCGTGGAGCTCTTCAAGGTTGCTGAACGAAGAGCTCATCAGTCTGGAAATGAACGAGTTGCCGAGGAATTTGTCGATTGCGAGACCGTAGTAGCGAAGACCGTTCTGAAGCGAACTCCGTTTGATGACCCCGCTCTGGTAGGAGTAGGACGCGGAAGTCTCGCCGGAAGTATTCTGAAGGTTCTGGAGAATCTCCCTCGCCCTGAGCATCTTGTTCACCGTGTAGGGGCTTAGGAGGTTGTAGTTTATCATATCCAGTTTGTCCGGGTCCTTGCGGCCGTCCCTCTGAGGCCATTTCTTGGCATCGCGGATTGTGCCGATGGACTTGAGGTTCGCTCCCGGCATTATGTAGGTTGTACCCTGGTTCTCAATAAGATAGGAAAACGGGAGGTCGGAAGTGTCCTGATGGCTCACGTGGCGGCCCATCACAAGGGAGAACGAGCCCACCTTCGCCGGCCAGAGGATGTAGGAGTCGGAGGAAGTCTTCGCTCCCCTTTCCATAATGCCTTGATGGATGGGTCCGAGCTTGTACATATGGTTGCTCTGGTTCGAGCCCGACCCGGCATTCATAAACGAGAACATTCCCGCGATGAGAAGCGTGGATTTGTGGTGGGTGACGGTGTAGGGACCTGCGAAAATCGCGCACGCCTCTCCGTTCTCGCCCTGACAGTTGCTGAAAAACAGGGAGTCGGAGGCGGAGTAGTTGTGGCCGAGGTGGCAGGCCTGCCCGATGAAACAGCGGGTGAAAGTAACGGCGTCCTCGACGGAAGAGCCGCTGCTGATTATGAAATCGTCCCCGATGACCCCCACTCCGATGTGCACCGGAGCCACTTCATTGGAGTTGATGCTGCCGTTCTTGAGCCGCGACGCCCCCTCAATCTTGCAGAAATCGCCAACTTTCACATTTTTTATGTAGCCGGCATCCACGATGACAACCCCCTGTCCGATGTGCCCCACCGAAGAGGAGACCTTCTCCACATACTCCCCGATGAGCCGGCGAAGACTCGCGATGAGCTCCGGACGATGGCGGTAAAGCGCCATAATATATGCGGTCTGGGCGGTCAGGCGGTCGAAAATCACCACTTCGCGGCCTCCGGTTTCGTTGAGCACCGCCGCCTCCACCCCGTTTCCGAAGGATGAGACTCCGTCGGTGAGGATTATGTCCACATTTTCAATGAAAACTCCGTCGCCGATTTCGTAGTTGGCGATGTAGTTCTTTACATTTTCTATGCAGCAGTCGTTGCCGAGCGTTACGTTATGAAGCGTCGCGTGATAGAGTCCGGAGTGCTTTTTCATCCCTCCGGCAAGTGTAAATTCCTTGTTGAACGCCCCCAGGCGCACCTTTCCCGAGAACCGCACGGAGCGGACGAATGCGGTTGAAAAGCCCTCGCCCACCTCCACTTCGTTCCAGTCCGATGCGCTGCAGGCTTGGCCTTCAAGTGCACGGATTTCCTCCGAAGTTAGTTTTCTATATTTCATAAGTTATTATCAGTTAATCATTTATCTTTTTAATTGCTGCAGCAACCTCCTCATAGGCATACCCCCTTCCGAGAGCGAAGCGGATGAGTTTGAGTTTCCACTGCGGGTCGCCCTCAAGAGAGTGACGCTTAACCTGAAGAATTTTCAAAAGCCTTCCCTCAGCCGCCTCTGAGTCAATTTCCGAGAGTCCTGAGTCTATATCCTCACGCCGCAGCCCTTTCCCCGAGAGGGCGTAACGGATTTTCACCGCGCCCCAGCCCGAGATGGAGGCCTTCTCGCGGGCGTACGCGGCGCAGTAGCGCGCATCATCCACATAGCGGTCCCCCACAAGGGAGGAAACCACCTTTTCTGCCGCCTCAGTTTCCCCGTCCAGCGCTTTCAGAGCCTTCTCCCTTATGTCCGCTGTGCAGTATTCCCTCTTGCTGCACTGTCCCTGCAAGCGAGAGAGCACTTTAAGTATCTTTTTGTCTTCGTCCATAAACAAAACCGTCCTTGAAGCAACGCCCCCCAAAAACATCCGGAGGTTAAAAATCATATCCCAGGCTCACATACGCCCCCACCTTGCGGGTGAGAGAGGACCAGTGGACATTCGCCGAAATAGGGCCGAAAATGGTCCTGTAGGAATACTGAAGCCCCTCTCCGAAAATCCATCGCCCCTCGCCAATTTTCTTGAAGTTCTCATTGGTGAAGGCGACATTGTTGATGAGGGTCACATAGTGGTTTTTTAGGAAGTTGACGCGAAAATCCACCCTCGCCATCGTCACCCTTCGGTCCACAACCGCCGCATTCGTGAAGCCGACAAAAGGCATCTGCTGCTCAAAGTAGCGCCCCACAATCGAGCCCCCGAGCACATTGGAATACACCAAGGGGGCATCGTCGCCGAAAAGATACCTAAGGCTCACGGCGGGAATGACAGCGAAGTACTTTCCCCCCGGGATTACAGCCTTGAAATCCGCGCTCAGAGCGTGCAGTCCGCCCTTCTGGATGTGCGATTTGAAATCGGTGAACGTCCAGTCGTAGCCGAGGGTGAAACTAAGGCCCTTGCTCGGGAAATACCCGTCGTCAAAAGTGTCAACAAAGGCGTCGGCAAAAAGCGACATATAGTCCGTCGTCGGGTTCATCGCACGGTAACCCTCAGAGTAATAGGAGCTTAAGAAGGGATTTGCGGAGTTGTCGCAGAAGATGTCGTTTTTTACTCCGAGCTGGATATCGAAGTAGGACCACTTAAGGCCGGAAATGTAGAAAGACTGCCGGGAGGAGAAATAATCCACTGAAGGCCAGTCGTTTGAAGCCTGGAACATCTTCGCCTGAGTCCACCTTGCCGTGGCCTGGAGGTTCACCGTCGGGAAATACGGTGAGTCGTAGGAGTAGCGCAGGTCGAAGTAGGCGTTGCGGCTCACTCTGGTGCTCAGATTAAGGGTCGAGCCCTGCAGCCTGTGGGCGAAAAGTCCCACGTTCAGGGCAGCGCAAACCAGTTCCTCGGTGTCAGCCCTCACGCCTATTCCGAGATGGTGCACAGGGCCTTTCTTACAGGTTATGTCGAGTTCGAAAGGCTCCTCGGTGCCGTGGAGTTCGTAGGTGACATAGTCGTAGGCGCCGGTGGCATAGACCTGGGCAATAGCGTCGGAAATCTTGTCGTTCGAAAGCAAGTCGCCGGCGTGGATGCCGAGTTTTTTCTGGAGAATCTTGAGTTCGTCGCCCTCAACCCCGAGAATCCTCACCTGCCTGATGCGGACCGGAGTGTTGCTCAGGTTGATTGCCCGCCGCTTTGTAATCCGGAGCGAATCCTCCCCCACTCTAGCCTTCACCGCACGAAGCAAAGAATCCTGCTCCCGCGCCGCCGCAAAGCCGTTTTTAATGAGTTTATCTATGTTTTCCGGAGAAAAACTAAGCATATTCAGTCCCTCGAGATCCGGTTTTATTGTAACGTCGGGGATATTGACATTCCGCTCATAGACCTCCCTTCCGAACATATCCATACTCTGGGAAATCACGTTTCCGATGTTGCGGATGGTGGAGGCGTCCTTTGAAGGGGAAGTCACGTCCACTCCGATTATTATGTCCGCGCCGATGTATTTTGCAAGCGCCGTCGGGTAATTGTCCCTCATTCCGCCGTCAACGAGCACCATTCCCTTGTATTTCAGCGGGGTGAAGACGCCGGGGATGGACATCGTGGCGCGGAGCGCCGTATTCATCGGTCCCTCATACCAGACTTTGGTTTTCCCCGAGCCGAGTTCCGTGGAGATGCAGGCATACGGCACAGGCAGGTCGATAAAGTTCATCTCGTCCTGATAGCCCACAGTGAGAGAGCTGAAAAGATTGCTGACATTCTGCCCATAGACATAGCCCGAAGGCAGACTTCCGAGAAGATTGTCCCTGAATATGCTGCCGTCAGCGGAGTCGTCGTCGCGGGAGCCGCTGATGTGAAAATCAGAGTGACGGCGCGGGGTGGAAGCGTCGCGGGTGCCTGAGAGGTAGTAGAAAGGCATCGAGAGGAGATATTTCTCCCTGTATTTCACCTGCTGATAGGAAATGTAGGAGCGGGGAAGCTTGTCCCGCATCATCGAAGTCCAGTTGATGCTGCGGATGAGGGTGTCAATCTGGTCGTATCGGTAGCCCATCGACACGAGCCCGCCCATAAGGCCGCCCATACTCGTTCCGAGCACAAGGTCCACCGGGATTTTGAGCGAGTCGAGATAGTGGAGAGCGCCGATATGTGCCGCACCCTTCGCGCCTCCGCCGCTAAGAACGAGGGCGACTGTGGGACGGTGCTGCCGGATGGAATCCAGGCGCGAGCGCATCATCACAATTTCCGCCGAGTCCCTTTCCGGGCTTATGCTCCTGTCGAGGTAGGAAAACAGGGGTTCAACGCTGCTGGAGGCGCGTTTTCCCGCGGAAAGCGAGTCCTCACGCGAAGGAGCCTGCGCTGAAGATGCGGGAGAAGCGGCGCCAAGGGCTAAACCTAAAGCGATGCAGCAAAATAATATATGAACCAATCTCTTCATTACTTTTTATCCTTTGAATGTTCCCCTGCAAGAAGGCCGCAGGCGGCAAGGATGTCCTCCCCGCGGGAAGCCCTGAGGGTGGCTGTTATTCCGCCCTCGCAAAGATGGCGGCGAAACGCTTCAATAACCTGAGAGGGCGAAGTCGTGTAGGGGAAATCCGGAATCTGATGGAAACGGATGAGGTTCACCCTGCACTCAAGGTGGCGAAGAAGGTGCAGCAGGGCGTCGGCGTGACGCGGAGTGTCGTTGAAGCCGCTAAACATAATGTACTCGAAGCTCACCCTTCTCTGTCCGGAGAAATCATATTTTTCAAGAAGGCGCACCACCTCGGTGATGGACCAGGCCTTCTGCACGGGCATAATGCTGAGCCTCTCCGGCGGGAAAGGATTGTGGAGGCTCACCGCAATGTGGCAGCGGCTCTCTTCCAGGAACCTTTTCAGCGCAGGCAGCACCCCGATTGTGGAGACGGTGATCCTCTTAGGGCTCCACGCGAATCCCCACGGGGCGGTCAGCACCTCGATTGCCCTCATCACATTGTCGTAGTTGTCCAGCGGCTCGCCCATCCCCATAAAAACGGCATTGGTAAGAGACTCGCTTTCGTCCACGCTCACAAACTGCGAAAGTATCTCAGATGCTGAAAGGCTTCCGTGAAAGCCCTGACGGCCTGTCATACAGAATTTGCAGCCCATCTTGCAGCCCGACTGCGATGAGACGCAGAGCGTTGCCCTGTCCCCGTCCGGAATCATCACCGCCTCCACAGCCGACTCTTCCCCCTTTTCGCAGACGGGGAAAAGATATTTCTTCGTTCCGTCGGCGGAAGTGAGGATTTTCAGCGGAGCCGTGACCCCGATTTCATACTTCTCGGAGAGCTTTTCGCGGGCGGCCTTGGAGAGGTTTGTCATCGCGTCAATCGATCGCACCCGCTTCTGATAGAGCCACTGCGCCATCTGCCCCGCCGTAAAACGCGGCAGACCGAGCGAGAGAGCGACCTCCTGCAGCTCCTCCAATGTCTTTCCCAGCAGTTTTTCTTTTGCCATTCTATTTAACTTAACTTTCGCAAGTATCTAATTCATTCCTACTCAACACATTCGGGAAAACTACCTGGCAGTTCCGGTAAGTCCCAACTTAGTCATCAGCGCCGAAGGCTGCGGATCGTGCCCGCGGAAATTGCGGTAAAGCACGGCCGGATCCTCGGAGTCGCCCTTGGAAAGGATGTTATCGCGGAAACTGTGGCTCACCTCGGTGTTGAATATGCCCTTCTCCTCGAAAAGCGAGAAAGCGTCGGCCTCAAGCACTTCAGCCCACTTGTAGGAATAATATCCTGCGGAATATCCGCCTGAGAAAATGTGCGAGAACGAGGTGGAAGTGCAGGTCTGGGGGATTGAAGGCATAACCGAATACGGTTCAAGCGCCTTCTTCTCGAAAGCCCTCACATCTATATCCTCAGGAACAGAGGTGAGAGTATGCCAAGCCATATCCACGATGCCGAACTGGAGCTGACGCACCTGGGAGTAGCCGGCAAGATAGTTCTTCGCCGCGATGATTTTCTCTATCAGCTCGTCCGGAATCGGCTCCCCTGTCTTGTAATTTCTTGCGAATGTGTTGAGATATTCCCTCTCATAACCCCAGTTTTCCATAATCTGGGATGGCAGTTCCACGAAATCGCGGGCCACGGAGGTGCCGGTGATGGATGGATAGCGTCCCTCGGCGAGCATCCCGTGAAGGGCGTGGCCGAACTCGTGGAGAAGGGTCGTGAACTCGTAGTGGGTAAGTAGCGCCGGGGCGGTGGAAGTAGGTTTACTGAAGTTTGTAACGATGCTGATAAACGGCCTCTTTTCCACTCCGTCACGGATGCTCTGTCCCCTGAACTCGGTCATCCACGCGCCTCCCCTCTTGCTTTCGCGAGGGAAAAAGTCGGCGTAGAAAAGGGCCTTATGGGCTCCCTCGGAGTCAGTCACATCATAAACCCTCACGTCCTTATTGTAGCCCGGGATGTCCTTCCTCAAGGTAAAGTTCAGCCCATAGAGCCTGTGAGCAAGGTCGAACACGGCCTCAACGCAGTCGTCAAGACGGAAATACGGCTTCAGGAGCTCCTCGTTAAGGGAATATTTAGCCTCCTGATAGCGCTCGGACCAGAATGAGAAGTCCCACGGCATCAGCGCGCAGTCGTCGAATCCGTTGGCGCGGGCATATTCGAAAATCTCGTTCACCTCCCCCCGCGCGTACGGAAGAGAAGGGATCATAAGCTCGGAGAGGAAATTCTCCACCGTAGGGGTATCCTTGGCCATTTTGTCCTCAAGAGCGTAGTCGGCGTAGGTCTTGTACCCGAGAATGTTTGCTTCCTGAAGACGGAGCGAAGCTATTTTCCTGACGTTCTCCGCATTGCTGTTCTCCCCTTCGACGGCCCTGGTGTTGTAGGCCATATAAATTTGCCGGCGAAGATCCCTGCAGCGGCTGAACTTCATAAAAGGGCTGTAGCTCGGATAATCCAGGGTAAAGGCCCATCCCTCAAGGCCTTTCTCCTTTGCGGTCTCAGCCGCAGCCTCGACAACATAGGAAGGGAGTCCGTCCAGAGAGGCGGAGTCGGTGACATTCAGCGTGTAGGCGTTTGTCGCCGCGAGAAGGTTCTTCCCGTAGGAAAGGGTCGCGAGCGAAAGTTCTTCACTGATACGGCTGTATGTCTTCTTGTCCTCGTCAGAAAGGTTCGCTCCCCCGCGTATGAAACTCTTGTAGGAGTTTTCGAGTATCCTCATCTGGTCCTTCTCCAGACCGAGGCTCTCCCTCATTTCATAGACAGCCTTCACCCTCTGGAAAAGCTTCTCGTTGAGAGAAACATACATAGAGTACTCTGTGAGCATCGGGGAGACTTTCTCGGCAATTTCCTGCATCTGGGGGTTGGTGTCAGCCTCCATAAGGTTGAAAAATATCCCCGAAACCCTCTCAAGCGTGCTTCCGGCATATTCCATAGCCTCAACGGTGTTCTCGAAAGTCGGTTCCTCGGGATTGTTCACAATCGCGTCAATCTCCTCCTTGGCCTCCTTGATTCCCTGTTCAAACGCAGGGAGATAGTGTTCGTTACGGATTTTGTCAAACTGCGGAGCGCCATAGGGCAGTTTGGACTCCGTCAAAAGCGGATTCTCCATATTGCAAGAATTCAGCAGGGCCAGTGCAGCCGCTGCCACAATGATATTTTTTATATTCATAACGATAATTATATATACTCCAGTTCTCTTATATATACTCCCGCCCCCACAAATCAAACCGCACAACCTGCAAAGATACTATATTTTTCCCTTACACCCGTCCCGATTCCGGGCTCATCGAATACCAATTTATACCGGTTCGATGGAAAAAATGCGGTTGGAGGTCATTTTGTAGCGGATGTCGTAGCAGCAACATTCACTGAAACTGTGGCGGCGGACGCAGGAGGTCATATATTCGGCGTTGAAGCCCTTATACGCGAGGTCGCTCAAGGTGACACTCTTAATCTTGGAGCAGAAAAGGTCGCTCAGGATGACGTAGTTCCGGCTCAGGATGTCGTTCACTCTGCGGAACTTCTCCCTGGAACGGCGGATGGTGTAGTGGTAGCGGTTCTTGCAGGCGTCACTGCAGAACACCCGGTCAGTTCTGGCGCGGTAGTCGATGGACTCGCCGCACTCGAGGCAGTGCCTCTGCTGTTCTAAAATGGAGTATTGCAAAGTTTTGAGTGTTAAATGGTTGTAAATGGTATCTAAAGAATGGGAGCCGGGGCGAAAAGAAAATGGTTGTCAATATAGTAGCCCTGTCGCAAAGATGAAACTATGGAAAGAGAAATCCAAAACATCGGGGGACAAATCGACGGGGGTCAGCGAAGATTTTTCGAATTTTTGAAATCGTTGCTTATTTTTTAACCGAGTTCAAAAAAAAGAAACGGTTTTTCTAAATTTTTAACCGGTTCAAAAAAAAGAAAAAACAGCGAGAAAGTTTTAATCGGGGTATAAAAAAGTGATATGAATTAAAAAAATCGAAATTTATTTGCAGGGGGCGGCAGAAAAAGCATTGAAGTTCAGATTTATTTTGCAGTACTTTGCAGCGGCACCGCAGAGAGCGCTCAATGCTGCGGGCCTTCACATTTTCAGGCCGACCCTCCGGAAAGCCGGCCGCCACAACCAACAAAATCACATTTTTATGGAAACAATCAACAGAGTTGAGCTTCAGGGCAATGTGGGCAACGTCCGCATTCAGAAAGCCGGAGAAACACAGGTCGCACATTTCTCACTCGCGACCAACCGAGTATCACGCTCCAAGGAAGGAGAAAACGTCGTGGAGGCCTGCTGGCACAATATCGAGGCCTGGGAAGGACAGGGCATCGATGACTTGTCGAAAATTGTAAAAGGCTGCCCGATGCACATCCTGGGCCGTCTGCGCTACACCAGGTACACCGGCTCGGACGATGTGGAGAGGACGTCGACTGATGTCGTCGCGACGAAAATCGACTTCCTAAATAACTAAGAGATAAGTCCACTCGCACACTGCTGCGGATTTCGGATTTTTCTTAACTTTGCGAGGTTTTAACGATTAAAATTCTCGGAATGTTAAGAAAAATCCGGATTGTCCTTGCGACAATTTTCTTCATCGGACTGAGCCTGCTTTTTCTGGATGTGACGGGTGCTCTGCACCACTATCTCGGCTGGATGGCAAAAGTGCAGTTCGTCCCGGCGGCTCTCGCCCTGAATTTCGGCATTGTGGCGGGTTTGGTGCTGCTCACCCTTGTTTTCGGCAGGGTTTACTGCTCGGTCATCTGCCCTCTGGGCATAATGCAGGACATCATTTCCTGGATTCACGGAAAGATGCCTCGGCGCATTGAAGTTAAGCGTTCCCAAAAGAGGGGAGGAGAAGACGCCAAGCCGGAACCGGGGAAGGCCTCACGGAAGTGGGTCAAGGGAACGCCTTATCGCTTCCACTTTCGGCGGCCGCTTCGCTATCTCCGCTACGGGGTTCTCGTAGTTTTCATTGCCGTGATACTCCTCGGAGCCACCTCGGTTGCGGCCCTCATCGAGCCGTACAGCACTTTCGGCAGGATTGCAACCGAGCTTTTCAGCCCCGTTTACCGCGGTGTGAACAACCTCCTCGCGCTTGTGAGCGAGCATTTCGAGAGCTATGCGTTCTACAGCGCTGATGTGTGGATAAAAAGTCTGCCGACTTTCGTTGCGGCCGTTGCAGCGCTGCTCCTGGTGGGATTTTTCGCCTGGAAATGGGGACGAGGCTGGTGCAACAGCGTCTGCCCTGTGGGAGCGATGCTCGGACTTGTTTCACGCTTCAGCCTTTTCGCGCCTAAGATTGACACCGAGAAATGCCGTAACTGCGGACTTTGCGCCAAAAGGTGCAAGGCAGGGTGCATCGACCTTGCGGGCGGGAAACGGATTGACTACAGCCGCTGCGTCGTCTGCTTTGACTGCGTTGACTCCTGCCGGGCAGGGGCGCTGAAATATGAGTTCCGATATGGGAAACCGCAGGCCCCCGTGCAGGGGACAGGGAAAGCTGACGCCCGCCCTGAGGCTCCAGTGCAGGAAGCTTCCTCAACTGCTCAGGCCGAAACCCCTCGGGACGAAAGCCGCAGGGCATTTATGAAAGCGACTGCGCTCACTGTGGGTGCTGCCGCAGGAGCGGAGCTTCTTCGCCCTGCAGAGGCGTTTGCCCAGAATATGAAAGTGGACGGCGGACTGATTACTCCGCCCGCAAAGCAGGCACCCCGCCGCGAAACCCCGCTCAGACCTGCCGGAGCCCGCAGCCTCAAGGACTTTTCCACCCGCTGCATAGCCTGCCAGCTGTGCGTTTCCGCCTGCCCAAACGGCGTGCTGAGGCCTTCGACCGACCTTGACACCTTTATGCAGCCGGAAATGTCCTACGAAAAGGGCTACTGCCGGCCGGAGTGCACAAGGTGCTCTTCCGTGTGCCCTGCCGGGGCGATTCTACCGGTCAGCCGCGAGGAAAAATCCTCCATTCAGATCGGGCACTCGGTTGTGGACTACGCTCTCTGCATTGCCGCCTCCGAGGGCGTACGGTGCGGAAACTGCGCGCGCCACTGCCCTGTGGGAGCCATCCGCCTTGTAAGGAAAAACCCGGAGGACCCTGATTCTCCGAGGATTCCTTCGGTGGACGAAACGCGCTGCATCGGCTGCGGCGCGTGCGAATATGTCTGCCCGGCTAACCCGCTGAGCGCCATCCACATTGAGGGACATCCCGTTCACAAGGAGATTTAGCGAATCTCCCCTCCCCGCCTCAGGTCCAATGAGCACGCGGGGGCGGGGTATTTAATTAAGAAGATAAGGACAATATACTTGGATAAGCAGATGGACAGAAGAGACTTTTTGAAATATACAGGGGTTGCGACTGCCGCAGCGGCTTCCGCAGGAGTGATTGGAGGTTGCGCCGAAGGCAATGGGAACGGAGATAACGCAGCCGCAAAGGGCGGAAAAACAGATGCCGCAAACGACGCTGCTCCGGGGCAGATGACCTACAGGACCGACCCTAAGGAAGGCGACCGGGTCAGCATCCTCGGTTACGGCTGTATGCGCTGGCAGATGAAAAAGGATGAAAACGGGAAGGAAGTCATAGACCAGGACAGCGTAAACTCTCTGGTGGACTACGCCATCGCCCACGGGGTCAACTACTTTGACTCCTCTCCGGTTTACCTTCAGGGCCAGAGCGAAAAGGCGACCGGCATCGCGCTGAGCCGCCACCCGAGAGAGTCCTACTACATCGCCACCAAGCTCTCCAACTTCAGCGACTCCAGCCGCGAGAACTCCCTTCTTATGTACCGCAAGTCTCTGGAGAACTTCCAGACCACCTATCTCGACTACTACCTGCTCCACTCCATCGGCCGCAGCGTCGAGGACTTCGAGACGCGCTACGTCAAGAACGGAATGCTGGATTTTCTTCTCAAGGAAAGGGAGGCGGGCAGAATACGCCACCTCGGATTTTCCTTCCACGGCAGCAAAGAGGTCTTCGATGAACTTCTGAAGACCCACGAGAAATATCACTGGGACTTTGTCCAGATTCAGCTCAACTACCTTGACTGGGACTATGCAGCTTCCGGGCGCAACACCAACGCCAGCTACCTCTACTCGGAGCTTGCGAAAAGGGACATCCCGGTAGTGATTATGGAACCTCTGCTTGGAGGGCGTCTGACGAAGGTGTCGGACAATGTCGCGGAGAAACTCAAGGAACGCGAACCATCCGAGAGCATCGCCTCGTGGGCATTCCGCTTTGCCGGCAGCCCGGAGAAGGTTCTCTGCGTTCTGAGCGGAATGACCTATATGGAGCACCTGCAGGACAACCTCAGGACTTTCAGCCCGCTTAGGCCCCTCAGCGAGGACGACAGGAAGTTCCTCGCCCGGATTGCGGAGCTCATCCACAGCTACCCCACCGTCCCGTGCAACGACTGCAAATACTGTATGCCCTGCCCATACGGCATTGACATCCCAGCAATCCTTCTCCACTACAACAAGTGCGTCAACGCCGGACTGGTCGTTCCAAAGCCCAAGGCCGATGCGGAGGAAGAGGAAGCGTCGTCAGAGGAAATGCGCTCCTACCGCAAAGCCCGCCGCGCCTATCTTCTAAGCTACTCGCGCAGCATAGAGAAATTCCGCCAGGCGGACCACTGCATCGGCTGCGGAAAGTGCGCCCCGCATTGCCCTCAGAGCATCCGGATCCCGCACGAGCTTCACCGAATTTCCCACCTTGTGGAACAGCTCCGCCGCTCCGAAGATGTAGACTAAAAAGAGTGAGATAAATTCTCCTAGAACGAGTAGCCGAGCGTGACCCCGAAACTATTCTGGAGCACCTTCGAGCCGAATAGGTAGGCTGCGTCAAGACTTACGCCGAAAAACTTCACCCCTATTCCCGCTGAGGCGTAGGACGGGATGGCTTTGGCGGAGTCGCCATAGTGGTAGCCACAACGGACGAACGCCATATCGTTCCATCCGTACTGAGCAGCCACACCAGCCATAAACGCCCCTGCGAAGAGATAGTCCGCTTCGGCAGAAACTCCAAGCACAGACTTTCCGAACGAGAAATCGTAGCCGGCACCCAATTTAAGAAGCATCGGCTGGGAATAAGCGGAGCCATCCTTACCGAACTTCGCCTTATTTCCGAGATTATTCACGGAAAGTCCGGCAGAGATTCCCCTAAGACGGAAACTTACTCCTATGTCCACTCCGAACACCGTCGCGGAGGCATCCGTCGCAAGAGAAGAGTGTAGAACCCTTGCCGTAAGACCTGCAGAAAGGCAAGGCAAAATGGCGTATGACGCTCCCACTGCGACATTGAACTCCTTAGGAGTGTAGGCACCGTCACGGGAGGTTGTTCCGCTTTCTGTTACGGTTTCATATGATGGAGATGTAAGATACTTAAATGTCGCGCCGACAGCAAGTGCATCAGTTGCCTTGAACATCGCGCCCACCCCTATCACCTTGTTGTTGGAATATGACGGCTGCCACATACCGAAGGTGGCTCCGGCACTAAGACGCTTGGTGGAAAGGGACATCGCCGCCACATTGTTTTCAAGAGCGTATGCGCCTGCCTCCGATGAGACCGAAACGCCGGCGCGTGAAAGCGCCGCAGCATCGGAGCCCACGAGTAGCGAAGGTAGCGTCTGTGCCCCGGCCTCGAATGAGAAGACAAAGCCGATAATCACCGCAACGCTAAGGACCGAAAGCCCTGCGCGCCCGCCTCGAAAATCTGTCCCGAGGGCCCTAAGTGCACTCCCAAAAGAATATCTTGTTTTCATAAGCCGCTACAATTTTACGATGTTTGACTTAAAGCTTGATCCGTCGAGAGTCACGACCACGGTGTAGGAGCCTGCCGGAGCGGAGGACATATCCACCTTGAACGGTTCGAAAGGCGAACCTGCTCCAAGATCCTCATTGAAAACAGTCGCGCCCGTTGTGGAGATTATTTTCACTCCGACCGCATCGTACTGCTTCGCCACACGGATATTAAGACTCTCGCGCACCGGATTAGGGTAGAGCGTAACCTCCTTCTTGGAATCGCTCACCATCACTCTGAATGAAGACGAGACCCTCTCCCCTCTTATGTCCGTACCGGTCACGGAAATCTCGGAAATTCCGTAATTCATCGGCGTAAGAAGGAATTTACCCTTGGAGTAGGTCATATTCGCAACGTTCTGATTGGAGAAAGTGAACGAATAGGACAGTTCCTCACCGTCTTCGTCTGAAAAATAGTCCGTTGCGGGAAGTTCCAATGTGCCGGCAGCCTTTGATGTGAAAATTTTATCTTCAAGAGCCTTCACGACAACTGGCGCGTGGTTCGCCAAAACCGTGTAATCCACTGAGACAGAAGATGAAAGGCCATAATAATCAGTCACAGTCATCGTCGCCCTGTAACTGCCCTCGGGAGCCTCCCACGCCTTCAGACGAATTTTCGGACACTCGCGCGTAAGGGTGTCAAGAACTGCGGCCGGAGAACCCGGGACAAGTTCGATGTTGTAGAAATGCCCGTCAGGCTCCGTGATTGCAAACTCCGCCACAGCGCTCTCGTGAGGCTTCAGCGAATAGGAAAGAGGCGACAAAGCGGAAATCTCAGGGACGTGGTTGTCTCCCGTTGTGACTTCTATGCGCGAAGTTAGAGCGGACTTATTTCCTGCAAGGTCGCAGGCAAGAGCCGCCACATAATAAGTCGTGTTAAACTCCAATCCTGTCACGACTCCGGAAAGTTTGTCTCCTGCCTTTAGACCCTCCACATAGAACATACCGAACGGTATCTTTCGTGTCGAAGTAAAATCTGAAGTGGAGTAATAGAGGAAAATGGAGGTCGGGACGCCGTCATCAGAATCCGAAGGAACTGTGACAGTGAAGTTTATGTTATTTGAAGAAGATGTTGCGCTAAGTCCCGTAGGCGTATTCGGAGCAGCACCGCCGCTTCCAGCCACAGCTTTATAGGCATTCACGAGTCCCTTGCCGAGATAGTAGCTTCCATTCTGCGCAGAAATATCTGTCACGCTGTCCTCTATTTTCGAACGCAGGGCCGTACTGGTAAATCCCATACCGCCATAACGCGCCACAACAAGGGCGGCAATTCCGCTCACGTGAGGGCAGGCCATCGAAGTTCCCTGCAATTTTCCGTACTTGCCTCCCGGGAGCGTGCTCAGCACCTGATTTCCTTTCCTTGCATCGCCGCCAGGAGCCGCCACGTCGCACCACGAGCCATAATTGGTGTAATATGCTCTCTTGTAGTCCGCACCGACGGAACTGACGTTAAGAATCGGCTCATACATATTGCCTGACACATCGGACGCATCGTTTCCGGCTGCGAAAATCACGATTCCTCCCTTCATCGGCCCGGTCTGCTTTCCTGACGCATCGCATCCTGCATACTTGATGAAATAGTCCACAGCGGCCTGCAGAGATGAAGGCGTGTAGTCAATGTCAGTATAGCCCCAGCTGTTCTGAGAGATGACAGCACCGTGGTCTGCGCTCCATTTGATGGCCTCGGCTCCAGAGCCCTGAGCGTCCCCGTCAAAAATCTGGCAGGACATAATCTTTGCCCCCTTTATCTTGGCCTTGGAATTACCGCCTGCCACTCCGCAGACACCCACACCGTTGTTGTTCACAGCGGCAACGGTTCCTGCTACGTGGGTTCCGTGTTCGCCAGGATTTATTACGTAGGAGTCTTTTACGAAATTGTAGCCATAGATATTGCTGCCGGATTTCTCCGGATTATGCCACATATTGGCTTCAAGGTCCTCGTGAGAGTAGTCCACGCCCTGGTCCACGACTCCCACCACAATGTCGTCAGTGCACTGATAGTAGGTGGAGTAGTTCCTCCAAAGCGGGAAGACGTTGATATCGCATCCGCTCACCGACGAAGAAGCCGATCCGTTGTTGTAGTAGTGCCACTGACTTTCAAGCATAGGGTCATTGAAAGGTGCAGAACTGCTTGAAGTCGCGGCTGCAAGTTCTTTCGCAGACACATATTCCGCAACTCCTTTTCCGCCGACGATGTCAATGCGCGGGCAATACTCAATCTCGTCCACTCCCTCAATGCAAAGCCCGGAAGAGGCCTTGGTCATAGAATGAGACTCATCGTAAGTGAGGACATACCAGCGGTGCAGACCTTCTGCACGGGTCCTCGCCTCAAACTCTCCGGCATCCGGGAAAAGTCTTCTCATCTTCACCACTCCCTGACTTTTAAGCGAAGGCACAGCATCCAAGCGGACCAGACCATCTTCTGAAGTAAGCCCAGAGAGGTTTTCCGCCATCTGCTCGCTCACGCGGATGTTCATCTGATGAAGGAGCGCCTCATCTGAAAGTCCCTCCGCGAAAACGCTCGCAGAGTTTCCCTCGGCATCGGCCCCGCTGAAAAGGTCGTCCTCTTTTACTGAACAGGCAGAGAAGAAGACAAGAGAGCCAAGAGCTATAGCGAATAAATTTCTACGCATACAAAAATCTTTATGTGACACAAATCAATAGAGCAGCGCCGGGACTGAGCCTGGCGCCTTTTACAGCACAGTTATTCCGCAGAGCAAAGGAAATCAAGCACTTCCAGCAGGCTCTGAGGATTTTTCCACTTGATTTTATGGGTTTTCAAAAATGTCTTCCACGCGGCCTGACGGGACTCGGGCAAAGAGGCTGCAATCTCCTTTTTCGAAGCCTTCACCTTATAAAGCGGAGAAACGACATAGAGCGTGCTCTCCGTGGTAAGCGCCACGCCGTTATCCTTCTCGTTGAGGATATTCATATAGTTCTGATTCACCTGAGAGTCGGTCTGAATGGACGTTAGCTTCATCGTCGCGGAAGAAGTGGAAGACGTGCCGTAGGCACCCTGAGCCTCCATCGAAGCAGAAAAGTTTCCCAAAATCTCCTCAGCAATGCAGCCGTTATCATTTTTGGCGACAGTCTTCATCATCTTTCCCATAACAGGGACAAAGACGTCGTTCCCGATCTCGACTGCAAGCACATCAGTAAGAAAAGCCTCCTTCACGACTCCCTCGTCGATGTAGTGGAGAGCGTCACGGCGAAGATGGATGTTCATCTTCCTTTCCTCAGTCTTTCCCCCAACCATCACAACCTTTCCACTTGTGAATCTGTCATAAAGATAGGGATATGTAGTCGTCGGTGACTGCGCCCGAAGGGCGGAGAATGTCAAAAGAAACGCCGCAAGGGCAAAAATGATACGTTTCATAATTTATATATCGTTATAAATCAAAACATTGAACATTAAGAGTCTTTACACGAACTCCCCTTTTCGTAAATTGAGAAAAAGGAGACACCCCGGTTTTGCCGGAGTAGCCTCCTTAAAGAAAACTTCTAGCGAAAGAGAATCTTACTGCCTTGTTGCCACAAAATCGTATGAAAGCAGATAATATCCTAACTCACTTCCGTCACTGCCATAGACATACGCTCCAACATAATAGTCGCTGCAAGTGATGGAACCAGCCTTAGGGACATTGAATACGGCTGATTTATCCTCATAGAAATCTGTCGCATAGATATTGCCGTTTGACGCCTGATAAAGTCCGGCACCGCTCTTGAGAGCAAAGTAACCGCTGTCAAGGTCAAATGTCGCATACAATTTGGTAGGAAGGCCAAGATAATTAGTAATGACGATATTGCCTTTCTTTGCATCATCAGACTCAGCGACAGCAAAAGTGGTTGTCACGGCTTTACCTGTATACGCATTTACGGCGCTAACAGAGTAAGATCCAACAATATCCGCTACGGTATATCCGTATGAGCAGAAATAGCCCTTAGTCACAGAGAAAGCATCATTGGAGTTACCATAGATATCAAGGATGGAGTCTGCCGCAATCGTGTATGAAACGTAAGAACCGAATCCAGGGTCCTCGTCAAGCGCCACACCGACAACTCCCTCTGCCTTGTCAACAATAACAAGCTGCTGACCGGTGTAGGATACAGTCCTGCCGTTACCGTCAACAACGGAGATTGCTGCAGTAGTTATCTTGCGACCTACAAGAGGATACTCAGTCTGGGCGTAAGACTTCATAACAAGCTCAGTCCAGTCGGTAAATACTTCAGGAGCTGCTTCCTCTTCCTCTGAGTCGTCATCACCTCCGGCAAGCGGATCGTCCTCTTCCTCAGCGTCACCCTCCGGATTGAGCGAGAGTTTGAACTTAACAGGAGCGTACTGATCGTATATACCATCAGAATAATAACCGTTCTTGGAATCATACAGCATAGCGTAATAGTTCTCATCGTCAAAAGCTGCGCAAGGAGCTCCAAGTTCATTGGTAACAGTTCCTTCAGTGTAGGAAAGTGTCACGTATGCGCCAGGAACATACTCGGATGCCGGGAGATAGACATAAAGAACATTTGCGTAAGTAAAGACACTGTCCGCAGGCACCTCGAAACTCTTCTGCTCAGTGAGAACGCCCTGGGCGCTCTTCACATATGCAGCATAGTAGTGTGCAGTAACCTTACCTGTGCCGACCTGAACCGGGTCATCAAATTCAATTCCGAAAGCGAGAACGCCGTCCTGCTCCTGAGAGTAAAAATCTTGCAAGATAGGAGCCGTGTCGTCAGTGGTGAGACACGTTGCGGTGGCAACGCTTGAGACCTTTCCCTGAGCATTGTTGGCTACAGCATAAATGGTGTAGTAAGTGTTAGGAACAAGTCCGCTGATGTTGATGGAAACTGTTGCCTGCTTGGCGAACTCAATCACCCCGCAATAGGTATTGTCACCTACCTTCAGAGCGCCACTCTTATAGACGTTCTTCAGAAGTGAAACAGAGTCAAGTTTTGCTGCCCTTCCCTCAGCCACGATATAGGAATAGAAGGAAGTGCTCTGCTTTGGCACGACAGTCACCGAAATGGCGCTGTCGGAAACTGCCTTAGCAGTAACTTCCGGAGTTTCGGCCTCGATGAACTTTATCGGCTCATCGTAGACGAACTTTGTGCAGGAGACGAGCATAGCCGCTGCTGCAACTGCTGAAAATAATATCTTCTTCATAACTCAGTCTGATTTAGTTTTTAACGGCTGACATACCAGGCAAAAAGATTCCGATGCTTCCTGCGCCTGAAATATAGAACCAGAAGCCATATTCCTTGCCGAAATCAATCGTTACATTATTACCGTCAACGACAATCTTTGCCTGAAGATTTCCTGAATCGTAATCGTTCAGTTCAGAATCGATTCCGTACAAAGTGATAGGGGTTGAACCGCCGTACTTATATTCAGAATCCTGGCCGAAAGGAATTGTAATTGTGGTAAGATCCGCATCCACAACACCATAGTAACGGGTGTCGGAACCTGACCAGTTGCTGTTACCCATAAGGTTGTCAAACCAAATCTTGTGGTCATCTTCTGCATCCTTATAAGTAGTCATCGTCCAGGTCATATCACCGTACCAATAAGATTTTCCGGACATAGTGAAAGCTCCGAGAATGCTTGAAAGCGGATGGTCAATGTCCGCGATAGTCACCTTGCACTCGTCCTCGCTGCCGGAAGCAATCGTGTCATTGCCATAGATCTTGATGCTGAAATTGAGGTCACCGGTGTATTCGCTGTAAT
Source organism: bacterium (assembly GCA_963640535.1). GTDB lineage: Bacteria > Bacteroidota > Bacteroidia > Bacteroidales > UBA932 > Cryptobacteroides. The sequence continues at coordinate 16,635 of CAVHYU010000004.1, read as the reverse complement.
AGATGGTCTTGAACTCGATGTATGCGGTGCGGTGGTCCGCATCGAATGAAAGAGTTCCGGAAGTGGTGAGAAGTTCATAGTTCACACCTGCTTTCGCTGCCTTTGTTGCAGGCTCAATCACCTCGAATTTAACCGTCTCCTCAAGACCAGCAACCGATGCAAGAGTAACCGGGATTCTGAGGGTATCGCCTTCAGCGGAGTAGTCCTCATTGACAGAGACAGTCACCTGGTCGAATGCGACGAAAGCATTCTTATCGTCAAACACGGGATAGTCGTTCTTATTGCAGGAGGCAAGAGCCGCTGCAGCAGACAGAGCCGTGAGAGTATATATCAAAATCTTTTTCATAATCATTCTTGTCTTTCTAGTTCAGAGGATTCTGCTGGAGATTAGGGTTCAGATCAATTTCTCTCTTAGGAATCGGGAGTGCCCAATGATAAGAAGGGAAATCAACATTGAGGTTCTGAGTGCAGAGAGGATAATCTGATGCGGAACGCTGGATTTTCTCTCCCCAACGCGCAAGGTCGTAAAGGTGAAGACCTTCCCAAGCGAACTCAAGACGCCTTTCGTTTTCGATGTCGGTCTGTCCGACTGAACCGTAGGTCTTGCCGCCACGAAGCTGGGAAATGGTGTTGATATCCTTGATGGCTGTAGTTCCGTCAATCGTTGCTCCACGCATAAGCGCCTCAGCACGGTTGAGATACATCTCTGAGAGACGGAGGAAAATGACATTGTTGCAGTCTGGAGTTCCAACGCCTTTGCCGGCATATTTTGAAGTCCAGTAAACTCCAGTCGCCTCCTCTTCATCGGTGCGGTAAAGCTCGCCGCGGACATCGCCTTCCTGATAGAGGGCAAGAAGAGGATCTGCTGTCTGGGCATCACCGGAGCCCTCAGGGTTGGTAATGTAGGAGATATCCTCCCAAGAACCGTAACCGTAGTTGCCGCTCTTGTCGCCGAAGATTTCGAAAATCACCTCACCGGTTCCGACTTTTGCAGTCCAGACTTTCTTGTACTCGTCCTTTGTCCAGAGTTTGTACTTGTTCGAGTTGATGACCTTTGTCGCATAGTCAGCGGATTTCTGCCATTCGCCCATATAGAGGTAAACCCTTGAAAGAAGAGCCTGAATGACGTAAATGTTTACTGACGCATTTGAATCCGCAACTCCGGAGCGGACATACTCAGGGTCGATGATTGACTCTGCCTCAAGAAGGTCCTTCACGATGTTCTCGTAGTTGGAGATCACGGTTTCACGTGCAGGCTGAGAATTGGAATCTGTGTGATATACGTATGGAACGCCGAGGCTTTCCTTGTATGCCGCATTGGTGTTGCAGAGAGTGTACGGCTGACCGTAGGTAAGAACGCAGCAAAGGTGAGAGAGAGCCCTGATGAAAAGGCACTCGGCCTTGAGGTTATTAAGGTCCTGCTTTGTCACATCACCGGTATCCTTGCCGTCGAGGTTGTCAATGACATTGTTTGTCTGAGCCACAGTGTAGTAGCAGTAAGCCCACACGCCGGAAGTTGAATTCTCAGTGTAGTTCCAAGTGTAAGGAGATGTGTAGCGGTTTGAGTTGGCCGCATCAGATTTCTTTCCGTTACCGCTGCGCATCTCGGCGCTCAGAACCCAGCTTGTGCCGAGCCAGCTGTTTGATGTGAGGTAGTAGTAAGATCCGAAAGTGGCCTTATCGAGACCTGAGTAAGTGGAAAGGGTGATTTCAGTACTCTGAGACATCTTCGGCTCACGGGTCAGGAAGTCCTTTCCGCAGCCGGACACACTCAGAAGAGCCACCGCACTTGCTATATATAATAATGTTCTTTTCATAATTGTCATCTGAGTTTAGAATGAAACTTCCACACCGCCCACGAAGGACTTGACCATAGAGTGGGATGCGCTCATCGTGTATCCGAGGGGACCTGCCTCAGGGTCGAGCACGCCCTTCACATTGTGGAAAGTGTAAGGGTTAAGTGCGCTGACATAGATGCGGAGTCCTTTCATATGAATGGCCTTGAGCGCATTCTCAGGAAGGTTATAAGAAAGGGTGATGTCCTTGATACGGGTGTAACTGCCGTCCTGAAGCTTACGGGTTGAACCTGAGTAAGGCTTCTTCGGAGCACCTGCAACCGGCTTCGGCTGAACACCGGTATCACCAGGATTCTTCCAGTAGTTGAGGGAAGCGGTTGAGCAGTTCTCATTCATTCCGGCGCAGTCGGTGTCCCAGTTTGCGCTTGCAAAAACCTTGTTGCCTGCGGTGAACTCAAAGTAAGCGGAGAGTGTGAGGCCTTTCCAGCTCAGAGTAGTGTTGAATCCGCCAGTAGCCTTTGCCTCAGGAGTGCCGGCATAAATATAACGCGCCTTGGATGAGTCCGAAGTAAGCTTGCCGTTCTTGTCGTACCAGAGAGGGTCACCGTTTGAAGGGTTGACTCCGTAGTAGTCCCTAAGGTAGAATGTGTAGAGACGCTGACCAGGCACGATCCTAAGGCTTGTGCCGCTGTTGCTGCTTGCACGGGAGTCAGAGACAGAAAGGTACTCAGAACCTGCAAGGTCGAGAACCCGTGAACGGTTGAGGGCGATGTTGAAGCCCGCGGTCCAGTTCCAGTCGTGGTTGCGGATAATCGCGCCCTCAATCTGGAATTCGATACCCTTGTTGCGGAGGGCACCTACGTTCATAAAGTTGCTTGCGAAACCTGTGGTGTAAGGAACCTGCTTTGACAGAAGCATATCGGTTGTCTTACGATAGTAGAAATCTGCGCTTGCAGTGATTCGGTCATCGAAGAGACCGAGGTCTCCACCGACATTGACGGTCTTGTTCTTCTCCCAAGAGAGGTTTTCGTTGGCAGGACGGGAAGGGACCATTCCGTTAGCACCATTATAGGCAGCTGTGGTATAAACACCGTATGCTCTGTAAGCTGAGATGTTGTTGTTACCGTTCACACCGTAAGATGCTCTGAGTTTGAGACCGCTGAGCCAAGGTTTAGCCCAGTCCATCCATTTCTCTTTATTGATGTTCCAAGATGCTCCCACTGACCAGAACACACCCCATTTGTTGGATGCTCCGAAGAGTGAGCTGCCATCTGCACGAACTGAAGCCTGAAGGAAGTACTTGCTGAGGTAGTTATAGTCCGCAACACCGAAGAATGAGAGAAGTGACTCCTCAGTGAGGGAATATGAGAGTTGGTCCTCTGCTGCTGTAGAAGTTGAAGGATAAGGCATCTGCGGGTCAACATCCGGAGACTTGCCGCCGAGGGCGTCGTAAGTGTCGGTCATAGCCTCCTGACCTGCAAGAAGACGCAGGGAGTGGTCACCGAAGTTGTCGTTGTAGGTGATGGTGTTGGAAGTGGTGTAGCGGATGTCCTTTGTCCAATATTTCCAAAGTGTAGCCTCACCCTCGTTTGTGTAGTCTGACCAGTACTGGCGAGAGTCCACATAGACGAACTCAATTCCGTTGTTGGTCTTGAGGGTGAGCTGTTTGATAGGCTTCCACTCAAGATAGAGGGAACCCTGCAGACGGTAGTCCTTGTCGTTGTCGGCATCGTAAACGGCGTTAGCCATAGGGTTGGTGTCGGCGTTCTCTGAGATGTCCACATTGATGCTTCCGTCCTCATTGTACATCGGAGTCCAAGGAAGGATGGTCCACATCGCAACGATAGGGTTCGAGTAGTAGAGGTCACCCATCTGGCCCGAGTTGGCGTCAGAGTAGCTTGCATTGATCTTCGCGCCGGCCCTGAGGGTCTTGGTGAGGTTGTAATCCGCATTTATGCGGGCTGTAAACCTCTGATAGTCAACGCCGTAGAACACGCCGTCATTCTTGTGGTATGATACTGAAGAATAGAATGAGCCCTTGTCGTTTCCGCCTGAAGCATTGATTTCATATTCCTGAAGAGTGCCGATCTTGGTGAGGGCGTCATACCAGTTGGTGGTGCCGTTCTCAAGGAGCGTCTGAGGATAGTAGTAGTCGGAAGTCGGATCATCCGGGTTGTAGCCTGCGTTGATGGCGGCCGTACGGCGGTAATCAAGGAGTTCCTGACCCGTAAGAGGGCGGAGGTTATGGTCGTTGATAAGCTGCTGAGCACCGAATTTTGCCCTGGCAGTGAAACGTGCCTTGCCGCTCTTTCCGCTCTTGGTGGTGACGAGCACGACTCCGTTTGCTGCCCTTGAACCATAGACAGAAGCCGCAGCGGCGTCCTTGAGGACGGTGATGGACTCGATGTCGTTAGGGTTAAGGAAGGTAGTGGAAGAACCGCTGTTGTCACCCATATTTGACATCGAGCGGAAGTCGCTGGACATCACAGGAATACCGTCCACAACCCAGAGAGGCTCGCTGCCTGCGTTGATTGAGGATGTTCCCCTGACACGGATGGTTGAAGTGGAACCCGGCTGACCTGAACCGGAAGTTATAGTTACGCCGGCGAGTTTACCTGCAAGCATCTTATCAACAGATGTTGCCGGGACCTGCGCGAGCTGTTCGTTCTTGACTGAAGTGACGGAACCGGTGTTGGCTTCTCTGGTGACGGTTCCATAAGCTACGACAATCACGTCGTCCAAAACCTGAGAATCAGGCTCGAGAGTGATGTCGATGTGCGCCCTTCCGTTCACAGCGACCTCTTTCTGGATAAATCCGAGGCAGCTGACGGAGATGACGCCATTTGAAGGGACTGACAGGGTGAAGTCACCCACTGCGTCAGTCATAGTGTAAACACTTGTGCTGCCCTTGAGCTGGACAGCAGCGCTGACTACGGCCTCACCGCTGGGATCCGTAACTGTTCCGGACACCTTTACGGTTTGGGCAAATGCCGCACCCGCCCCAATAAGCAGGCACAACACGAATGAGAATAATTTCTTACTCATACATTAGCTCAATAGATTGTTAAACATATAATACCTATAAAAAACTTTCGATTAGACCCGTGGCGCACGCCGCCGCCCGACACTGCACTAAAAAACGGGCGTATAAAAGTATGTTCAACAAAAACAGAATCGATATGAATGTCTATGCCTATGTGAGGGTCAGCACGCAGATGCAACCCTTTGAAAGTCAGGAATATGAAATCCGTAAATGGTGCGAGGGGAAATCGTTGGAGATCGCCGGGTGGACCACGGAGCAGGTCAGCGGGACTGTTGACTGGCAGAAGCGGAGTCTGGGGCGGGTCATACGCCGGATGAGGCCCGGAGATATGCTCGTCTGTTCGGAGATATCCCGCCTGGGGAGGAATATGCTGATGATTATGTCAATCCTCAACTACTGCTCGGAGCACCAGCTGAAAATCCACACAATAAAGGACAACTTCGACCTCAGTGACAACATAGGGTCGAAAATCATCGCTTTTGCCTTCGCCCTCGCCTCGGAAATAGAAAGAAACCTGATTTCGCAGCGCACAAGGGAGGCTCTTGCGGCGAAAAAGGCGGCCGGAGCGAGACTCGGCCGTCCGAAAGGGATGAGCCCGAAGGCCCGTAAAATATGCGAAGAGTCAAGAGAAATCGAACGTCTTCTCTCCGAAGGTGAGTCGCTCACAAAGGTGGCGCGCCGCTACGAAGTTCACCGCAACACCCTCACCCGCCTGCGCAAGAACGGATATAAAGCGCCGGATGCGTGAGGGGAATTGCCCTCTCTCGGGTTTAAGCCACATTTAACCGCGCTTTCGCGATAATTTTTGAAAAAACTTGAAATTTTTCTGATGAAACGATATGAAAAAATTTGCTTTCAATCGTTAAGAAAATGGTCTATCTAACTTCAAAATTTTAATCAAATTTTCAACAATCCCTCGCGCCGCGTTTGCAAGTTGCTGAAAGTCAAACTTTCGAAGATTTGCATTTATGAAATTTATGCTCTACATTTGCAGTTCGCACGCATCAATATACGCCCGTTTTTTAGTGCAGTGTCGGGCGAAGAGGCAGGAGCTTTGGCGCTCCAAAGGTGGCGAGCGAGCGTAAAACGGCGCCGACAGAGCAGAATTACATCAATAGGTATTATATAAGTTTAACAAAAAGAGTACAACCTTATGAAGAAAATCAAAATCTTTCTTTCAATGTTGTTGGTAACGGTCGGGGTGAGCGCACTGGCGCAGACACACACCGTTACAGGTAAGGTGACCGATGCGTCCACAGGCGAAGGAGTACCTTTCGCCTCAATCCAGGTCAAGGGCACGATGACCGGAGCTAATGCGGACGGGGACGGAAACTACACGATCTCGGCTAAATCCGACGCTGTGATTGTGTTCTCCGCCATCGGTTATGTTGCGGCTGAAGTTCCTGTCGCATCACGTGCAATCGTAAACGCAAATCTCGAAGTGGACGCCAACGTGCTTGACGAGACCATCGTCGTCGCCTTCGGTACGGCGACAAAGGAGTCCTTCACCGGTTCCGCCACTGTCGTCAAGGCATCCGACATCGCCAAAGTGCAGTCCTCAGAGCCTACCAGGGCACTCGAAGGAATGGTGGCCGGCGTACAGATGACAACCTCTTCCGGAACACTCGGAACAACCCCGAGCATCCGCATCCGCGGTACGTCCTCCATCAGCGCAGGTTCCTCACCGCTCTATGTCGTTGACGGCGTGCCTTACTCAGGCGACCTGAACAACCTCAACTCTGCGGATATCGAGTCTATGACAGTCCTCAAGGATGCAGCCTCCAACGCACTCTACGGCGCAAGGGGTGCAAACGGTGTGATTATGATCACCACCAAGAAAGGCAAGAGTGGCGACGCAGTCGTTAACTTCGACGCAAAATGGGGATGGAACTCAAGGGCCCTTAAGACCTACGACTACATCACCGACCCTGGCGAATACTATGAGACCCACTACAAGGCTCTCTACAATAGCTATGTAGCAGGCGGCTCCTCCGCAAGCGAAGCCTGGATGAAGGCAAACGACATTCTCATCAATCCGAGCCCTAAGGGCGGTGATGGCGGCCTCGGCTACCTTGTCTACACCCTTCCGGAGGGACAGGCCCTTATCGGCACGAGCGGCAAGCTCAATCCAAACGCCACACTCGGCCGTATGGTGAACTACGATGGCACAGATTACTGGCTCCAGCCTGACAACTGGATGGACGAGGCATACCGCCAGTCCCTGCGTCAAGAATACAACATCAGCATTTCCGGCACCACCGGCAAGGCATCCATCCTCGCATCCGCAGGCTACCTCAAGAACAACGGTATCATCGACAACGCAAGTATGACCCGTTGGACCGCAAGGTTGAAGGCCGACTATCAGGCAAAAAAATGGCTCAAAATCGGCGGCAATGTGGGTTACGCGAAATACAATTACAACAACTCCAACAGCGACGAGGGTTCAAGCGCCTCTACCGGAAACATCTTCGCGGCCGCTACCGGCATCGCCCCTATCTACCCTGTGTATATAAGGAATGCCAACAAGAACATTATGTATGACTCCTACGGCAACAAGATGTTCGACTACGGTGACAGAGCTAACGGCGGAGTGGAGCGTCCTGTTTTCACGGACTCCAACGCGCTTTCCGGCGTATATTACAACAAGTCCTACAGCGAGGGCAACGCCGTGAACGCCACCGCATACGCGGACGTCACCTTCCTTCGCGACTTCAAATTCTCCCTCAACGGAGGTATGGGTCTTGATGAAAGCAGGGGAACCGAGGCCGTGAACAAATACTACGGACAGTTCGCCGAGAGCGGCGGCTACATCTACAAGAGCCACACCCGCTCCCTCTACTACAACCTTCAGGAACTCCTTTCCTGGGGCAGAAGTTTCGGAGTACACAATGTTGACATCCTCCTCGGACACGAGAACTATGTTCAGCAGGCCTACAGCCTCTCCGCTTCAAAGTCTCAGATTTACGGAACCGACAACGACGAGCTCAACGCAGCCGTAGTCGACTCCAAGTCTTCGGCTTCCAGCAGGAGCACCTATATGAACGAGGGTATCTTCGTCCGTGCTCAGTACAATTGGGCGGAAAAAGTCTTCGCAAGCGCATCCTACCGTCGTGACGCTTCCTCACGCTTCAGCCCGGACTACCGCTGGGGTAACTTCTGGTCACTCGGCGGCGCGTGGATCATCAACAAGGAGAACTGGTTCAACGCCTCCTGGGTGGATATGCTCAAGTTCAAGGCTTCCATCGGTTCACAGGGTAACGACAACATCGGAAACTACCTCTACGTGGACACCTACTCCATCGCGAACGACAACAACAATAAAGTCGCAGCCATCTTCTCCAGCAAGGGTACTTCCGACATCACCTGGGAGACCAACACCAACTTCAACACAGGTTTCGACTTCGAGTTCCTCAACAGACGACTCAACGGTAGCATCGAATACTTCTACAGGAAGACCTCCGATATGCTCTACTACTTCACCGTTCCTGCATCACTCGGATACGGCGGCTACTATGACAACATCGGAAATATGGTGAACCAGGGTGTGGAGATTTCCCTCAACGCGACCCCTATCCTCACGAACAATTTCCGTTGGGACATCTATGCCAACGCCACCCACTACAAGAACAAGGTGACTTACATCCCTGAGGACAAGAAGACCAGAACCGTGGAAGGCTACAGCGGATACGCTTCAGGCAACAAGTTCATCGGTGAGGGACTTCCTCTCTACACCTTCTATATGGCAAAATACGCCGGAGTGGACAAGGAAACCGGAGAATCCCTCTGGTATAAGGATGTTACAGACGATGACGGCAATGTGACCGGAAGGGAGACCACCAACAGCTACTCCGCCGCCACCCAGTACCTCTGCGACGACCCTACTCCGAAGGTTTACGGAGGATTCGGAACTTCGCTTGAGTTCTACGGATTTGACCTTTCTGTCGCCTTTACCTACTCTCTCGGCGGACTCACCTACGACTCAGGCTACGCATCCCTGATGGCAAGCCCTACCGACAGCAGCACCGGTGGCAACTTCCACAAGGACATCCTCAAGGCCTGGACTCCTGAGAACCCTAACTCCGACATTCCTCGTTTCCAGCTCGGAGACCAGTACAGCGCAGCTTCCAGCGACCGTTTCCTCGTTCCTGCAAGCTACCTCAACTTCCAGAACGCCCAGATCGGCTACACTCTTCCGTCAAAACTCACGGAGAAGATCAAGGTCAGCAAGCTTCGCTTCTATGTGACCTGCGACAACATCTGCTACTGGTCATACCGTCAGGGACTCGACCCTCGCTACAGCTTCAGCGGCTCTACGAGCGACTCCGTCAACTCTCCGGTAAGGACTCTTTCAGGCGGAATAAACATCACATTCTAAAGACGGCTTATTCCAAAGATGATTTATTCTAAAAGATGAAAAAGATGAAGAAGAATATATATTTGATTATCCTGCTTGCGCTCACTTTCGGAGCCGTTTCCTGCATCAAGGAGACTGTCCCTGTGGGCGGCACGGTCACCGAGACTCAGCTTCAGAAAAGCGATGACCCGCTTGGAATGAAAGTCGGAGCGATAACCGCATCACTTCACTGCTACAACTCCGCCGGATATGTGAGCGGTTACAGCTTCCACGGCGACTTCGGTCTTCCTGCAGTCCACATTATGACCGACTCTATGCTCGAGGACTTTGTCTGCTGCGGTTCCAACAACTACAACCACTTCAGCTCCTGGGCAAGCAACCGTTATCAGGGACAGCTCTACATCTACTGCGCCTACTTCTGGGACGCCTACTATTCCTGGATTTTCGCCGCTAACAATGTAATCAAGTCCATCGAGAACCCGGACAGCGCCGACGAAGTTTCCAAGAACGCTCTCGGACAAGCATACGCATACAGAGCGGCCTTCTACCTCGACCTTGCCCGGATGTATGAGCCAAAGTCTGTACAGGAAAGCCAGTACACCGGCTACACCATTCCGGAGAGCATCCTCAAACTCACCGTTCCTATCGTGACGGAGACCACCACCGAGGAGCAGGCGAAGAAAAATCCTCGCGCGACAAGAGATGAAATGTACAAATTCATTCTCTCAGACCTTGCAAAGGCAGAGAAATACCTTGCGGGAAGCTCTGATGTGACAGCTCCGAGCGAAGCTATGGTGGACGGACTCTATGCGAGGACCTACCTCGAACTGGGCTACATCTCAGACACAGAGTACGACACCGAAGCCTTCAAGAAGGCTCAGGAATATGCAGAGAAGGCCATCGAAGTGAGCGGCGCCTCTGCCCTCACCGAGGCGCAGTGGGAAGACACAGCAACAGGATTCAACAACGCTTCAAGCCAAAACTCCTGGCTCTGGGGTATTCCGGTTGTGAGCGAGTCCATCGGAAACCTCATTCAGGCCATCGGCTGGCTTTCCTGCGAGGCCACCTGGGGTTACGGCACATATGTTCAGTTCGGCGCGAGCAAGTCTCTCTACGAAAAGATAAACGACGGCGATTTCCGCAAACATTCGTTCATAGACCCTAAGGGAAAGTCCTATTACGACTATAAGCTTGCCGGAACGGCCAGCGAAATTGCCTCCTTCTACAAACACACAGGAGACTATGCTTCAATCAAGTTCCGCTGCAAGAACGGAGAAATCAACGACTATGTGACCGGTGGTGTGGGTGACTACCCTCTTATGAGAATTGAGGAGATGGATTTCATCCGTATGGAGGCTCTTGCCCGCCAGCACAACCTCACTGAGGCGAAGAAGGTTCTTGACGAATTTATGAAAGGCCGCGTCACTGACGGCTCATACAGCTGCACCGCAGCAAACGAGAAGGCCTTCATCAAAGAAATGCTCCTTCAGAAGAGAATTGAGTTCTGGGGCGAAGGCATCCTCTACTTCGACTACAAGAGGCTCAATCAGGGCATTACCAGAGGCTACTCCGGCTCGAACTATGCCGCAACCCAGCAGTTCAACACCATCGGCCGCTCACCTCAGTGGAACATCGTTATCACCCGCGGTGAGTTCCAGTCCAACACCGGTATCACCGAGGCTCTCAATAACCCTGATCCGTCCGGAGTAATCTCATTGTGGGAATAGTCATTTACAGTTAAAATCAGTTGAAAACTATGAAGAGAATCAAATACTTGTTTTTCGCAGTGGCCGCGCTTGCCGCAGTCTCCTGCGCAAAGGAGTTGGTCGAGACGGGGAAACCGGACGCCGAAGGATGCTACGGGGTGTATTTCCCTGAGGACCAGGAATATTCCGGTTCCATAGACCTCGACCCGACCGACCCGACCGACCTCACGTTCACCATCGCGAGGACTGTCGAGAACGGCGACATCACAGTGCCTGTAACCCTCAAGACAAGCTCCGAGGGCATATTCACCCTTGATCCGGTCACCTTCGAGGATGGTCAGAAAGAGGCCGAGTTTTCGGTACACTTCCCGTCGGCAGAAATCGGCAAGACCTACGACTGCACGCTTCTTCTCGAAGACCCACAGTATGTAAGTTCCTACAATCTCAACCCCGTTTCCGTCGCGTTCTCCGTTTCAAGGGTAAAATGGAACAGGGTTTACGGAAAAATGGTTAACGGAGTCTGGACCAGGACTACCGAGGACGATGCCGACAAGGTGGAGTATGGCGCCTGGAGGGATGATATATTATCATCAGTATTCAATCTTTCATATCCATACCAAATCAACGACAGTCTGAAAGTCTATGAAAGGGATGACAAGCCGGGGTACTACAGAATACCTGATGTTTACAACGACTATATGCTCTATCAGATTTATGGTAAGAGATATAAACGAGATGAGTTCGTCGCTGGAGAGGACTATACTCCAGGAACATACTCATACATTGACGCGACAGACCCGGACAATATCGTACTTCCTTCTCAGAGGAACGGAGCATACTATAGTGGGTATGGAGATTTTATATTCTACTCCCATACGGATGAAGATGGAACCTACCCATATCCTGGAACGCTTGAAAACGGTGCGATAACATTCCCTGCAAATGCCTTCGATGTACAGATTGCAAACTATGGACCCGACATATTCTACGGAAACTACAACGGCAAGTTTGCGTTTCTTCTTCCGGGTGCCGTATTCACTGACTACAGCCTCAGCCTCAAGATCGACAGCTGCGCTGACGGAGTCATCCCTGTCGGGTTCTTTGCAGGAACTGATGTAGCGAAAGTTGTCTATGAGATCTACGAGGGCAAGCTCGACGACGCTGAAATCTACGAGAACACCGTTGCGCTCGAGGCCGACCAGGATGCCAAGACCGTTGACCTTGAAAAGCCTATTGTCCAGGTGAGCGGGCTCACGACAGGAATTTACACTGTCATCGCGGTTTCCTACAGCGAGAAAGACGGGACTTACACCGCCCAGAAGAGTGTGAGCGCCTCATTCAACTACATCGCACAGGGCGACAGCGTCCCTGTTGTAGTGAGCGCCGGAATCGGCTCCGCAGCGAAATACACCCCTCAGGGAGTGAACACCGACAACGCCGTGGAGGTATATGTCTATGGCTCCGACCTTACGGCAGTGAAGATGGCTGTGGTTCAGAAATCCGCCGTTGCAGCGGACTCCGCTTCAGTTGCGACCTCACTTCTTAAGTCCGCATCCGTAAGCGAAGATGTCCTCAAGGAAATCAACGGTGACGGCTATGTGAATGTCATCAAGGGACTTATGCCGGGAACGGAGTATGTTCTGATGGTCTATGCAACCAACGGTTACGAGGGTAAAGTCATCGTAAGCGAGACCTCGGTGTACACCACCGGTGACCCGCTCCCTATCTATCAGAGTTTCAGCACATCTGATATGACTGACGAACTTTGCCCGGAGGCCTCTGAGGGATTCTTCGGAAAGTATAATTTCTATGCTGTTGACCATTACGGCAAGACAGGACTTAGAGAGTACATCTCGAAGGTGACTGTCGGCGACAGCGAAATTCCGGATAGCGAAGTGGATGACTACGGCCTCAAGGATGAATATGTGAACATCTCAGGAATGTTCAAGGAAGTCAATGACTACTTTAAGGATGAGACTTTCGATGACACTATGGTTTGGGATTACTACGGAGGAATACTTTACTCGCTGGGGTCTCAGAAACTCGGACAATGCGGCGGTTACTATATGATGCCTTGGGCTTGCGAAGCAACTGAGGGATTATTTAACTATGAATTCGACGTTTGGATTTTGGGCGGATTTGTAAAGGAAGGTTATATCGCCTTTGTTGGTAATCCAAATTATTATAACCGTTATGGCTATGATTTCAACGGAATCGCTATAATGGCATATAAAGACGCAGAATATAGTTCAAAAGCAGGTGTAATATGCTACTACGAGGATCTGCTTCTGGTCGACGAGACCAAGGACGACAACGGAGTGGCTCCTAAGACTTCAGCTACCACCGCTGAGCTCCACAGGATTTCCGAGGAGGTTTCCACTATGAAATTCAACTGCGTGCAGCCTGAGAAGATTCAGATTCGCGAGGCAATCCGTAACGCCAGGAAGGCTCCTCGTCTCTACACCGCGACTGCGAATGTAAGTGGACAGAGGACAGTCAAGGCGGCTTCCTTCAAGGCAGTCTCAGTGGAGGCGGAGAAAAGCTCTCCTGCAGATGGAAACGGTTCGCTCTCTCTTAAAGCCAAGAAGTTTTAATTGACTCCATCAAACATTTCTCTGACCTCTGAAGGTCCCTCCGGGCTTTCGGGGGTCAGTTTTTTAACGGATGAACTTTCCCATCGCCTTTTGGCAGACGAGAGGAGAAAAGTTCAATAGGTTTATCTTTATGAAGACAAGGACATCAGTGAAAAATTCCCTGCTTTTCTTTCCTCTCCTTTCCCTTGCGATGCTAATCTGCTCGTGCGAAAAGGAACAGCTATCACCGGCGGAAGCGTCGCAGCCTGCAGACAAAATCCGCAACACCCCTTCAGCGGCCTCAGAAAAGGGCGGCGAAAGCATCGCGGTCTATCTTCGTGACAACTCCCCCGCGTGCATAGACAGCCTTCTCACCGCTCGGGGAGTCGCCTCTGCAGAGCTACTTTTTGGCTCGTGCCCCGGCCGGGAGGATGCTGAGCGAAGGTGTGGACTCAACAAATGGTATGTAGTGCGCCTTTCTGAAGGAACCGAGGCTGAGGAGGCGGCCCGGGAGCTTGCCGGGTTCGGCTTTGTGAAGAGTGTCGAGTACAACCGGGCATACTCCAAGTGCTCCGACGGAGTTTCCTACCAGTTCTCCCCGGCGGACCTTCCGGCGACAAAAGCCATCACCCCATCGCTCTGGAACGACCCGAATTTCGCGGCGCAGTGGGCCCTCAACAACACCGGCGACACCTCCGTCGCTCCGACGGCACGCTCCGGGGCCGATGTTAACGTGACCCGTGCGTGGACTCTTAGCAGCGGCAGTCCGGAGGTGGTAGTAGCCATAATCGACGAGGCGGTGCAGTGGGACCACCCCGACCTCGCGGCGAATATGTGGACCAACGCGGGAGAGATTCCCGGAAACGGAGTGGACGACGACGGGAACGGCTATGTGGACGATGTCTATGGCTACGATTTCGTCGATGACTCCGGCACCCTCGACTGGAGCAGTGACGGCAACACCGGCCACGGCACCCACGTTGCCGGCACGGTTGCAGCGGTGAGCAACAACTCCACAGGAGTCTGCGGCATTGCTGGCGGCTCCGGCAAGGGAGACGGGGCGCGGATAATGTCCTGCCAGGTTTTCAACCGGAACAGCGGGGGCAGTTCGTTCGACATCGCAAAGGCGTTCAAATACGCCGCCGACAACGGAGCTGCGATAGCCCAGTGCTCCTTCGGCTACGAGTCGGGAGACATAACGAACGACGCGACCTACGAAAAAGGCTTTTCAACCGCGGCCGATGCCATCAAATACTTCATCAGTGAAGGCGGATGCGACGCGGTGGACGGAGGAATAGTCATTTTTGCCGCCGGCAACGACGCCAAGCCGATGGCGGCCTATCCTGGCGCTCTCTCCTATTGTGTGTGCGTCACCGCACTGGCCGCCGACGGCCTGCCCGCCTACTACACCAACTACAGCTACGGCTGCAATCTCGCGGCTCCTGGCGGCGAATACTACACCGGCGGCGGAAGCACCAGCCGTTCAGCCATCCTCTCCACGATGCCGACCAAGGAGATCCGTGCGCTGGACGACTACGGCAACCCGATCGATACCTACTCGGCCAAGGACTACGGCTATATGCAGGGCACATCAATGGCCTGCCCGCACGCAAGCGGAGTTGCCGCCCTCGGCCTTTCCTACGCCCTCAAGAAGGGCTACCGCTACACCGGGGAGGAGTTTACATCCCTTCTGCTTTCCGGAGTGGGCGAACTCGACTCAAGGCTCACGGGGACAAAGAAATCCTACAAGGAGCTGAATCTCTCGCTCTACAAAGGCAATATGGGAACGGGAAGCATCGACGCGTGGAGGCTCTTTATGCAGATGGACGGAGTGCCGTGCATTACTGCGGAAGTGGGCAAGGCCCAGCGGCTTGACTTAAGCCCCTATTTCGGCGGCGGAGCTTCCTCGTTAATCTACACGGGCGTGGAGATTGCTGACGAAGACTCCGAGGCTCTCGGCCTCGCGGAAACCCCGCGGATAGCCTACAATAAACTCAGGATTTACCCGACCCGCAGCGGCTGCGCAAGGCTGAAAATCAAGGCGATAGCCGGCAACAGTCTTCCTTCTGACGACACCCCGGGCGGGCTCGAGATTGAAAAGACAGTCTCGGTCATAGCGGTCATTTCGCCTTCCTCCAACGGCGGCTGGCTCTAAGTGGGGCACGACGCAGTTTTCCCGTAGGCAAGACAAAAGTGCGTGGGACTTGAGATGTTGATTAGAGAGAAAAGGCTTATGTATAAATGAGTTAGATACTTGCGAAAGTTAAAAAACAAGAAAATGAAACAGAGATTCTACAAAATACCGTTAGCGGTCGCAGTTCTTCTTCCGCTTTGCTCTCTTCTTGGGCTCCCGGGCTGCAAGAAAGCGCCGCAGAACGCGGACATCACCGGCGAGTGGAAGTTGGTAAGCTATCAGGGCGCTGCAGCCTCCGAGGGCGACATAGACATTTACCTGAGTTTCGACTCCTCCGGCAATTTCGAACTCTTCCAGAAGATGGGCGCAGGCCACTACTCCGCCTACAAGGGCACCTACACGGTTACGGTAAACACCGTTTCGGGGCTCTACAGCAACGCCACACCGTGGAAGTGCGACTACTCCGCCGCTCTCGGTGACAACTCCCTCTCTCTCACCTCGACCGTGAACTCCGCCGACTACAGCACCTTCACCCGCACGCAAATCCCCGCCTCCGTCCGCAAGGACGCTGAGGATTTCTCCGTAGCAGATTAGCGGGGATTTATAGTCTGGGCTTCACCTCGGGTTTACGAACGAGGGACCTACTCTGTCGTCAAGGTACGGCTGTCGGCAAAGAAAATCCGAGTCCGGATGCTGCGTTCGAAGAAAAATTCCTAACTTTGGGGCGAATGGACTAAAACGCGGAGTTATGGACAGCGCAGTTAAGAAATTCCCTATCGGGGTGCAGACTTTCAGCGAGATAGCCACCGGCGGCTATCTCTATGTTGACAAGACCGGGTATGTTTACGATATTGCCCAGAGCTATAAATATGTATTTCTGAGCCGTCCCCGCAGGTTCGGGAAGTCTCTTCTCTCGTCCACGTTCCACTGCTATTTCGAGGGGCGGAAGGAGCTTTTCGAGGGGCTGAAGGCCGGGGAGATGGAGACGGAGTGGAGGAAACACCCTGTGTTCCACTTCGATATGTCCAC
>CAVHYU010000003.1:0-143932 GCA_963640535.1 bacterium | reverse complement strand
CTGTCCTATTCTTTGTAACTGGATTCATCGCCTCGGCGCAAATCCAGTATATTCCGACCTACAATAGAACATATGAAAGCCAGTCAACCTACCAAAATTCAGAGCCGAATTATTACTCTCAACCACAGCAACCAACTGTGCAGGTGTATAGGACAACGGCCTATGTTTGTATATCGGACAATTATTACAAGATTCCGATAAAAGTTCAGGTCTCTGGCAATAGTATAAGAATAATTGAACAGTATGTCAGCGATGTACTCGGGGGAAACTGGCAAAGAGTATCTGGTTATGCAGATAAATGTAGGCCAATGATAGCAGGCAATAATCCGCTTGAAAGTCAATTTATGTACAAAGCTTCTGTTTATGGCAACTATTATTATTTTGATTTATAGGCATTTATGTGGTATTATGAATAGAGAATGTATTATAGAACTGGCATATGATATTTTGCGGAATTCGTATCCGCAAAAATTATCTTCGTCAGAAGTTACTGATCAAATTCTTTTCCATACGGGTGTGGCTCTTAATATAAAAAGGGTTCGTGAAATTTTAAAGAGAATGGCTTTAACGTCCAAGAATTTCGCTATGTATTATGTGCGACCTCGCAGAATCAAGTTTTCCGTATATATCTAAAATAGAAAACTTATTATACGTACTTCATTGCTGTCCGGAAAATTTTTCGGCCTATAGGTCATTTTGCAGGATAAAAATGCATATAAATTGTTATCAGACAATAGAATACACGGTCCAAGATAACTTGGGCCGTTTTTCGTTACAAAAATTGCCCGATAACCTGCGAAAGTTGAAAAATAAATGCAACTTTCGCAGGCTATCCCACGTATTCTAATACATCATCCCGAACATCCAGAGCGGGATGCGGTTGCCAGTTTTGTCGAAAAACGGAATCCGACTAAAAATCGTTTTTTTGCGTACGGATTTTGCTCGGGACCCCCCCGGGGAATCTGTGGGGTGAGAGTGTGTGCACAATTGGCAATAAAAATGGTAACTTTTCCCGAATTTTTGGTATTGGGGCGTTTCTTGTTTTAGAGTATCTTTGCATCTGAAATTCGGGTGAAGTCACATCGAAGAACCCGACAGAATCGGATAAAACACAATATGTATCTTGAGAAAATAAACGGCCCGGAGGATGTCAAGAAACTCTCTGTGGAACAATTGCCTCCTCTTGCAGAAGAGGTCAGGCACTATCTTATTGAGAAACTCAGCAATCACGGCGGACACGTGGGTCCGAACCTCGGAATGGTGGAGGCTACTGTCGCCCTGCACTATGTATTCAACTCTCCGGAGGACAAGATCGTCTTCGACGTTTCCCACCAGAGCTATGCGCACAAAATCCTCACCGGCAGGAAGCAGGCCTTTATGGAGGCTGCGCACTACGACGACGTGACTGGTTACAGTGAACCTACCGAGAGTGCCCACGACCATTTTGTCATCGGTCACACATCCACTTCCGTCAGCCTTGCCTGCGGCCTTGCAAAAGGTCGTGACCTTGCCGGAGGACGGGAAAATGTAATCGCCGTCATCGGCGACGGCTCCCTCAGCGGCGGAGAAGCTCTTGAAGGACTGGACGTTGCGGGCTCCGAACTCCAGAGCAATTTCATCATAATCGTCAACGACAACCAGATGTCCATAGCGGAGAATCACGGCGGACTGTACAAAAATCTGCAGCTTCTCCGCGAAACCGACGGAAAGGCCGAGAACAACCTTTTCAAGGCTATGGGACTTGACTATCTGTATGTCGCCGACGGCAACGACATCCCTTCCCTCATTGAAGCTTTCAAGAAGGTGAAAGACATTGACAGACCGATAGTTGTGCACATCAACACACTTAAGGGCAAGGGCCTTCAGTATGCCGAAACCGACAAGGAGAAATGGCACTACGGCGCTCCGTTCGTTGTGGAAACCGGAGAGCCGAAGTTCAAATCTGCGGGAGAGGACTATGGAGACCTTACAGCACGATATCTTCTGGAGAAAATGCCTCAGAATCCGCAGCTTGTCGCCATCACCTCCGGCACTCCGACTGTGTTCGGGTTCACCCGTCCGCGCAGGGAGCAGGCAGGAAAGCAGTTCGTTGACGTCGGAATCGCCGAGGAGACTGCTGTCGCTATGGCTTCCGGAATCGCCCGTCGCGGCGGAAAACCGGTTTGGGGCGTTTACAGCACATTCATCCAGAGGACTTACGACCAGCTCTCGCAGGACCTTTGCATAAACGACAACCCTGCTCTGCTGCTCGTCTTCTGGGGCGGAATCGAGAGTATGAACGATGTGACCCACACTTGTTTCTACGACATCCCTCTGCTATCCAACATACCGAACCTCATCTACCTGGCGCCGTCCTGCCGTGAGGAGTATTTCTCAATGCTCGACTGGGCGCTTGCCTACAGGGAGCATCCGGTGGCTGTCCGCGTGCCGCTCGGCGGGGTCATTTCCCGAGCTGACGTAAAGACAGGTGGCGTTGACTGGTCCGTCCCTCGGTATGAAATCACCCGCAGGGGCAGCCGTGTGGCAGTTTTGGGTCTTGGCTGTTATTACCGGAAAGGGGAGGAGGTCTGCGACGCACTCAAAGCTCGCGGAATAGATGCGACACTTGTAAACCCTCGTATCATCACTTCGCTCGACACCAAGACTCTTGACAGCCTTAAAGCGGACCACGAAATTGTGCTCACTCTCGAGGACGGTCAGATTGACGGCGGCTGGGGCGAGAAGATTGCAAGATACTACGGAGACAGCCCCGTGAAGGTCCTTGTCCGCGGTCAGCGCAAACAGTTCGAGGACCACTATGCCGTGGACGCCCTTCTGAAAGCGAACCGCCTCACGCCGGAGCTCCTTGTTGAGGATGTGCTTAAGGCTCTGTTTTGACTGCACCTCCGATGAGGCAGCGAAGATTTCGCTGCCCACGGAGTTCAGAACTTCTGCAGGAAATCAATGAGGTTCTGGTCGCGAGAGAGGTTGAGTTTTTTTCTCAGACGGTAACGGGTCATCTCCACGCTTCTGAATGTCAGGTTCATAAGCGGGGCAATCTCCTTGCTGGAGAGTCCCATTTTGAGGTAGGCACATAGCTTTTTGTCGCCCAGGGTAAGTTCAGGGAAAGTTTCCCCGAGCCTGGTCAGATACTCGTCATAGACAATGTCGAAATTCTTTTCGAACCGTTTCCAGTCCTCGTCGTGGCGGATGTTGCTGTCAATCCCGTCCCTCATCTGTGAAATCTGTGAGAGTATCTTTTCCGGTCTTTCCTCTGTTTTGACCATCCGTTCCACCTTGTTCAGTTCTTCCTGAATATCAATAAGTTCTTCGTTCTTCCTAAGGAGGTTCATTGTGGAGGTCGCAAGCTCATTGGCCTTTGTGAGAAGGTCTTCCTTCATCCTTTTCTCCTCCATTTCCTTCTCCTTTTTTGCCGCAACTTCCGCAATGCGGCGCCGATAAAGTTTTCGGGCAGTTCTCTCCAACGCGAAAATCAGCAGCCCTAGCAGAACTGCATATACAGCTATCGCCCACCAGGAGAGATACCACGGCCATCTGATATGAAAGTTCAGTTCACTTTCGGCCGTCTGCCCGGTTATTATATTGTAGGCGCGGACCTTGAATGTGTGGCTTCCGTAGGGGAGGCGGGTGTATTCCTTTGTGTTGCCCCAGCCTGGTCGTGACCAGTCGGAGTCGTAACCCTCCAGAAGGCAACTGTATGTTACTCCGTCGCTCATCCGAGGCTCTACCATTCTGAACGAGAAACGGAGCGTGGTCTGTTCGGGCGATAGCGTCAACTCAGGAATGGGGGTGGCGGAGTAATTCTGGAGAACTGTACGCTCCTCAGCTCCTTTTATACTTATCACAGTCCTTATTATCAGAGGATTATCCTCGTGTTTCCTTTTCTTTATCGTCTCCGTGTCGATGAGTGAAAAACCGTCTTCAGTGTTTAATAGAAGCTTACCATCGTTCAGGTAAAGCGTGCTTTCAAAGCCCAGCGGTCGCTGTCCCACAAGGTACTTGAGTGACAGGGAGTCAATTTTGTAGTCGCCTTCGGGGTTCCTATAACCGATGGCCTGCAAAGCCCCTGAGGAGTAGAAATCGTCCCCGTTCGGAAGGTGAGCAAGTGTGGCGACTATCGGTGAAAAGGTGAAACGTGAGTTGAGGCTGTCCACGGGAACTGCCTTCTGAAGACTTTCGTCGTAGGAGTAGAACCCGCCTTCGGTGGAGAATATGACTTTGCCTTCCACTTTGTTCGGGATGTTGTTGGCGGAGGTGGGAAACCCGTGCCCCTTGCCTAAAAATTCATTTGAAAGGACTGTTGTGTAATCCTTGTCAAACGAGAGTCTGAAGAGTCCCTTCACCCAGTGTGACATCCACATCCGCTCCCTTTCATCGAAGCAGAAAGCTTTGCTGGAGTCTCCAGTGCCCTTTATGAAATGGGAAAGCTTCCACTTTCCGGATGACTTCTTGAGAACGAAAAAACGATTGTAGCTGCTCCCGACGAGAATCTCCGGTCTTCCTGTGGGGGATTCCACCTTCCACGCCCCTCCAATCCTGATGTTTTCCTCTGTCCCGTCCTTATATATAATGTATACTCCGCCGTCATGGCAGCAGAAGAGGTCTCCGTCGTATTCCCGCAGATCCCAGACTTGGCTGATTCTGTCCGTTATTTTGGTATACTCTGCATTCGGAGAAAGAGGGAAAGTGGCGGAGAAAAGGCCCTGATTCGTTCCGAGGTAGAGTCTGCCCTTCCAAAGGGCTGAGGCATACCCTGTGCCGTAAATCTCGTCTTTCCCGAAGAGCTTCATCTCGGCAGATGTGAGGTTTATGTAGGCGATGCCGTTGTCAAGTCCTGCCCAGATGTTTCCCTTGGGGTCGAAACTCAGGCTCAGCACCGTGTTGTTCCCGAGACCCGTGTCAGTGTTGATGTTGAACCACTCTCCGCTCTCCCTGTTGAGGATATAAACCCCGTTAGAGACTGTTCCAAAGGCAATTGTTGAGCTGTCGCCCGCTGCTGTGTAAACAGTGCTGACTGTGAGTTCATCTGTAAACGGCAAATTCTCCCGTGAAAGAACCCCGTTCACAAGTCGGAACACCCCGCTTTGCCTCGTCACGAAAATAAGTCCCCCGCCGTCCTTCTGCTGCGCCTCGATGATGGCGCATACCCTGAAATCCTTAAGGGACTCCGTTCCGCTGATGGCTTCGAAAACTCCGTCTTTGAGGCGGAGGCAGCCTGTGCCGTGGACATAGATAAGAAGTGAGCCGTCTATCACTGTGGCGCAGAATATTCTCTCCTCGAAGGAGTAGGTCTTGAAGTTGGACTTTGCCTTTGATGTGGATTCGGCGGCTTCATCCGATGCGAGGGTATCTGCCTGTTTTTCAAGAATATAGATATGCCTGTCATCCTGAAAGTATATGTCTTTTCCAAGGCGCCCGATGTTCCAGATTTCGGAAGCAGTCACTCCGAGGCTGTCCAGAAGGGAGATGTAGGTTACTTTTCCGCCGCTTAAGGAAATCTTGCCGAGTTCGTTCGTCGCTCCGGCGTACAGAACATTTTCCTCCCTGTCAAGAAAGAGGGAGCGGATGTTTGTGCGGTTGTGGTTTTGCACGAGAGTCCACTCCGCAGAGTCGAAGATGAGCACTCCGCTGTTGTTTGCGAAAAAGGTGATACCCTCATCGCTGCATTCTGCATCCCAGTTCTGTGTGGCGGCTCTGTAGGCGTCCTTATCGAAGTGGCGCACTGACGGGTTGTAGGCTCGGGAGGCAGGAGAGCAGAAAATAAGATATATGATGGATAATATGGATAGGGAAACTGTTCTGTTGAGTTTTGTCATTGTCGGTGTTATTCTTTGTTGTAGTACTCCCTTGATAATAAATTGTTGTTTTGTAAGAATTTGTAAAATTCATGCCAGGGTACAATTTCTCCCCTTGTTGAGTTTTTGTGAGAGCAAATATATAAATAAATGAAAACATTATCAATAATTTTGCCCTCACACGAAACGATAACTCAAGTTTAACAGATAATTGATAACACGGAATATGAAATTTCTAAGTTTGCCCTCAGTTACCCCACGCCTCGCGGCGCTTGTTTCCCTTTTTTCAATACTGGCGCTTGTCGGTTGCGGATGCACCTCAGCTATCGAGCATCCGGAGGACGAAATCCGGAACGAAACTGAGTCCGGCAAGGACGATGGTTCCCAAAAAGACGATGACTCCCAAAAGGACGGGGACGGTTCTTCGGACGAAGACACAACTCCCAAGCCCGACGCTGAAGGGTACACGCTCGTCTGGAACGATGAGTTTGACGGCGCATCTCTCGATACCGGCAAATGGCTGATTGAAGTGAACGGCAATGGAGGCGGAAACGCTGAGCTTCAGTACTATAACGAGAGCGGAATCACTCTGGGAAATGACCCTGTGAAAGGCAACTCAGCCCTAATCATCACTGCACGAAGAGAATCCTGCAACGGAAAATCCTTCGTTTCCGGGCGTCTGAACACCTCCGGACATTTTGAGTTTACCTACGGCCGCGCTGAGGCCCGCATCCGCCTTCCCAAGACCGCCAACGGACTCTGGCCGGCATTCTGGATGCTTGGCGCGGACTATCAGACGAACACCTGGCCGCGCTGCGGGGAAATTGACATAATGGAATGCGGCAATGCAGACGGCATCCGGAACAGCACGCAGGACCGTTACTTCAACGGCGCCTGCCACTGGGGCTACTACAAAGGCTCTGTTTATCCGAACTATGCGAGAAGCAGCACCAATTCCTATTCGATTCAGGACGGTGAGTATCACACATTCACCCTCGTCTGGGACTCTCAAAGCATAAAGATGTATCTTGACAGGGAGTCTTATCCTAAGGCTGAACCTTACTATGCGATGGACATTGTGGACAAAACTGACGACTGGGGCGTGGGGTATTATTTCCATCACGATTTCTTCATAGTTCTGAATATGGCCGTGGGCGGCTATTTCACCGGCATTCTCGACCCGTCGGGAATCACTGCGCTCGCGAACGCGGGAGATAGCGCGTCGATGTATGTGGATTATGTGAGGGTTTATCAGAAGAAATAGGACTTATATCCGTTCATTGATTTGAGAATATATTGACAAAACGCATAATATTTAGCTAAAATTATGAAAATTACTAACTTAAACAATGTGGGAGGAGGCTTGTACTCTTCACCTGAGATCCGTCTTCTGTCCTTTGATGCGGAAAACGGATTCGCTTCTTCCGGACTCTCCGGGAAATGGAACGATGCAGGAAATTCAACTGACGATGTCGCCATCGACAGCGAATATTATGGTGAATTTGAATAGGAGGGCGCTGACTATGAAAAAGACAATGAAACTTTGGGCCGTTGCCCTTGCCGGGCTTGCCCTTTCTCTCACCGGATGTTCAAATCAGATGGTGGATGAACCCGTTGTAAAAGACGCCACGAGAACGGTAAAGGTCTCTGCGAAGGCTGAGATTGACGTGGACGGCACCCCTTCAGTCTCCTCCAAGGCAACCTGGAAAGACGGAGAGGGCCTTCAGTGGGATGATGCTGATGCCACAAAGCTTGGTCTCGTTGACAATAAGGGCGGGATCAATGCCTCCACAGATCTCAATATCGCATCCGACGGCACAGCAGTCTTCACCGGAGAAGTAGGCGCCGAAGCGACAAAATTCCTCGCCACCTATCCGAAAACCGGCGCCGGGGCGAACGACGGATGCTCCACAATCTATTTCAGCGTGGCTTCCGCTCAGGCTCAGGCTGCGGCAGGGAAGATGGAAAGCGCTGACGGGAAAGTCCTTCTCGTTGGCTCCGCTCCTATCGAGCTTAGCAGCTCAGTCTCCGAGTACTCCGCATCTATGAGGATGATTTCTTCTCTCGCGCGTTTCCTCGTCTATTCTTCAGAGGGCAAGACCGACAAGGTAAAGTCCGTTTCTGTGGACTCCGATGCCCCGATCGGCGGAACGAGAGTTGCCATCGTCAACTGGACCAACGAGGGTAATTATGAGTTCAACGGCGGCGAAGTGACAAAAAATGTCAAGGTCTCGCTGACTGAACCATTTGACCTCAGCGGCATCACTTCCAAGGATGATACGAAGGGTATCTATATGGGACTCATCCCTGCCACCTCCGCTTCCACAACATACACCGTGACAACCGACAAGGGCGCGTACACCTTTACTCCGTCTTCCTCAGTGGAGTTCAAGGCAGGCACACTCCATAATATAGCACTCAATCTTGACAAGGGTACATTCGCTTCTACGGAGAACGATGTGATTTTCTCTCCTGGGGTCACTGCAGACCAGGGCGTTAATTCAAATGAGCATACGTTGTATCTTGGCGTTACCACTGCAACTTACGGCGGTGAGGCAGTCACGATGAATGCTGACGACTGCGTACTTGTCGCTATCGGTGAGGACGGAAACGCGGCTTCCTGGGTCGAGCCATTTTGGGAGAACACCAACAACTTCAATCTTGGAATCAAAATCCTGAAGAACAAAACCGCTTCAGCAAGAGCCGCCAAGGTCTATATGGAGTATAAGGGTACAAGATCAAGGAACTGGATCAATGTCCGTCAGGATCCGGGCTCAGGTCTCCCTACCATTATTCCGGCCCTCACCGATCCTTATACGACAGAGGTCGCTTACGGCGGAGAGACCGTTTCGAATGCCGCAACTCTTTCTCTCACCGTTGACGGGGAGGCGAAGAACGGAGCTGATGTTGACGCATATCTTTCAAATCTTACACTCTCCTGCACCGGTGGCGCCACAGTTAGCTGCAAGGAGGGCATAATCAGCATCGTTTTCCCGGAGAACACGACCAGCTCTGAGAAGACCTACACGCTCAGCGTCAAGTCAGAGGACGACAGCGCCTCCGTCAAATTCACCCAGGCGGCGAATCCAGATGCCGAGGGCGGCGAGACCGGTTCGCATACATTCTCATACACATTGTTTAACAATGCTGCTGACAAGTCAACCGGCACAGGTTTCGGCTCTGCGGCAGGTTCTGTCGGCGACTGGTATCGATTCGAGAATGTTACCATCGACGGTACTTCCTATCCGGCGGGTGATGCTCTCAAAAACCTCAGCACCAGTGACTTGGGTAAGGAAATGCTCGACTGGGCGTTCACTTTCCTTGAGCTTGAGAATACCGATGTCCAGGTGCCGGGAACTGACCCGCTCACTTCTGTCGAGGAGATGAAGGAGTTTGTGGATCTTCAAATGTGGTGTGACGGCGGTGCGGCCATCTATGTCCGCATAGTTCTCAAACAGAACACCACCGGAAAGCGCCGTACATTCAAAATCCAGACAAAGGGCGGCAACGGCAATATCATCTCTACGATTGTCTATTTCCAGAATGCTTAATTTGGGTATATGTATGAAAGACGAAAAAAATAAAAACGGCTACCGGTCTCCACTCCTCGGGGTGGAGACTCTCGGAGCCGAGATCGGATTCGCCGGGAGCGGCAACGAATGGTACCGCAATGAAAACAACGACTCAAATATCGGCTGGTCTTATTCTGCCGATGACGAAAGTTGGGATTAACTTAATCTGCTGGAAATTATGAAAAGGATACTCATTTTTGTGACGGGTATTGCGGCACTTTCCGCAGCCCTTCTTTCCTGCCAGAAAGTTCAGTCCCCATCTTCCGGGTCATTCCTCGTGAAGGCATCGTTCCCATCCCTGATGACCGCCGAGTCCAAGGCTACCTTCGCCGACGGTGAAGGAATGTCCTGGGAAGGCACCGACAACTCCCTGTTCCGTATGGTAGAGGGAACAGACATCTCCCCACTGAAGGTTTCCACAGCGCAGAGCATTTCCATAGACCCCGAAACAGGCATAGCCACATTCGCGTTTGACTCCGCGCCTGCCGAAGGCTCTACAGTCTCATTCTTCTACGGTCCGGGGACGAATCTCGAATTTGACTTCAAATCCTCCCAGAGTCAGACTGCGGCAGGAAAAATCAATGCCGAAAACCTTTGCTTCAAGGCTGTCGGGGCCTCTGTTACAGAAGCGTCCGCCGCACCTCAGATGCAGTTGGTTGGCACAGTTCAGCGTTTTCTCATCTATTCCTCAACCGGGAAATACGCCGCCGAGAAAGTGGAGGCCGTCAAGGTGAGCTCTACCGACAATGTAACCGGTCTTATCGGCTACAACGGTCTTGGGCAGCCTCGAAAGTCCCCGGGAGCGGAATATGCAGCCGCTGAGACTGAGACTCTCATCTGGAACTACTCAAAGTCAGCGACAGTAACTGTTTCGAATCCCGTAGCCATAGAGGCTAAGGACAAGGTGTCAACCAAAGGGAAGGGTATCTACATTTCTCTTCCTGCGGGATCCGTTTCATCTTACACCTACCAGATTACGACCGATGCTGCCGAGTACATTCTCACCTCCAACGGCGGAAAAACTTACGAGAACGGCAGGCTGTGCAACGTGTTCATAAATCTGGAAAATGCTTCTGTCGTCCGCGCCCAGAAGGGGAGCGTGGTCCCTGAGGTAAAGTACGTCGGAGGACTTCCGGACACCTTTACTCTCAATGCCGGTGGCGGCACTGAGCAGGGGGTAAGTTACTGGTATGCAACCGTTGACGGCACCACAAGGGAGAACCGCGTGGAGTCCTCTTACGACGGAACACCTTTCTATTCCACAGACAATGTGAAGTTCACCGCAACCGATGAAAACGGTGCCGAGGCTTCCTGGATCAGTTGCAAGTACAAGACTGGTGACACCTGGTGGCTGGTAACCTACGAGGCGAACACGACCGGAGCGGAGCGTACGGCAACGATAACCGCCACCTACAACATCCCGGGCTACATCGTGACCCCGTCCGTGAAATCGGTGAAAGTCATTCAGCCGGCTCAGTAACAATTGATAGCATCCAATAAAAAAGGGTGGCCAAAGTCAATATGAACTTTTGGCCACCCTTTTTCGCCAGGAGAGGAACACCGCAGACCGCTTTTTCCGCAGCGAAAACCGCAGCAACCTTTCGGTTGTGAGGATTTTCGCCAGGAGAGGAACGCAGCAGACCGCTTTTTTAAGACGACCTCCCACTTTTTTGGAAGATTTCCGGATATGTATGAATGAAATAGACCGGAGTGCAGCTCCAGGCGTGGCAGGCGCTGTTGAGCGGGAAAAATTTGTATGGAGAGAGGTAATCATCCTCCGGATCATACACCTCCCAGAAGGTCTCCGCCCCCTTGCGGATCATCCCGCCCCAATAGCTGACGACAAATTCGTATGCCTCATCTTTCATTCCGCAGCGTATCATTGCCTCCACGAGGTAGTGGTTCCCGTACGGAGAACCGATTCTTACGGCATCCGCCCTTTGCGCAACTTTTTCAAGTAGGCCGCGTCCTTCCTTGGGAGAAGCAATGCCTCCGATAATGGCCCATACCTGACTTATCCAGGAAATCTGTCCTGATTCTCCGCTAGTGTAGAGCCCAGCCTTGCTGTCGTAGAGATATTTCCGTGCCGCTTTCCTCATTTTTGCGGCAGCCGCACGGTATTCATTTGCCTTTGCGGCGGCTTCCGCGGCTGAAAATTCGCAATCTCCAGCATCCTTTCCTGCGCTTAAAAGATCCGCCAGCTGCGCAGTCTTATCCAGAGCGAATGCCGTGAGACCCTGCATCGCGGTGGTCTCTTCCAATCCCTCTCTCCAGTCCATAAACAGCCAGACGAAATCCCCGAATTTGTGTCGGTTGAAAATCCCGCTCTTGTCAAGGTAGCGCAGAGCGTCGTCGGTCTGGTTTTTTGCAACGGTCCAGAGGTCGCGCGCAGTGTCCAGGTCTCCAGTTGTCCGGGCATATTCCAGCAACGTGACATTAAAAAGCAGATTATAACTCAAACAGTATGACCCCACTTGCGGATGCGGCTCCGGATTCTCAAACACATTTGCCCAAAGTCTTCCGTCAGAAGAGGAGAGAGCGGCGAGAAGATAGAGACAGCGTTTTGTGAGCGAGTGTTGCCGGAAGGAGCAACTGTTTGCGAGAGATTCAAGGTAGAGGTCTCCGATCCAAAGCCTCTGGTCTCTTTTGGGGCCGTCTTCATAAACTGTCTGCATACACTCCTGCAGGGTTTTGATTGCCACTGAGTTAATCTCCCTGATTGCCGGTGTGGTGCTCCCGGAGAGTTCTGTCTTCACGCTCTCTCCGCTGGTGGTGGCGCAAAAATGAACTTCATCAAGTGCGTAGTCGAAATCCTGAGAGTCCGCAAGCCGCTCTATCTTCATATACCTTCCGGAAAGCCTCCTCGGGATGGTTACCGGCGCATTCACATCGAAGATTGTGATCACCTCGTCCTGCATCCAGGCTCTGCTGAGCGTGCCCGGGAAGGGGTCAAGCGGAGTGTTCATCTCTGCCGGCAGCTCGGAGAATGAGCAGCGTATGCGTACCGGAGCATCCTGAACGCGGCTCAGTGTTCTGAACTTTAGTGTGAAATGTCCCGTAAGGTGTTCTCCGAAGTCGAGAATGAACGAATCAAAGTTTTTGAACGAAGAAGAAAGGACGGAGGAAACCTCTCCGCATTTTTCCATCCTCCATCCCTGAAATGCGGAAGAGTCTCTGACCGCCTTCACAAGGCATACGGGAGAAACGGTCCGCTCTTTCAATGCTGGCTTTTCCGCTTCAGCTATTCTCAGCCATTCCGCTCTTTTTGCCGCATATACGTCCCCTGTGCCTTCATTTGCGGCCTGAACTGTTCGTGTGTTATTATGGACAGGTGCTGAATGAATAGGTGCAGAGTACGCCCCCTGACAAAACGCTCCCCCAAGAGCCGTCGCAACAAGTAAAATTTTCAATTTCATAGTGCCTAAATTTCGAGGTGCCGGGGCTACTGTGCGGATTGTGTTACCTTAATGTGGAGGATCTGAAGCGAGCCCATCGCGAACCAGTCGTTGCCCCACAGATCAAGAGAGACTCCGTCACTGCCGAAAGGGGAGTCGAAGAAAATGTTGATGTCTGCGCTTCTCTCTGCTGAGGTGCTGTTCGCCGTATAGTCAATCTTGAATTTTCCGTCTTCTGTGGCGCTTGCGCTGAGCCAGTCTGCGGTGCTTTCTATTCGTATCCACTCACTTTGAGCCTTTGTCGCAACTATGTCATTGAATTTAATGAACCAGCTGTCGGAGTATGTGCTCCCTTCTGAAGCGCCGACACTGCGCGAAATGGTGCAGGTTTCACTTGTCCCCCATCCTGTCCACACGGCAAATCTCGGAGTGATTTTCAGACTTCTCGTAGCCTTGTCAAGGTTGAGCAGGAAGGTGTAGAGATGTCCCTGTTCCCAACTTTTTGATTTAGCGGAGTCAAATGTGTAACTTGCTCCGGCATCGGTGTAAACTGTGAAAGTGAAACCTTCTGTCGTGACTGGAAGAATCGGGAGATACACCGCTGAAGAATTGTTCTCTTGAGTGTGTGAAGCGAGCGGATAATTCTCTAAGAGTTTGACCTGAACATTTTTGGATGTGGTTCCGCCACCGGAAAATGTCCCTTCGGCAAGGTTCAGGGCGTACTGCGTCGATGAAATGTTTGCCCCCTCGGATTTGGTCGCGAGGTTGACTGAGGTTACGCTTTCCTTTGAACCCTTTGCGGAATATAGAACCGTGCGGACGAGCGCTCCGGCCATCTTCAGGTTTGGACTGACTTCGCTCATATCTTCGGAGAACGGAACCCCTTCAGAATAAAACTTCAGATTTTCGCAGCTTCCGGCCCTGGCCTGAGTGAGGGAAGATGGGAAGGAGAATGTGTGTACCCCGTCCGCGTCGGAAGAAAGTTCGTATGGATAGACGAAATACAGGGCGGACGCATCTGCCGGGATGGTTGCGTTGAATTTTGCCGATTTGTCCGCCGAAATGGAGATTGCGGAGCTGTGGGAAGAAGTCCAGGTTGAAGATGACTCTCCAGAAAGAGTTACAAGTCCGAGTTTTTCTCCGTCCGTGCTTTCCCACTCCATTCCTTCTCTGTCAATGTACAGAGCCTTTGTCTTGGCGGAAGCGCTTTCCTGAACATTTTTCCCGTCCTGAATTGTATTTTCCTGCGAAGAAACAAGAATGTTTATCCGTTTTGTCTTTTCCGGAATCTGCAGATCCGTGCTGCAGGCGGAAACAAGTGCTATGCAAAGAGATACGATGCCCAATGAAGCAATGCTATCTGTGATAAAAATCCCCTTTTTCATAATCGTCGTTTTCGTAACATTTTTTATTCCCAGGTGTCGTCTATGGATGAGTCGTCCTGTTCGATCAGAAAGTTTGCCGAGCCGTTTGCCGCATCATTCCCGAATGATGACGCGAACCCTGTTTCCGCCTTCACCGATGAAAGCAGAATGGAGGGAGATAGATAGTTTTTAGTGTTCATATTCTTTTTCTTTGAATTTTTGTTTTCATACTGTGCCTGAACGGTTGCTTCTCAATTTTTGCGCTTTTGCGAAGCTCCGGTCACTTGCAAAAATATCCAGTATTTATACATTATAAAAGGCTCTTCTTTTCGAAAGTAGATGGAATTATAATTTAATTAATTGATATATATGTATTTGCCTATTTTGGGGGACTTAAATAAAGTAAGTTGTGTTTCCGCAAATATTCCGTAGTTCGGGCACTTACTTTTGTGCTTTTGTAATTTATTGATATTCAATGGTGTGTGTTTTTGTGAGTTTACTTTTTAATAAATTGTATGCGCTGTTTTGAGAGTGATATGTTAAATTTGCCTGCCTTTCAGTATGGACTCTCCCGCCAGCAGAAGTCTGTGGACATCGAGGGATCGTTTGTCTGAAGCATTAAAGAACACTAAAACAGCATAAGATGAAAAGAAAAGCGTTGCTTGTCGACATTATTGCGTTGATAATCATTGGTTTATGGGGGGGCAGAACTATAATGCTTCCGCCCAGAACATAAAGATCAAGGGAGTTGTCACAGACGCCACGACAAAACTTCCTATTGACTATGCCGCTGTGGTCGCCAAGGGTGCGAACCTCGCGGTGATGACCCAGACAGATGGTTCCTACGAAATCAGCGTCGCGCCGGGCACCGTTCTCGAATACTCCTGCCTCGGCTACATTTCAAAAACTTTCACGGCTTCCTCCTCTCAGACGATGCTTAATGTCGCCCTTGAAACTGACGCCATCTCGCTTGACGCGGTGGTCGCAATCGGTTATGGCACGACAAAAAGGAGCGACGTCACCGGAGCTGTTTCCTCCATCACATCCGACGAACTCAAGGTCGCTCCTGTCGCAAGTGTTGACCAGGCGATGCAGGGCCGTGTAGCCGGAGTCACCGTGAACGCCCAGTCAGGACAGCCTGGACAGGCAGCCCAGGTGCGCATCCGTGGAATCGGCACCGTGAACAACTCTTCCCCTATCTATGTGGTTGACGGAGTCATCACCGAGGACATCAGTTTCCTCAACTCCGCGGATGTGGCCTCAATGGAGATTCTCAAGGATGCCTCCTCAGCCGCAATCTACGGCTCCAGGGGTGCGAACGGCGTCATAATCATCACCACAAAGAGCGGCAGCGAGGGCAAGGTTAAAGTATCCTTTGACTGCTACGGCGGAGTGCAGAACATTTGGAAGACCCTCGACCTTATGAAGAGGGACGAATATGTGGAGACGATGGTGAAAATCGGCAATTCCGACGCCGAGCGCAAGGAACTCAAGCGCGGATTCACTTCCTGGCTCAAGACCTACCGCCTCGGAAGGGACTACTACGCCACCCCGGAGACCTTCAGCTACGAAACCCAGGAAACCGACTGGCAGAGCGAAGTTCAGAACAAGAACGCAGCCATCCAGAACTACCACATAAGCGTGGACGGAGGGACGGACAAGATAAAGTATTCTCTTTCAGCGGGTTACTTTGCACAGGACGGAACCATCAGACAGTCCTACTACAACCGTCTCACCCTGCGTACCAACGCCTCCTACGACATCACCAAGTGGCTTCGCCTCGGAACGAACATTTCCTACATCACCTCCCGTTCCCGTTCGCTGGGAAACAACGCCGAGTATAACGGAGTGCTTTTCCAGGCCATCTCAATGGCCCCGTGGGACCCGACTCACTATCCGGCTGGCACCCTTTCCAAGAGCGGGGAGGACATAAGCGGAAAGATCGCCGCTTCCACCAACTACTCCAATGTCTATAATCCGTTCACCCAGATTGAGACCTCCCATCCGAGCAACAGTGACGAGAGGCTTCTGGGCAACGTCTATCTCGAAATCAAGCCGTGGGAGTGGCTCACCTTCAAGTCCAGCGTAAGTATGAACCGTTACTCCTACACCAACCGTTCATACCGCGAGAAATACCATTTCTCCGATTACGACTCCAATACCAAGAACTCCGTTTCCGCCTCTATGGGCAGGAATACCGAGATGTTCTATGAGAACACCCTCACTTTTGCGAAGAAATTCGCCGGAAAGCACGACGTGTCGGTGATGGTCGGACAGACGACTGAGGAGTACAACAGCTACGGTCTGAGCGGCGGCGGTTCAACCCTTCTGGTGACCGACCCGAACAGGTGGTATGTGTCCAACACTACCGAGGACAAAAACGCCAGCGACTCCGTCTCAAGAACCCGCCGCCTTTCATTCCTCGGGCGCGTGTTCTACTCCTATGACAACCGTTACCTTCTCACTGCGAACTTCCGTGCGGACGGCTCGTCCAAGTTCCCGAACAACACCTGGGGCTTCTTCCCTTCATTGGCGCTCGGCTGGAGAATCTCCCAGGAGCACTGGATGGAGAACACAAAGGACGTCGTTGACAATTTGAAACTTCGTCTGAGCTGGGGTCAGATCGGTAATGACAAGGTGGGTGACGGTGCATTCACCCAGTCCATAATGCAGGGACTCACATTTGTAAGCTATCCTCTCGGAGACACCTCAGCCGACTGGTCCACAGCCTACACTCCGGGTGCCGCGGTCATCACTTATGTCAACACCGGCGGAAAATGGGAATACACCGAGCAGATTAACCTCGGTCTCGACTTCGGTTTCTGGAACAGCAAACTCTACGGAAACATCGATGCATACATCCGCGACACCAAGGATATGCTTCTGAGCGTCAAGGCGCCTGCCGTTGTGGGTAACCTTTACTCCAGCACTATGAACGTCGGAACCGTAAGCAACAAGGGTATTGAAATCACGCTCGGCCACGCAAACGCTGTGGGCGATTTCCACTACGACATCAACGGCAACCTCTCCTTTGTCCGCAACCGCCTCACCCACCTCAACGGTGGCGAAAGGGTTCAGGGATCCTTCACTATGTGCGACGAGGGGCTTCCTCTCTATAGCCTCTGGGGATGGGAGTATGAGGGCATCTATCAGAGTGACCAGGAAGCGGTTGAGCACCAGTGGGGTGTTACGAGCGTAACGGAACACGCGGGTGACGCACGCTACAGGGATCAAAACGGCGACGGAGTCATTGACACCGACGATATGGTGAACATCGGCAACCCGTTCCCGTGGCTCTCCTATGGTCTGAACTTCTCCCTTGGCTGGAAGGGCATCGATTTCTCAATGTTCCTTCAGGGAGTGTACGGCAACAAGATCTATAACGCTCTTCGCCGCCAGACTGAAGGTGACGGTCGCCAGTCCACGCTCAGCACAGCGATGCGCAATGTCTGGACAGCGACTTCCACCGACGGGACCATTCCTAACCCGGCAGGTTCATCCCGCAACAGGGACGCTTCCTCGCGCTTCGTGGAGGACGGCTCATACCTGAGAATGAAGAACATCCAGCTCGGCTACACACTTCCGAACCGCTTCACCCAGAAGTTCCACGTGTCCTCCTGGAGGTTCTATGTTTCAGCCAACAACCTCTTCACTGTCACCGGGTACAGCGGCTACGACCCTGAAGTCGGCGGCGGAGTGGACTGGGGAAATTACCCGCAGTCCCGCACATTCCTCTTCGGTACATCACTTAATTTCTAAGGAGGGCTAAACGATGAAAAAAGCAATCAAATACATTATATGCGCTTTGGCTCTCTCTCTGGGCCTTACTTCCTGCAACGATTGGCTCAAGGCTCCTCAGCCCAACGAATCCAAGCTCAGTGACTTTTTCCTCTCCAAAGATGCCGCAAAACAGGCAGTCGTAGGCTGTTACGTCCCTATGACCTGGAATCTCGGAGGAACCTACTGCAACGAGTGGCTCATCGGCGATATCGCTTCCGACGATGCCATCAAGGGGGGTGAGTACCTGAAGGATATGTCCGACGCATTTGACATCTGCAAATTTCAGGTTGTCTCAAGCAACGGTCTTCTTGAAACCTTCTATAATGCCCAGTTCGTCGGCATTTCCCGCTGCAACCAGGCACTCGAGTCCATCGCTGCGATGGCTCTTCCAGATGATATGACAGAAACCGAACGCGCGCAGTTCCTCGCCGAGGCGAAGTTTCTCCGGGCATTCTACTATTTTCGTCTTGTGAGACTTTTCGGCGGCGTCCCTATGCCGCTCACCCCTGTGGTAAGCTCGGACAACTGGAAAATGCAACGTTCCACTGCGGACGAGGTCTATGCCCAGATAGTTTCCGACCTTGAGGCGGCCGAGGGAGTTCTTCCCCTTCGCAGCGAATACACTGCTGACGACCTTGGACGGGCCACAAAAGGCGCAGCAGAGGCTCTTCTTATGAAGGTGAACCTCTACCGGAAGAATTACTCCGAAGTGCTCAAATGGGGAAAACTCATCATCGCCTCAAACGAGTACGGCCTTGTGCCGGACTACTTCTCGCAGTTCCTTCTTGAAAATGAGTGGAGCCGTGAGTCTGTGTTCGAAATCAACTATGCACAGGATGTGTATTCCGACTATGGCGGATTCGGTTATACCCGTGGAACATTTACCCAGATTATGATGAGGCCGCGTTCCGCAAATGTCGGAGGCGTCTCCGGCTGGGGCTATGACCGCCCGACCTGGGATCTGTACGGCGAATTTGAAAGTGGTGACCCCCGCAGGGACTGGACCATACTCGAACAGCTTCCTGCCGAAGTGGAAAACGAGACTTCTGAAATCCACTACGCCAACTACTTCTACAACCGCAAGTATCAGATGGAGGCTTATCCCGTTTCTGCCGAGGCGACCGCAAAGGGGCTCCGCTTCGAATTTCCGGAACTTAGCCACCCGTCCCGCGCAGGGCTCAACTGGAAGGAAATCCGCTACGCTGACGTGCTCCTGATGTATGCCGAAGCCGCAATCGAGAGCGGGACAGAACTTGATAAGGCGAAAACTTATATCAACGAAATTCGTCACCGTGCAAGTTCAGCTCTCCCGGAGGTCGAAGCTACCCGTGAGGCTCTTCGCCACGAGAGAAGGGTGGAACTCGCGATGGAAGGACACCGCTGGTTCGACCTCTGCCGCTGGGGTATTGCCAAGGAGACGATGACTGCTTACAAGGAGAAATTCCGCATCGCCAACTGGGATGCCCTCGCAGCCGAGTATCCGTTCATTTCGTCAATAGACAAGACCCGTTTCGAACTTTTGGACGGAGACGATATGCGCGATTTTCAGGACTACCACACACTTATGCCTATCCCTCAGGAGCAGATCCGCCTTGCGGGGCTTGAGCAGAACAAAGGTTACTAGAATTGACGGCGTCGTGGACTGAGTTTCATTACTACCACGAACAAGAAAATTTATAAACTTTTATAAACCACATTTTTACAAATTATGAAAAAGATCGTTTCTATGCTGCTTTGCGCAGCGACAATCCTTTCTTTCGCATCCTGCACAAAGGACGATTCCGCCAAGGATTCCGGAAAATTCGGATGCACCATCAAAGTGACCCCTACAGAGAACAGCGCCACTGTTGCGGTCGAGGTAAACAACACCGCCGCAGAGTATCAGCTCTGGGTCGTTGAGTCCGCATCTTACAAAGAGACCGTACCGGCTGATGCAAAAACTCTCAAGGGCAACGCTTCTGAAGAGTTCACCGGTCTCAAGGCTGACACGGAGTACACTGCAGCCGTTTATGAGGCATCCACAGGTTTTAAGACCAAGGAATTCGTGACCGACAAGGCTACCGTCACTTACGAGAGCCTCCAGGGCAGCGACTACATCATCATCGCTCTTGACGAGACAACGAGCAAGAGCATCGCAAGCAAGACTAAATATCTTATGTATTCTGACGGAGTGTATAGCGATCCTACGACAGGAACACTTTTCTTTGACTACTGGAATGGTGGCTCAGCAGGAACCTGCTCAGGTCCTAACTCTTATGGGGTTGTTGAAGGTTGGTTCTCAATTGTTACCTCTTCCGGTTGGTTCGGCTACTGTTTCCGTCTTGCCGAAGGCAATACTGACGAAGAGAAGGCTGAATCTGCAAGGCGTCTTGAGGCTCTCAACAGCCTTACAACCGACTACACTCTCCACATTGCGATGAAGGCAACTTGCGCCGGAGAATACAGCCTTGGCGTGCGTGATGGCAACAGCGTTACTATTGGTGACGAGAATTCAACTTACGGCTTCAAGAGGGATGGACAGTGGCACGAGATTGAAATTCCGATGTCTGTCTTTATGGCCGGAGAGAATTACAACAATACTAATGTCGGTAATGTCGTGTATTTTACTCAGGGCGCAAGCGGCGTGCCTACAAATCTTGACTTCGACGCTGTATTCTTCTACAAGAAAGCAAAATAGGTCTCTGATTTGTAAGTAATTAATTAATAATGGGGTGGTGGAGACGCCACCCCTCTTTTTCCGGAAAAATGAAAAACATCTCCAAACTGTCATTCGCGTTCTTCGCAGGACTCTGTGCGCTTTGTTCCTGCTCGCAGGCTGCCTCCCAGGAAGAAGGATTCAGCATTAAACTCTCTCTTTCGGAGCTAACTCCTTCGTCGGTCACAGTCGGGGCCGTTCCGTCCGATTCCGAGACGGAATACTGCCTCTATGTCACCCCGAAGGCGGATTACCGCGCATCCCGCATTCCACGGGAGGCGGAATACGCAAAAGGGGAGCACACTCTCGCAGTATCCTCTCTGGATGCAGGCGTGGACTACTTTGCAGTGGCAGTGGTGGAGATGACCGGGTATTCCGCCATTCTGGAATTCAATACGGCCTCTGCGATCGGAACACTCGACCCGACTGGGCATCCGGAGGATTTCAATGTGACTTCCATCCCGACAAAGCAGGCTAAAAGTGCAAAGAGGGGAGTGGCCGGCAACCTTCAGACTGCAACTGACCCGGGTCTTCTCGGAAAGGGCGTGAGCTGGGACTATGACTGGTCTCACAACTACCCTTCAAACGCTGACGCTCTCTATGCGGGTGGGCTCACCTTCTTCCCGATGGTTTGGAACGCGGGACTCAACAAGGACAACATCTCCCGTCTGAAGGCGAACTATCCTCAGAGCGGCTGGATTCTCGGGTACAACGAGCCGAACCTTACAGACCAGGCGAATATGGTACCTTCCGTTGCCGCCAAAACCTGGCCTGAACTTCGTGCATTCTCAAAGACTGTCGGGATGAAGCTTGTCAGCCCGGCGCTTAACTACGGAACTCTTTCCGGCTACAGCGACCCTGTCGTTTGGCTGGACGAATTCATCGCCTGCGACGGAATAGGCTCTGATGCATTCGACGCGATTGCCCTGCATTGCTATATGCCGAATGTAAACGGTATGAGGACGATGATCCGCCGGTTCGACAAATACGGCAAGCCGATTTATATGACTGAGTTCTGTCACGCGAACGGCAGCATTACCAACAGTGAGTCTGACCAGATTTCGTTTATGTCCGAAGTCCTGAATATGCTTGAAACCGACTCCAATGTGGGCGGCTACAGCTGGTTTATGGCACGGGCCGGCGGAAGCTGGGGCGCAATCTCGCTGCTAAACTCCGACACCCAGAAGCCTGCTCTCACTCCGCTCGGAAAATTGTATGTAAATTTCTCCTCTTTCGACAAAAACTGCTGGTACGCCCGCCACGAACCGATTCCGGCGGCACACTATGTAGCCCATAACCTCTCCGAATCAACAACCGGATGGGGGGATGTGTTCAAGGTTCGCCCTTGCACCGATGTGTACGGAGACCTGATGATTCTGTGCAACACCGCAGAGTCCTGGGCGGAGTATCAGATTGAAGTGGACAAGGACGGCACCTATGCTCTTGCAGTCCGCTACATCGCGGAACTGCTTGGCGGAAAGATGGTTCTCACGGTTGACGGAGGAGAACAGCAGATTGTTGATTTCGAACAGACGTCCTCCTGGAAATGCAAATGGATTGAGGACATTACCCTCTCCAAAGGCCGTCACACCATTCGTCTCAAACTCAGAAGCGGCCGCGTGGACATCAACTGGCTTTACCTGGATTAAGTCAAATGAAACCGCAAGCCCTTCTGACGTTGATTTCAGTTTTTGCGCTGCACATCTTTACCTTGTGCGGCGCAACGGCTTTGTATGGGGCGACAGGACGTAGTGTGTCCGAGTCCCTTGAGCAGAAGCTTTCTTCGCTTGACTCCGTCCTCTCGGATGCAGGACGCTATGAAGCGGTGAAACAGTCGAGAATTTCCTCGCTAGAAGAAAAATACGCCTCAGCTCAGCCGGAGCAGAAATTCTATCTCGGGCGAAGCCTGATCGAGGAGTGCCTTTCCTACGACTTCGACAAGGCTCAGAGCTACCTCAGACAAAATTTGGAACTTGCACTCGCTGCCGCCGACCGGACCAAAACGGAAGAGTCTCTCATACGGCTTGCCTATTTCTATGCCTCGTCGGGGTTTTATTATGAGGCGGATGAAATCCTTAACGGCCGTCTGAAGGGGCTCAGCTCCGGGAATGCCAATTATCTTATCTACTGCCTTGCCCAGCAGAACCTCTACAACGAAGTGCTGAATCATTCGGCGATGCCTTACTCCGACCCCCACTCCGTTGAGATGGCGAATTTCTACACCTCCGTCCTTCTGGAAAAACTTCCGCACGACTCCTCGGACTGGATCCGTCTGAAAATAATAGACCTTCTTGCAGACCAGGAAGTGGGTGAAGCCGAGAAAATCTGTGATTCTGCGCTCGGACTTTTCTGCACCCAGCCCCGAAAATATGCCCTTGCGGCCTATCTGCGTGCGATTTTGTGCGCGGCTTCGGATGATGTTGAGTCAATGGCGCATTGGTACGCTGTCGCGGCGACGGAATATGCCCGTCTGTGCGTGAAGGACAACAATTCCCTCTACATCCTTTCCACCCTTCTCTATGACCTCGGTGACTGGCAGAGGGCTGAGAGGTATGCGGCGGTAGCCCTTAAAAATTCCTCCGAATATGACCGCAATCTCCGTTATTCTCAAGTCGCGGAGTATCTTGGGCGTCTGGACAGTATGGAGGCGGAAGCAAAGGCGGGTCAAAAACGCATATTCACTGTGGCATTCGCCATTGTGACCTCGTTCGCGCTCGTTCTTGTGCTTGTTCTTGTTTTCCTTTTTGCCGTGAACCGGCGTCTTAGAAGGGCGAAGCGTCTTCTTAAGGCTCGCAACGACGAGATTTCAGCCCTTAACTCTCGTCTTTCTGCGCAGTCGGCTGAGATTTTGGAGTCAAACAGGGTGAAGGAGGAGTATATAGGTATGTTCCTTATGAAGAGTTCCGAGAAAGTGGACAGCGTAACAGCATCCAAAGACCTGGAGAATTTTTATCGGAATTTCGACACCATTTTTCTCAATATCTATCCTTCGTTTGTCGAGGATTTCAATGCCCTGCTTCACTCGGGGGCCGAAATTACTCCGCCAAAGGGCAGCCTCACTCCGGAGCTGCGCATCTTCGCGCTTGTTCGTCTGGGCATCAGCGACTCCACAAAAATAGCTTCACTCCTGCACTATTCAGTTCAGACCATCTACAACTACCGGGGCAAAATAAAAGCCCTCGCACGTGATCGCGAAGGCTTTGAAGAGTCT
The DNA here is from genome assembly GCA_963640535.1 of bacterium. Lineage (GTDB taxonomy): Bacteria > Bacteroidota > Bacteroidia > Bacteroidales > UBA932 > Cryptobacteroides. The sequence goes on along the minus strand of CAVHYU010000003.1, from coordinate 120,120 downwards.
GTTCGCCGCATCGGCAGTTTCTCTCTCTCCTGAGGTCTTTCTTTCTGTATTACTTACTGTTTAGTCTTCACCGGTGCTCTTGCAGTGGAGAACCGTCCTACTGCTCGCCGGCTTCTTTGAGCCTCTCGGCATTCTCTGCAATTTGCAGCTGGTCAAGCATTTCCTGAATGTCGCCGTCCATAAACACCGGAAGGTTGTACATCGTGAAGTTGATGCGGTGGTCGGTGACGCGGGATTGCGGGTAGTTGTAGGTGCGGATTTTCGCGGAGCGGTCTCCGGTTGAAACCATAGTCTTTCTTTTTGCTGAAATCTCGTTGAGGTATTTCTCGTACTCCATATTATAGAGCCTTGTACGGAGTTCGGCGAGAGCCTTGTCGAAGTTCTTGAGCTGAGATTTCTCGTCCTGGCACTGCACCACGATTCCTGATGGGATGTGGGTGAGGCGGATGGCTGAATAGGTGGTGTTCACTGACTGTCCGCCTGGGCCTGAGGAACAGAAGGTGTCCTTTCGTATATCGTTCATATTCAGCTCGATGTCGAACTCGTCAGCTTCCGGAAGAACGGCTACGGATGCGGCAGAGGTGTGAACCCTGCCCTGAGTCTCGGTCTGCGGCACCCTCTGTACTCGGTGCACTCCGGACTCATATTTCAGCACTCCGTAAACTCCCTCTCCGATGACCTTCACGACGATTTCCTTGAATCCGCCCGCAGCGCCTTCGGACTGGCTGTTGATTTCCATCTTCCAGCCCCTGCGCTCGAAATACTTGCTGTACATACGGAAAAGGTCGCCGGCAAAGATGGCCGCCTCGTCACCGCCTGCACCGCCCCTGATTTCAAGAATGGCGTTCTTGCTGTCCTGAGGGTCGGCAGGGATGAGCAGAAGCTTGATTTTCTCTTCCATCTCGGGAAGTTTAGGCTCGATGGAGGCGATTTCCTCCTTTGCCATCTCCCTGAGTTCCTCGTCTTTCTCTTCGGCGATAATCTGCTTTGCCATATCGTATGCCTCAATGAGCCTCTTGTACTCGTCGCCGGCCTTGATTATGGGCGCAAGCTCCTTGTACTCCTTGTTCAGCTGCACATATCTCTTCATATCCGAAATCACGTCCGGGTCTGCAAGCTGGGTCTGAAGCGACTCATATTTCTCCCTCAATCCGAGGATTTTTTCAAGCAATGTGTTGTTTTCTGCCATCGTTTGTTGTCCTAATAGGTTTATAAAATCCTGCAAATTTAACCCACTTTTCATTTCTTTCCAAAAATATATCCGCGGCTTGATGAAATTCATTCCCTAAGCGGCCGATAATCAAGGAATTTTTAACTTTTATGAAATATCTGTGCAATTTTTATTGCCAGTTTTATTTTTGGGTTGTAAATTCGCGGCGTAATAAGGAATTCTTTCCATATGCACTCTCGGAGATACTTGTGAATAAAGAAGAATTCTTCCATTACACCCCAAGCAAATACTTGTGAAATAAAATAAAATATGAATTTCGGTCTATTGGAAATTCTTACCCTTATAGGCTCCGTGGGGATGTTCCTGTATGGGATGAAACTTATGAGCGAAGGCCTGCAGAAAGCGGCCGGAAACAAGCTGAGAGACATTCTCGCTCTGATGACTAACAATAAATTTGTCGGGGCACTGACAGGTATCTTCATTACCGCGCTCGTCCAGTCATCTTCGGCTACGACGACAATGATTGTCTCCTTCGTCAATGCGGGGCTCATCTCGCTTCAGCAGTCAATGGCGGTCATCTTCGGCGCAAACGTCGGAACCACTTTCACCGCCTGGATCATCTCCCTGTTCGGCTTCAAAGTCAACATCGCGGCATTCGCCATCCCGCTTTTCGCGTTCGGCGTGCCGCTTCTTTTTATGAAAAAGTCCGTCTATACGAACTGGGGCGAGTTCCTCATCGGTTTTGCGCTCCTCTTCCTCGGACTTGACTACCTGAACAACTCCGTGCCTGACCTCAAGTCCAATCCTGCGGTCTTTGATTTTCTGAGGAGCTGCTCAGACAAAGGTTTCTGGTCAGTGCTCATCTTTGCCTGCGCCGGAATGTTGCTGACGATGATTGTGCAGGCCTCAAGCGCCACCTTCGCCATCGCGCTGATTATGTGCAGCAAGGGCTGGATTACCTTCGACCTGGCCGCAGCTCTGGTCCTGGGCGGTAACATCGGAACCTGCATCACTCCTATCATCGCTTCAGTTTCCGGAAATGTTATGGCAAAAAGGGCTGCCGCGGGGCACTTGATGTTCAATGTGCTGGGTTCCGTGTGGGCACTTGCTCTCTATAGCCCGTATATGAAGCTTATCTCCTGGATTACAACAGGTTGTGCGGGAGACCCGAATGCTCTTTACGCTTTTGCCAACTCCGGCGAGCAGGACCCTGCCACAATCGCGGCCCTCGTTGACGGAAAGCTTGACACTTCCTCCCCTGAAAATGCCGCTCTTGCCGCAAGTTTCGGGAATATGCAGTACTACGTTTCCTTCGGACTTTCGATGTTCCACACGGTGTTCAATCTCATCAACATCGCCATAATGATCTGGTTCACGAAGTTCTATGTGAAGGCCGTTACGGTTCTCATTCCTTCCCGCAAGGCAAAGACTCAGGAGACAGAGGACGACGGAAGACCGCACCTGGAGTTTATCAGCGGCGGACTTATGTCCACTTCAGAGCTTTCCATCCTTCAGGCTCACAAGGAGATTATCCTTATGAGCGACCGCACCTACAGGATGCACGATATGGTTCGCCAGATGTTTGGCGGCACCTCGTCTCCGGAGGAGTTCTCCGCTCTTTTCCAGCGGGTTCAGAAATATGAGAACATAAGCGACAATATGGAGGTGGAGATTGCATCCTATCTCAGCAGGGTGGCCGACGGAAGGCTGAGCGACGAGTCAAAGCACTCGATTCAGGCCAAGCTCCGTGAGATTTCCGAGATTGAGAGCATCGCCGACAGCTACTACAATATGGCGCGCATCCTTCAGAGAAAGAGTGAGAACCGCATCACTTTCACCGAGGATATGGTGAACAATTTCAATTCGATGTATTCTCTTGTGGAGACGGCTTACCGCCAGATGGCCGAGACTCTTTCCGAGAACGGGCAGAATTTCGCCGACCTGGACCGCACTCTCCGCACCGAGGCCGACATCAATGCTATGCGCAACTCTCTCAAGGAGCAGAATATCATCGACTTGAACGAGGGCCGCTACGAGTACTCTACCGGCTCGGTTTATATGGACCTTATCGTCGAGTGCGAGAAGATAGGAGACTACATTGTTAATGTTGTCGAGGCGCTGGTTAATTTGAAACCAGGGAAGGGTGTGAGCGACTTCGACGAGTAGTACGGATTGTCCTAAAAGGCGGATTGCTTCGTTGTGCTCCATCTTTTTATTCCAATCCGGCGACCAAGTTTCTTCTTGACTGAGTTTTTTGAAAAATATTGGAAAAAAAGTGGGCTTGTGCAGTGGTTTTGCACAAGCTCACTTTAATTTTGCAGCATAATTCAAAGGGCAGTGGCCTCGGAGGAGGTCGGAACTTTGAAAGCAAATGTTTGAACTGCAAAATTTTAGAGATATGAAAACGAATTCCATCATCAGTCTTATGAACACTTTCATTTCTTCAGACAACTCTTATGAAAGCGTCTGCGCAATGGTCAGCGAGCTCGGACTTGAAGTAAGAAACGTGGAACTGCTGTAATTTGGCCAAGATTGTTTAACTTTGTGTGTTTTTACAGAATCTAACACAAACTGTGGTTTCCTGGTCGAATCGGTTTTTTAGACGGTTTGCCTGCGGGACCCCCAAAACAAGTTAAATAATATGAAAGTCAAGATTATCAACGGCTCGGCCTGGCCCTGCCCCGCATACGCCACGGAAAACTCCGCCGGAGTTGACCTCAAAGCCAACATCGAAGTTCCTCTTACGCTCTCTCCGCTTCAGAGGGTGATGGTGCCGACAGGATTGAGAATCGCCCTTCCGGAGGGCACGGAAGCTCAGGTTCGCCCGCGCAGCGGACTTGCCGCCAAACACGGAATAACCGTGCTCAATTCTCCGGGCACGATTGACGCAGACTACAGGGGGGAGATCTGCGTGATTCTGGTGAACCTTTCCGACAAGGAGTTTGTCATCAATCCGGGCGAGAGAATTGCCCAGATGGTTGTCGCGCGCTACGAGAGAGTCGAGTGGGAAGAGACGGAAAGTCTTGATGAGACAGCGAGGGGTGAGGGAGGTTTCGGCTCCACGGGACGCGCTTAAAGAATTAAGCGGATTACTGCGTTACGCGTTTTGCCAAAATCCTCACAACCGGGAGGTTGCTCCGGTATTGGGCTTCAACGCAAGCCTTGTTCTCCACTTTTTCTTTAACCCCTGCAATCGTATTGCTTTTTATTGTTTGACTGATGATGGAAAATATTGATAACCTATACTCCATATTCCTCTCCTGCGGCTCACGGGTTACTACCGACAGCAGGAAAATCTCCGGCGGAGAGCTTTTCTTCGCTCTTAAGGGGGAAAATTTTGACGGAAATGCTTATGCGCTTGCAGCTCTTGGGGCCGGCGCGGCATACGCTGTAGTGGATGAAAGTGCGGATGTCGTCAGGGAAAATCCCGGGAACGAGCGTCTTGTCCCAGTTCCAGACACTCTGAAGGCTCTCTGGGCGCTTGCGCGGCATCACCGCGACCAGTTTCACATTCCCGTTCTGGGCCTTACCGGCACGAACGGCAAGACCACCACAAAAGAACTGATTAACGCCGTCCTTTCGGCGAAATACCGCACCCACGCCACCTGCGGAAACCTTAACAACAACATCGGAGTGCCTCTAACCGTGCTCGGCATCACCTCTGAGACTGAGATTGCAATAGTGGAGATGGGAGCAAGCCACCCGGGGGACATAAATGAACTTGTCGCCATTTGCGCTCCAGACTACGGTCTCATCACCAATGTCGGCAAGGCCCACATTCTGGGCTTCGGCTCGTTCGAGGGCGTGAAAGCCACGAAGGGTGAGCTCTACGACTTCATCGCCCGAGAGCGCGCGGGAAAGGGAGGCATTTTCCTGAATGCAGACAATCCTCATCTTTGCGCAATGGCTTCAGACCGCTCTCTGGAGGGGAAAGGTGTGAAGATTATGCGCTATGGCCTTGAGTTTTCCGGGGCGCGGATTCTTGACTCCGATGCGGAGCATCCTTTCCTGACGCTCCGACTTTCGGACTCCAGCCTTGTGCGGACCCGCCTTGTGGGAAGTTACAACGCGGACAATGTGCTTGCAGCTCTTCGCGCGGGTGAATTTTTCGGCGTCCCTGAGACTGATGCCATCGCTGCCATCGAAGCCTACACTCCGTCGAACAACCGTTCCCAAATGCAGCGCACCTCCCGCAATGTTCTCATTGTGGATGCCTACAATGCCAATCCTTCCAGTATGAAAGCGGCGCTGGACAATTTCGCGAGGTTTGAGGCCGGGAAAAAGATTGTCCTCCTGGGCGATATGCTGGAACTTGGGAAAGAGTCTCTCGCCGAGCACAAAAATGTCGTTGAGGCAGTCTCACGCTGCGGCTTCCAGGCCTATTTCGTGGGAAGTGAATTCAAGGCCGCTGGGGCGCCGAACTGTTTCGACACCTCTGACGCTCTCGCAGCATACATCGCTGCTAACGAAAAGGATTTCTCCGGCGCGGCTGTTCTCATTAAAGGCTCTCGCGGCACCAGGATGGAGAAAACAATCCCGGTTTTATAGGAGGGGGAAGTTTCTCTGCTCTACATTAAAAGTGCCTGGCTCAGAATTAAAAGATGCCCGGCTCAGAATTAAAAGATGCCCGGCCCGGAGCAAGTTCCCCTTTTATCATTAACTTTGCAAAATTGATTTTACAGGAAAGATTATGGCAGAGTCGAATTTTATAGATTACGTCAAGATTTACTGCGCTTCCGGCAACGGCGGCGCCGGTGCGATGCACCTTAGACGCGAAAAATATGTCCCCAAGGGCGGTCCTGACGGGGGTGACGGCGGAAGGGGAGGAAATGTAATCCTCAGGGCCAATCCGCAGTTCTGGACGCTCATTCACCTTAAATACCGCAAGCACATCCGGGCCGAGCACGGAGAGGCCGGAAGCGGCGCGCTCTGCAACGGAAAGGCCGGAGAGGATGTGTATCTTGACGTTCCGCTCGGAACTGTCGCGAAAGACGGTGAAACAGAGGAGGTTATCCACGAAATGGTGACTCCCGGCGAGGAGTTCGTCCTTGTTCGGGGTGGCCGTGGCGGTCTTGGAAACGCCAATTTCAAGTCCCCGACCAATCAGACTCCGCGATATGCCCAGCCGGGTGAGCCGGGAAGCGAGGGCTGGTTCATCCTTGAACTGAAACTTCTTGCTGACGTGGGACTTGTAGGTTTCCCGAATGCCGGAAAATCCACTCTGCTTTCCACCGTTTCCGCAGCGAAGCCGAAGGTCGCAAACTATGCCTTCACCACCCTCGAACCGAGTGTCGGAGTGGTTCGCTACTACGACGACCAGTCTTTCGTGATGGCCGACATCCCGGGCATCATTGAAGGAGCACACGAGGGCAAAGGCTTAGGTATCAGGTTCTTGCGCCATATTGAGAGAAACTCCGTCCTGCTGTTTATGGTTTCGGCCGAAGAGGAGGATGTAGCGAAGGGATATGAAATCCTGCTTGACGAGCTTCGGGAATATAACCCTGAGCTGCTGGTGAAGGAGCGGGTCCTCGCAATCACAAAGTCCGACCTTCTGGACTCCAATCTTGAGGCCGACATTGAGAAAACTCTTCCTGAGGGACTGCCTCATATCTTCATATCTTCGTTCAGCGGTGAGGGCATAAAGGAGCTCAAAGACTTGCTCTGGGTCGCGCTCCACAAGGAAGAATAGTCGCTAAGGTTTCGGGGGCGATGCCCTATTCAAAGAATGTTTATAACTACAAATCAATATGTTGTCTTTGATTTCACTCTCGCAGCTTGAGATGCTGGACAAACAGGCCACTCTGGCTATGAATATGGCGGGAAACGCGTTTACGGACGCGGTTATGCCGTTCTGCTCGCACACGAAGGTGTGGATTCCGCTCTATGTCGCGGTGCTCTGCATCATCATCTATCGCTGCGGCTGGAAGGCCGGCCTTGCGGTGACTCTCGCCCTCGTTCTGAATGTCGTTTGCGCAGACCAGCTGGCAAATGTATTCAAAGACGGCATCGGAAGACTTCGTCCCTGTGTTGATCCGTGGATGACTGAAAACGGACTCAGGGTTCTGGAGGGCGGCGGAGGCTGCGGATTCTACTCCGGACACGCAGCGAATGTCTTTTCCTTTGCAATCTGCTCTTTCCTGTGTTTCAGCCGCGTCCGCAGCAATAGGGGAGCGATGGGAAGGGAAACACCGGAGCGCAGAAAACTCTTCCTTTCCATATATGGCGTTCTGATTTTCCTCTGGGCAGCCCTCGTCAGCATCAGCAGGGTCTATTGCGGGAAACATTTTCTGGGTGACATAACGGTCGGGGCCCTTTCCGGGCTCATTACCGGAACCCTCATAGCCCTTGTCGCTGTCACAATCATAAGAAAGGTCAAGCCTCTTCGCGAGTCAGTCCGCGATAATTGATACGTTAATAAAATGTAGTCAGTCCCTGATAATTAATACATTGAAACATATAAAATGAAAAAGAAAATTATCTTTGCCTTTGCGGCAATCCTTGCTTTCGGAGCAGCGTCGTTTTCCTCTGAGGCTAAAGGCGACAAAACCGTCGCACCTGCTTCCGGCAAACATAAAGTGGCACAGACCGTCTATCTCTACGCGGACAAGACTCCCGCCACTCTCAACGGTCATAGCGGCGAGCAGTGCGACAAGAATGGTAATCTCAGCCGGGTAAACGAAAAGGACGCGAGATTCGACCTTTATTTCCCGAAAAAGTCCCGGCGGACCGGTCAGATGGTCATCGTCATCCCTGGCGGAGGCTACTGGAGCGTTGCCAGCATATATGAAGGCGCATACGTAGCTCAGTGGCTTTGCGACAGGGGAATTGCAGCCGCAGTCCTAACCTACAGACTTCCGAACCACCACTGCACCGTGCCCACAGAGGATTTTGAGGAGACTATGTCTTATTGCAGGGCTCACAGCGCCGAGTGGGGCATCAGCAGCATAGGCGTTATGGGATTCTCCGCCGGAGGACATTTCGCATCGACAGTGGCAACCCACGAAAAAGGCGAATACAGGCCTGATTTCCAGATACTTATCTACCCTGTAATTACGATGTATCCGGGCACTCACCGCGGTACACACGATAACCTCATCGGCAAGGAACCTTCAGAGGAGCTTCTCGACCTTTATTCCAACGAAAAGCAGGTCAGCAGCGCAACTCCTCCGGCATTCATCGCCTTCTCTGACGACGACACCGTCGTTCCGGTAGCCTACAATGCCGTTCCCTACATCAAGGCTCTCACAGAGAACGGTATCCACACCACGGTTGTAAGTTTCCCGACGGGCGGCCACGGTTGGGGTTTCCGTCTCGAAGGCCAAAAAGACGCTCTCCCAGTGAAAGACCGCGAAGCATTCTACAGGCAGTTTGACGCCTGGTTGAAGTCGCTGTAAGGCGGGGCTGCAATAGGCTTTAGATGAGGTTGTCGCATCCGGCACAGACAGAATGAAAAAGAGACTTGGAAGAAGAATTCTGAAGTGGCTTGGCCTCATTCTGGCGGCGTTCTTTGCAGGGACGCTGCTGTGGGTGATAATTCTCAAGTGGGTGCCAGTCGGGTGCACACCGCTTATGATACACAGGGCAATTGAATATCGCGAGGATTCTTCTTTCAAAACTCTTCAGACCTGGGTCAGTCTCGGCGAAATATCTCCGTACCTGATGAAGGCGGTGATAGCGTCGGAAGACAACAGATTTCAGAAGCACGCCGGCTTTGATTTTGAGTCCATCAGTAATGCGGCAAAGGTAAACCGCAAGGCCGGAAAAATTGTTCTGGGCGCGAGTACAATCTCCCAGCAGACAGCGAAAAATGTTTTCCTCAGGAGCAGCAGAAGCTGGCTGCGGAAGGGTCTTGAAGCCTATTTTACTGTTCTCATCGAACTTATATGGGGTAAGCAGCGCATTATGGAGGTATATCTCAATGTGGCCGAATTCGGCAGGGGAGTCTATGGCGCCGAGGCAGCAGCCAGGAAATATTACAGCCGCTCCGCCTCCGAGCTAACCCTTGACCAGTCCTGCCTTATGGCCGCCAGCCTCCCAAGCCCTCTAAAACGCAATTTGGCGCGCCCCGGCAAATATCACTTGAGCCGCGCCGACCAGATCAAAGACCTAATCGGCAAAATGGAATACCCGGAATGGATATCTCCCGTTAGATGATATAAAGTTTATGGCCGTAAAGTTTACCGCCATAAACTTTCGCATATATATGAATTCATTTCCAGGATGGCTTCAATCGTAGTTTGGGTACTAGTTTGGGTACTATCATACGACGGACTTTTAAAGCAAACGCTCACGAACCCTTTCCCGTCTGAATATAAGGCTGACTAAAAAGTTCCGAAGGGACCGCGCCGGGGGCGCGAGATTCCCCTAATAGGGGTCGCAGACGCAAGTCTGCGGGGGTTAAGAAGCCAGAAAGGGGTCAAAAGTCAATTTTTGACTTTTGACCCCTTCTTTTATAGAAATGAGAATAAAACTCACTTGACAGACAGGATGCGGTCGACGATGTATTTTTGCTGGCCGCGCCACGGGAGGGCGCCGAGGTATTCTTTGTAGTGGAGCTGGACTTCGCGGCCGCTGCAGCGCATTAGGGTGTCGGCTATTGCCTGGTCTTCCACTGAGAAGTCGAATTCGTAGGACTGGATGGCTGTTGTCGCGCCCTTCACTCCTTTCTGGAAACCGGCCTGGATGGCCCGGCCTTCGTAGGTTTTCCAGACGTAGCCTTTGTACACCACGAAATTCAGCTCACCGGCTTTCACGCCTTCTCCGAAGACATAGTAGAACTTGAAATAGAAGAAAAGGGCGGCGGCAACCAGCAGAATCAGGGTCGCGGCGCTTATGATTTTTTTCTTGATGCTCATAATTTCTCTGTTGTTTGGAACGAATGCGCGGGATTGAGGATAGGAGAGGAACGCAGCAGACCGCTTTTTAGTCCCTGTCCAGAATGTCGAAAATGCCCTTGCGGACCTCTTCAATCGTGCCGACTCCGTTCACTTCGCGGTAGCTTCCCTTGTCCTTGTAGAATTTCACAAGCGGCTCGGTCTTTTCGTGGTAGGTGGCGATGCGATTTGCGATGACTTCGTCGCTGGCGTCGTCTTCCCTCCCTTCAATCTGGGCGCGGTGACGGATGCGCTCGAAAATCATCTCGTCAGGAATCATAATTGAAACGACTCCTGTGACTCCTTCTCCTTTCTTTGCGAGCATCTTCTCAAGAGTCTCGGCCTGTGAAATCGTACGTGGGTAGCCGTCGAGAAGGAATCCATCCACTCCTTTCACAGTGTTGAATTCCGACTCAATCATCCCTTCAACAACCTCGTCCGGAACAAGGCAGCCTTTCTCTATGAGTTCGTGAGCCTTAACCCCGAGCGGAGTGCCTGCTGCGATTTCCTTGCGGAGCAGAGCGCCCGTTGAAATGTGGTGCAGATTGTATTTTTCGACCATTGCGCTGGCCTGAGTGCCTTTCCCGGCTCCCGGAGGGCCGAACAAGATGTAGTATTTCATATTCTGTTTTTTTAGTTTCTCAAGTATCTAGCTTATTTCGATATATACCATATCTCAAACTCTCTAATCCCACGCACTTTTTCTCTCGCGCTTTCCTTCTCTCATTTTAGCGTTACTGCCTGGTGTTCAGAGGGTTATTCGGCGGTTTCGTCGAGGACGTAGATGTCGGCGAGGTTGCGTCCGAGCTCGTTGTAGTCAAGTCCGAAGCCGAGGATGAACTTGTTAGGAATCTCCATCGCCACATAGTCAATCTTCTCCCCGGTCTTGAATGCCTCTTTCTTGAAAAGCAGCGTGCACACTTTCACATCAGTTGCGCCCTCCGCCTTGAGAATTTTTCTCATAGCCTGAATCGTGTAGCCTGAATCAACGATGTCTTCGGCGATTATGACCCTGCGGCCCTTTACCGGGTGGGTCAGCGGTAGAGCCTGCTGCACGTCGCCCGTGGTCTGGGTGCCGACATAGGAGGTCATCTTCGTGGAGACCATCTGGCAGGGGAAGTCCAGTCTCTGAATGAGTTCGCCGGTGAAAACGATTGCCCCGTTGAGGATGCAGAGAATCATCGGAACATCGTCGCAGCCTCTGAAGTCGTTGTTAATCTGCTCTGCTACAGCGTCTATGCGGGAGATCAATTCGTCGTGCCTGATGAAAGGAACGAATGTTTTGTCAAAAACTTTTACCTTATCCATACTTCTGAAAACAAAGCGCAAAAGTAAGGGTAAAAACATTCAAAAAAAAGAAAAATCTTATGTATTTTCTTTGAAATACAACAGAATTTCCGAACGGGCCGCTTATGTTTGCGGCGCTATGAAATTTTTGATGACAATACTTGAGGCAATTGCCCTCATTCTGGGAGCCGTGAGCGAGGAGGAACTCTCCGAGGGCGAGATTGAGAGGATGATGCACTATGCTGAACATCCCCTCCACATCAACTCGGCTTCAAGGCGCGAACTGCTTTCTTCCGGGCTTTTTTCGCAGTTCCAGTGCATCTCGCTGCTGGACTACATCTCCTCTGCAGGAGCGGTGATGTCGGGGAGGGAACTCTCGCTTGTGGACGGATTTGACTCGGAGGTTGCCGAGGCGCTCTGCTTTTTTCTGAGTTTTGACGTTTCACCTCCTTCCGGAGGCGTTTGGGCGGCGGACGTGGACAGTTATGCCGATGTGAAGGCTCTTAATGAGGCTCCGATTTGGGAGGCGGACGGAACTTTCGGGCTCAGGACCGCAGTCTCCCGGGGAGAGAGTATTCAGTTCGGCCTTGCGGGAAAGGGCGGCTGGGAGGCGGCAGCGGGGCAGTCAATCTCCGTCTCAGCATCCTCGGCGGGGGCTTCCGGCAGCAGGGTTCCGAGTCGGACCTCCTTCACGGCTGAAGCCCTCTCCGCCTGGTGCGTCAGCGCTTTTTCGAGAGGCAAAGTGCGGCTATACTGCGGAGATTTCAACGCCCGCTTCGGCCAGGGACTATGCGCTTGGAACACTATGATTCTCAGCGACATATCCACCACCTCGGCCCTTATCCGCCGCCCGACGGGCTTGGGAGTGAGCCAGTCACTCACGGGGAACTATGCCCACACGGGGGTCGGTGCCTCTATTGAAATGGGGGCGTTCACTCTCAGCGCCCTTGCCGCAGTGCCGGGCCTGAAGACAGTTCTGCTTTCCTCCATCAACTCTTCCCGCGGGAGGAGCGATGTCGCGGGGCTTCAGGGCATTGTGAATTGCAACTGGTGGGGGAGACTCTGCTCGGCGGGGTTCACCTCTTCCGTGAGCTCATATCCTTCGGTGTCCGCCTGGAGCACCACGGCTGATTTCGCGGCCGATTTTCGGGGGTGTTTTTCCGGTGTGGACATCGCTTCGGAGGTGGCCTGGGGGCTGAGTTCCACAGAGGGCGGCGTCACCCCTCTTTCTCCCCGGGCTGTCCTTTCGGTAGTCTCGCCCCTTGGGGAGTCCTTCAAACTGGGTTCTACGCTCCGCTACAGCGCCTCGAAGCATCAGGCGGCCCTTCTCGGGGAGTATTCTTCGCGGCGAGGGATTTCCGCCTCGCTTTCTCTTAGCCTAAGGCATTCCCGGAGTAGCCGTGGCTCCGCGGAGGGCGCACTTGCAGGGACGAATGAACTTCGCATCGAAAGCCGTGCGCAATGGAAATGGGCGGAGAACTCGGGGGTGAGCCTTCGGGCAAGGGAAAAACTGAACCTGAATGACGTCCGGGGGAGCATTTTCGACTGCCGGGGCGATGTGGGTGTGGGGTATGGGAAAATCTGGGCAAGCGGCGCTTCGCTAAGAGCTAGCAGGAGCAGTGGCGGCTGGGGGCTTGTCGTGTATTTTGAGCAGAGTTGCAGAGTTGAAAGGAAACTCTCGGCGTATCTTCGCGCAGGAATTTTCAGCGTTGACGACTGGGAGGGGAGGATTTATGTCTATGAACACGACATCAAGGGGCGGTTCAACATCCCGGCAATGTACGGAAGGGGAGTTTGGGGCTCGTTTTTCGCCTCCTGGCGCCCGACAGCCCGGCTGAAACTCTCCTCGCGCCTATCCTGTTACTCCTATCCGTTTATGAGCGCGAAAACGCGCAAGCCCACAAAACTGGAAGCCCGTCTCCTGCTGTCTGTTGCGATATAGAGGGGGGGAGAAAAAGGTGCTGGAGCGCCGTGCGGAGTCTTTGAAGAGTGAGAGTGTGTTGATAGGGAAGAACATCCCCTATTAGCTGGAAAAGCTCTGGTCGGAACCGGCAAGGTGAGAGTGTGTTGATAGGGAAGAACATTCCCTATGGAGAGGGGTGTATAGACTCTCAGAGGTTATTTTCCGCCTCCGCGGTATATATACAGTGTCTGACCTTCTCGGATGTTTGTCCCCTTCAGATGATTCCACCTCTGAATCTGCGCCACGGTGCAGTGGTAGCGCGAAGCAATCTTTCCAAGATAGTCGCCCTTTTTCACCTTGTAGGCAATCCGCTGCCCGTCGCCTCCGTCCTTTATCTTCTTGATGGTAACGGGGTTGAGCAGAGTGTCGGCCTTGTGGAGATGGAGACTGTCCTCGACGCTCACATAGCGCCCCGTGTAACTTGCGGGGATTCTGAGAACATAGTCTTTCTCCTGACTGCCGGGGATTATGTCGTGGGTGTATTGAGGATTGAGCACCTTCAGAACGTCCATCGGCACCCCCGCAAGCTCGTTGACCTGCCTCAGATGCATCATCTTGTTGATGTGGAAAGTGTCAATCTGGGACGGAATCTCAATCTCCTCGGGCTGAATGCCGTATTCCTTGTAGTAGTTGAGGGTGTAGAGAGCGCCGATGAACGCCGGGACATAGCCTCTCGTCTCCCTCGGCAGGTAGTCGTAAATTTCCCAGAAATCATCGTGCTGGGAGCGTTTCATCGCCTTGTTCACATTCCCTGGACCGCAGTTGTAGGAGGCAATCGCCAGCAGCCAGTCCCCGAAAATCTCGTAGGAGTCCTTCAGATAGCGCGCTGCGGCGTCCACTGCAAGAACGGGGTCGAGCCTCTCGTCAACGAATGAGTTGATGGTGAGCCCGTATTTCTTTGCGGTGTAGTACATAAACTGCCAGATTCCGCGCGCTCCGACCCGGGACATCGCGTCATACTTCAGCATAGACTCCACCACGGCCATCGCGCGGAGCTCCTCTGGGATGTCGTAGCGGTTGAAGGTTTCCTGAAAAATCGGGAAATAATAGTTCCCAAGTCCTATGACCCGTCCCATCTGCTGGGGCATCTTCTCCGAGTAGAGGATTATGTAGTTCTTCACCGTGTTGTTGAAGGTGAGCGGAATGTAGGAATAGATGCCGCTGAGCCTCTGGACGAAAACCGTGTCCGAAACGGCCGAGGTGTAGCGGACTCTGGCGGAGTCGAGGTCCTGGATGTTCGTGAACTCCATCAGGCGGTTTTTTCCGTAAAATTCTATCAGCAGGCTGTCCACCGTTCTGCGTCCCTCGGTGCTGTCGGCAGCAAAGGTCTTCTCCATTCCCTCTTCCTTTGTAAGGGGAGCCCCGGAGGGGGTAGCGGAGGCAGTGCTTTCCTCCACAATGTCCGGAGCATCAAAGTATTGCGCCCTTGCTTCGGACGAGAAAAAAGCCACCCCGAAGGCAGCCGCAACGAAATATATTGAAATTTTCTTCATCATAATTACAAATTCAAATAATTAGGCCGGTTGTCTTAAAAGGATGCAGTACAACGCTGTAATGCGCTTTTTAAGGTGACCTGATTAGAAGGTAAGACCTATTTTCATACCCACTGCGCTTCCTCCCATCGAAGTCGAGCGCATTGCGTACTGGTTGTCAGGGGCGAGCACCGCCGGCTCCATCCTCAGGGATATGTCGTCGCTCACTTCGAAGTCGTACATATACGCAAAGACATTCGCGTCGATTATCTGCAGGGCATAGACGAGTGCGAGAGCCACGATGGAGTAGTCTCTGAGCCGCCTGTAGGAGTCCCTGTAGTATTTCGCCTGCTCTGAGGTGACAGGACCGGTGTAGGCCACTTCAGTGCTGTTCGCCTCGTTGTATATCCTTTTGAAACGATTGTAGTTCGTCCCGTTGTTTATTACGAAAAATCCCGCCGTGAGAAGCCCCGTGTAATAGACCGGAATTTTCCAGTATTCTCCGTTGTAGGCCTGTCCGAGGCCCGGAAGAAGGGTGGAGTAGAGGGCGGCCCTGCCGGGATTCGGCTTGCCGTTGGACGGATAGAATCCGACCGCGTCC
Organism: bacterium; assembly: GCA_963640535.1. Taxonomy (GTDB): domain Bacteria; phylum Bacteroidota; class Bacteroidia; order Bacteroidales; family UBA932; genus Cryptobacteroides. The sequence goes on along the minus strand of CAVHYU010000003.1, from coordinate 104,753 downwards.
ATAAGTGAGCCCCAATAAACCAGTCCCGCTCCGGCATAGAGCCAGGCCGCAGTCTTCCTGTATTGCTCGTTCGGCTCTCCAGCCGCGGTGCTCTGCTTGTAGAGATGGGTGTAGTAGCCGCCCGTTCCCGCGCAGGCAGCGATGCCTCCGTAGATTATGGGGAGTTTCCAGTAGTCGCGGTTGTAGATCTGCCCGGAGCCTGGGAACATCACGGCACCGCCGAACATCGTCCCTATCTTGATGTCCTGCTTGTGTCCCAATCCGCGGAACAACTCCTTGAAAGAGAACAGCTTGTCCGTTGTGTCCGTTTTCTCTGTAACTGTGGAGTCGTTGTAGCTCTGGGTGAATGCCTCCTGCTTGAACTGTGCACGGCCTTCGATGCAGAAACTCAGAAGGAAAGCGCCGAGGAGGGATATGCAGAGAACTGCTTTTTTCATTAGAGGAAATCCGCCGATTACTAAAGTTTACAGATTTGCCTTCTCAAGCGCGGAGAGGAAATTCCTGACCTCATCGTCGGAGGAGAAGTGGATGGTCATCGTGCCCTTACCCGTTCCTGACCTCTTGAGGCTTATGCTGTTGTTGAAATATTTTCCCAATGCCTCCAGAACCTTGAAGTAGTCGTCCGGAAGGTCCTGAGCCTCAGGGGCATCCTTCGCGTTTTCCGCCTTTTCGAGTTTCTTGATTTTATCCTCAAGACCCCTGACGGAGAGCCCTTCCTTCACGATTATGTCGCACAGAACTTCCTGAACCTCCGGGTCTTCAACGCCGAGAAGCACTTTCGCGTGCCCGACGCTTATCTGTCCGACCTTCAGGTCGTGCTGCACCTTTGCCGGGAGCTTCAGAAGGCGGAGGCAGTTGGTGACAGAAGCCCTTTTCTTGCCCACTCTCTGCGCCATCTGGTCCTGGGTGAGGTTACATTCCTCAATCAGGCGGCGATAGCTCATCGCCTCCTCTATCGGGTCGAGATTCTCCCTCTGGATGTTCTCCACTATGGCCATCTCGAGCATTCCCTGGTCGTCGGTGCTGCGGACGTATGCCGGAACGGTTTCCATCCCTGCGAGTCTGCACGCCCTGAAACGCCTCTCTCCGCTTATGATCTGGTAGCGTCCGGCTCCTTTTCGGCGCACCGTAATCGGCTGGATGAGTCCGAGCGTGCGGATGGAGTCCGCAAGTTCACTCAGTGCCTCCTCGTCGAAGGTCATTCGCGGCTGGAACGGGTTGGGCTCCACAAGGTCCACCGGAATCATAAGCACATCTGCAGTCGTCTCCGGCTTTGTCTCGGCGTTAACGACCACTTTGTTGACGTAGCCCACCGGCTTGCGTATGTTGCCAAGGTCCACTCCTTCTCCGAGCAGCGCTCCGAGTCCCTTTCCTAATCCTCTCTGCGGTTTATTTGATGCCATTGTGTATATCCTGAATAAATTTGATTCTGATTTTTGAATGAGTGAGGGGCAGCCTATTTGTCCTTTGTCAGGTCTCCGTTGCGCTCAAGAACCTCTTTCGCGAGGTTGAGGTAATTCGCTGTACCGTTGCAGATTACGTCGTAGAGAATAATAGGCTTTCCGTGTGAAGGGGCTTCGCTAAGACGGATGTTTCGCTGGATTATGGTGTCGAAAACCATATCCTTGAAGTGGTCTTTCAACTCCTGGACCACCTGGTTGTGAACCTTCGTCCTTCCGTCGTACATAGTCACGATAAATCCTTCAATTGTCAGAGCCGGGTTCACTCCGCCCTGCACGAGTCTTATTGTCTGAAGCAGTTTCCCCAGACCCTCCAGCGCGAAGAACTCAGGCTGAACCGGAATCATCACCGAGTCGGCCGCGGTGAGGCAGTTGACGGTGATAAGACCCAGGGAAGGGGAGCAGTCGATTATTATGTAGTCGTAGTTGTCACGAATGGGGGCGAGGGCCCTTTTGAGAATGGATTCCCTCTCTTCCGTACCGAGCATCTCGATTTCAGCTCCGACGAGGTTGATGTTGGAAGGAATCATCTGCAGGCGCGCTATCTCAGTCTGTATCAGCACGTCTTCCGCCTGCCGCTCTCCGATCATAAGCTCGTACAGAGTCCTTTTCTCCTCGCTTTCGGGGGAGAAATTGAGTCCGGAGGTGGTGTTGGCCTGAGGGTCCGCGTCAATGATGAGAACGTTCTTCTCAAGGACGGCGAGTGAGGCTGCAAGATTGATTGCGGTGGTCGTTTTGCCGACTCCGCCCTTCTGGTTCGCTATAGCTATGACTTTTCCCATATAGTTTGAGTGTTTGTGCGCTGAACTTTTTGTCTGAAGGGATGCTGAAGAGCCGACCACAGGCAGGAAAAATTACCCGCGCATATTTTGCAAAAATACGAAATTATTTTTATTCCTTTCCTTTATTTATTACTTTTGTCGGCTGTTTTGTGCGCGCAGAGGAAAATCCTCCCGTGTATGCTTGTAAGCAATAGACACTTATACGAATATGCCAACTCCATCAATAGACAAAGTCTGGTACGCCGTCGTGAACCCGAATGCAGGGTCCGGAAAGACCATTTCTGAATGGCCGAGGGCCGAGAGACTGCTCAGTGACTCAAGGATTGCCTACGAATACAAGACCACCTGGAGCAAGGGTGCAGCGACCGAAATTACCACCAGAGCCTGCGAGGAAGGCTACCGCCGTTTTCTCGCCGTAGGCGGAGACGGCACTGTTCACGAGGTCCTTGAGGGCATCGCGCGCTATGTGGAGATGTCTGCAGTCGCAGCGACTCTTTCCGAGGAAAGCAGCCCTCTTTCGCTCTCGGATTTTACTCTTGCGGTGATTCCGATCGGCTCCGGGAACGACTGGATAAAGACTCTCGGTGTGCCTCACGACACTGCGGCCATTGTTTCCCTGATTAAGGACGAGTCGTTGGGACGGCAGGATGTTTTCAAAATCTCTGTGCGCAACGACGAGACTTCAACCCAGGCGAGTTCCTATATGGCGAATATCGCGGGTGTAGGATTCGACGCCAACATCTGCAACAGGGTCAATTTCGAGAAAAACTCCGGCAAGAAGGGGAAGATCCTCTATCTCAAGGTGCTGGTGACAACCCTTGTGAAAACAAAACCGTTCCCGTGCCGCGTTGTAGCCGACGGAAAAGAGATTTTTAAGGGAGATGCGCTTTCCATCGCAATGGGATGCGGAAAATATTCGGGCGGTGGAATGATGCAGGTGCCCTACGCTGTGATGGACGACGGACTGCTGGATGTGACTGTGATTCCGACTCTGCCGCTTGGGACGATTGCCCGCGCTGTTCCGACCCTATTCTCAGGCCGGCTTCTGGAAAAGCATCCCGAACTAATTTTCTCACGCTGCAAATCTCTTCAGATAGAGCCTCTTGAGGGCAGCGGTCCGCTCGTGGAGGTGGACGGCGAGATTGTCGGCAACATTCCGCTGACGGTTTCTCTCCTGCCGGGCCAACTGAATGTCATCTCTAAGATTAGATAGGGACGGGCCAAATTTTTCTTTGACCCTAATTAAGTGTTCCTCCACATTGAATTTATATCGGATCAACATCAAGTTTGATGTGGCTGTCGTACTTCCGCTCGGCCGCAAAGGCTTTCACCCTTTGAAGCAGTGCAGCTTTGTTTTCTGAAAGAAGGCGGTCCTTGGGGAAACTGACCCTCACCACTCTCACATATTCATCCCTCACCTTATCGACAGCGGGGGCATAGAGCGGGGAAACCTCCACCCCGCTTCCAGGGAAAACTCCCTCTCCGCGAAGAGTCAGCGACAGCAGTCCCCCAAGCCGTTCAAGCCGTTCTGGTTTGTCATCCCTTAGGACTATATTCACAATCCGGGAATATGGCGGGTAGTGGAATTCCTTTCTCTCTGCCATAATCGCGTTTTTGTAGTCCGGGGCTCCTGCGGCCTGTGCTGCGGGAGAATCCTGCGCCTCTCTCTTATCTGATGGTGCGCAGCCACCTGCTGCGTCTGCCGCCCCCTCTGAAAGAAGCATCCTGTAAACGGGATGGTCCGGCTGGGCGGTCTGAAGAACGAAGGTCCCTCCCTGGCCTCTTCGCGAACACCTGCCGCGGAACTGTTCCAGAAGTTGGAGAGCCTTCTCGTCCGCCCGGAAATCCTGCTGGGCGAGAATCGAGTCGGCCTGCACTACGGCGACAAGGCTAAGCGAGTCAAAATCAAAGCCTTTCGTGAGAATCTGCGTGCCCACAAGAATGTCGATTTTTCCGCTCCCAAAGTCTCCCAGAACCTTTTTCTGCCACCCTGCTCTGGCGCTGCTCTCCGAGTCAAGCCGTTCCACTCTCTTGTCGGGGAAAATGGCGGCGAGTTCTTCCTCGATTTTCTCCGTCCCCGAGCCGAACGCCGTGAGAAGGCCGTTGCAGGGGACGAGAACTGCCTTTGCCTCGCCCATCCCGGGCGCATTTGCAATGGCAGCACCCGAAGCTTTCGCTTCGGGTGGAGTTATCTTTGGGCGGTAATGCGGGACGTGGTCGCTCCAAAGGGCAGAGTAGCCGCAGTGGTTGCAGACGATGCGGCCTTTGGATTTCTGGTAGTTAAGGCTCACATTGCAGTGCGGGCAGCGGAGGATGGTTCCGCACTCGCTGCACTGAATGGTGGTCGCGTAGGATTTGCGGGCGCGAAGAACCATTGCCTGACCGCCCCCGGAGAGGGTTTCTTTGATTATCTGTATCAATTTTCTGGAAATGGAGCCAACCATTCCGCGTTTCTTCCTTTCCGCCACGGTGTCGATAACAATCGTCCTTACGGGGGCGTTGCCGTGGTATCTCTGCGAAAGGCCCACAAGAGCGAATCGTCCGCAGGAGCAGTTGTAAAGGCTTTCAAATGAGGGAGTTGCAGAACCGAGAAGAGCCGGAGCGCCGTGCTCCCGGGCAAGCATCAGAGCCACATCGCGGCCGTTGTAATATGGAGCGGGGCTGTCCTGTTTGTAGGATGTTTCGTGCTCCTCGTCCACTATGACAAGGCCGAGTTCCCTGTGCGGAAGAAAAAGGCTTGAACGGGTTCCGAGGAGGATGTATGGCCTCGTGAGCGCTTTGGTGACGCTCTGCTTCTGCGCAGGCGAAAGCCCCGAGTGGTAACACAGAAGAACCCCGGGGAAATACTCTCCGAGTCTTTCTTCCAACTGGCGGCTAAGTGCAATTTCGGGCACAAGGTAGAGGACATTTTTCCCCCGGGAAAGAGCCTCCCTTGCGAGAAGGGAATATATCTCCGTTTTGCCTGACCCGGTAACTCCCTGAAGCAGTACGGTTTTCCTGCTTGCGAATCCTTTTTTTATCTTTTCGAGGGTCTCCTTCTGAGCATCAGTGAGCACAATCTTGGGAGCATCAGCGCAAGGCTCCTTTTCGCAGGCTCCAGCCCCTTCTCCCTTAAGAAGCAGAACTTCCTTTTCCAAAGAGGCGATTTCCTCCGAGAGCCTTTCCTTCACACTGTCTTTGCGTGAGCGTAAGAGCTGTTCTCTGCGTTTTTCAATGCGCTGGGTAAGCAATCCAATCCGTTTCCAGTCCGCCGCAACCTCTCTCTGCACGGGATAGGCCATTTTGTAAACCTCCCCGACGCAGCAAAGGTAATACTCGGCGATTTTTCTCCAGAGTCGGATCTCAACCTCCTGCACCCGCGGCAGCCCTAGAACCTCTCCAAGAGGCTTCACTTTCTCAGCTGCTGTGCTTAGGGGCACCCCAACCCCGCTGACAACGCCCACATACTCCTTCCCCGCAAACCCGACTTTCACTCTGTCCCCGAGGCAAACTTCCATTCCCCAGGGCAAAGCATAAACCGGTTCCCAGTCAATCCGAAGAGGAACGATAACAGATATGTAAACGCTTCCCGCCATACAACCACAAAGATACAAAATACAAGGTAGGTCACCAAGGTGACGATACAAAAAAAAGCAGCAATTTCTTGCTGCCTTTTTTGTGGTGTCACCGGGAATCGAACCAGGGACACAAGGATTTTCAGTCCTTTGCTCTACCAACTGAGCTATGACACCATCGTTTTTTTTCGTTTGGGATTGCAAAGGTAGGAATATTTTTTCGTCTTGCAAATTTTTTGACTACTTTCTCCTACTTTTTTTATCCCCTGATGACAATCTCGCTGCGGTCCGGCCCTACGGAGATGATTTTAACCGGGCATTTGGTCTCGGTTTCGATGAAATCGATGTAATCTTTCAGCTCCTGAGGGAAATCCTCATAACGGCGGACTTTGCAGATGTCGCATTTCCAACCCTTGAACTCCCTGTAAACCGGGGTGATTTCTTCATCGACGCTCTCGTATGGGAACCAGTCCAAGGTTTTGTCTCCCATTTTGTAGGCCGTGGCAACCTTGATTGTGTCGAAATCGTTGAGGACATCGGCCTTCATCATAATAAGCTCCGTGACTCCGTTCATCATAACGGCGTATTTGAGCGCCACCATATCCAGCCATCCGCAGCGGCGCGGCCTTCCTGTCGTAGCTCCGAATTCGCCACCTATGGTGCGAAGTCTCTCTCCCGTCTCGTCGAAAAGTTCGGTAGGGAAGGGGCCGCTGCCCACACGGGTGCAGTATGCCTTGAAGATTCCCAGCACTTTCCCGACTCTGCTCGGTGCGACTCCCAGCCCTGTGCAGACTCCTGCCGCCATTGTGTTGGATGAGGTAACGAACGGATAGGTGCCGAAATCGATGTCGAGAAGCGAGCCCTGGGCGCCTTCGGCGAGAATCGGGGTGTCAGTGTCGAGGAAGCGGTTTACAACGATTTCATTTTCAATGAATTCGAACCTCTTCATTTCTTCCACGGCCTTGAGCCACTTTCCTTCGTATTCTGAGATGTCGTATTTGAAATCAGGGTACTGGGCGAGAATCCCGAAGTGCTTGTGCTTGAGAGCCTCATATTTCGATTTGAACTCAGACGAAAGGATGTCACCGACCCTCAGGCCGTTGCGCCCGGTTTTGTCCATATACGCGGGTCCGATGCCCTTGAGGGTGGAGCCGATCTTGGCCTTGCCTTTGGCGGCTTCGCTCGCTGCGTCAAGCATTCTGTGGGTAGGGAGGATAAGCTGAGCTCTTTTGGCGATGAGAAGTTTCCCTGAGATGTCCCCGGCCTTATTTTCAATCGAATGGATTTCATCCATAAGGATGACCGGATCCACGACCACTCCGTTTCCGATTACATTTACGCTTCCTTCGCGGAAAATGCCGGAGGGAACTGTGTGGAGGACGAAGCCGTCACCGTCGAATTTGAGTGAATGGCCTGCATTCGGACCGCCCTGGAAACGGGCAATCACCTTGTAATTCGGAGTAAGGACGTCAACGACCTTACCCTTCCCCTCGTCGCCCCACTGGAGCCCGAGTACAACATCGATTTTTGTCATATTGTTATTTAAGCTGAATTTTGCAGGTATCCGATATCAGCAAATTTCGTGCGAGTGAGCCTCCTCTTTTCAGACTTTAGTCAAAAAAGTTTTTCAGGCGGTCAAAGAAGGACTTGTCATCCTTTGATGCACTTGGCTTTACATCTTCGGAGCGTCCGAGCGCCTCCACGAGGGATTTGCTCTCACGGCTGAGCTTTTTAGGAATCCAGACTCCCACTTTGACGTAGAGGTTGCCGTTGCCGTAGCTGTTCACTGACGGCAGGCCCTTGCCGCGGACGGTGAGCACTGTGCCGGACTGTGTGCCCGGGTCTATCTTTACCTTCTGTGTGCCGCCTCCGAGGGACGGAATTTCAACCTCGCAGCCGAGCATAGCCTCTGTCACTGAGATTACCTTGGTGTAGTAGAGATTGTTGTCCTTGCGGGTGAAATCCTTGTGCGCATCGATGTCGATAACGACCAGAAGATCTCCGTTCACACCGTTGTTTTTGGCAGCATTGCCCGCTCCGGTAACCCTGAGCTGCATTCCATCCTCCACTCCTGCTGGGATTTTGACCCTGACGGTCTCTTTCTTTCTCACGAGTCCGCTTCCTCCGCAGCTGCGGCACGGGTTGGTCACCACCTTGCCCTCACCGTTGCACTGCGGGCAGACGGAAACGCTGATGGTCTGTCCGAGGAATGACTGGACGACCCTTTTGTACTGTCCACTGCCCTTGCAGGCGGAGCAGGTCTTGATGTCCGCTGCGGATTTCGCGCCCTTGCCGTTGCAGTCGGTGCAAGGGACATATCTTTCGATTGTGATTTCCTTTTCAACTCCTTTGGCGACCTCTTCCAGGCTGAGGCGGGCGTGAACTCGGATGTCCTTGCCTCTTGCAACCCTTTCCTGGGTGCGTGAGCTGCCGTAGCCTCCATTGCCGCCGAAGCCTCCGAATCCGCTGAACCCGCCTCCGAATCCGCTGAATCCTCCTCCGAAGAGGTTGTTGAGAATGTCGTTGAGGTCACCGAATCCGCCGCTGAAGTCAGGTCCGGGATTATCTCCGAGGCCCGCGTGTCCGAAGCGGTCATATTTAGCTCTCTTGTCGGCATCGCTGAGCACCGCATACGCCTCCGCCGCCTCCTTGAACTTCTCCTCGGCTTCTTTGTTGCCTGGGTTCTTGTCCGGGTGGTATTTGATGGCGAGTGCCCTGTATGCCTTTTTTATTTCGTCTGCCGTGGCCGTTTTCGCGACCCCGAGCACTTCATAATAATCTCTTTTCGCTGCCATAATGTTTCTCCTTAAATCTCAGTTGAGAACAGCCTGTTTTACACAAATGAATTGCGAACAGAGCGTGCCCGCAATTCGTTTACTATTATATACCTACAACAACTTTTGCAAATCTGATTACCTTGCCGTTGAGCTTGTAGCCGGTCTGCACGACATCGTAGACCTTGCCTTTCTTTTCCTTCTCCTCCACTGGTACCTGAGCGATGGCTTCGTGTTCATCCGTGTCGAAAGTCTCTCCCAAGGCTTCAATGGTTGTAAGGCCCTTACCTTTGAGGTAGGCCATCAATTTGTTGTAAATCAGCTCCGTACCCTCTTTCGCAACAGCGACGTCCGTGGAGTCGGAGAGGGCTTTCATCGCCCTTTCGCAGTCGTCCAGAACCACAAGCAGACCCTTGATTGTGTCACTCGCCGCGGTCGAAACCAAGTCGAGTTTTTCCTGAGAGGTTCTGCGGCGGTAGTTGTCAAACTCTGCCATCAGCCGCACATAGGCGTCTTCGGTCTTTGCAAGTTTGTCACTTTTCTCTGAGAGCTGCTTCTCCACTTCGGCCTTCGCCTTTTTAAGATCTTCGATTTCCTTTTCCTCTTTCGAAGGCTCTGAAGCCTCATTGTCGGTAGCCTCTGAAGCCGTTTTTTCAGTCTCAGGAGAGTTTTCCTTCTTCTCGACGGTTTCCTTCTCCTCTTTCTCAACTTCCTGCTTTTCAGCCTTTTCCTGATTTTTTTTGTTCTTGCTCATATATCAATTTTCTTTTTGTCAATTAAACTCTCACACTCTTTCGGGGGAGGGAAATCTTAAGTCCGTTTAGACCCGACCCCTTCACGCCCGCTCCCCAAAACTCAAAGAGCAAGCCAATCCGTTATTCCTGCCATTATGGCAGACTCAAATAAAATATTAGTTGAAGTGAAAGGCGCATAAATAGGGGAGAACAACGCCGCAGACGTGCCGTTCATTTACCTGAAAAAAGAGTCAACGGCCTTTACCGCTTCCGGCAGCGCAAAAACAACCACGCGGTCATACTCCTGAATCTGAGTGCTACCGACGGCAATCAGCGAATTGTTGCCCCTGATGACTCCGCCCACGATGGCGTTGCGCGGGAACCCGATGTCCATCAATTTCCCCGATGTGATTTTTGCGTCCTTCGACACTATGTATTCGAGCACCTCCGCATTGGTTCCGTTCATATATTTTATGAAGCGGACCTTGTCGCTGAGGGTGAATTTGAAGATTCTGCCCGCAGTGATTAGCTTTCGGTTAATCACCGCGTCAACCCCCATTCCGTCTGCGAGGTGGATGTATTCCAGATTTTCGACTTCTGCGACGGTCTTGGCCACGCCGATTTTTTTCGCCGCCACGCAGGCGAGGATATTGGCCTCCGAGGATGCCGTGAGCGAGACGAATGCGTCGTAATCCTTTATGTCCTCCTCCACTAGAGAATCGGAGTTGCGCCCGTCAGCGTTCACCACCTCCACCTTCTCAGGAAGGCTCTCGGAGAGATGGGTGCAGAGTTCCTTGTCCGGCTCTATGATTTTCACCATCTCAATCTGGGAGCACAGCTGCCTTGCCACCATCTCGGCCGTCGGACCGCCTCCGAAAATCATTACACGGTTGATTTCGAGCTCCTGCGTGCCTATAAGGCGGTTCAGCATCTGGGTACCTTCGCGTTTGGAAATGATGTAAACGAGGTCGCGGTATTTGAAATGCGTGTCCACCTTTGGGATGAGGGTGGTGTTGTCGCGCGAAATCGCAACGATTCGGAACTGGAGTTCCTCCGAGGTGGCGTAGCGGCTGAGTTCCAGAACGTTCATATCCAGAAGAGGGGAGTCCTCTCCCACCTTGAACACCGACATCTGCACCCTTCCGCGGGCGAAATCCATAGCGTCCGTCGAGGCGTTATGCCTGAGGATGTCAACGATTTCGTTGGCTGCAATCTTCTCCGGGTAAAAGAGAAGGTCTATGCCCATTTCGGTGAAAAGATTCTTGTTCTCGTAGGAAAGGTATTCTTCCGTGTTGATGCGGGCGGTAACCTTGCGGCTGCCCAGTTTCTTGGCGAGAATCGCGCTCACGACATTCACGTCCTGAGACTCGGAAGGGTTCACGGCGATGAACAGGTCGGCATCCTGAACGCCGGCTTCCCGGAGAACTCCGATTTCGGAGGAAACTCCGTTCACCGTGACTATGTCCGCGACGGCACTGAGGCTGTCGAGCCTTGACTGGTCGCTGTCAATGACCGTGATGTCATTGGCCTCGTTGCTGAGCATCTTCGCAAGATGCGAACCGACTTCTCCGGCCCCTGCAATAACGATTCTCATAATCCTAATTCAACTTTTGCAAGCATCTAACTTATTGAGTATGTTACGTTTGTCTCTTTCATCAAACTCTTGTCTCCACTACTCATCCCCTATATTCCGCTCCAGGCAGGCCTCGGCTGTGTTTATGCCAAGACCGAGTAGCGCCCGGGGTATCATAAGCCCCCCGTATATCCCGCAGACTCTGTTACCTTTTTGTATATCCCCGTTTCCTGTTCCCGGGGTCGTCCTGAGGGCGGCTCGCCTTTCTTTTTTCAGTCTTGCGGCATCGCGGTGAGCCTTCCAGACGGCCGTGAAGCACTTCGGCCTAAGGCTCAGAAGGTACACCGCCGCGGAGCATCCGTCGAGAATTTTTCTTAGGAATATCCTTCCCCGCGCCTTCCGGGGCCCTATTGTCACCGAGAGATTATTGTCCAGAAGGAGGATGTTGTTGCGGAAATTCAGGTAGAGTTTCCAGGGGGAAGTCTGTGGGAGAGTGCCTCCTCCGAGATGATATACCGTTGAAGACGGCACCACAGTGACTTTCCATCCCCTCAGCTGCATTCTCCAGCAGAGGTCTATTTCCTCCATATGGGCGAAAAAGCGGTCGTCAAGCCCTCCGAGAGCCTTCCAGACGCTGCTGCGGACCATAAGGCACGCGCCGCTCACCCAAAGCACATCGGCGGGGGAGTCATACTGCCCAGTGTCCTTCTCCACTTTTTTCATAACCCTTCCCCGGCAGAACGGGTAGCCCAGAGCGTCAATCAGCCCTCCGGCCGCTCCGGCATATTCAAAACTGTCCCTTTGGTACCAGCTGTGGAGCTTCGGCCCGCAGGCGCCGCACTCCGGATGGGTCTTCATCCAATCCACAAGAGGGGAGAGCCAACCGGGAGTGACCTCTATGTCTGAGTTTAGAAGCAGGAAAAGGTCATAGCCTTCGCCTGTCCTGGCGTTCCCCGCAGCCTCGTTGTCGCTTTCTCCAGAAGCGTTCCCCGCAGCCTCGTTGTCGCTTTCTCCCGAAGCGTTCCCCGGAGCCTCGTTGTCGCTTTCTTCCGAGAGAATCCTGAAAGCACGGTTGTAGCCGCCTGTAAAACCGTAATTTTTGTCCAGAGAGATGGTCCTGATTGTTGGAAACTCTCTTTCCATAACCTCAAGAGAGTCGTCCGTGGAGGCGTTGTCGGCGACAATCACCTCGGCCGAATCCGCCTCTTTTGTCCTTGCCTGAACTTCATCCTCTTTTGTCTCAGAGCGTGCCCCCGGAGCCTCCCCGGCATTGAACTCCCGGACGGAGTCAAGAAGAGCGGGGAGAAACCTCTGAAGGTACTCCCGGGTGTTCCAGTTGAGTATGACGATGGCGACTTTCAAAGTGAAGTTTCCTTATTTAACTTTCGCATTTGCGAAACTTGAGTTTCCTTATTATGTGCGTGGGATTTGGAATAGGAGCCCCCTAAGACGATTTATTTGCAGTCGCAGCCGCCCTTGCATCCGCCTTCTCCACAGCCTTCTCCGCAGCCACCTTCGCATCCGCCTTCACCGCAGTTTCCGCCGCATCCGCTGCAGCCTCCGGCAAGCTCTCCGTGCAGACCTTCCTTGATCTCCTTCTCGGTGGCCGGGCGCACGCTGACAATCTCGCCCGTGAAATTCAGGGTCTTGCCCGCCATAGGGTGGTTCACGTCAACCTTCACGGTCTTCTCCTCCACCTTCACGATTTTCGCCGGAACAGGCTGGCCGAACTGGTTCACGAGAGTGATGTCGCTGCCCTCGACGAGAAGGTCGTGGCGGATTTTTCCGTCCTGGTCTGAGAACGCCTCAATCGGGAGGTCGATTATCCTCTGCGGGTCAACCTCGCCATATCCCTCCTTCGGCGTGAGCGTAAATGCGAATTTCCCGCCCTCTTCAAGGCCTGCAATCTCCTCCTCGAATCTCGGAAGAAGGTAGCCCATTCCCTGGATGAATTCAAGGGGGCGTTCAGCGGTGCATTTGTCCGCAATCTTTCCGTCAACATTCAGCTCGTATGTAAGAGCCACAACTGTGTGTTTTTCGATTTTCATATTGTATTGATTGTTAAAAAATTATCTGTTAAAACTATGCCTCGCCAAGGCTCGTGTCCTTTACGCATTAAGGCTCACCCCCTCGAAGGCAAGCGTCGGCAGTTTCCATCTTCCGCACTCCCGCGCATCGTCCCCCACGGCAAGAAGCGAGTTCCACAACTCCACTATGTTCCCCGTCATAAGCATTTCCCGGAAGGGCTCGCAGACTTTCCCCCCGCGAATCACAAAGCCGGCCACCCCGAAAGAGTAGTCGCCCGTCACAGGGTTGCAGTTTCCGCCGTTGAACTCCCCGATAAGGACCCCTTCGCCACACTCCCGCACAATATCCTCCAAAGTTAACGCTTTTTCCCCGTCTTTTCCAAATCCGTTCCACGCGGAAAGCACCGGACGAGAAATATCCTCCACCGTCGGTGCTTCTCCCATCTTTCGGGACATATAGGTATTGACAAAATAATTCTTAACGACTCCGTTCTCGACGATGGCTCTGTCGCAGGTCGCAACTCCTTCTGAATCAAACATTCTCGCTCCCTGCTTTCCCTTTTCTCGCGCCTTGTCCGACAGGGTCATCCCTCCGGAAAACACCTTCTTTCCCTTGCTGCCGACAAGAAAGGACATTTTCTGCTGAAGACTGAACGCCCCGAGAGCATCGATGACGGGACTTAGAAGTTTCGAGGCTATGTTCCCGTCAACTACGGCCCTGTAAACTCCGCTTTCGATGCCCTTCGGATTAATCTTTTCAAGAGCTCTGGAGAGCGCCGTCAGGGCGCAGGCCTCGGGATGAATGACCCCGCATACGGACGAAGCGTCCCACCAGTAGGCGCTGTAACGCCGGCCGTCCTCAGCCAGAATGGTCACCTGGGAGGAGCAGGAAATGCTGCTCTCCAGAGAACGCCCCTCAAACCCTTGCGAATCAATAAGATATACTTCCTCGGCGTAGTCTGCGTAGTCGTCTTCTTCGCTCGCTGCGCTCCATTTCATCTCTGAGGAGTTTCCTCCCGCGCCATCCACTTCCACGCTCCCTTCCAACTGCTTCAGCCTCATAGACTTAATCGCCTCAAGCCTCTGCTCGGGAGAAATCTCCAGGACTCTCCCGTCCCACAGCTCCGCCTCAAGTCCGGTCACGGCGTCCTTCGCCATCCGCTCCTTCTCGGGAAGCCTCCTGAATGGGTCCTGCTCCATAAGCCTCACGGTCTCGCAGGCCTTTCTGAGGAAAGAGCGCAACGAGTTCATTTCCAGCCTGTTGGTGGAGAATGTCCCGTAGCGGGAGTCTGCAAAAAGGCAGAACGTCAGCGAAGAGTCAGCGCAGCGGGATGTGTTGTCGATTTCTCCGTCGAGCATAGTGAGGGAATTGGAAACGCTCTTTGAAAGTGTCACCCTCACTCCGTCCATCCCTTCGCCCAGGGCAAAGCGCATCGCCTCCCTTGCCAAGGATCGTTCTTCGTCCGAAATTATCATAAGTGTGAATTGCCTAAGTTCGTGTGTATCTAAATAAGTGTGAGGCGCGTAAGCGCGTGTGTATCTATGCGATATGTTTCTCGTTTGTCCCAGTGGTCATAAACCCGGGTCAAAAAGCCTGCAAAATTAAAAAATATTCCTAACTTTGCCCACCTGTGCGCGGGGATATCCACTAAGGTGCGGGCTTCGGCCCCCAAGAGAAAACTCCATCCCCGGTTATATGATATTTAACTATACTTATATATTATGTTACAGGACAAGCTCCATTTCTATCTCGATTTCCCTAAAAAGGGCATCAATTTCATCGACATAATGCCGTTCCTTTATTCAAAGGAAGATTTCAAAGAAGTCATCGGAGAACTCGACGCGGTCATCGACACCCCGAATCTTGCAGTTCCGGAGGCGCGCGGCTTCCTTTTCGGCACTCCGCTTCTTCTTACGGACGGGGTTGTGAGCAATGTGATTCCGGTGCGCAAAAGCGGCAAACTTCCCTACAAGGAGGGAGATCTCGTGGGTCTTGACATTATGAAGGAATATGGCGCGGACAGGCTTTTCTACCGCAAGAGCGATGTTGCCGCCGGCCCTCTCACGGGGGAGAACATCGAGGTGACCATCCTTGACGACATCCTTGCCACCGGAGGCACAGCAGAGGCTCTCGCCCAGTCGCTTCAGGGGGCGGTCATTGAGAAGGACGGGGTTGTCCGCAAGGTCGTCGTGAAGAAATTTGTTTTCCTTGTGGAGATTGACGATCTTCACGGTGCGAAGAGGCTGGAGAAGATAGCACCTGTAGCCTCCCTGATGCATCTGAATGACTAAATTTCTGTGTCTTTTTGGGTTATATCCATTTCTTCACAAATCATTTAGAACGATACTATAACAATAACCAGAATGCGTGAATATATACTTTCCCTCGACCAGGGCACAAGCTCCTCGAGGGCTATAGTTTTCAACCGCCGGGGAGAACCTCAGGCTGTCAGTCAGAAGGAATTTACCCAGCATTTTCCTCAGCCCGGATGGGTGGAGCACGACCCGATGGAAATCTGGGCGAGCGAGTATGCCGTTATGACTGAGGCTGTTGCCTCGCTTGGACTCGGCGGAGGAGACATCGCCTCCATCGGCATCACCAACCAGAGGGAAACCACTATCGTCTGGGATGCCGCAACCGGAAAACCGGTCTATAACGCCATCGTATGGCAGGACAGGCGCACAAGCGAGTACTGCGACTCCCTTAAAGCCGCAGGGCTTACGGACCTTGTACGCAGCAAAACCGGTCTTATAATCGACGCCTATTTCTCCGGGACGAAAATCCGCTGGATTCTCGAGAATGTGCCGGGGGCAAGGGAGAGGGCCGAAAGGGGAGAACTCCGTTTCGGAACAGTGGACAGCTGGCTGGTGTGGAACCTTACGGGAGGGCACGAACACGCGACAGATGTGAGCAACGCCGCGAGGACTATGCTCTTCAACATCAACACCTTGCAGTGGGATAAGGACCTGCTGGATCTTCTCGGAATCCCGGAGTCTATGATGCCCCAGGTTAAATCTTCTTCGGAAATCTACGGCCAAACCTCTCTCCTCGGGGAAAATGTCCCTGTCGCAGGCATAGCCGGAGATCAGCAGGCGGCGCTCTTCGGGCAGATGTGCACAGAGCCTGGCTCAGTGAAAAACACCTACGGAACCGGCTGTTTCCTCCTTATGAACACGGGCGAGAAGCCTATCGTTTCCAAGAACAATCTGCTGACGACAGTGGCCTGGAAAATCGGCGACAAGGTGAACTACGCGCTTGAAGGCTCGATTTTCGTCGCAGGATCGGTGGTTCAGTGGCTCAGGGACGGGCTCGGAGTCATAAAATCCTCTTCAGAAATCGAAGCGCTGGCATCATCCGTTCCGGACAACGGGGGAGTCTATTTTGTGCCCGCTCTCACCGGACTCGGCGCTCCGTATTGGGATCAGTATGCGAAAGGAAGCATCACCGGAATCACCCGTGGCACCACAGCGGCACACATCGCCCGTGCGGCGCTCGAGGGCATCGCATTTCAGACTATGGACATAGTGGCGGCGATGGAAAAGGATGCCGGAGTGGCTCTGTCAGGGCTTAAAGTTGACGGCGGAGCTTCCAGAAACAACCTGCTGATGCAGTTCCAGGCCGACATTTTAGGCACCGGCGTCGTTCGTCCGAAGGTCACCGAAACGACGGCTCTCGGAGCTGCCTACCTTGCAGGTCTTGCGGTGGGTTTCTGGGGGAGTCTCGACGAGGTGAAGGCCCAGTGGGAGGCCGAGCGCAGTTTCTCTCCTTCGATGGATGAGGAAAGTGTCGCTGCAGCGAAAAAAGGATGGGCTGATGCCATTTCAAGAACATTGACACGATAGTTTTATCCCGACACCTATTGTAAGGTGTTATATATGAATAGGTTAGGCACTCGCGAAAGTTGAGTTGCCAAGTTGAACGAATTATGAATCCATATCTTGCGGAATTTCTCGGCACTCTGGTGCTGATTCTTCTCGGTGACGGTGTGTGCGCCTGCACAAGTCTCGAAAAATCAAAGGGCAAAGGCGCAGGCTGGGTGGTGGTTACTCTCGGCTGGGGCTTCGCTGTAATGTGCGGAGTTTTCATCGCTGGGCCCTATTCCGGAGCTCATCTCAATCCGGCTGTGACTCTCGCCGTGGCTCTCACGGGACAGATGCCGTGGATTGAGGTTCCGCTCTATGTCCTCGCGCAGATGCTCGGGGGCTTCGCCGGAGCTGTGCTCGTCTGGGCTTTCTATAAAGACCAGTATGACGCTACGGAGGATCCTGATACGAAACTCGGCACCTTCTGCACGATGCCCGCAGTTTCGAACCCCCTCAGGAATTTCTTTTGCGAGTTTACAGGAACGTGGCTTCTTGTTTTCTGCATCCTTATGTTCGGCACCAACTCGAACATCCCGGCAGTGGGGTTGGGCGCAATGGGGGCGTTCCCTGTGACTATGCTCATTATGTCAATCGGTATGTCGCTCGGCGGCGCTACGGGTTATGCAATAAATCCCGCCCGCGACCTTGCTCCACGCATCGCCCACGCAGTTCTTCCTTTCAAGAGCCCGAAGCGTGACAGCCTCTGGGGCTACAGCTGGGTTCCGGTCCTCGGCCCTCTCGCCGGAGGCGCCTTCGCCGCCCTCTGCTACATCCTGATTTTCTATATGTAGAGGAAGGTTAGTAGGGGAAAGTATTCAGTATAGGCCGAACAGTATTTTGCAAAAAGCAAATTTTTCCCTAAATTTGCACCCCAATTAGCAAACAGGCGCTAAAGCGCCGTGCGAGCTGGGCTAAAGAGATAGTACAGGCGCTAAAGCGCCGTGCGCAGTCTTTGAAGGGGCGGGCAAGTGTTGATAGGGAAGACGGAGCACCACTTCCCCTACAGAGGGGACGGGAGGGGTGAATAAAAGGCGCAAGAGCGCCGTGCGCAGTCTTTGAAGGGGCGGGCAAGTGTTGATAGGGAAGACGGAGCACCACTTCCCCTACAGAGGGGACGGGAGGGGTGAATAAAAGGCGCAAGAGCGCCGTGCGCAGTCTTTGAAGGGGCGGGCAAGTGTTGATAGGGAAGACGGAGCACCACTTCCCCTACAGAGGGGACGGGAGGGGTGAATAAAAGGCGCAAGAGCGCCGTGCGCAGTCTTTGAAGGGGCGGGCAAGTGTTGATAGGGAAGACGGAGCACCACTTCCCCTACAGAGGGGACGGGAGGGGTGAATATACTGAGATATGGTGTAATGGCAGCACAAGAGATTTTGGTTCTCTTTGTAGAGGTTCGAATCCTCTTATCTCAACAAAATGGAGTTGTAGAGGCCCAAATCCTCTTATCTCAACAAAAAGAGTACGGAGCCCCGCTCCGAATCTCCAGTGGAAAGTGAAAGTTTAGCGCAAAACTTTCCTCATAATTTTGCAATTAACGAAATATTGCGTACATTTGCGCTCCCTTTTTGGGGCGCGGCCGCTTTGGCGCTGCGGAACAGATTGAAATTCAATTAAAAACAATAGAAAAATGAAAAAGTCAATTCATCCCGAAAACTACCGTCTTGTAGCTTTCAAGGATATGTCCAACGATCAGGTCTTCATTACAAGATCTTGCGCTAACACACGCGAAACAATTGAAATCGAAGGTGTTGAGTACCCAGTGGTAAAGGTCGAAATCTCCAACACTTCACATCCGTTCTACACAGGCAAGATGAAGCTCGTCGACACAGCCGGCCGCGTGGACAAGTTCTACCAGCGTTACGCCAACAAGAAGAAATAATTCAAATTTCATTATACCCAAAAAAGGTGATCGGAACTCCGGTCACCTTTTTTTGGTTCTCAGTGTCGATTAGTTGTGCAAATCAATGATAATTCCCGATATTTGCAGAATGAGAAAAATATTCATCGCACTTCTTTCGCTGATAACCCTTCTGTCTTTTCCCGCGGCGGCTGCGGAAAGTCAGGAGATGGAACTTGCTGATTTCAATCCGCAAAAGTCATATCATACTCTCTCCGACCTTGATCGTGCCATTGACAATGCTTCGCTGTATGACGGAGTGAGACTACATAAAATCGATTCCTGCAAGGCTCTTCTCAAGAAAGCCGGTTCCCTCCAGGACCGCTACAGGCTTATTTCCACTATCCGGCGGCTCTACGACAAGTTTCGGACTGACTCCGCCACCGTCTATGCAAAAGCCTCGCTCTGTCTTGCCGAAAAAATCGGCGATCCTCTCTGCATCAACGAAAGCCATCTTGCTCTGGGCAAGGAATACGAAACCGCAGGACTCCATTCAGAGGCTCTTGCACATCTGGACGCGATAAACCGTAGAACCGCATCGAAATCCTGTCTCATAGAGGCTTACGATTACTATTCCTTCATATATTCGACACTTGCCGAATTAAGTTTTGACCCGGAGGTGACTGAGTTTTACCGCAAAAAATCTTCGGAAGTTAAAGACTCCCTCCTGATTATTTCCCCTGAAAATGCTCGGACTTCAAGCGACAAACTCGTCGAAAAAGGAAAATACGCCGAAGCGCTCGCGGAACTTCTCCCTTTCTGTGACTCCCTTCCCGTGTCCGACTCCCGGAAAGGCCCGGTAGCGCTTTCTGTCGCTGACATCTACACCTCTCTGGGCCTAAGGGACAAAGTTGAAGAATATCTTGTCATTTCATCTGTTTCCGACATTCTGAACGCCAAGAAAGAGTATGTTTCACTCCGTTCCCTTGCTATGATGCTCTATGAGGACGGGGACATAACCAGAGCTCACCGCTACCTGAAAAAAGCCCTTGATGATGCCTCATTCTGCAAAGCCCGGCTGAAGGTAGATGCCGTAGCTCCGATTATTTCCATCGTAAACGAATCCTATCTTGCCATAAAGCACCGCAATATGATTATTCTGGTGTGCTGCCTCGTTTTTACGACAGTTCTTTTTGGCGTGATGGCTCTTCTTGTGCTTCTGCTTAGGCGCAGAAAAAACTCTCTTGCAAGCCTAACAAAAGAGTTACAGGCGGCCCAAGTGCTTCAGCAACAAGCAAATGAGTCCCTAAGGGAAGCGAGTGACATTAAAAATGTCTATATCACCGGGCTTATGCTTGAGTGCATCGCCAGAATAGAAAGGTTGGACCAGTACAGGCGTCGTCTGAACCGTCTTTCGATGGACGGGGAGAAAGCGGCACTTTCAAAGGAATTGAAATCCAATGCAGTAGTGGATGAAGAATGGAACTCGTTCTACGGGGTGTTCGACCGCACTTTCCTTTCGCTTTTTCCTACATTTCTGAGTGATGTGAACGCCCTGTTAAAACCGGATTTCGCCCTTTCCTGTCCTGACAGGAACGCCCTCACTCCTGAACTGAGGATATATGCTCTCATCCGCCTCGGCATCACTTCAACGGACCGCATCTCCACTCTTTTGCGCTACTCCCGTTCAACCATCTATGCTTACCGCTCCAGAACTCGCCTGAAAGCCCTCCGGCCCCAGACTTTTGAAGATGAAGTTGCAGAAATTTCGTCAATTTAGTTTATTTTTCATTTGTATTTTAAGACAACAATTATTTTGCTAAATAGCTGATAGCAAATGATATAATTGTGTAAACTATTTATATTTTCATTATTATGCCTTGTTTTTCCTCGCGCAATACAATAAATTGCAAAAAAATTACCGCTGGAAACTAACAATACTGACTGATAATGAAGATGAAATTTTTACTGCCCGCTCTGGTCTGCTCAGCCCTGATGTCGCTACCTTTTGCAGCGTCTTCCGCTGCGACGAATCCGTCTCTGAAAAAAGCGACTGAAGCTGCCGAGAGCGTTGTCGAGAGAACAATCGGCTACTTCCCGAAAAACGTTAAATTCGAGGTTACGGGCCCTGTCGCCGAAGGAGAGTATTTCTCCACTGAGGTCCGGGGCGGAAAACTCACCGTGAAGGGAAGCTCCACGAGCGCCGTTTGCCGTGGATTCTATGATTTCCTCAGCGAAAACCACTACGGAATGTACACCTGGACAGTGAACAACATCCGCCTTCCGAAAAAGTTCGAGGACCAGCCGCTTAAAATCACCACAACCCCGTTCCGCCACCGTCAGTGGATGAATGTCTGCACGTTCGGCTACACTATGCCTTACTGGAAGTGGGATGAGTGGGAGAAGGAACTTGACAGGATGGCTCTCCACGGCGTGGATATGCCTCTTGCACCTATCGGAAGCGAGGCCATCTTCGCCCGCGTGTGGAAAAAGCTCGGAATGACAGACGAAGAAATCGGAAAGTTTGTCCCGGGACCTGCGCATCTTCCGTGGTTCAGAATGGGAAATATGTCAGAACTCGACGGTCAGGTTCCTCAGAGCTGGTATGACCAGACGATTGAACTTGCGCACAAGATTGTGGACAGGATGAACGAACTCGGTATGTCCCCGATTTACAACGCTTTCGCCGGTTTTGTCCCTGAGGCTCTGAAGCGGGTCTGCCCTGAAGCTGAACTCATCGAAACCGGTTGGGAGGATGACGGAGACTACTATGTTTCCAATTTTATACTTCCGGAAACCGAGATTTATCAGAAGATTGCCTCGATGTATATCGAGGAATGGGAGAAGGAGTTCGGAAAGGGTGAGTTCTACCTCGCAGACAGCTTCAACGAGATGAAACTTCCTTTTGCTCCTGTGGGCTCCGAAGAGCGTCTCGCTCAAGTCGCATCCTACGGAAAAGCTCTCTACCAGTCCATCGCTGCAGCGAACCCTGACGCCACCTGGGTACTTCAGGGCTGGATGTTCGGCTATCAGAGGTACCTCTGGCCGGCAGAGTGCATCAAGGCGCTTTTCTCAGGGATTCCTGATGACAAGATGATGATTCTTGACCTCAGCGTTGACTTCAACTACGGAATCTGGGAGAACGAATACACCTGGAACTACGCCAAGGGACTTTTCGGCAAGCAGTGGATCTACAGCACCGTGCCGAACTTCGGCGGAAGAACCTGCCCGATCGGTGCGCTTGACTTCTACCTCAACGGTCACCTCAAGGCTCTGGGTTCAGACAATAAAGGAAATCTGGTGGGCTACGGCTCTGCCCCTGAGGGAGTGGAGAACAACGAAGTCATCTACGAAATTCTCGCCGATGCCGCCTGGAGCACATCCCACAAGGATATTCACCAGTGGCTCAAGAACTACACTCTCAACCGCTACGGCTCCTGCCCCGAGAAACTTCTTACCTTCTGGGACAAGATGCTGAAGACAACCCACGGAATCTGCTCCAGCAGGGCTCAGTACCGCATTCAGAAACAGCCTTTCTACGGTCTTGGCGGACGCTACATCGTGAGCCCGGAGTATTTCGAAGGTCTCGAGGCATTCATCAGCGCCTCAGATGAACTCTCCGGCAATCCTGAATATATGAGGGACCTCGCTCTGTGGAGCGGCTTCTACGCTTTCGGAAAGGCTGAGGTTCTCATTGACCAGATAAATACGGCATATCTTTGCGGGGACAATGCCACTGCAGAGGCTCTCGAAGGACGTTTCCGCGACCTCCTTCTTCGTGCCGACCGTCTTTTCAACGAAAACCCTGTCACAAGGCTTGACCGTTGGATTGGCTTCGCACGCGACTGGGGCACAACTGATGAAGAGAAAGACCATTACGAGACCAATGCGCGCCGTCTTATCACCATCTGGGGCAACGGCCGCAAACCGGACGGACTTGATGACTACGCCTGCAGAATGTGGTCCGGTCTCATCCGCGACTACTACATCCCGCGCTGGAACCACTTCTTCGATGCGAAGAAAGAGGGAAAGCCGTTTGATTTCGATGCCTGGGAATATACCTTTGCCGAGCAGGGCAGGGGAGTTTCCGACTTTACCCGCTGCACTGACATCGTCAGCGAGGCTAAGGACCTGGTGAAGAACTTTTCCGACATCGCCCAGACTCCGGATTGTCTTCCTGGCTGGACTTCATTTGAGATGGAGGAGGGTTCCACGCGTATAATAAGGATGATTACCCCTGAGGACTATCCTCTTATAAAGGGTCTGAAGTTTACCTGGCGCAGGGGCGAAGACCCTGTGAAACTCAAACTCGTTCAGGTCAACGCCGGCGGATGGGTCCGCTTCAAAAAGGACGACATCGGCATCGAAATCAGCAAGGATAACCCTGTCGTGGAGATTCCGGTGGATGTGAAGGCGAAAAAAGGCGAAACCTACCAGTTTGTCTATCTTCACATCGTAATAGACGGCACCCACAAGAAACTGACTGATTCACAAGTTACCATAGAATACATAAAATAAATTCATCACCCTATATGAAAAGGATTTTCCACATTTTTACTGTGGCAGCCGTCGCGCTCATCGCAGCGTCTTCCTGCAATAAGGAGGAGGCACAGGCTGTCCTTGAACTGAAAAGCGTAACAGCAACGGAATTTACTTCCGAAGGTGGCCTTGGAACCGCGCAGTTTGAGTGCGGCGGCGCCTCCCTTACCGCCACATCGTCCAATCCTGACTGGCTTAGGGTGAGCGTGGCAAATTCCGCAGTTCTCTTCAATGTGTTCTCCTACACCGGTGACTCCCCGAGGAGCGCGGTCATCACCGTCAGCGCAGAGGGTGTGCCTTCAGTGGATATTACCATCACCCAGGCAGCTTTCAGCGGCATTGTGCTCAGTACCACCACGGTCAATCTTTCTGACTCCGAGACTTCCGTCCTCTCCCTTGTGCACTGCACCTCGGACTACACTGTCTCAATCCAGGAGAACCCGGACAACATTTTCTCAGCCACCAAGGGCGAAAGCGGAGTTACATTCTCCGTTAACCGCGCTCAAGGCCGCAAGGCCTACACCGGCAGGGCGGTCATCACCCCTTCCGACAAGAGCATTGACCCGGTTTATGTGACTCTCAATCTCCAGAAAAAGAGCGACTGGTACTACCTTCTCGGCACCTGGAAAGTCGCAAAGAACATTGACGACACAGCCGACAAGAGCGATTTCGTCTTCTCCGCTCAGTCTCCGCTCGAGTCCTTCTCAGTGGCAATCCAGAAGGGTGAACTCGCCGACAGGCCTTTCACCGCGGAATTTGTTGACGGAAAGGTGCGCATCGGCATCCAGGGCTTCAGCATAGACTCTGCAGCAAATAAATATTACTCAATCCATTACAACGGCTCCACTACGAACAGTCCGTCCGGTTGGTTCATATTTTCAAGTGTAGGAGCAGCCGCTTGGGATGCGGAGCCTGTATTTGACGAGAGCTCCCACACAATCACTCTCTCATTTATGAAGGCGGAGCTCGGGAATACCAATGTCCCTAAGCAGCTCAACATCTGGTGGAGCACCGGAAAGTACTTCGGCTTCACTTCGAAGATTGTTTCCTACACCGACCTCGTCCTTACAAAGGAATACACCGAATAATCCCTAAGTTATGAAGAGATTTTGTCTTATAGCGCTGCTTTCCCTGCTGTGGATTATTCCGTCCGCGGCGCAGACTCTCCTCTCTGTCAAGGGAACAGTCAAGGACTCCTCCGGTGAGCCCCTGCCCGGCGTTGTGGTTTCCATCGCGGGAAACCAGTCCAACGCAACCGTAACCGACATTGACGGTAACTACTCCCTTTCCAAGGTTCCTTCAGGAGCGAAGATAGAGGCTTCCTGCCTCGGTTACACCGCTGTAACGCTTCCTGCTGCCGCCGTTGTGAATTTCACTCTCTCCGAGAGCACCGAGATGCTTTCAGAGGCTGTCGTAACCGGTATGACCACCACCGACAAGAGGCTCTTTACCGGAGCGACTGACCAGCTTTCCGCAGCCGAGGTGAACTTGAGCGGAATCGGAGAAATCAGCCGTTCTCTTGAAGGTAAGGCTGCCGGAGTTTCCGTGCAGAACGTCTCAGGAACATTCGGTGCCGCCCCTAAAATCAGAGTCAGAGGCGCAACTTCCATCTACGGCGACTCCAAACCTCTGTGGGTTGTGGACGGCGTGATTATGGAGGATGTCGTGGACGTGGACGCAAGTTCCCTTTCTTCCGGTGACGCGACTACCCTTATCAGCTCCGCCATCGCAGGACTTAACTCCGACGACATCGAGAGCTTCCAGATTCTCAAGGACGGTAGCGCAACTTCCATCTACGGCGCGAGGGCTATGGCCGGCGTCATCGTCGTGACCACCAAAAAAGGAACCCCGGGTATGACCCGTGTCAACTACAACGGCGAGTACACTATGAGGATGGTACCTTCCTACTCCGAATTCAACATTATGAACTCTCAGGAGCAGATGTCCGTCTATGAAGAGATGTACCAGAAGGGATGGCTCAACTTTACCCGCAGCGTCTATGGCTCGTCTGGAGGCGTCTATATGAAGATGTCCCAGCTTATGAATACATACGACCAGACTACCGGGAAATATGCAATCGAGAACACAGAGGCAGGGCGCAAGGCATACCTTCGCGAGGCCGAGATGAGAAACACCGACTGGTTCAGTGAACTTTTCCGTCCGAGCATCCAGCACAGCCACTCCGTGAGCATCACTTCCGGTTCAGAAAAGGGCAGTTACTATGCCTCTCTCGGTGCGCTCGTTGACCCGGGCTGGACAATCCAGAGCAAGGTCAACCGTTACACCGCCCTTTTCAACACCTCCCAGAAACTTTTCAAGGACTACCTCACCCTGAACTTGATAGGTAACGCATCCTACCGTCAGCAGAGGGCGCCGGGAACCCTGTCATCGGAACTCAATGCCTCAGAAGGTCAGGTCAGAAGGGATTTTGACATAAACCCATATTCCTACGCCCTGCGAACATCCCGTACTCTCGACCCGGATGAGTACTACACGATGAACTACGCCCCGTTCAATATCAAGAACGAACTTGCAAACAATTATCTCGACCTCTCTGTCCTCGACACCAAGTTCCAGATGGAACTCAAGGC
This sequence comes from bacterium, assembly GCA_963640535.1. Lineage (GTDB taxonomy): Bacteria > Bacteroidota > Bacteroidia > Bacteroidales > UBA932 > Cryptobacteroides. Next base: position 79,020 of record CAVHYU010000003.1, on the reverse strand, counting down.
GCGTCCGGTCAAGGGGCTTGAACTCTCTGCCCTCGGGTCAGTTAGGTATCAGCTTTCATCCACCGAGCACAACATCAAGGACGGCTCCAATCAGGCGCAGGCCTACAGGGCGATGGACACGAAGATGATCATCAACTACAACCCTTACCTTTATGACAATCCTGACGAGCCGACTTCCGACAAATATTCCGTTCTGCCGCAGGGAGGTATCGTGAAGAAGAACAGCTATTCAGCCCTCAGCGTGGATTTCCGTGCGTCAGGAACCTACAACGCGACTTTCGCCGACAAGCACATCCTCAACGCTTACGCTGCTCTGGAAATCAACTCCCTTGACCGCCACACCTCGCAGTTCACCGGCTGGGGACTTCAGTATGAGGCCGGAGAAACACCGTTCTACATCCTCGACCTCTTCAAGAAACAGCTTGAGCAGAATACCTATTATTATAGTATAGGCAACACCCACGAGAGAAATGTCGCTTTTGCCACGACCGCTTCCTACTCATACGACTACCGCTACACTCTTAACGGAACATTCCGTTACGAGGGCTCCAATCGTTTGGGAAGGGCCCGCAGCGCAAGGTGGCTTCCTACCTGGAACGTCGCCGGCAAATGGTCGGCAGACAGGGAGGATTTCTTCGAGAGCCTCAAACCGGCCCTTTCAAGTATGAGCGTGAGAATGTCCTACTCCCTCACTGCCGACAGAGGACCTTCGTGGGTCAACAATTCCACTGCAATCTTCTATCCTTCAACCCCTTGGAGAGGAGACTCGGATATGATGGAGCCTTCGCTCTATATATCTTCAATCGAGAACTCGGAACTCACCTATGAGAAAAAGCACGAGTTCAACGTCGGGGCAGACCTGGGATTTGTGAACGACCGCATTCTCCTTTCCTTCGACGCCTACCGCCGAAACAACTACGACCTCATCGGAAACGTTGTCACTCAGGGACTTGGCGGCGTCGTGAACAAGATGGGTAACGTCGCTTCGATGAAATCATCCGGCGTGGAGCTTTCTCTCACGACGAAAAACATCGACCGCAAGAATTTCGTCTGGACATCGAGTTTCATCTTCTCGCATATGTCCAACATCGTGACCGACCTCAAGACCTACCAGACGGTAATCAGTTACCTCACCGGTTCAGGTTATTCGATGGAGGGTATGCCGCGCGGCTCTATGTTCTCTCTTCGTTTTATGGGACTTGACGAAATGGGTATTCCGACCTTCCTTAACAAGGACGGGGAAATCACCTCTACGGACATCCAGTTCCAGGAAATGAACAATTTCAGCAACCTCAAGTACGAAGGCCCTGTCGACCCGACGATGACCGGAAGTTTCGGTAACATATTCAAGTTCTACGGATTCACCGTGAACCTCTTCCTCACCTACTCCTTCGGAAACGTTGTGCGTCTCGACCCTATCTTCTCAAGCAGCTACAGCGACCTTACCGCTATGCCGCGTGAGTTTATGGACCGCTACATCAGCCCGGGCGACGAGAAGACAACCAATGTCCCTGTCATCGCAAGTTCACGCCAGAACAGCAGCATCCGTAACCTCAGCATCGCCTACAATGCCTACAACTACTCCGACCAGAGAGTTGCCAAGGGCGACTTCATTCGCCTCAAGGAGGTTTCTCTCGGCTACGAGCTTCCTCGGGCTGCTGTGGAGAAAATCCACCTCAAGAGCCTTGCGTTCAAGCTTCAGGGCACGAACCTCTGCCTTCTTTACTCAGACAAGAGGCTCGAAGGTCAGGACCCTGAATTCCTCAATGCCGGCGGTGTGGCAGTGCCTATGCCAAAGCAGGTTACCCTCACTTGTAAAATCGGCTTTTAAGACTGGGAAGATATGAAAAAGATATATTTGCTTATTGCGACCGCCGCTGCACTTGCGAGCCTTTCCGCTTGCGACAAGTTCCTCGACACGCTCCCGGACAACAGGGCGGAACTCGACACCAAGGAGAAAATACAGAAACTCCTTGTTTCCGCCTATTCTTCAAGGACGTATGTCCGCTATTTCGAGTATGCTTCCGACAACTGCGAGCTCTACAACGAGGCCAACAACAACACCTCCGTTCTCATCGAGCAGAACTATGCCTGGGAGCCTATCACCGAGGCCGACAACGAAAGCAACGTCAACACCTGGCAGGGCTACTACAATATGATAGCAGTCGCCAACGCGGCTTTGGAGGCCATTGAGAATATGGGTTCTCCCGAAGAAGTCCTTCCATATAAGGCCGAAGCTCTTCTCTGCAGGGCCTACGCCCACCTTTGCCTTACGATGATCTACTGTCTCCCGTACCATCCTGAATATGCCGGGGAGTATCTCGGAGTGACCTATATGGACCGCCCGGAGACAACTCTCAACCCTCGGTACAGCCGCGGAACCCTCAAAGAGGACTACGAAAAGATTCAGGCGGACATCGAGGAGGCTCTTCCGCTTGTGAGCGACGAGGCCTACACAGTGCCTAAGTACCACTTCAACAAGAAGGCCGCCTACGCCCTCGCAACCCGTTTCTACATCTACAGCAACCAGTGGCAGAAAGCCATTGACGCAGCGGACGTCGTTCTGGGAAGCAACCCTTCGGAGATGCTTCGCGACTGGGAGACTGCAAGCAAACTTGCCTGGAGCTATGACACGAGGGCATTGGACTACATCGATACTGGCCACAAGTTCACCCTGCTGCTGATCCCGCTTTATTCCGCGAACGGAAGCCTTTTCCATCCCTGGAGCGGAAACGGCTCGCGCTACAGCCACACGAACCGTCTCGCCAAGATGGAAACCCTCCGTTGCAAAAGACCTATGGGCGGACCATTCGACACCTCGAAGACCGACTCCTATCAGGATGTCTATAGGATGATACCTATGTATTGGTGCGACCTTAAGGTGAATAATGTCTATTTCCCTAAATGGCCTTCCCAGTGGGAAGTCGCCGATGCCGTGGCCGGCACCGGGTACTCCCGTTCAACTATGGTCGCGCTCAACTGCAATGAAGTTCTTCTCAACAGGGCCGAGGCCTACATCCAGCTCAAAAACTGGGACAAAGCCGCCGAGGACCTCGACACCTGGAACTGCTCAGTTTTCAGAGTAGGCAACAGGGGGATCAAGCATCTCACGAAAGAACTTATTGAGGAAGTCTACGGAGACCCGGCCTCTTCGGCCTACATCGCCGAGTACACGAAGACTCTCCCTACTTCCCGCAAACCCATCCATCCGCACGGATTCAGCGTAGAGAGCGGCACCCAGGAGTACTTCACCCAATGCCTTCTTTTCTGCCGAAGGGTTGATTCTCTCGAAGAAGGACTTCGCTGGATGGACGTAAAGAGGTATGGCATCACCATCGACCGCTTCGATGACACCTACTACGACGATGCCACCACAACCGGCTACACCACCACGGTCTCTCTCCCTTACAATGACCTTCGCCGCGCCTTCCAGATTCCTCAGGAGTGTATCAAGGCAGGTCTTGAGGCCAACCCGCGCAACAACGCCGAGAGTCCGAACCATCCTTTCGTAAAATATGAATAAAGGAGGAATGAAAAATATGAAAAGATATATTGTTTTAGCCCTGACACTTCTGTTGACGCTTTCCGGCGCAGTCTCCTGCACCAAGGATGAAGTCAATCCGGAGGAAAGCATTTTCAAGGATGAACCGACGCGTTACACAGAGTTCGATGCGTGGCTTCAGAGGAACTATGTCGAGCCGTACAACATCAGGTTTGAATACAGGATGCCGGACCGCGAGACCAGTTTCAGCTACTGGGTGTCTCCTCCTGACATCGACAAATCCATTATGATCGCCAAGCTTCTGAAATTCACCACCCTTGAGGCTATGGTGGAGATGATGAGCACCGACAATGAGGATGAGGACCCTGCGCTTTTCGTGAAAAAGTACTTCCCGAAAGTCCTTTTTATGGTTGGCAGTTTCGAGATAAGCAGCAATGGAACCACGGCCCTCGCATCCGCCGAGAACGGTCTTCAGATCAACATCCTCGGAGTGAATTTCTTTGAATATCACGCAGATGCGACGCGAATCGCTGGCACTATGCTCCACGAGTTCACCCACATCCTCGACGGAATCTATACCGCTCCCGAGGAATACAAGGACATCACCACGAGCGACTATGTGGGCGACCGCTACTCCTCCCTTACAGAAAGTCCATACAAGTATGGATTTGTGAGCAACTATGCCCGTTCTTCTTACGCGGAGGACATCGCGGAGACAGGTGGACGCCTCATCGCAATGAGCGAAGAGGAATGGGAGGATATGATTGCCCAGGCCGGAAGCGACGGTGGAGCGAAAATCCGTCAGAAAAAGGAAATGCTCAAGAAATGGCTCAAGGACTCCTATGGTGTGGACACCGACAGGTGGAGAGAAATCTATCTGAGACGAATATCCCAGCTTGACAGCCTCGACTGGACATCCCTTGACGACTAAATGAGTATGGCTATGAGAAATGCATTATATTGTCTTGCATCTGTACTCCTGCTTTTTGCAGGCGTCTCCTGCACCAAAAATGACCGGATTTACGACAAATCGGCATCGCAGAGGACCGAGGAAACTCTATCTCTATACAGGAGCGCGCTCGTCGGGCGTGGAACCTGGGTTATGGAATTTTTTCCTGACGAGCAGCTTCGCTACGGCGGATGGGTCTATGTGCTTGAGTTTCACGATGACTACACGGTGAAAGTCTGGTTCGAAGGCGACGGGTTCGTTCCTCAGGAAACCCCTGTCACCGAGTCCGAGTACAAGGTCGAGCTCAGCACGGGTCCGATGCTTAAATTCTGCACCAACAACGACTACATCCATTTCTTTTCCTTCCCGGGCGGAGACAACGGAGGCGGCTACCAGGGCTGGGGCGGAGACTATGAGTTCACGATTATGTCTCTTTCAGAGAATTACGACTATATGGTCCTGAAGGGGCTGCGCTCATTCAACAAGGTGAGAATGTACCCTCTTTCAGGAGACACCACTCCTGAGGAATATATCGCCGCAGTCAAGACTTCCGACCTTGCCGTGACCCGCACTGTCTTCGACCTCTGCGTGAACGGAAAGAAAATCGGAACAGCCACAAGGGAATCTCTTCCGGTTCTCGACAACTTCGAGAAGTTCTACAAGAGCAAGGTCTGGACTCTCGCCTACACCAAGCCTGAGCAGGCAATCGACGAGAACGGAAACCCTGTCTATGACGAAAAGGGAGAGCCGGTTTACACCGATGTCGAGGTGAGGGAAAGCGTCTGCGCCGTGACTCTTCCGGATGGCGTGATGAAACTCTACGAACCTTACGTTTTCAAGGGCAACTGCATCGAGGGCCTTGACGGCCAGAGCGTGAGCACCTTCAAATGGGAAAGGGGAGTTTTCACCACCCGCGACTATTACAGCGGCACCGACTCATTCTATCAAATCACCCTTGAGTAGTCTGAACAACAAAAGAAGAAATGATTATGAAAAGAAAAATATACTTTGCTCTTCTTTCTCTGTGTGCTTTGTCCGCCTTCGCCGGCTGCCAAAAGACGCAAATTGAGGAGGAACCGAACCCGACTGCGAAGGACCTTGTCTCCTTCAGAGTTACGGCGCTTTCTCCTGCTGAGGAAAGTGCCATTGTCTGGGAAGCCGTTTCTGACAGAATCGGGGTTTATCTTAGCGAAAGCGGATCTTCCGAAAGGCTTCTGGACAATGCCTACTTCGGAGCCTACACTTCCACGGCACGTTCCTATTTCTCTCCTGTGAGCGACAAAGGAAAACTCTACTGGAACAGTGTGGACAAGGTGGATGTCGGTCTGTACTATCCTTACCGCAGCTCCACCTCAAAGCCGGATTCAATCTTCGTGCAGATTCCTTCCCGGCAGACCTGTGACGTGGCTTCGGGACTTGCTGACATAAAAAAGAACACTCTTTTCGCCTCTGCGATTAAAGGCGTTTCACGCACCGAGGCAGGCTATGTGGATGCGCAGCTTTCTCCGGTCGCTTCATACGTGAAGGTCACGATAACCTCAAACCTCCCGGTCCAGTGTCTGGGCATAACGCTTCAGGGAGATGAGGGTACGGCACTGAGTTTTGAAAAGGGCAACTACAACATCCTCTCAGGCGAACTTACCTCCGGCGAGACCACTTCCAGCGCTGTTGAGGTCACTCCGACGGGAACAGCCGTTGTGAACAAGAAGGGGCTTAGCCTCTATGCTAAGGTGAACCCGCTCTACAGCGGCAAGAAAGTCACTGTTTCCTGCTCCCTCGACGGGGCTGAGATAGAACCTGTCACCGTCGATGTTCCTGAAGGGGGCTTCAAGAGGGGAGTCTGCACTTCCTACAGCCTCGGTTTCACCGCAAACCCCATAAATCTTTCCGAGAACGGCACCGCAAACACCTACATCGTCTCCAAGGCAGACAAGCTCTACGCTTTCAAGGCGACTGTCCGCGGTAACGGCAACTCCACTTCCGGAAGTCAGACCTTCGAGGGCGCGACTCTCACCGAGGCTCCGCTTCCTGTGAACATCACCCCGAGCGACGCTGTCCTTGTTTGGTACTCCGCTCCGCTCCAGGATGACGGGACATATTCTCAGAAGAGTCCTGTTGTCACAACGAGCATATTCTTTGACGAGGGCGAGGGAATGGTATATTTCAAGACTCCTAAGGAATTCGTGAACGGAAACGCCCTGATTGCAGTAAGAAACGCTTCGGGAGACATCCTCTGGAGCTGGAACATCTGGGCTGTGGAAGGGTATGACCCTGAGGCTACGGGCAAGGCCGTCGGACGCTATGTCGTTATGGACCGAAATCTCGGCGCAACCGCGGGCCTTTCCGCTAAGGACGAGTCCGACAAGGTGAAGGCCGCCCGCGCAGTCGGTCACTACTACCAGTGGGGCCGCAAAGACCCGTTCCCGGCAGCTGAAAAATACACCAACGAACTTTATGGGATGGATGAGCACTGGGGATTGGTGGCGTACACAGATGAAAAGGAATATGCCCTTTCTGGCAATCTTGTCTATGGCGACCGCACCCAGAACGCGAAGATGCTCGCGAGCGAACTCGGTGCTAAGTATTCGCTCTCATCAGCTGTTGCGATGAGCGTCAAATATCCTCACAAATGGATGTTCGGCGGCACTTCAGATGCCTGCGCTCCGACCTACGACTGGTTCTCCGGAAACAGCGATGTCGCGAACAGGACTATTGAAGAAAATGCCGCGTGGAAGACCCTCTGGGGCTGCTCAGACAACGTCACCAGCGAGAAGACCATCTACGACCCTTGTCCTGCGGGATGGAAGGTGCCGACTCCGGACTTCTATGCCGTGGCGCTCCACAACGTACGCCTTTCATCCGGAAAGCACGGCTTCTACCTTCCTGACTACGATGTTTACTTCCCGTATGCAGGTCAGCGAAAGGCCGGTTTCGGCGGCTCGGTGATTGTCGGTGCGGGTGAGCTTCTTATGTCCACGGCAGCGACCTCCGGACCGAGATTCCCGCTTAGAGCCACCTGCACGGCATCTTCCATATCTTCAACCCGTGGCGGGGTCACATCCTACAACACCTACGCCGGGGCAGGCTATCAGGTACGCTGCGTGAAAGAGACCGTAGCGGACAATGCTCCTTCCTATGGCAATCAGTCCGGCCACACGGCCGCTTTTATGGGTGACTCCATCACCCGCACTTGGCGGGATAGAGGCCGCGCATCGTTCTTCACGGAAAACAATTATGCCAATTTCGGCTTAGACGGCACGACAACCATCAATATGGTCAACCGTTTCAGTTCTGAGGTGCTCTCTGACGACCCTGTTGTCGCAGTGATTGCCGGAGGCACGAACGACCTTGCCTGGAACGACGAATACAGAACAGCCCCTGAGGAAATCGTGGCGAATGTCGCCCTGATGGCTCGGATGGCTTCCGATGAGGGCGCAAAGGTCATCATCGGCTCTGTCGCTCCGACCCGCGATATGTGGTGGCAGAAACAGGCTTGGAAAGACCAATACAATGGTGACTGGGTTTCTCAGAGAGTCATCACGACTAACGCACTTCTCAGGGCTCTCGCCCAGAAGAACGGTTACGGCTATGCCGACTATTGGGCAGTCCTTCACGACGAGGACAATGACCTCAAGGAGGAATACCGCTGGAACGGCACAGACCACGTCCACCCTAACGCCGCAGCCTTCCTTGTGATGGAAGGTGTGCTCAAGCCGCTGATTGACGCCGCACTCTATGACCCTACTGAGACGCGGCCGGGCGGAAGCGGTGCTGAAGATATGGATAAATGGGAATGGTAAAAAGGAGGAAACTGAAAATGAAAAGAAATTACATATCATTGCTTTTTGCAGGGCTTTCCGCCTTAGTCGTGATGGCTTCCTGCTCCAAGACTGCGGGACCGCTCGAGACTCTTGACGAGGGCACAGAGGCATCGTTCTCGGCAACCTTCGAGGCCCCGACCAAGGTCACCTACACCGAGGACGACTCTGCAGTCCGTGTCGCTTGGAAAGACTCCGACCAGATTGGAATCTGGACGGCAAACGCCTCAGCCACAATAAATTCCAACTGCGCATACAAGGCGGATGAAGCGGCCGCAGAATCATCATTCTCGTATATCTCGAGAGCCGCGCGCATCCATTGGGCCTCAGAGACCGACCCCCAGTCCTTCTACGCATTTTACCCCTACTCTAAGGACTCCGGGAGCGACCCTCACAAAGTGAACGTTACTCTTCCTTCAGTCCAGACGCAGGAAAGCGCAAACGACATCTCGCACCTTGCCCGGTACGACCTTATGTGGGCCGCCGCTGAGAATAAAACGAAATCAGAAGGCGAGATCCCTTTCACTTTCCATCACGCATTCTCCGTCCTGGAACTCGACCTCCAGACGGACACGAGGATGAAACTTGACGCGCTAATTTTCCGCTGCACGTCAAATCCTTCAGCAGCAGTCTCTTTCGAGGGCGCGACGATGGATCTGTCCTCCGGAGAGATTGATCTTACGGGAGCTAAAACATCCTCTGAAGCCCGTCTTGACTGCGGCTTTGCAACCTCCTGGCCGGCATCTTCAAAGATGTATATGGTCGTGAACGCAGGTCTTGCCGGCGAGACAGTGGAAATTGTTGCGGTCATCGGAGGAAAGGAGAAGAAGCTTGTCACCAGGACCGTTCCCGAGGGAGGACTTCCAAAGGGAAAGGTGGCCTGCGTCAAAGTGGACTACACCGTTCCTGAGGATGTGGCAATCAAGATCAAGGATCTTGGAGAGACAGGCACAGCCAACTGCTACCTTGTCACGGAGCCTTCGCAGTACTACAAGTTCAAGGCTACGGTAAAGGGCAATGGGGTCATCCCGTCCGGACTTTCAGATGTGGCGACTTCCACCGACATCGCTCCGAAATCCGTGGTAGTTCTCTGGTACAACACCGTCCAGACCAGCAATACCTGGGTGGACAAGTGTCCGATTCTTCTATCCTCTCTTGTATTTTTCCGTGACTATGTGTACTTCGACACTCCGAAGGAGTTTGTTCCCGGAAATGTGGTGATTGCGGCATTCGCCGAGGAAGGAGTGACTGCGGAGAGCATCACCGCCGATGAGGACAAGGTCATCAACAACGCCACGCTCCTCTGGAGCTGGAACATCTGGGCGGCAGAAGGCTATGACCCGGAGGCAACTGCAATATCCACTGCAAGTTCCTACAAATTTATGGACCGCTATGTCGGAGCCGGCATTTCCGGCCTCGGAACAACCGGAAGGTATGAGCCCACAGGCGCTGTAGGAAACTACTATCAGTGGGGACGCAAGGACCCTGTCCCTGCAATTGCCGATTACACCAATTTCCAGCCCACAACCTATTCCAACCAGTTGTTCTGCACACCGACCTACACTCCGGTTGCTGCTCTCCGGATTGAGACTCAGGGCAATAAACAGGATGTGACCGGCCAGATATTCGGCTACCCGGTTGAAGCTTCCGGGAAAATACTGACCGCGCAGGCGCGGAATATAGTTCAGAAATCCTCTATTTCACCCGGCAACACCAACAAGGAGTATGTTGACTATTCTGTTTCCCACCCTTACAAGCTGATTGCAGGAAGCACGCAGGACGGTTACTACAATTCCTGGCTGAATGCGAAAGAGGCGTCTTACAAGGCGATGTGGGGTTCGGTCAAGACTCTCTATGATCCTTGTCCTGTGGGATGGAGGGTGAGCACGAAGGACGAGGCGACTGAATTCCTCTCGGCAGTGAGCGGAGCCAAAGTCTCCTCCAACAACTGCGGAGCGGAACTGGACGGACATTATTTCCCGCTCAACGGTACGCGAAGCCACGATAAGTTCCTGATTTCAGATTCCGTGTATTCCTGCGGATACACATCGCCGTCGCAGTTCTGGACCTCTTCAGATTATGGATATTACGCCTATATGATGGCTGCAAGGGTTATCCTTTCTGCCAATTATGTCTCTGCCGCGGACAAGAGCGTCACGACTTCCTGCTCGTATATTGACGGCAACGGCAAAGCCCTGAATGTCCGCTGCATAAAGGAATAATTCAGAAAATTGCTATTTTTGCAAAATGATTTAATGCGAAACTAAATAACTTATAATAATTTACAGTATGAAAACTTATTTTATGGGAGGGACGAACTCCTCCCGAAGCTATGAGGCTCCATCCCTGAGCCTTCAGACCGTTTCCGCCGAAGCCGGGTTTGCCGGGAGCGGAAATATCGGAGAACTTTCCCCGCAACCGATGTCTATGGGAAGGATGTATGTTGAGGAATCTGAATATTGATACTATGAAAAGGACTTTTATACTTGCCGCGTTGCCGATACTGGCAATCGCAGGCTGCCAGAAAGCGACAGTCGATGAAGGACAGCTTCAGGACGCTTCTCAGATAAGGATTGTGGCATCTCTTGGTAACGACGCCACAAAGACGGTCCTTACGGACGGGGGAATAGGCAAGACGGTGAAAACCTCCTGGCTTTCCTCTGACCAGATAGGAGTTTACTGTCTCAGACATTCTGGCAATAATCGCATCAATATGGGCAACAACAGTCGTTTCGACTCTACGGGAGAGGGAGCGACGGTAGTTTTTTCTCATAATTCTTCAGATAAGAAAGTGAACTGGAATTGGCAGAACACTACGCACACTTTCTATGCATATTATCCGTATAATTCCGTTGCCGGAGATGATTACACCCAAATTGCTTTCACAGTGCCGTCAGTTCAGATCCAGAAAGGAGCGGGGAGCACAAGCCATCTTGCTTCGACGGATCTTCTCTACTCTTCAGCGGAGTCTATGTGGAACGGAAACAACGGGACCAACACCAACAAGGAGATAGATTTTCAGTTCAATCACGCCCTCTCCGTTTATGCAATCTCCGTCACTTCGCCCTTCGAAAACCAGAGACTCAGCTCCCTGCGTTTCGTTTTTGCGGACGAAAGTGAAAAATTCGCGGTTTCTGCAGGAACTCTGGATGCTTCCGCAGGAGAAATTTCCGTCACTGAAGGCTCCAATGAGATTACTCTTAATGTTTTCCCCGAGGCTCTGTTGTCTTCCACTCCTTCGACGTTCTACATTATGGGAACTCCGGGACACGCTTCGAAGGCGTACTCGGTTTACGCGACAATCAACGGAACTGAGCAGCTTCTCGCTGAGAACAGGACTATAAACTCCGCCGGCATCGCGGTTTCCGCAAAGGCTGAACTCTCTCTTTCTCAAACAGCGGAAGTGGAAACCTCCGGAGATGATTACATCAACCTGAGTGAAACTGAGACAGCAAACTGCTACCTTATCACCAAGGCCGGCAATTACAAATTTTCTGCAAAATACAAGGGCAACGGCGTAATCCCAACCACGATTTCAAGCATTGAAGACGATCCGCTTCTCGCTCCTAAATCCGCTCTCGTCCTTTGGTACAACACGCCTCAGACAAGCGACAGCTGGGTGGACGCAAGTCCTGTCGATATCAATTCCCTTTCTGTCTCCGCTGACGGAACAGTGCGTTTCTCAACCCCTGAGACTTTTGTCCCGGGCAATGCAGTGATTGCGGTTTTCGCTGAGGAAGGCGTAACCTACGACAGCATCAAGGCAGACGAAAGCAAAAACATCAGCGGTGCAACGCTCCTCTGGAGCTGGAACATCTGGGCGGCCGATGGCTATGACCCTGAGGCGACAGCAATATCGGCAGGAACATACAAGTTTATGGACCGATATGTCGGAGCAGCCATCTCCGGCATCGGCACAACCGGTAAATATGCTCCGGCCGGCGCAGTCGGTAACTACTACCAGTGGGGACGCAAGGATCCGATTCCGGCAATTTCCGACTACACCAACTACCAACCGACCACTTACAGCAATATCCTGTTCTGTACTCCGACCTACACTCCTATAAAGGCTCTTCAGATTGATGCTCAGGGCAACAAGAAGAATGTTAACGGTCAGATATTCGGCTACAAGACCGATGAGTCCGGGAATATGCAGTCAAGCAACGCCTGGAATCTTGTCGAGAAGACCGCGATTTCCGCCACCAACCCGGCAACGAACAAAGTGTATGTCGGTTATTCTGCTTCCCATCCGTACAAACTGATTGTAGGAACAAGTCAGGATGGATATTACAACTCCTGGCTGAATGCTAAGGAATCGGCCTTCAGCGGATTATGGGACAGTGTGAAGACCATCTACGACCCGTGTCCTGCCGGATGGAGGGTGTGCACGAAGGATGAGGCGACCGAATTCCTTACGGTTGTAAGCGGCGCTCAAATTTCCACTAACAACTGCGGCGCGGAACTGGACGGTCATTATTTTCCGCTCAACGCTTTGCGTGCCCAAAATAATTTCTGCATCAACGGTTCTGTATATTCCTGCGGTTATGCTTCGCCTTCACAGTTCTGGACATCGACGATGTGGACTTCATATGCCTATCCGTATGCGGCCAAGATGGTTTTGCCGCCGAATTACGCTTCATCAGCCGACAAGTCAATAACGACGGAGTGCTCCTATGTTGACGGCAACGGCAAGGCGCTCAATGTTCGCTGCGTAAAGGAGTAGCAAATATCAAACTGTATGAAAATAAGAATTATAACCACACTGGCTTTTATCTCCCTTCTTTCAGCTCCGGCGGTGGCCGCTTCGGGTCGGACGGACAGCCCTGCAAACGAGGCTTCCGAAATCGTTCCCGCTTCTCAGACCTCCGCTCCCGTCTGGATTGGCTGCAAATGCTCCGACGATGTCCTTAAAGGGAAAACCTCCCTTCCTGCGAGGTATCTCCGCCGGGAGTTCAGCCTTGACTCGAGGGTGAAAAAGGCGACGCTCAAAATTTCCGGCCTCGGTCTCTACGACGCCTGGATTAACGGAGTGCACATCTCACAGGGAGAGGAACTTGCCCCCACCGTCTCTGAATACGACAAAAGGGTCTATTACAATGAGTATGATGTAACGCGGACTCTCGCGAAGGGAGAAAATGTCATTGCGGTCGCTCTTGGCTGCGGACGTTTTCAGAGTATGCGAGAGCCCGGGATGAGGGGGTTCGGCGTGCCGAGGCTCTGGTGCAGTCTTCTCGTTGAGCTTAAAGACGGCAGCACCCGGGAGATTTCGAGTGACACTGCTTGGAAAATCACCTGCGACGGCCCGATCCGCTCCAACAACGAGTTTGACGGGGAAATCTATGATGCACGCCGCGAGTTCCCGCTGTGGACAAAGACAGGCTTTGACGACTCCTCTTGGGGAGCGGCCTCGGAAATGAGCGCTCCGGGAGGAAAACTGGAACTTCAGCCGAACCCGAACATCGCCGTTCAGGACCGCCTGACGCCCCTTTCCATCACAAAGAGGGGAGAGACCTACATCCTTGATATGGGGCAGAATATGGTGGGACGCCTTCAGATTAGCTCACGCGGCCTTCAGTGCGGAGACACCCTCACGCTCCGCTTCGCCGAGACCCTTAAGGACGACGGCTCCCTCTACACTGCAAATCTTCGCGGCGCGAAGGTGACCGACCTCTACATCGCCCGCGACTCCCGTCCCTTCACCTGGCATCCGCAGTTTGTCTATCACGGCTTCCGCTTCGTCGAAATCACCGGTCTGAAGCAGGAACCTAAACTGAGGGATTTCGAAGGTCAGGTTATGTACGACAGGATGGAGGTTTCCGGAACATTTGAGACTTCGAATGACGTAATCAACACCGTCTATCGCAACGCCTACTGGGGAATACGCGGCAACTACCGCGGAATGCCTACGGATTGCCCGCAGAGAGACGAAAGGCTTGGCTGGATGGGAGACAGGACTGCAGGCTGCTACGGAGAGTCCTATATGTTCAACAATCACGCGCTTTACTCCAAATGGGCAATTGACATAGAAGACGGACAGAATGCAAATGGAAGCATCTCTGATGTCTGCCCTCATTATTGGACTCTTTACAACGACAGTATGACCTGGCCGGGCGCATATCTCACCGTCTGTGATATGCTCCGCTGGCGCTTCGGTGATTCCGAACCGATTCGGACTCACTACGCTTCGATGAAAAAATGGCTCAGCCATATGAGGGAATCCTATCTCAAGGACGGGATTATGACAAAGGATACCTACGGGGATTGGTGTATGCCTCCCGAGTCTCCGGAAGTCATTCTGTCAAAGGACCCTGCGAGAATAACCGCGGCGCCGCTTCTTTCCACTCCGTTCTACTACCATTTCCTCGGGATGATGCAGGAATTCGCCGCCGTTGCGGGCCATCCGGAGGATATCGAAACTTTCCGCGCCCAGGCCGAGGAGTCGAAACAGGCCTTCAACGAGAAGTATTTCAACGCAGAGAAAGGCTGCTACGGGAACAACACCGTTACGGCAAATATGCTCCCGCTCTACTTCGGAATGGTGCCTCAGGGGATGGAGGAGAAGGTTTTTGCGAACATTGTGCACAAAACAGAAGTCGAGTGCGACTCTCACGTCAGCTGCGGCGTGGTGGGAATGATGGTGTTTATGCGCACTCTCACCGAATGGGGACGCCCTGACCTCGCGCTTAAAATCGCTTCAAACACCACCTACCCGAGCTGGGGATATATGGCAGAGAACGGTGCCACCACCATCTGGGAACTATGGAACGGAAAAACTGCCAATCCTGAGATGAATTCGGGCAATCACGTGATGCTCCTCGGAGACCTTCTCACCTGGTTCTACGAATACCTCGGCGGCATCCGTCCGGAAACTCCCGGGTACAAGACCATAGTTTTGAAGCCTTATCCGATTGAAGGACTGGACTGGGTGAACTGCTCCTACAACTCCGTAAGCGGCAAGATCGTAAGCCGTTGGAAAAGGGATGGAGCGAAGTTCATCTGGAGCGTCGAAATTCCGAAAGGCACCAGTGCGAAAGCCCTCGTTCCGGGCAAGGACGGCACCAGAGAGGAGCGCATCCTCACTCCTGGCCGCTACAAGATCGTCTCCCTCCTGGAATAGGCCTTGCCCACTCTACAGCAAAAGAGGCGGTGACCGTAGCAGTCATCGCCTCTTTAATTTAGGTTATCTATTCTTACTCGGTGAGGATGCTTTTCGCGGCGTCCTCCGTCGACTCGCTGATAATCAGCAGATGGTCGCCGGCCTGAAGTTTCGTGTTGCCGGTCGGGACTATGAACTTCTGCTGCCTTTTCAGCATCAGCACCCTCACTCCCGCAGGGAGGTCGAGGTCTTTGAGCATATTGCCTTGATGTTCAATCATATCTTTCACCATTTCCTCGGTGACGGTGCTCTCAGTGAGCTCTCCGGCCTCTTCAGGAAGGTCGACGTCGAACTCCTTCTCCTGAACTGCTGACTCGTCGTTGAGGTGGAGCCATTTGGCAACAAGCGGGAGCGTGCCGCCCTGAATGATGAGGGACATCAGGGTGATGAAGAAAACGATGTTGAAGATTACGTCTCCGCCCTCAATGTTGCTCATAATCGGATAGGTGGCGAAAATGATAGGGGTCGCTCCCTTGAGTCCCACCCAGGAAATGAAGAGCTTGGACTTCGGGGTTATGTTCCTGTATGGAATGAGACAGCCGAAAATTGTCGCAGGACGGGCTATAAACATCATAAACAGGCCGATGAGGATGGCGATCGGGGCGGTGCGGAGCATCTGAATAGGGTTCACGAGAAGCCCCAGGATGAGGAACATAGCAATCTGCATCAGCCAGGTGAGTCCGTCGAGGAACGCGATAATCTGCTTGCGGTGGGTCACCTTGTTGTTGCCGATGAGGATTCCGGCAAGATAGACGGCGAGGTAGCCGTTGCCTGAAAGCATCCCGGCGAGAGAGTAGGAGAAGAACACTATGCTCAGTAGCAGGATTGCATACAAAGGGGTGTTGTTCAGCTGGATTTTATTCAGAATCCACACTGCGGCATATCCCATTCCAACGCCCACCGCGCCGCCGATGATGAACTGGAGGAGGAACACTTTTATCGCGTTCCACACGGTGGAGTAGGCTGTGTAGCTTGCTGCGGAGGTGAATCCTGCGGCACCGAGCACCTCTTCGCTAACCTCCGGAGTGAGTCCTGCCCCTGTGCCGAGAGTGGTGGCGATTTCGATGAGCACTACCGTGATTATATAGGCCATCGGGTCGTTGGATCCGCTTTCGAGTTCAAGGAGCGGCTGGAGGTTGTTTTTTAGGCGCAGGTTCTTGCCCCGAAGAAGAGCGAACACCGTTGCCGAGTCTGTTGAGGACATCGTCGCAGCGAGAAGCAGGCAGGAAACTATCGGAAGACCGAGTCCGACGCCCTTCCATCCGTTCAGAAGGTAGATGAAAACTCCGGTGATGGCCGCGGTGAGAAGGACTCCGAGCGTGGAGAGAATTATACCCGGGGCGAAAACCGGCTTGATTTCGGAGAATTTCGTCTCCATACCGCCGGTGAAAAGTATGACGCACAGCGCAATCATACCGATGAAATTCGTCTTGTTCACGTCATCGAACACGATTCCGAGTCCGTCGCTTCCGAAGAACATTCCGACCATCAGGAAGAGGAGCAAGGCTGGGATTCCGAACTTGCTGCTTGCCCTTGAGATGAGGATGCTGCAGAAAATCAGCACCGAGCCGATGAGAATGATGTTTTCTGATGTCAAATATAGCATAACTTTCCTATTTTATTATATATCAGTCAATTGTTTACAGTTTGGCGTGTTCCGCTTTCTTCGTGCGCCCCGCCCCAGAGGCATATTCCCGGCACCATTCACTCACGGGGCACTCGCCGCAGCGGGGCTTTCTGGCCGTGCAGACATACCTTCCGTGAAGAAGGAGATAGTGGTGAGCGTCGGGCCTTTCCTTCTCGGGGATATTTGCCGTAAGTTCCTTTTCCACCGCCTCCACGGTTTTCCCGTCCGAGAGCCCCAGACGCCGCGATACCCTGAAAATGTGGGTGTCCACTGCGATGACCGGTTCTCCGAAAGCGATTGCGGCAACCACATTGGCCGTTTTCTGTCCCACTCCGGGAAGGCGCTTAAGTTCCTCTACGGTCGCGGGAATCTCGCCACCGAATTCGTCCTGAAGTAGGCGCGCCGCCCCAAGAAGATGCTCCGTCTTGGCCCGCGGATAGGAAATGCTGCGGACAAGTTCAAAAACCTCCTCGAATGTGGCTTCGGAGAGGGCCTTCGCATCGGGAAAGCGGCTGAAAAGAGCTGGAGTCACCATATTCACCCTCTTGTCGGTGCACTGGGCGGAAAGCATAACCGAGACGAGAAGCTGAAAGGGCGAGCCGAAAATGAGTTCGCTCTGAACCCTTCCCATCTTAACTCTCAGCGCCCCGAAAACAGCGGCGTATCTTTCCTTTTTCGTCATTTTTCAGCTTGACCGCTAACTATTCTTGAGAGGCCTCGCTGAGAGCCTCTGTCTGTCCTTGTATTTCTTTTTCTCTGCAACCTTCATTCTCGCACACAAGCACCCGCCCGGGGTATTTCTCGCAGAGCCCCAGATTGTGGGTCACCATCACAACGGCTGTGCCGAGAGTGGTGTTGAGGCGCCTGAGGAGCTGCATAATCCCGTCGGCCGTCTCCGCATCGAGGTTTCCCGTGGGCTCGTCGGCGAGAATGAGCGAGGGACTGTTCAGCAGAGCCCTTGCAATGGCGATTCTCTGCTGCTCTCCGCCAGAAAGCTGATGGGGCATCTTGTGCGCTTTGCGCTCCATCCCGACCGCCTCCAGCGCTTCTTCCATCCTCTTTTCCATCTTCTCTTCCTCTTTCCATCCGGTCGCCTCAAGAACAAAGTGAAGATTGTCCCTCACGCTCCGGTCCATCAGAAGCTGGAAATCCTGGAATATGACCCCGAGTTTCCTCCGAAGATAGGGGATATCCCTCTCCCTGATGCTCCCCAGGTCATATCCGCAAACGTTTGCGCTTCCTCCTCCGAGCGGATTTTCCGCAATCATTGTCCTTATTATGGAAGTCTTTCCGGTGCCGACCTTGCCGACGATGTAAACGAAATCCCCCTCACGCACTGTGAGATTGACTCCATAAAGCACGGTGCTTTCGCCATTTATTATGTCAACGCCTGAAAATGATACAAGCTCGCCCATTTTGCTTATTGTTCCTTAAGTTTTTCTCGAGTATCAAATTGTATGTGACACTTATCTTTCCTACTGCCGCCCCAAATCACATAAATCTCACAAATATAAAGAGAAAAACACAGATTCCGGGTATTGAAAAGGAAAAATCTGAGAAAAAATGAGTATTTTTGTAAAATTTTCGGCGAATATAATTTTTATGAAAAGGAAATATATTTTATCGGTCATTCTTCTCGCGCTTTCTCTTGGAGCAAGCGGGGCGGAAACGGACTTTTCGAAAGCGCTCAAGCTCTATGACAGAGGACTTTACAGCCGTGCAATGGAACTCTTTTCTTCGGACTACGCAGTCTCGGGGAGTGTCGAGTCGCGCGGGTACACGATTCTTTGCGCCGCGGCCCTTGAAAAGCAGGGCTATCTTACCGAAATAGAAACTTTCGCATCGCAATATCCGTTCAGCGAACTTATCCCGCGAATGCGCTTCGCCCACGCCTGCAACCTCTTCGAAAAGAGCGACTATGCCCCCGTGGTGGACATCCTCTCCGGAATAGACCCCGATGCCCTTAGGCGCTCCCAGAAGGATACCTACCTTTTCGACTACGCATTCTCCCTTCTGGAAATGAATTACCCTTCGGACGCCGAGCCGCTTTTCCGTGAAGTGGTTTCCCGCCCCCAGTCCGACTACACAGCCCCTTCCTGCTACTCCCTGGGCTACATTTGCTACCAGAAAAACGACTTCTCAGAGGCTATAGACTGGTTCACCCGGTCGTCTTCCGACAAACGCTTCGCCCAGATGGCGGACTACTACATCCTCGAGTGCAAATTTATGCTGAAGGACTATGAGTATGTCGTGAAGAAGGGACCAAAAATTTATCCCGAGGTTCCAGAAGACCGTCAGCCGCGGCTCTGTCGCATCATCGCAGAGTCCTATCTCGTCAGAGGTGACGCCGCTTCGGCCCGGAAATACTACGAGATGTCTCCTTCGGGGAAGACTGAAATGTCCCGCTCCGACCGTTTCTTTGCAGGCTCGGTGCTCTATGCTACAGGCGATTACAAGGGAGCGGCCGACAATTTCTCCAAAATGGGGGAGAGGACCGACTCCATCGGCCAGATAGCTTCCTACCAGATGGCCTACTCCTACATCAAGACCCGCAACAAAGTCGCGGCGATGTCCGCTTTCCACGAGGCCAGTGAGCTCCACTACGACAAGGGAATCGAGAAGGATGCGCTCCTTAACTACGCCAAACTTGCCTTCGACCTGAACAAGGATGTTTCCGTATTCAAGAAATATCTGAAAAAATATCCTGAAACCGACAGCGAGGATATTTACGGCTATATCGCCATCACAGCCCTCTACAGCAAGGATTATCAGGGCGCAATCGACGCCTACGACAATATTGACGAGCTCTCCGCCGAGATGAGGCACAACTATATGAAAGCCAACTACCTCAGGGCGAAGCAACTGATGGACGCAGGGTCCTGGAGAGCCGCCGCGCAGTGTCTTAAGGCCGTGACTTTCTACGCCCCCGCCGACGACCCGCTCAACCAGATGGCAAAATTCTGGCTTGCCGAGACCCTCTACCGCAGCGGTGACTACACCGGTGCCGTTTCCTCCCTCAAGGAGCTCTACAACATTTCCGCTCTCGAGGGCAGGGAAGAGGGAAGCCTCATCACCTATAACCTTGCAAGCGCATACTTCCGCGTCCCGGATTACGCCCAGAGCGAAAAATGGTTCACCGAGTATGCCTCCCAGAAGCGAAGCACCTTCCGTAAGGATGCCCTCACTCGGGTTGCCGACAGCCGTTTCCTCAGCGGGGATTATGCCGGGGCTGCCGAGGCGTACGGAACTGTGGCCGACGACTATTATGACCCCGATGACATATATCCGTACTGGCAAAGTGCTGTGGCATACGGACTTAACGGAAAGCTCGGAAAGAAAATCGAAAGACTTTCCGAGGTGAAGGACGCTTCCGCCGAGGCTCAATACTATCCTGACGCCCTTCTGGAGCTTGGACGCAGCTATGTGGAGAATAAAAACGCAGTGGAGGCCGGAAAATGTTTCGACCTTGTTGTGAGCGACGTTTCAGACAGCTCCTTCGTGGCTCAGGCGCTGCTTGAAAAGGCGATGCTTTCGCGCAATTCAAAGGACAACGAGGCTGCCCTTGCCTACTACAAGAGGGTGGCGGAGAATATGAAGGGCACCGAATACGCCGACAACGCCCTGCTCGCCATCGAGTCCATCTACCGTTCCGAGGGCAAGGCAAAGGAATATCTCGCCTACACGGAGTGGCTCGGAAGCGGTGCGGCAAAGACCGAGAAGGAGAAGGAAAATCTCTATTTCTCTTCTGCCGAGCAGCTTTTCACCGACCGCCGCTACGACCGCGCCCTTCCTGCCTTTGAGGAATATCTGAAGGCATATCCCGAGGGCGAGGAGGTCGTGAAGGCTGAATACTGCATAGCCGAGTGCTATCGTCTCAGCGGGGAGACGGAAAAGGCCCGCGACGCCTACGAAACCGTCATCGATAGGGGAGAGAGCCTCTTCTGCGAGGCTTCGATGCAGCGCTATGCCTCTCTCTCCTTCTCACTGGAGCATTTTGACGACGCCTACTTCGCCTACACCGCCCTCGAGGAGAAGACTTCTTCTTCGGCGATGAAGCTCTCCGCTCTCACGGGAAGGATGACTTCCGCATTCAAGGCGCGCCGATACAGCGATGCCGCCACCTGCGCCGAGGCCGTCGGTGCTTCATCTTCAGACGCCAAACTTCTCAGGGATGCGCAGTACATCCGCGCCAAATCCCTTCTGTCAATGAGCCGCCGCAGCGAGGCCCTCGCTCTTTTTGAGACTCTTTCCGCCGACCCATCCGATGCCTACGGAGCTGAGGCGCGTCTCACAATAATCCAGGACAAGTTCGACAGCGCCGACTACAAGAGCGTCGAGAGTCTCGTTTACAGCTTCTCGGAGTCCGGAACAAGGCAGAATTACTATCTTGCCAAGGCGTTCATCGTTCTTGGCGACGCTTTCGCCGAGCAGGGCGACTTCACTCAGGCCAAGGCGACCTTCGAGAGCGTCAGGGACGGCTACAGGAGCTCTTCAGATGCGGACGATGTCCTTGAGAATGTGGACTTGAGGCTCCGGAGGCTCTCTGAAATGAATGTGAAATAGTTGGTTTTTCTTGTTGATTGCGCCGCCCGGTGCGGCAAAGAATCCTCAAAAAAGATGAAAATTTATCAATATATTCTCTCTCTCGCTCCCTTGCTTGGGGCGGTGACTCTCTCCTCTCAAAACTACAATCCTACGGTAGTAGTCACCAATAAATATAAGGTGGAAACTTTGACCCCGGAGAAGGAAAGCATAGAAATGGCCGTGCCGGATTCTGTGAAGCGGTTCGATATGTCTTTCGACTACACGGTTTTCGAGCATCCATATCAAGGGTCCTACGACTTCAGCCCCTACAGCGTCGATATGAAGCCGCTCTCTCAGAAGCAGAGGGCGGGGAAATTCTATCTCAATGCCGGAATCGGCTACACTCTGCACCCGGAGCTGGATTTTATCTACACCCCTCTTTGCAACGAGAAGGCCTCTCTGGACTTGTACCTTAGTCACAGCTCCTTTGACGGGAATTACCGCAAAATCGGTCTCGACCCAGAAAACGGAAAGATGGCCGCTCTTAAAACCGCCGACGGCAAAAGGGATTACTGGGGATTGTGGAATTATGATATGGACAATTCCCTCGGAGCGGCGTTCCGCTATGACTGGAGTAAACTCGCTATGACCGCAGATCTTGGCTACAAGGGCCTGCAGCAGATGGACTGGATGAGAGGAAGGAGTTTCGATTGCGGCGAGGCGGATGTACGCGTATTTTCCAAAGATACTCTCAGTCAAGGACTTACCTACGATGTACGTCTTCACTATCTTCTTGGTTACGACAAAGTTAACCGTCTGTATGACTCCCGCCTCAGGGCCGGGGAGAACGATGTGAATCTTGCCCTGAACCTCGGAGTGGGCGCCGGTGAAAACGGAAGGTTCATTTTCGACCTCGGGGCGGACATCAGCTCCTATGTCGGCAGCCTTACCCACACTGCAACCCTCTTCAACATCACCCCTGCCTATGTCCTCACCCTCAAGGGCTGGACCTTCGACCTCGGTGTGAGGGTGTCGGTGCCGTTCACGACAAAGGGAGCAGGACTTGAAAACTACGCCCGCAACCAGTGGGTGTATCCTGCCGTGAAGATTTCCTACGACTTCAGAAAGATTCCTCTGAACCTCTATCTCTCCTTCACCGGAGGGGAGACCCAGAACAGCTACTCTTCGCTCGTGGGAGAGTTCCGTCACTATTCCCTTTCTTCCGCCGCTCTCGGCTCCACTCACGCGGTTCTGGGGAACAATGTTGAGAGGGTCAACGCGACTTTCGGACTCAAGGGAAGGGTGCGCTCTGTCTTCGGATATGAGGCTTTCGTCAGCTTTGCCGAGAGGGCTACCTCCGCTGTGGAGACCATCCGCGTAGCCGATGTGACGCTCGGCGAGACGACTTACAAGGCCCTTCCGTACTATGACCTCACCTTCGCCCGCTCGGGGCTTCTTCGCGCTGGCGGGAAATTCCACTACAGCGATGACTGGGGCAGGGTGGACCTAGGACTTCTTTACAGCCGTATGTGGACATACGGAGAGGCTTCCGAAATTCTCACCCCGGCTTCTCTGGTGGGTGACGCAAGCGTGAAATTCAACATAATAAGGAGGATATACGCCACCGTTGGCTGCGAATTTTCGCTCTCACGGAGAGGATGGTACCTCGCAGAGGGGAACTCGACAGTCAACTACACGATTCCCGGCTACGGCGATCCGTATCTTGGCCTGGAGTACTGTCACAACCGCCTTCTTTCCCTCTGGGCGAAGGCCCGTCAGTTCACCGGACAGACCATTCAGCGCACGCCGCTCTACGCCGAGCAGGGGCCTGAAATCACCGTGGGTGTCCGTTTGAATTTTGGGAAATAATTGTTAAATTTGCAGGCTATTTCGGTCCGGGCGGCCCTGAAGGTGCGTCAGAACGCAGAACTTGAATAAAAATATACAAAATAATGATCGAAAACGAAGAAATAAAAGCTGCCGAAGAGCAGTATTCCGCGAACAGCATTCAGGTCCTCGAAGGACTTGAGGCAGTGAGGAAAAGACCTTCAATGTATATCGGAGACATCGGCGAAAGAGGTCTCCATCATCTTGTGTATGAGGTTGTTGACAACAGTATCGACGAGGCTCTCGCCGGCTGGTGCACCGACATCGAGGTGACAATCAACAAGGATAACTCCATCACGGTCAAAGACAACGGCCGAGGCATTCCGACCGGTATGCACGAGAAGGAGCACCGCTCCGCCCTTGAGGTCGTGCTCACCGTTCTTCACGCCGGCGGAAAGTTCTCAAAGGACAGCTACAAAGTGTCCGGAGGTCTGCACGGAGTGGGTGTGAGCTGCGTCAACGCGCTTTCCGACTATCTTCGCGCCGAGGTTCACCGCGAGGGCAAAATCTTCGTTCAGGAGTACTCCAAGGGTAAACCTACCACAGAGGTGAAAGTAGTGGGAGAGTCCACCGATACGGGAACAATCATCACCTTCCATCCGGATGCCGAGATCTTTACCGTTACGACCCTCTACAAGTACAAGACCCTTGCAAACCGTCTTCGCGAACTTGCGTTCCTTAACAAGGGCATTCGCCTCAGCCTTACCGACCTGAGAGAACCGATCGAGGACGGCGGTAAGGACTATATGGACGCAATCCACCCGGGTACCGAGACTTTCTATTCGGAAGAAGGTCTGAAACAGTATGTCGAGTACATCAACTCCATCAGCCGCAACGAGCCGATAAGTTCCGTGATCTGCCTTGAGACTTCAAAGATTATCCCTATCGAGGTGGCTCTCCAGTACAACTCCGGCTTCACCGAGGAGGTTCGTTCATATGTCAACAATATCAACACCATAGAGGGAGGTACCCATCTCACCGGTTTCCGCCGCGGTCTCACGAAGACCCTCAAGGCATACGCCGACAAGAACAACTTCCTCTCCAAACTCAAGTTCGAACTTGCCGCAGAGGACTTCCGCGAGGGCCTTACAGCCGTGATTTCCGTTAAAGTCGCAGAGCCTCAGTTCGAGGGTCAGACCAAGACCAAGCTTGGAAACGGCGAAGTTGATCCGGCTGTTTCCCAGGCTGTTTCCGCCGCTCTTGAGGCCTATCTTGAGGAGAACCCGAAAGAGGCCAGAGCAATAGTTGACAAGGTGATTCTTGCCGCAACAGCCCGCCACGAGGCCAGAAAGGCGCGTGAACTCGTTCAGAGAAAGTCGGTTATGTCAGGTGCAGGAATGCCTGGAAAACTTGCCGACTGCTCCGAGAGGGACCCTGAGAAATGCGAGCTCTTCCTTGTCGAGGGAGACTCCGCAGGCGGTACTGCAAAGCAGGGCCGTGACCGTAAGACTCAAGCCATCCTGCCGCTTAGGGGTAAAATTCTCAATGTCGAAAAGGCCCTTACCCACCGCGTGTTCGAAAGCGAGGAAATCAGGAACATCTACACCGCGCTTGGAGTCACAGTGGGCACCGAGGAGGACAGCAAGGCTCTGAACCTGAGCAAGCTCCGCTACCACAAAGTCATAATTATGACCGATGCCGATGTCGACGGAAGCCACATCGCAACCTTGATTCTTACGTTCTTTTTCCGCTATATGTTCGACCTGATAAAGAACGGCTATGTCTATCTTGCAACTCCGCCGCTCTATCTTGTGAAGAAAGGTAAGGAGGAAATCTACTGCTGGACAGACGAGCAGAGAAGGGATGCAACCCTCCGTCTTGGAAAAGGCACCGACAAGGGCGTTACCGTTCAGAGGTACAAAGGTCTCGGTGAGATGAGCGACGAGCAGCTTGCCAACACGACTATGGACCCTCAGAAGAGGCTTCTTCGTCAGATTACAATTCAGGACGCCGCTGCCGCCGACCTCACCTTCTCGATGCTTATGGGCGACGATGTGCCGCCACGTCGTGAATTCATCGAGCAGAATGCCCACTACGCTAACGTAGACGCTTAGCGGCA
Source organism: bacterium (assembly GCA_963640535.1). GTDB lineage: Bacteria > Bacteroidota > Bacteroidia > Bacteroidales > UBA932 > Cryptobacteroides. Next base: position 53,498 of record CAVHYU010000003.1, on the reverse strand, counting down.
GGGGGTGAAAGAAAAACGGCCATCCCGCCCTTTCCCCGCCTCGCCTTCAAGTAATTTTGGTTCGTATGAAAAAAACACTGCCGAAAGGTTACCGCGTTTATATCCCTTTGGTGATAGTTTTCGTACTTCTCGTGCTCTGTATGCCGAGGAGTACGAAATTCGGTTACAGCTACACCAAGGGCTCCCCGTGGATGTATGAGACTCTCATCGCCGAATTTGACTTCCCGCTTCTCAAGACTCAGGCGGAACTCTCCGCTGAAAAGAGCACTGCCGAGAGCAGCATCATTCCTTATTACAGGATGGACACGAAGGCCGGAGCGAAAGCCGTCCAGGCGCTCGGATCAATCGATTTCGAGGGCCTCTCTTCGATGAAGGCCGCCGTGGCGTCCTCTCTTGGGGCTATCTATCAGAGGGGAGTGGCGGATGACGACGAATATTTCCACGACATCGACGAGACCGGCTATGACAAGACCTCCGTCTATATCCAGAAGGATAAAAGGGCTGTCAAAAAGCCTTCGGAGGAGATTTACAGCGTGAAGGCGGCCCGTCTCGAACTGCTTTCCGCCCTATCTTCCTACCCGGCTGCGGACTCGCTTTGCAACGCGTTCGGACTCTACAACCTTGTTGTGCCGAATCTCGAACTTGACGCTCAGATGTCCTCTTTGGTGCACGACGAGAACACCCCGGTCATTTCTCCGACAAAGGGCGTCATCCCGGCCGGGCAAACTCTGGTTTCAAGAGGAGAAATCGTCACCGCCGAAATCGTGCAGATTCTCGACTCCTACCGCGCCGAATATGAGGAAACCCTCGGTTATTCCGGAAACAGGGCTGTGCTCTGGTGCGGAAACATCCTCCTGAGTCTTGCGCTTGTAGTGGTGCTGTTTTTCACCATCTACTTCACTTCCGCCGGGATTTTCTCCCTTTCGAACAAATATCTTTACCTGCTTTTCATCTACACCCTTGCCTCAGTCACTGCCGCTTTGGTCAGCGACGAGATGGCGGGTGTAATCTATATGGTGCCGTTCCCGGTGTTCCTTTATTATCTGCTGGCATTTTTCCGCAAGAAGCTCATTCTTCCGGTCTATATGGTGTCGCTGCTTCCGCTCGTGATCTTCTCCCCTTCGGGTCCTGAGGTGTTTGTGATGCAGCTGACGGCAGGGGTTGTCACCATCTTTCTTTTCGACCGGTTCAACAGGGGCTGGCTTCAGTTCGTGAACGCTCTCATCGTGTATGCGGTTCTTGCAGTCACCTGGTTCGCGTTCCGCTTCATCGGAGGGCTTGACTCCAGTGTGGACTATGTGTCCCTGCTGTGGCTTTTCATAGGCTCAATGCTCTCAGTGGCCCTTTATCCGCTGATCTATCTTTTCGAGAAGATATTCAATCTTGTCTCCTCTTCCCGTCTCATCGAGCTTGCGGACACCAACAGCAAGGCTCTTCGCGAGCTTGCGGTAAAGGCCCCCGGCACATTCCAGCATAGCCTTCAGGTTGCCAACTTCGCTGAGGCCGCCGCACGTAGCATCGGAGCGGATGTACCTCTGGTACGTGCAGGAGCCCTCTATCACGACATAGGAAAGACTCTCAACCCGCAGTGCTTCGTGGAGAACGAGGCGCTTGGCGAGACCTATCACCAGAGCCTCGACCCGGCGGAAAGCGCTCGGGAAATCATCCGCCACGTGAGCGACGGAGTGCAGCTTGCCGAGAAATATCGTCTCCCGGGCGTAGTGAGGGAGTTCATCACCACCCACCACGGCACCACCAAGACCGGATTCTTCTACAATAAGTACGTAAATGAGGGCGGAGACCCTTCCGCTGTGGCTGACTTCACCTACCCGGGCCCTTGCCCTACCACCAAGGAACAGGTGATTATTATGCTCTGCGACTCCCTTGAGGCGGCTTCCCGCACTCTTAAGGACCGCTCTCCAAAGGGCATTTCCGACTTTGTAGAGAAAATAATAACGGCAAAGTATGCTGAGGGCCAGTTCGCCGATGCGGACATCTCCATCAGGGAGTTGCACGAGATGAGTGAAAGCCTCAAGGACTACATCCAGCAGGTCTATCACGGCAGGGTGGCCTACCCGGACGCAAAAAAGAAGAATAAAAAATAATCCCCTCTAAGGCGAAAAAATCTTTCGCTTCGGAGGAATGAAATTAAAGAATAATAGTAAATAATTAAAAATACAGATTATGAAATTGACCAAAAATCAAATTGATGCCCTCAATATCGAGGTGTCACTTTCAATTGAGGCATCTGATTACTCAGACGGCAAGAAGAAGAAACTCAACGAATTCCGCCGCAATGCGGAGATCAAAGGCTTCCGCAAGGGAATGGTTCCTATGTCCCTGGTGGAGAAAATGTACGGAGAGAGGGCTCTCGTGGACTCTGTGAACGACGTGATTTCCGAGCAGCTCAACTCTTTCATCGCAGACGAGAAACTTTCCGTAATCGGCGAGCCTCTTCCTGCAGAAAAGCAGCCTGAGAACGAGTGGAAGGACGGCAACAGCTTCAACTTCACATTCGACATCGCCTGCAACCCGGAGGTTAACCTCCCGCTCGGAAAGGATGACGAGGTGGTTTACTACAACATAACCATCACCGAGCAGGCCAAGAAAGAGATGAAGGAGAATCTTCTCAAGCAGTACGGTTCGCTCTCAGACGGCGAGGCTGCCGGCGAGGACGACTTCATCGTGGCTGACCTTCAGCAGGAGGACAACACCATCGAGGGCACTTACATAGCTCTTCGCAATGTCTCTGAGGCTGCAAAGAAGCAGTTCATTGGCGTTAAACCGGGAGACAGCTTCGATGTGAACATTAACGAGGCATTCGAGAACGAGAACGACAGGGCATCCCTAATCAAGGTTAAGAAAGAGGAGCTCTCCGGCATCAACCCTGTTTACAAGGTGACGGTAAAGTCAGTGAAGACTTTCGTCTCAGCCCCTGAAACTCCGGAGACCTTCGACAAAATCTACGGCGAGGGACTCGTGAAGACAGCCGAGGAGTTCGACGCAAAGATTGCCGAGAGACTTTCAGAAGAGTATAAGGGAGAGCAGGACTTCCGCTTCTCAAAGGATGTACGCGCATACCTTCTCAAAAAGGCCGACCTCAGCCTTCCTGAGGCATTCCTCAAGAGGTGGATCCACACTGCAAACGGCGAAAAATTCACCGTGGAGGAGATCGAGAAGGAGTTCCCTCTCTTCGCAGAGGACTACAAATGGACTCTCGTTAGGGACTTCCTTATGAAGACTTACGACGTGAAGGTCGCTCACGAGGACCTCGTAGCTTCTGCAAAGGCATACGCGGCATACCAGTTTGCAATGTACGGAATGGCAAATGTTCCCCAGGAACACCTCACCGAGTACGCAAACGAAATCCTCAAGAACGAGGATCAGGCCCGCAGGGTGCTTGAGCAGGTCGAGAACGAGAAAACCATCGCAGCTGTGAAGGACGTGATCACCCTCAAGAACAAGAAAATCACCGTCGAGAAATTCCGTGACCTCAAATAGTCCCTTCAGACTGTTCTGAGTTTCCCGTTTCCCGATTAAACCATAAAAAGAATCTATGACCGAATTTGAAAAGTTTGCAGCATCCGAGGGCATTTCATCCCTCACGATGCACGATTACAAGAGCGCAGTTTCACGCGCGGGAGCCTCATCCTCAGTGGTAAGTTACCTCAATCCGACGATTATCGAGGAGAGGAAACTGAATGCCGTGGCAATGGATGTATTCAGCCGCCTTATGATGGACCGCATCATCTTCCTCGGAGTTCCGATTGACGACGATGTCGCAAACATAGTGCAGGCCCAGCTCCTGTTCCTCGCGTCCTCAGACTCCTCTGCCGACATCTCCCTCTACATCAATTCTCCGGGAGGTCAGGTTTCATCCGGTCTTGGAATCTATGACACGATGCAGCTTGTGGAGCCCGACGTTGCAACAATCTGCACGGGTCTCGCCGCCTCAATGGCGTCTGTGCTTTTGTGCGCAGGCACCGCCGGAAAGCGTTCTGCGCTTCCTCACTCAAGGGTGCTGATTCATCAGCCGCTCGGAGGCGCCAAGGGACAGGCTTCGGACATTCTCATCGCCGCAAAGGAAATTGAGAAGACCCGCACCGAGCTCTACACCATCATCTCGGAGCACAGCGGCCAGAGTGTCGAGAAAATCGCAGCGGACGCCGACCGTGACTACTGGATGACTGCTCAGGAGGCGAAGGAGTACGGGATGATTGACGAAATCCTCGTAAAGCAGAAAAAATAATGGCAAAGAGTAAAAACGACTCTACAAGATACTGTATGTTTTGCGGCAGGAGCGAGAATGAAGTTCCGCTCCTGCTGCAAGGTTTAGGAGCCTATATATGCTCCGACTGCATTGAGACGGGCTATGAATATGTTCATACGGAGCTCGGGAAAAGGGGAAAGAAGACTGCGAAGACCCGCTCGAAGGGCAAACGGCCGGCAACGCCCCATGAAATCCACGAATTTCTGGACCAGTATGTGATTGGTCAGGACAGGGCGAAAAAGCAGCTCGCAGTGGCGGTTTACAACCACTACAAGCGGCTTGACAACAACCTTTCCGCCACGCCGGGCGACGTGGAGCTTGAAAAGAGCAACATCCTGATGGTGGGCCCTACCGGAACCGGCAAGACGCTGATGGCAAGGACCATAGCCAGGATGCTGGACGTCCCGTTCACGATTGTTGACGCGACGGTACTCACCGAGGCAGGTTATGTGGGAGAGGATGTCGAGAGCATACTTTCCCGGCTTCTTCAGGAGGCCGACTACGACCTGGCTCAGGCCGAAAGGGGAATCGTCTTCATTGACGAGATTGACAAAATCGCGCGTAAGAGCGACAACCCTTCCATAACCCGCGACGTTTCCGGAGAGGGAGTGCAGCAGGCAATGCTGAAGCTTCTTGAAGGAAATGTGGTGAACGTTCCGCCGCAGGGAGGCCGCAAGCACCCGGAGCAGGAGTTCATCCACGTCAACACCCAGAACATCCTTTTCATCTGCGGAGGTGCCTTCGAGGGCATCGAGAGGCATATAGCCCAGAGGATGAACACCCAGATTATCGGTTACGGAAGTGCCTCACGGCCAAAGGTTGACAAGGAAAATCTTCTCAAATATGTGGAGCCCGCTGACCTTCGCGCCTACGGTCTCATCCCCGAAATCATCGGCCGTCTTCCGGTGCTGACCTACCTCGACAATCTTGACAGAGCGGCTCTTCTGAGGATTCTCACCGAGCCTAAGAACGCGATTATGAGGCAGTACGAGAGGATGTTCGAACTGGATGGAATCGCTCTGAAGGTGGAGGACGGCGTGCTGGACCTTATCGTGGACACCGCCATCGATGAGAAACTCGGAGCCAGAGGACTTCGCGCAATCTGCGAGAGGATTATGACCGACGCTATGTATGATGCGCCGTCTTCAAAGTCCAAGGAGTTCAATCTGACCGTCGAGTATGCTAAGAAAAAACTGAAAGAGGATAAATAAAAAGCGATCTACTGCGTTACGCGTCTTGCCCAAATCCTCACAACCTCAAGGTTGCTCCGGTATTGGGCTTCACCGCAAGCCTTGTATCCCATCTTTTTCTTTACCCTCTTTCTCTAAGTTGTACGCCAAATTACACAACTTGATTTTCAACAAGTTATATCGCTGTATCATTATGGATAAGTACATTGAGGAAAACAAAGACAGATTTTTCGAGGAACTTTTTTCTCTTCTGAGGATTCCTTCCATCAGCTCCGATCCCCTTCACAAGGAGGATATGACCCGCTGCGCCGAGCGTCTGGCGGAGCTTCTCCTGGAGGCCGGGGCGGACAGGGCCGCAGTCTATCCCACCGCAGGACATCCGGTTGTGTTCGCCGAGAAAATCCTTTCCCCGGAGCTTCCCACCGTGCTTGTCTATGGCCACTATGATGTCCAGCCGGTTGACCCGCTTGAGCTTTGGGAAAGCGACCCGTTTGAGCCGAAAATCCGCCGCGGGGGAGCGTACGGCGAGGGCGCAATCTACGGAAGGGGAGCGAACGACGACAAGGGACAGCTCTTTATGCACATCAAGGCATTCGAGTATCTGCTCCGAAAAGGGGAACTTCGCCACAATGTGAAATTTATTTTCGAGGGCGAGGAGGAAATCGGCAGCCCTTCGCTTGCAGAGTGGGCCGAGCAGTACAAGGAAATGCTTTCCGCCTCCGTCATCCTCGTTTCCGACACCACGATGATTTCCGACAAGGTGCCTTCAATCAACTGCGGAATGAGGGGACTGAGCTATCTGGAGGTCAAAGTGACGGGCCCTAACAAGGACCTTCATTCGGGGCATTACGGCGGCGCGGTCGCAAATCCGATAAATGTCCTCTGCGATATGATTTCCTCTCTCATCGACTCCGACGGCCGCATCACGGTGAAGGGCTTTTACGACTCTGTCGTGGAACTTTCCCCGGACGACAGGGCGCAGCTCTCCCGCGCTCCGTTCGACCTGGAGGAATACAAGCAGTTCCTCGGAATCGGGGAAGTGAAGGGCGAAAAGGGCTACACCACCCTTGAGCGAACCGGAATACGCCCCTGCCTTGACGTCTGCGGCATCTGGGGCGGGTTCACCGGAGACGGTTCGAAGACCGTTCTGCCGAGCGAGGCGCACGCAAAAATCTCTATGCGTCTTGTTCCCAATCAGGACAGCGAGACCATTTCAAGGCTCTTTACAGAGCATTTTCTTTCCATCGCTCCGCCTACGGTGAAGGTGGATGTGAAGGCTGTTCACGGCGGCAACGGCTTCCTCATCCCGATTTCCTCGAAGGCATACAGGGCGGCATCACGCGCCATAGGAGAAGTTTACGGCGTAGAGCCTGTCCCTTCCCGCGGAGGCGGAAGCATAGCCATCTTGGCCGACTTGCAGAAGATTCTCGGCGTGGACCCGCTTCTGATGGGCTTCGGCCTCGAAAGGGACACAATCCACTCCCCGAACGAGTCCTACCTCCTGAGCCAGTTCTTCGCCGGCATCAAGTCGATAATCCTTTTCTACAGATATTATTAACCTTCAACGAAACTTATGAATACAACCGTTCTCATCCTTTCCGCCCTTGTTGCACTTTGTGTCGGGGGCGCTCTGGTCTGGGCTCTCCTCTCAGGGAAAATCAATGCTCTCAGGTCTCAACTTTCTGACTCTCAGGCTCAGACGAAGGTCCTCGAGACCCAGAACGAGATGCTCCGCCGCTCCCGTGAGGACGACGAGCGCCACCACGCCGAGAGCCTCAAGGCACAGGAAGACCGCTTCGGCGAGACTCTCGAAAAGGTCACAGCGCAGATGAAAGATGCGACCGCCCGTATGCTCAAAGAGCGCCAGGAGGAGTTTTCCGCCTCAAGCAAGGACGACCTCGGCCAGATTGTGACCCCGCTTCGCGAAACCATCGACAAGATGAAGCAGGCGATGAACGAAAACGCCCTCAAGCAGAACGAGCTCAGCGGGCAGATGAAGGCGAATCTTGAGAATATGATGCGCCACAGCGATGCGGCCCGCAAGTCTGCCGACGACCTCACCCAGGCTCTTCGCCACGGCACAAAAGTCCAGGGAAACTGGGGAGAGAAAGTCCTCGACGAACTACTTCAGGCCCAGGGGCTTACAAGGGGAATCCACTATGACGTGCAGTCCACGCTTCGCGACGCCAGCGGGGCGGCTGTAAAGGGCGACTCTGACAAACGTATGTGTCCGGACGTAATCCTGCACCTTGACCAGCGGAGGGAAGTAATCATCGACTCCAAAGTCTCCCTTTCCGCCTTTATGGACTACATCAATGCAACTGACGAACAGGTCCGCCGCAATGCCCTCGCCGCTCATATCCAGAGCCTTCAGAAGCACGTGAACGAGCTTTCGAAAAAGAAATATACCGCCTACGTGAAGCCGCCCAAGGTGTGCGTGGACTATGTGATTATGTTTGTTCCGAACATCGGAGCGCTGTGGACCGCACTGAACGAGCAGCCGGACCTTTGGCGCAGGGCGATGGAAAAGAACGTTTTCATCGCGGACGAGCAGACCCTGTATGCGGCCCTGCGCATCATAAACCTCACCTGGCAGCAGATTGCCCAGGTGGAGAACTACAAGAAGGTCTTTGACCTTGCTGACGAAATGATGAAGCGGGTGGGGCAGTTCTCAAAGGCGTACCAGGATATGGGAAAAGCGCTCGCAAAGGCGCAGAATGCCTATAATGAAGGAGCCAAGAAACTCTCTCCGTCAGAGCAGAGCATCCTCAAAACCTGCGACGACCTCAAAAAACTGGGAGCGAAGGAAGATCCGGGCAATCGCATTTTAGTCCCTTCCTTAGATGACTCCGCTGCCGAGCATCTCGTCGTCTCCAGCGTACCAGACGGCGAACTGTCCGGGGGTGATTCCCCTCTGGGGCTCGTCGAACAGGATGAACAGGCCGCCGCTTCGCAGAATTAGCGTCGCTCCCTGAAGAGGCTGACGGTAGCGGATGCGGACACGAAGGTGCCGAATGTCGCCCTCCTTCATCGCGATGTCTTCCCTTATCCAGTGGATTTCCTCCAGCGGAATCCTCAGGCAGCTGCGCGAAAGGCCCTTGTGGCGGTGTCCTTCTCCTACATATATTATGTTGCTGTCTATATCGGTCTCGATGACGAAAATGGAGTCGCTGTGTCCGCCGATATTCAGGCCCTTTCTCTGGCCGATGGTGTAGAACTGCGCTCCGTCGTGTTTGCCGACAATCTTTCCGAATGGATTTTCCTTCCAGCGGGTCTTTTTCGTGTGCTTTTTCCCGCTGCGGTAGGTTTCGGTTTCGAAATGAATAGATGAGTAATCAATAGGGGTGCTGAGAGTAAGGAGATTTTCATCTGTGATTTCCCGAAGTTTCTCCTCGTCCCACGGGCAGTCCACATCCTTTGCCTTAGTAGCCTTGTCCTCGCTGACATAGTCAGAGATCAGTTTGGCTTCGCCCTCGTGGCCATCAGGAAGAAGCGAGTTCAAAATCTTCGTAATCTTCTGATAGTGAGCGTTCCGGGCGAAGAATTCGTCATAAACCTCCACCACGTCCCCTTCTCGCGGAAGGAGTTTTTGCTTTAGGAAGGTAGGCAGGTCCACTTTCCCCACGAAACAGATTCCCTGGGAGTCCTTCTTGTCTGCGGAAGGAAGCTCGGCCTCGCGTGCAAGGCGTCTAACCTCCGGCTTTTCAATGTCCCCGATGGGGAACAGAGCCGTTGAAAGCTGCTCCTGAGTGAGCTGGCAGAGGAAATAACTCTGGTCCTTGTTCGGGTCGCTGCCTTCGAAAATCCTGTATATAGGGGTTTCGCCCTTGCAGTCTCCCCAGGTTTTGGGAACGAGAATTTCCCGCCCCTCGGCATCCTTAACCGTGTCCTTTCTGCAATAATGACCCGTCGCCACCAAGTCGGCGCCGAGTTTTTTTGCCGTTTCCCAGAAGGCGGCGAACTTTATTTCCCTGTTGCACAGCACATCCGGGTTGGGAGTGCGTCCCTTTGCGTATTCGTCGAACATATAATCCACAACCCTCTCCCGGTATTCTTTGCTCAGGTCCACGAAATAGAACGGGATGCCGATTTTGCGTGCTACCATCTCGGCGACAAACCTGTCTTCCTCCCACTCGCATTCGCCGTGAAGGGTGGTGGAGGCATCGTGCCAGTTCTGCATAAACAGGGCAAAGACGTCGTATCCCTGCCTTTTCAGCAGCAGGGCGGCAACGCTCGAATCGACTCCTCCGGAGAGGCCAATGCAGATTTTCATAATAAATTCTTATATTTGCAGTTACCTTGTTTTGTAAGGAGACTTATCTTGTAAGGGAGTCCGGAACGGGAGCGGGATTTCGCCCCATTTTTCAGACGCAGTGCAAAGTTAGTAAAACACATAGTTATGACAAAAAAAGTCTTGGAAATATCCTATCTCGAATTTGACTCGATTGATGAACTTCCCACCGCTGACAGGGAGCTCGCTCTTGCGGCGAGGGAAGCGATAGGGGGGTCTTACGCTCCATATTCGCGTTTCAATGTGGGTGCTGCGGTGCGGCTTTCTGACGGAACGGTCGTTACCGGGGCGAATCAGGAGAATGCGGCCTATCCGTCTGGGCTTTGTGCAGAAAGAACCGCAATGTTTTATGCCAACGCGCATTATCCGGACAAGGCTATGACCGAAATCGCCATTGCGGCAAGCCAGGAGGGGGTTCTGTGCGACGAGCCGGCCACTCCTTGCGGAAACTGCCGGCAGGTTATGGCGGAGTATCAGACTAAGAGCGGCATCCCGATGGCGGTGCTGCTGGTGGGGAAGAAGCGCATTCTGAAGTTTGAGAGCATTGAGTGTGTGCTGCCTTTTATTTTTGACAGCCTGGAGGCTAAATAGAAAGCGGTCAGTTGCGGTACTCTCCTTCTCAAATCCGCATTTTTTTTGAAATCTTGGTAGTCTTCGTTTGCAGATCCAAAGGAATTGACTACCTTTGCAGCGGGGTAAGTCATACACGACCAGCTCCCTCCAAATTCTCCCAGGGTCGGAAGGCAGCAAGAGTAGGAGGTCGTAGCGGTGCGATGTATGTAGCTTACCCTTTTTTTGTGCAACAAAAAAAGGGTAAGCTATGCTTGTTAACCCCCAGTCAGCTTCGCTGACAGCCCCTGGGGGCATACGAGCTGCACTGGCGTTCCGCTCGGCGACTCCGCTCCTTCGTTCCACTCCGTCGCTCCATCGCGGCGGCTTTTGCCGCCTTGTTATTTTTTGTGCAACAAAAAAAGGGTAAGCTACGCTTCCATTAAAGAATATTTGTAAATTTGCGCCGCGAAATGATAAAAATTAACAATTAAAATAGATTTTTGATTATGAGAAAACACATTGTTGCAGGAAACTGGAAAATGAACACCACTGTTCCTGAGGGAGTTGAACTTGCCAAGGCTGTCGTTGCAAAATCAGCTGAGGTTCCGTCTGACGTCAAACTCATCATCGCTCCGCCTTTTGTACATCTCGCACCTGTTGCCGATGTCGTGAAGGGCTCAACGGTAGGCCTTTCAGCACAGAACTGCGCTGACAAGGAAAAGGGCGCATACACCGGTGAGGTTGCAGTGAATATGCTCGCTTCAGTCGGCTGCGAATACACAATCCTCGGACACTCTGAGCGCAGGCAGTACTACGGCGAGACTGACGCTAAACTCGTTGACAAGATTCACCTTGCTCTCGCAGCCGGCCTTTCCCCGATTTTCTGCATCGGTGAGAACCTTGAGCAGAGGGAAGCAGGCAAGCACTTCGAGGTGGTTACCGAGCAGGTCAAGAATGTGCTCTACACTCTTTCTGCAGAGGAAATGGCGAAGGTTATCGTAGCTTACGAGCCGGTTTGGGCCATCGGAACAGGCAAGACCGCCACTGCAGAGCAGGCAGAGGAAATCCACGCTTGCGTCCGCAAGGTGCTCGCTGAGAAATTCGGTGCACTCGCCGAGGAAATCACCATTCTCTATGGCGGAAGCTGCAAGCCGTCAAATGCGAAGGAACTTTTCGCGCAGCCAGACATCGACGGAGGTCTTATCGGAGGCGCCGCTCTTAAGGCTGATGACTTCATTGCAATCGCACTGTCATTCTAATTGAGCCGTAATAAAAGTGGTCTACTGCGTTGTGCGTCTTGCCCAAATCCTCACAACCCATAGGTTGCTCCGGTATTGGACTTCAACACGAGCCTTGTATCCCATCTTTTATTCCAACTCAAACGTTTCAAATACCGAGTGTTATGGTAAATAACATAGAAAAAATGAATAGGGCCGCTGACAACATTAGGGTGTTGGCGGCCTCTATGGTTGAAAAGGCCAAGTCCGGACATCCGGGCGGAGCTATGGGCGGAGCGGACTTCATAAATGTCCTTTTCTCCGAATATCTGGTCTATGACCCGGAAAACCCTGAGTGGGAGGGCCGTGACCGCTTCTTCCTTGACCCGGGACATATGAGCACTATGCTCTATTCCACCCTTGCTTTCACCGGACGTTTCACTCTTGAAGAACTTTCCGAGTTCCGCCAGTGGGGCAGTCCCACTCCGGGACATCCCGAGAGGTGCGTAGAGAGGGGCATAGAGAACACTTCCGGCCCGCTCGGACAGGGACACACCTTTGCAGTGGGCGCTGCAATCGCCGCAAAATTCCTCAAGGCCCGCCTCGGAGAGGTTATGAACCAGAGAATCTACACCTACATCTCCGACGGTGGCATTCAGGAGGAGATTTCTCAGGGCGCGGGCAGGATTGCCGGCACGCTGGGCCTGGACAACCTCATAATGTTCTACGACTCCAACCACATCCAGCTCTCCACCGAGACCTCTGTTGTGGATAATGAGGACGTTGCTGCAAAATATCTCGCCTGGGGCTGGAACGTCTTGAAAATCAATGGTAACGATGTTGCGGAAATTCGTGCCGCACTTGATTCTGCCATTCAGCCGAACGGTCGTCCGACCCTCATCATCGGCGAAACCGTAATGGGCAAAGGTGCTCTTCGCGCTGACGGCACGAGCTACGAAAACTGCTGCGCAACTCACGGTTCTCCGCTCGGAGGCGATGCCTACACCAAAACTATCACGGCTCTCGGGGCTGACCCCGCGAATCCGTTCGTCTTCTTCCCTGAGACCGAGGAGATCTACTCCGCAAGACGCGAAGAACTCAAGGGAATTGTCGCTTCCCGCAAGGCCGCAGAGGCCGCCTGGGCAGCTGCAAATCCTGAACTTGCAGAGAAAAAGGCCCGCTGGTTCAGCGGACGGCTTCCGGAAGTGGACTGGAGAGCGATTGAGCAGAAAAAAGACAATTCCACCCGTGCTGCTTCTGCAACGGTGCTTGGCGCTCTCGCAGAACAGGTTGACAATATGATAGTTGCCTCTGCCGACCTTTCCAACTCAGACAAGACTGACGGCTTCCTCAAGAAGACCCACGCTTTTGCAAACGGAGACTTCAGCGGTGCATTCTTCCAGGCTGGCGTATCTGAACTCACGATGGCCTGCTGCTGCATCGGAATGATGCTTCACGGCGGCGTTGTTTCCGCTTGCGCAACCTTCTTCGTTTTCTCCGACTATATGAAGCCGGCAGTGAGAATCGCGGCTCTGATGGAAGTGCCGGTGAAGTTCATCTGGTCTCACGACGCCTTCAGGGTGGGCGAGGACGGTCCTACCCACGAGCCTGTGGAGCAGGAAGCGCAGATTCGCCTTATGGAGAAGCTCAAAAACCATCACGGAGAGAACTCTATGCTGGTTCTCCGCCCTGCCGATGCCGATGAGACTACGGTGGCGTGGAAACTCGCGATGGAAAATACCAAGACTCCTACCGCGCTCATCCTCTCACGTCAGAACATCAAGAGCCTTCCGGAGGATAACGATTATTCCGCTGTCGCAAAAGGCGCCTACATTGTTGCCGGTTCCGACAAACTCTACGACTACGGTCTCGGAGCAAATGAGGTGGTGCTTGTTGCCTCAGGTTCTGAGGTCGCGACTCTCTCTGCCGGCGCTGAACTTCTCAGGGGAAAAGGCATCCGCTGCCGCATAGTTTCGGCTCCGTCGGAGGGACTTTTCCGCAGTCAGAGCCTTGAATACCAGGAGGAAATCATCCCGCCGGGAGCGAACGTCTTCGGCCTCACGGCAGGGCTCCCCGTGACTCTTCAGGGCCTTGTAGGCTCCAACGGAACGGTTTTCGGACTTGAGTCCTTCGGTTTCTCCGCTCCATACAAGGTACTTGACGAGAAACTTGGTTTCACCGCCGAAAATGTTTATAATCAGGTTCTTGACACCTTGCTATAGGAAAGTCAACAAAATAAAAAAGGAGATGACCCTAAAAAAGTCATCTCCTTTTTTACTTTCGGTAGACCGCCTCTTATTCGTCCTCTTTCCAAAGATTCTGCATAAAGAGATTGCAATAGTCAATCCAGTTCTTCCACGTGTGCCCGCCGCCGGACAAATTGTAGAGATGAGGGTAGTCGTGGTTGTTGAGGTAGAAGTCGAACTGCTGAGTGGAGCAGTAGAAAACATCCCAGAACCCCGCCATAATCCAGTAAATGCGCGGAGGATTTCTGAACTGAACGGAAAGTTTTTCCTTCAGACCGCTGTAGAACCCGTTGTTGTGCCCCCGTTTGAATGCCGGCTTAATCATAGGGGAGAACATCCCCACATAGTCAAACATATCGGGGAAGTTAGCCGAGATGAAAATTGCCTGAAGAGCGCCTATTGAAAGCCCTGCGATGGCCCTTCCTTCCTTTGAGCGGATTGTGCGGTAGACGCTGTCGACGGTCCCCACCACATCCTTAGGAAACAGCGATTCCACAACTCCGTCTATCTCGAAAAACGCCTCTCCGACCGGTTTGCGGCGTCCGTAGCGGTAGTCTTCTTCGTTGTTGTACTGGTTGGTGTTGGGGAAAACCACAATCATCGGCTTCACTTTGCCTTCAAGGGTGAGGCTGTCAATCTCGTGCAGAACTCCTCCCTTCTCAATCCACGCCGTCTCCGAGCCCCTTGCTCCGTGAAGAAGATACACAACAGGGTAGGATTCAGCGGTATTGTCGTAGTTTTCAGGGAGATACACGAACATCCTCCTTTGGGGAAGCTTCGCCTGTGAGCTCCGGCAGTAAAGTGTGTCAAGCCTTCCCCTGCATTTGTAGGAGGTTTCAAGAGGCGCGTATTCGCTTTGCCTCACCCGCGGCTCCGCGCCAAGAGATGTGGCTGCGCCTACAAGGAAACTGAGGCTCAGCAGAGACTGACAGATAATATTTTTTCTTTTCCTAATCATCCAAATTATTCCTTACTTGAGCTTCGCAAGTGCGAAACTTGAGTCTCTTATTTTCTATTTCCCTGGACAATCCGCTCGGTAAAAATAAGCAGATTCTCTCCTTTGCAATCCTCGTGCAGGGCAAAAATGTGGAAGCGTTCCGAGGGGCGGCAGCCCATTCGTTTGCGAAGTTCCTCGCTGGAAATTCTGACTCCTCTTGCGCTCACTTCAGCCTCCGGATGTGTTTTCCCGAACGTTTTTATTGTCTTTCCGCTCAGTGGGGCAACTTCCAGAATCCTGAACAGTTTCCCTGCACCCATAAGGGATATGTTCGCATCGGGGGAGGTGAATCCATTGTCCTCATCGGGGGAGTAGGAGGAGCCATCGCCCGCATTAATTGAGTCGGAGGAACAGCTTTCCATAATATAATAATGTGTGTCGTGTCCCAGCACCGCTGCCCCGAGTTTTTCTCCAATGAGGTCGAAGCATCCTGCCTTCATCAGCGCCTTACCCGGCTCGAAAAGAACCGCCCCGGGGACAATCTCGCTTTCCTTGGCAAGGCGGCAATGCCTTCCGTTCCCTTCTTCCGTTCCGTCCGGTGCTTTGAGTGTAAACCCATATTCCAGCAACGGCTCATCAGAGCAGTCAAGATTGTAAGCCTTTATCTTGCAACTTCTTTCACCAGACGCATTTATATCCTTGCGGGTTAAAATCACCACCAGTTCCTTGCATTCTCCTCCGGCCTCGATAATCTGCACTTCGCGGCATCGCTGCTCTCCAAGCCTGGTTACGACCATAGAGATGTCTGCCATAGGGGAGAGCTTCAGAACGACCACAGGGGCTATCCCCAGCAGCCTCCCCTCGATTTCAAGGACATCCGGGGAGCAGTCCTCAAGCAGGAATACCTTGTTTCCGCAGCCGTCTCTTCGGGCTGGGTCGAGAAAAATCACGTCCGGAGCGAACTCTTCAAGAAGCCTCCCGAGGCTTGCGGGGGCCTGTCCAACCTTTTCAGTGGCTTCAACATTCTCCGCCTTTTCCACTGCGTTATCCAGAGTTTCCGCTGCGGCCTCAAAGGAGTGGACCTCAATGTTCCACGCTCCAAAAACGGAGAAATTATGCCTCGCGACCTCGCAGAGCAGGGGATTCATCTCGTTGTAGAACACCTTTTCCGCGATGCGTGAAAACTCAAGGCTGTCCACTCCAAGCCCTCCCGTAAGGTCTGCAACACGAGGTTTTCGCCTTTCCGCCTTTTCCCCGCAGCACTTAGAAGCGAAAATGTCCGCAATGACCCCTGCCTTGTGGCGGGCAGTCACCTCGCTGCTGCACTGCTCCGCGCTTAGTGAACGAGGCAGCACAAGACCCTCGGTTTTTGCCCACAGAGGGGCTTTCCGGGCGAGTTTCCTGCGGCTAATGAGAGTCTGCGCGGCGGCTCCGACATCAATCCCCGGCCACTTGTCCTTCTGAAGGGCAAGCCTTGAAGGGTCGTCCGAGCAGTGCTCCGAGACAAATTTCGACAGTTGTTTTATGTCCAAGACTTTACTTTCCATTTTTGAGCGTGCAAAGATACATCAAAAAAACTTTCCTTTTCCCCTTTTGTCGCCCCGAATTTTATTGTATTTTTGCGCCTGCTTATCCGGAACCTTGCGGAAGACGAATTGTCCTCATTCTGCGTGTATGGGAAGGTTTGAAGCAGTTTCATAAGCACCGGGAACAGAAAAAGTAAAACTAATTAATATCGAACTGCTATGGATTATATGGAAGTCGCAAAATCTTGGCTATTAGGCGATTATGATGCTGAAACCAAGGCTGCCGTACAAGCTCTCCTCTCATCGGGGGACAACTCCGCCCTTGAGGACGCATTCTACCGCCGTCTGGAATTCGGAACCGGCGGACTTCGCGGAAAAATGGGCGTGGGAACGAACAGAATGAATAAATATACCGTCGGAATGGCCACCCAAGGCCTTGCAAACTACATCCTTTCGCACTGCCCTGGCCCGGAGCACTCCGTTTGCATTTCTTTCGACAGCCGCAACAATAGTTCTGCGTTCGCGAAAATCACTGCTGAGGTTCTCGCCAACAACGGAATAAATGTCTGGCTCTACGACAATCTGCGCCCGATTCCGCTTTTGAGTTTCGCGGTGCGGACCAAGAAGGCTGATGCCGGAGTGATGATTACCGCGTCCCATAACCCGAAGGAATACAACGGCTACAAGGTGTTCTGGAATGACGGAGCACAGGTAATATCTCCCTTTGACAAGGAAATCGTGGACGAGGTGAACAAAATCACCGACCCGTCAATGGTAAAATTCACCCCTGGAGACACCTGCGCGGAGATTCAGCTGATGGGAAGCGAGATGGACAAGGCTTATATGGACGCTGTGACCACCTTGATGCTCTCTCCTGAAGCTGTCGCAAAACACAGCGATATGAAAATCGTCTATACCCCGCTCCACGGCTCGGGAGTGAACATCGTGCCGGCACTTTTGAAGAGAATCGGCTTCAAGAACATTCTCCACGTGCCTGAGCAGGACCTCAGCGACGGAAATTTCCCGACAGTGCAGTCTCCGAATCCGGAAAACGGCGAGGCTCTCACGATGGCGATTGCAGTGGCGGACCGCGAGGGAGCGGACCTTGTGCTTGCAACCGACCCTGACGCCGACCGCGTGGGCATTGCTGTGAGGAATCCGGAGGGTAAGATGGTGCTTCTCAACGGCAATCAGACCGGCTCCATCCTTACCTACTACATCCTTCGTCGCCGTAGCGAACTGGGAACTCTCTCAGCGAAGAATTACTGCGTCAAGACCATCGTGACAACGGAACTTATCCGCGCAATCTGCGACAAATACGGGGTTAAAATCTACAACGTCCTCACGGGATTCAAATACATCGCCGACATCGTTCGCCGCAACGAGGGCAAGGGCGAGTTCGTCTGCGGAGGAGAGGAGAGCTACGGCTTCAACGTGGGCGAATTCGTCCGTGACAAGGATGCCCCAATCTCCTGCGCAATGGTTGCCGAGTGCGCCGCCTGGGCGGCCGAGCAGGGTAAAACCCTCTACGGGCTGCTCCAAGACATTTACGCCGAATTCGGCTACTACCGCGAGGGACTGGTTTCTCTCGTTCGCGAGGGAAAAGCCGGGGCGGAGGAGATTGCCGGGATTATGGTGGATATGAGAAACAATCCGCCTCAGTCCCTTGCAGGCTCAAAGGTTGTCAAAGTAATCGATTACCTCAAGCCTGAGGAAACCGGTCTGCCTTCTTCAAATGTGCTTCAGTTCTACTCCGCCGAGGGAGACGTCGTTTCGGTGCGCCCTTCCGGCACGGAGCCTAAGATCAAGTTCTACTTCGGAGCGCACGGAAAGACTGCCGATGAGAAAATCGCCGCTCTCAAAGAACAGTTCGGTCTGTAGGCTTTCGTAATCAGTATCAATAAGTTAGATACAATCGAAACATAGGTCAACCAATTATGGCTCGAAAAATCCTATGGCTGCACGGTTTTGGAGGCTCGCCCAAGTCGGGGATAGTAAACTTCCTGAGGAAGTACTATCCCCAATTTGATTGGGTGGCTCCCGAACTTACTCACCATCCGGGGGAGTCGATTGGGAAAATCAACGCAATACTCGCCTCCGAAAGCGATGTGGCGGCCATTCTTGCGACTTCCCTGGGAGGATTCTACGCTATCTGTTCGGATTTCCGGGGACCGGAACTGGTGATTAACCCTGCGGTGCACCCCTACGAGACCATTGGGAAGCATCTCGGGGTGAACCGATGGTTCGGGCCGCGCTCGGACGGAGCCACCGAGTTCAACGTGACGAAGGAGGATGTGGAGGAGTTCAAGGCCTTTGCTCTCCCGCTTGCTGATGAAAACTGTCTCACGCCGACAGGTGAGGAGGCCTTCCCGGGGATGCTTCCGGAAAGGATTCTGTGTCATTTCGCTGAGCACGACCCTCTTCTCGGGGAGGAGGTGAAAGAGGAGTATGAGAGGCTGTTCCCGAGCCGCGAGATGATGACCCGCCACGTTCTGCCGGGGCATATTGTCACGGAGAGCTATATTGTGAGGATTCTGCCCAAATTCATCTGGAACGTATAGGGGCGCGCCCATCCAAGTTATACATTAGATTTTATTCGTACTGATGACTCAGATCGTTTTGCCGGAAGGGGAGCACCCGCTTGTCTTTTATCTTGCTGCGGAGGAGTATGTCGCAGACAATTTCCGCTCGCTCCTCCCCGAAGAAACTGCGCTCAGCTCCGCTGATTCATCCTGTGGAACATCGGTTCCGCGTTCCACGGCGGGGGAGAACCCGCCCGCGTGGAACATCCACGGAGCGTTCTTCATCTGGCAGGTCCCTCCAACTGTCATCTTCGGCCGAAATCAGGATATGTACGCCGAGGTCAATGTCCCCTACTGCCTCTCGAACGGAGTCAGGATGTTCCGCAGAAAGAGCGGGGGAGGGTGCGTATATGCCGACCGGGGCAACATAATGATTTCATACATAAGACCTTGCGCTGACCTTGTTCAATCCCTTTTCTCCGAATATCTCTCCTTCCTCACCTCGTTTCTTCGCTCCCTCGGTCTCAATGCTGAAGTCTCGGGACGCAACGATGTGCTCGTGGACGGGAGGAAAGTCTCCGGAAACGCCTTCTCGCTTCGACAGGGCGGGGTCGGGATAGTTCACGGCACTCTTCTTTACAACCTGGATTTCTCCGCGATGTCCGCCGCCCTCACCCCGTCCCGCGCTAAACTCGAGAGCAAGGGAGTCAAGTCCGTGGAACAGAGGGTGTTGAATCTAAGGGAAAAACTCTGCGGGGAAATATCTGCGCAGGGGGAAGACATCGGAGAGCGGAAAACGCCGCCCGGAGCAAAAAATATGGGCCTCGATGCTTTGAAATCGGCGATTATTTCCTACTTTTGCAAAGATGAACTGAATCTTTCGGAAGCCGATATTTCGAAGATTTCTGAAATAGAGCGGACCTATCTCGACCCGGTCTTTATCCGGGGCCGCAGGGGAGTTTCCGACGACAGTTTGTAGCGCATAAATAAAACAGTAACCCCGGTATGGAAGATAAAAAAACTTGTTTGTACGACAGCCACCTTTCTCTTGGCGCACTGATGAGCCCTTTCGGCGGCTTCATTATGCCTATTCAGTATTCTTCAATCACCCTGGAGCACAATGCCGTCCGGGGCAACGTCGGAATGTTCGACGTGAGCCATATGGGCGAAGTTTTCGTAAGCGGCGAAGATGCTGAAAAGTTTGTCAATCACATCTTTACAAACGAAATCGCGGGCATTCCCGCCGGCGGGATCCTTTACGGAATGATGCTTCGTCCCAGTGGCGGAGTCGTTGACGACCTTCTTGTCTATAAGATGTTCGAGCCGGACCGCTTCCTTTTGGTTGTGAACGCCGCGAACATCGACAAGGATTTTGACTGGATAAAGACTCAGGCTGAGGGGTACAAGGTCTCTCTTGAAAACGAGTCCGGGACTTGGGGCGAAATTGCTCTGCAGGGCCCGAATGCCGAGAAGACAATCGTGGAAGTGCTTGGCCTAATGGATGTTCCGTCTTTGGCGTTCTACACTTTCAGGGAGTTCCTCTGGAAGGGCAAACGCCTTATCGTAAGCCGCACGGGCTACACCGGAGAGGACGGATTCGAGATTTACGCCTCTGAGGAAGCTATTGTCGAAATCTGGGACCTGCTTCTTAAGGCCGGAGTCACTCCTTGCGGACTTGGCTGCCGCGACACCCTCCGTTTCGAGGCCGGACTGCCTCTGTATGGTCACGAACTTAACGACGAAACAACTCCCCTTGAGTCTTCGCTCGGAATGTTCGTAAAGACTGACAAAGAGGAGTTTATCGGGCTGGAAGTCGTTGCAAGACAGAAGGTTGAGGGAGTGGGGAAGAAACTTGTCGGAGTTGAAATCCTCGACCGTGCCATTCCTCGTGCCGGCTATCCTGTTCTGGATGAAAACGATGTCCAGATTGGCACTGTCACCACAGGCTATCACTCAATTTCCCTTGACAGAAGCATCTGTATGGCCTTTGTGGATGTGGCACATTCCAAGCTCGACACCCCGGTAAAAATCCAGATCCGCAAGAAAATCTTCCCCGGCAAGGTGGTGAAAAAGCGCTTCTACACCCCGAACTACAAGAAGTAGTGTAAGGGAATCTCTAAGAAATTAACTTTCTCAACACTAAGTAAAGCGTCAGGAATGTAGTTGATAACTAATAAATTGAAATAATAATATGGCAAAAGTAATTGAAGGACTTAAGTACGCCCGTTCGCACGAATGGGTTAAGGTTGAGGGTGACATTGCAGTCATCGGAATTTCAGATTATGCCCAGCACTCAATGGGCGACCTCTCATACGTCGATATGCCGGATGTGGACGACGAGTTCTCCTCAGGCGAGGCGTTCGGCGCAGTCGAGAGCGTAAAGGCTGCTTCAGACCTCTATGCACCGGTTTCCGGAAAGGTAATCGAGGTGAACTCCGCTCTTGAGGACGAGCCCGAACTTCTGAATTCCGACCCGTACGGCAACTGGATCATCAAAATTCAGATGAGCGACCTTTCTGAGCTTGACTCTCTTCTGGATGCCGCGGCTTACGAAGAAATCTGCAAATAAATTCTTTACCGCAGGCAAACAATGCAGAAAATAAAACCGTTTGCATATTTCCCTCACACTGAGGAAGATGTGCAGCAGATGTTAAGTAAAATCGGGGTACGGGATCTTCAGAGCCTGTACTCCGATGTTCCGTCTGAATTCATATACAAAGGGGAATATGACCTTCCCGAGGCTATGTCCGAGATTGAGGTCAGGGAATATTTCGAGAAAATCGCTTCCCAGAACGTTCCTCTCAAGGTTTTTACAGGTCTGGGAGCCTACGACCACTACTGTCCTTCAGTAGTGCCGTACATCCTCTCGCGCAGCGAATTTCTCACGGCATACACTCCGTACCAGGCTGAGATTTCTCAGGGAACACTTCGCTATATATTTGAGTGGCAGAGCTTTATCTGTCGTCTCACGGGGATGGACGTAGCCAATGCTTCGATGTATGACGGAGCCACTTCCGCAGCTGAAGCAATGTTTATGGCGTTCGCCTGTACAAAGAAAAAGCAGCGTTTCCTCGTTTCCGAGACCCTTCTCCCGAATGTCCGTGAAGTTGTCGCCACCTACGCGAAGTTCCACGGAGTCTGCCTTGAAACTGTCCCGGAGGAGGACGGCGTGACCTCATTCGAGGCGGTGAAGGCGGCGCTTTCAAAGGGAGATGTCGCCGGAGTGCTTGTCCCGGGAATCAACAAATATGGCGTCATAGAGCCTCTCGAGGGCTATTCGGCCGCTCTTCACGAGGCTGGAGCGGTGCTGGTCGAGTATTGCGACCCTTCATCTCTTGCGGTGATAAGGACTCCGGGAGAGTATGGGGCGGACATCGTCTGCGGAGAAGCGCAGAGTCTCGGAATCCCGCTTTCATTCGGCGGTCCTTATGTGGGATTTCTTGCGTGCAGGCAGGATTATATGAGAAAACTGCCGGGCCGTCTTGTGGGCGAAACCGTCGATGTGGACGGAAAGAGGGCGTTTGTCCTCACGCTTCAGGCCCGCGAGCAACACATCAGAAGGGAGAAAGCGACTTCGAACATCTGTTCCAACCAGTCGCTGATGGCCTTGTATGTGACTGTATATCTTGCGCTTATGGGCGCCGAAGGACTTCGCGGGGTGAATGAACTTTCTTCCTGTGGCGCGCATTATCTGCGCTCTGAACTCCTTAAAACCGGACTTTTCGAGGAGCCGTTCTCAGCGCAGAGGCCCTTCCTCAAGGAGTTTGTGCTCCGCTACCGGGGCGAGGTATCTTCACTGCAGCAGCGCCTTCTCGACGAGGGGATATTTGCCGCTGTCGAGGTGGAGAAAGGACTCGTATCTTTCTGTGTCACAGAGAAAAGAACCAAGGAGGAGTGCGACAGACTCGTTGAGGCCGTGAAGTCATTGAAGGGGGAAGGAAAATGCTGTTCAATTTGCAAATAGGGAGGAAGAGCGATGAAATACTACGATAAACTTATATTCGAACTTTCTGCGGAGGGAAGAAGGGGATTCACTCTTCCGGTGAACCGCTATCCTGTTTGTGAGGCCATTCCTGACGGACTTCGCCGCGAGGCTCCGCTTTCTCTTCCTTCAGTCAGCGAACCGGATGCGGTGCGTCACTACACCCTGCTTTCCCAGATGAACTTCGGAGTTGATACGGGCTTTTATCCTCTTGGCAGCTGCACGATGAAATATAACCCCAAAATCAACGAGGAAATAGCCTCTATGAAGGCTTTCGCAGGGATTCATCCTCTCCAGCCGCTATCCACGGTGAAGGGTTGCACGAGGGTCTATGAAGAACTTTCCCGCTCCCTTTCTGCAATTACCGGAATGGCGGCCTTCACCCTCAATCCTTTCGCCGGGGCTCACGGAGAGCTTACCGGGCTTATGGTTATGAGGCAGTATCACATCTCGCGGGGAGACTTTGGGCGCCGCAGGGTAATCGTCCCGGACTCGGCCCACGGCACAAATCCCGCTTCAGCCGCTGTCTGCGGACTTGAGGTTGTGCAGGTGAAGTCCAAAGCTGACGGAAGAATAGATGTCGGGAGCCTCAAACCGCTTCTGGATGAGAGTGTAGCCGGGATTATGATGACGAATCCCAACACCCTCGGACTTTTCGAGAGCGAAATAAAGGAAATTGCAGAACTCGTGCACGGGTGCGGAGGGCTTCTGTACTACGACGGAGCGAATATGAACCCGCTAATCGGCGTTGTGAGGCCGGGGGATATGGGTTTTGACATAATGCACCTCAATCTCCACAAATCATTCTCCACCCCTCACGGCGGCGGAGGCCCGGGCTCAGGCCCTGTTGGAGTTTCCGCCCGGATGGTTCCGTATCTTCCAAAGCCTTCCTTCTATGTGCAGGGCTCTCTTGAGGGCGTCTGCCCTGAGAACGGGAAGTCTGACCTTTCGCTTGGCAGAATCAGCGGCTTCCAGGGCAATTTCACGGTGCTTCTGAAGGCTCTGACATACATTCTGATGCTCGGAAGAGAGAATGTGAAGGCTGTGGGCCCTCTTGCGACTCTGGGCGCAAACTACATAAAGGAGTCGCTTCGTGACAGCTACGAATTGCCGATTGAGGGCGTCTGCAAGCACGAATTCGTGTTCAACGGCCTCAAGGACAAGTCCACCGGAGTCACCACTCTGGATGTGGCGAAAAGACTTCTCGACTATGGTTTCCACGCGCCGACAATCTATTTCCCGCTTCTTTTTCACGAGGCGATTATGATCGAGCCGACGGAGACCGAATCCAGGGAGACTCTCGACGCGTTCATCGAGGTGATGCACAGGATTGCCGCCGAGGCGCTTTCCGACCCGGAGAGTCTTAAGAGCGCGCCGCACACTACGCCGGTTAGACGTCTGGATGAGACTCAGGCCGCCCGTAACCCTAAACTGCGGGTCTGAATACAGGCGGATTGCTTCGTTACGCTCCTTGCCAAAATCCTCAAACCCTACTCTTGGGATCTAAAAGTTAGAATCTTATGAAAATCATCATAATCGGCGGGGGACCGGGCGGATATGAAACTGCCGTCGCGGCCGCGAAAAAGGGACTTGAAGTCGTGCTCATTTCGGCGGGTCCTCTTGGAGGCACCTGCCTTAATGTCGGCTGCATCCCGACCAAATGCTTCTGTCACGATGCAAAAGCGTACTCGCTTTCCCGAGGAAATGCTTCTCTGGAAGAGGACTTGGCCGCTTCAGATGCCTCTTCGCAGCTGGAGGCAGCCTCTGAGGCTCTCCGGAACATTGTTCAAAGAAAGGAAGAAGTCGTCGCTCAGCTTCGCGCGGGAGTGGAGTCTCTTCTTAGGGGAGTGGAACTCGTGCGCGGAATTGCCCGCGTAGTGGATTCCCGCACCGTAAGAGTCTGGCCCACCGAAGAGCAAATGGCCTCTGATCCTTCTCTCTCTGCGGAACTTTCTGACTACAAAGAATATACGGCCGACCGCATAATCATCGCAACGGGCTCCCACCCTTCCTGGCTCAAAGTGCCCGGTGCGGCAACAACCCCTGGCGTTGTCGGCTCGTCGGAAATCCTGAGTCTCCGGAAGGTGCCCCGCAGGCTTACCATAATCGGCGGTGGCGTAATCGGAGTCGAATTCGCAAGCGTTTTCGCCGCTCTCGGCTCTAAAGTCACCGTTCTTGAGTACTGCAGGAACATCCTTCCGAATATGGATGCGGATATGTCCAAAAGGCTCAAACAGACCCTCACAAAAAAGGGAATCACAATCCTTACGGGCGCAGAGGTGACCGCAATCTCCTCCGCAGAGGAAATCTGCGAAAACCTCCGTATGGCGGAGGCGGAAAAGGGGAGCGTTCCCTCAGGGGAGGAGTCCCGTATCCAGATCGTAAGCTATCGGAGCGGCGAAAAAACAGAATCCGTAGTCTCCGACAAGGTCCTTATGGCTGTCGGTCGCACGCCGGATATGAGAGTGATTCTCGGCTGCAAGGGCATAGAGAGCACGCGGAGGGGGATCGTTACGGACGAAAATATGCAGACGACTCTCCCGGGAGTCTATGCCGTGGGCGACGTGAACGGCAGAGTGATGCTTGCTCACGCCGCAATTGCCGAGGGGAAAATAGCTCTGCAGCACATCCTGAACTCCCAGTCCGAATCGGCTGAGGGTAAGCACAACGGAGTTTCCCGAGTACGCCTTGACATAATGCCTTCGGCGGTGTTCACCTCTCCGGAGCTCGCCTCAGTGGGCCTTAGCGAAGAGCAGTGCAAGGAGCGCGGCATAACCTATAAGGCCATCAAGAGCTTCTACCGCGCCAACGGAAAGGCTCTCGCCGAGGGCGAAACGGAGGGCCTCTGTAAAATTCTCATCGCCGCTCCTGGTCAGGAGGGCCTTCGTGACGGTCAAATCCTCGGAGC
The DNA here is from genome assembly GCA_963640535.1 of bacterium. Taxonomy (GTDB): domain Bacteria; phylum Bacteroidota; class Bacteroidia; order Bacteroidales; family UBA932; genus Cryptobacteroides. Next base: position 27,857 of record CAVHYU010000003.1, on the reverse strand, counting down.
CCACATCCTGGGAGCAGACGCCGCGAACCTCGTCAGCGAAATAACCGCCCTGATGAACTTCTCCGCCACCGCCTCCGACCTCTCCAACATTATTCATCCCCACCCGACAATTTCCGAAATTATCGGAAATTGTGTTCTCGAATAGCGAAGTGGAGGATGTGAAACCTTCAAAAAAAAATTTCATAACATATTGTATGATTGAAAAATAATAAATACCTTTGGAGGGTAATTTAGAATTTATAAAAATTAGGCTAAAATGAAAGACTTAAAGGGAACAAAAACCGAAGCGAACCTCCAGGCAGCGTTCGCCGGCGAATCTCAGGCGTACACCAAATACGGCTACTACGCCTCCAAAGCAAAAAAAGACGGCTTCGTCCAGATTGGCCAGCTCTTCGAAGAAACAGCAGCAAATGAAAAGGAACACGCAAAAATCTGGTTCAAACTCCTTCACGGCGGGGCAGTCCCGGGGACTGAAGTGAACCTTGCCGACGCAGCAGCAGGCGAAAACTTCGAGTGGACAGATATGTACGAAAGCTTCGCGAAAACCGCAAAGGAAGAAGGCTTCGACAAAATCGCCGAGCTCTTCCTCGCAGTGGGCGCAATCGAGAAAACCCACGAAGAGCGCTATCGCAAGCTGCTTTCCAACATCAAGGAAGGCGTAGTTTTCTCAAAAGCCGGCGACTGTATCTGGGAATGCTCCAACTGCGGCCACATCGTAGTGGGCAAGAAGGCTCCGGATGTCTGCCCTGTCTGCAACCATCCGCAGTCCTACTTCCGCCTTCGCGCTGAGAACTATTGATTTGAGACGCTTTTTGGTCTATATTTATTTTCTCATCAGTCGTGTACCCCAGTACACTCCATCTTCGAAAATAAATCTATCCTAAAAAATCCTTCTCAAATCTGAATGGACGAAGTTTCGTTAGACCAACTCCAGTTAGGATTTTTACAAAATTTTACTTAAATTTGCAGATTGTGTGTAAATCCCCCAAAGGACGAAAAGCACAACCTGCATTTTTAATTTGTAAAGGCTTAGCTAATAGAGAGGTATATGACATCTAAACTTAATTCGGCAATTGTCTCAGCCTTGATGACGGGAATCGTGGCCCTTAGCTCCGTTTCCTGCGCATCATATAAAAAAATCCCCTATTTTCAGGACAAAGTCATCAACAACCCCGAAGTAATCGACCGCCACGCCGGCATCGTTATACAGCCTAAAGATATGCTCTCCATCGTCGTGAGTTCGCGTACACCGGAGCTCGCACCTATGTTCAACCTCCCGGTAGTAACCTACGCGGCGGGCTCTGAAATGGCCGCTTCAGGCGCCAGCCAGCGGATAATGTGCTACTCGGTTGACAACGACGGCTTCATCGACTTCCCGATTCTCGGGAAAATCCAGGTTGCCGGAAAAACCCGCTGGGAGTGCTCAGATCTCATCAAGAAAATGCTCGTCGAGCAGAACTACCTCTCCGATCCTGTGGTCACGGTGGAATTCACCAACTTCAAGGTTTCCGTCCTGGGCGAAGTCACATCCCCGGGCACCTACTCGATTGAAGGTGACAAAGTCACCATCCTTCAGGCGCTCAGCCTTGCGCGCGACCTCACAATCTTCGGAAAAAGGGAGAATGTCTCAGTCATCAGGGAACAGAACGGAAAGAGGACCATCTACGAAGTGGATCTTACGAGCGCAAACCTTTTCAACAGCCCCGCCTACTACCTCCAGCAGAACGATATCGTCTATGTGGAGCCTTCCAAAATCAAGCAGAGGCAGTCAACGGTGGACGACAAGAGCCTCAGAATCACGAGCATAGCCGTTTCCTCCGGCTCGCTCCTCGTTTCCGTCGCGACACTTGTCACGACCATAATCCTGAACCGTTAATAAAAACTAATAGTTTTCCTTCCGGAGAGGTTTCTTACCCCGAAAATTCACTCGAAATTTGAACGTCTTTATGGATACAAACAATATTCAGCAGAACAACGCGGGCGACGACTCTCAGGGCCAGATGTCGCTTCTTGATATGTGGCATCTGGTCTGGGACAACAAATGGTGGTTCGTTCTAGGAATGGCCATCTGTCTCGCCGTCTCGCTTTTCTACCTCTACCGCACCCCTTCAACCTACAGCCGCAGCGCCAAGCTCATCGTGGATGAAAGCGCCCAGGACGCGGCCGTACGCAACCTTTCCTCCTTCACCGGAGGCGGAATGAGGCTCAGGAACACCGTCGCGGTGGAAAACGAGATGGAAGCGTTCACCTCTCCTGACCTTATGATGCAGGTCGTTGAAAGGAACAACCTTCAGACAGTCTATGTCGAAAAGCAGATCCTTCGCAGCGTAGAGCTGTACAAAAACACCCCTCTGGAGCTCTCTCTGCTGGGTGACAATCCCACAAAGGCATTCTCTTTCCTTATAAAGAAAACAGGCGACAGCACTTTCGTCCTCGAAAAGTTCAGGGTCGGAAAAGACAAAATCACCGAGAAAATCGTAGGCGCGGTAGGCGACAGCCTCGTAACTCCGATCGGCTCCATCCGGCTCAACTGGACTCTCAACGCCGACAAGTGGAAAAACGACATTGCGGTTTCCTGGACCGACGCTATGACCCGCGGCAAGGGGCTTTGCCTGAGCCTTGAAGCAAGCATCTCCAGCAAAGAATCCACTGTCCTCGTTCTTACATTCAAGGACAAGTTCCCTTCCAGAGCCGAGAACGTTCTCAGCAGTCTCATCGATGTCTATAACGAATCCTGGCTGGAGGACAAGAACCGCTCGGCCCGCAACACCAGCGCCTTCATCACCGATCGCCTTTCTCTCATCGAGAACGAACTCGGCGGCATCGAGGGAGACCTCAAGTCCTACAAGGCGAAGAACAATCTCACTGATGTGAAGGCAATTGCGCAGCAATATCTCGAAGAATCCTCCACTTACGCCGAGAAACTCTTCGAGGTCAACAACCAGCTTTCCATAGCTTCCTACATCAAGGAATATCTCAACGACCCCGCCAATGCTCTGAACCTCATCCCGGCAAATTCCGGCATAGCGAGCACAAGCGTCGAGAGTCAGATTACCGAATACAACAAGGTCGTCCTTCAGAGGGATCGCTACAAGTCTCAGGGCGCCGACAACCCGATGGTTGGAGACCTCAATACTGCCCTCACATCAATGCGGAGCGCCATTCTCCGCTCCATCGACAATCTTGTCGCCACCCTCAGGATGCAGGCTGACGGGCTCAAGGCGCAGGAAGACCAGATCCTCAAGCGCATCTCCTCAAGCTCCGGCCAGGAGTATGAGCTCCTCGCAATGCAGAGGCAGCAGAAAGTGAAAGAGTCGCTCTACATCTTCCTTCTCCAGAAGAGGGAGGAGAACGAGATTACGGCTCTTGTGAATGTGGGCAACACCCGCGTGATTATGCGCCCGAACGGCTCTCCGGCTCCGGTCGCTCCACGGGGCGCTATGGTGCTTCTTCTTGCCCTGGTGGTCGGTTGCGCCATTCCGTTCGGATTTTTCTTCCTCCGGAAAATGCTTGACACCTCCGTGAAGACCAAGGCTGACCTCTCCACGCTTAAACTTCCGCTTCTTGCTGAAATTCCGCTTTCAGTGCTCAAGAAGGGGCCGTTCAGCTTCTTCGTTGATAGGAAAAAGGCATTTGACGACGCAAACTGCAAGGTTATCGTCAAGAGCGGCAAGCGCGATATGATGAACGAGGCCTACAGGGTGCTCAGAACCAACCTCGACCTTATGCTCGGAAAACAGGGCCCGCACGTTGTGATGGTCACTTCTCTCAACCCGGATGCCGGCAAGACCTTCAACGACATCAACATCGCCGCCTCTATGGCCATCAAGCCTTCCAAGACAGTCGTTGTTGATCTGGACCTCAGAAAGGCTTCGCTCGGAAAGAACCTGGACGTGGTTTCGAAATTAGGAGTTTCATCCTATCTCAACGGCGACATTGACAGTCTCGACAGTATAACCGCCACTGTGTCAGGCTCTTTGGATTGCATCCCGTCCGGCGCGCTTCCTCCGAACCCTACCGAGCTCCTGCTTTCTGACAGGTTCCCGCAGCTGATAGAGCAGCTCAAGAAAAGATATGACTACATCTTCCTCGACTGTCCTCCTATCGACATCGTTGCGGACGCTTCCATAATCACGCAATATGTCGACCTCACGATATTTGTCCTCAGGGCCGGTATGTTTGACCGCCGTCTGACTCCGAAAGTCAACGAACTCTACGAGCAGAACCGCTTTAAGAGGCTGTGCGTTGTGCTGAACGGCGTTCAGATGACCTACAAACCGTATGCGAAGTCCGGCAACGGATATGGGTACGGCTACGGTTACGGATATGGCTACGGTTACGGCAACTCTGACGAGAGCGAGAAAAAGTAGCATCCCGGGTTAGAAAGTGGAAAAGCAGAATCAATATGTTCGAATTCTTAAGAAAAAGATATTCACTTGCGGAGTCGGGAGTTCTTTCCGGCTCCGTTGACGCTCATTCCCACATACTCTTCGGGGTGGACGACGGCTCGAGAAGCAGCGGTTCTTCTCTCGAAATGCTCTCTTACGAGCAGGAGCTGGGCGTCACGGACGTCTGGTGCACTCCCCACATTATGGAGGATGTCCCGAACACCACAGAAGCGCTCCAGACAAGGTTTGAAGAGCTCAAGGCCCTGTATGGGGGCCCCATTCGCCTTCACCTTGCGGCGGAATATATGATGGACAATCTTTTTCAGGAAAGATTTCAAAAGAGGGATCTTCTCTATCACGGCCCCGGATGCGTTTTGGTGGAAACTTCGGTGAACAACCCTCCAATCAATTTCAAGAACATTCTTTTCTCGCTCAAATCCGCCGGAATCACTCCGCTTCTTGCCCATCCCGAACGCTATCGCTACCTTGAAAAGGACGACTACATTTCCCTCCACCGCGAAGGGGTGCTTTTCCAGATGAATGTTTCCTCGCTCACCGAGTATTATGGAAAAACCGCCGCGGCAAAGGCCGAGTGGCTGCTGGAAAAGAGATTCTACTACACCGTCGGCTCCGACTGCCATCGTGCGAGAGGAATCAGGGAACAATACACCCACAAAAACATAAGCGGAGACACCATCCGCCGCCTTGGAGAACTGCTGGAAACCCAGCCCGAAAAGAGCCTTCAGGAATTTTGAACCGTGAGGAGGAAACCTGCTAAAGAGAAAACGCAAATATATATAAATCAACGATATGCCGAAGATATCCCAGAGGGCGGAAGTGATGCCCTCGTCACCTATCAGAAAACTTTTTCCGCTTGCGGAAGAGGCAATGCGCAGGGGCAGGAAAATTTACCGCCTCAATATCGGTCAGCCGGACATCCACACCCCGGAAGTGGGTCTTGACGCCCTTCGCCACATCGACCGCAAAGTCCTCGAATACAGTCCAAGCGACGGTTTCAGAAGCCTCAGAGAAAAACTCACCGGCTACTACGACCAGTACCAGATCAAGGTTAGCGCCGATGATATAATTATCACCACCGGAGGCAGCGAGGCTGTGCTTTTCGCCTTTATGGCCTGCCTCAATCCGGGGGATGAAATCATAGTCCCGGAGCCTGCCTACGCCAACTATATGGCTTTCGCAATCTCCGCAGGAGCTACCATCAAACCCATCGTCTCCACAATCGAGGAAGGGTTTGCACTCCCGCATATAGGCGATATAGAGAAACTTATAACCCCGAAGACCCGTGGAATTCTGATCTGCAACCCGAACAACCCGACGGGCTATCTCTACACCCGCGACGAGATGAACCGCCTTCGCGACCTTGTGCGCAAGCACGACCTTTTCCTTTTCTCCGACGAGGTCTATCGCGAGTTCATCTACACCGGTTCGCCGTACATCTCCGCCTTCCATCTTGAGGGAATAGAGGATAATGTCGTGCTTATCGACTCTGTGTCAAAGCGTTACAGCGAATGCGGAATCAGAATCGGAGCTCTCATAACCCGTAACCGCAGGGTTCGCGACGCTGTGATGAAATTCTGTCAGGCAAGGCTTTCTCCGCCTCTTCTGGGGCAGATCGTAGCTGAGGCTTCCCTCAGCGCTCCGCGAGAGTATGCCATCCACACCTACGAGGAGTACATCGAGAGAAGAAACTGCCTCATTGACGGACTCAACAAAATCCCCGGGGTATATTCCCCGATTCCGATGGGAGCGTTCTACACTGTGGCAAGACTTCCGATTGATGACAGTGACCGGTTCTGTGCCTGGTTGCTGAGCGATTTCGACTACGAAGGCGAAACAGTGATGCTGGCTCCTGCCTCCGGATTCTATTCCGACCCGGGCCGCGGACGCAACGAGGTGAGAATTTCCTACACCATCTGCAAGGAAGACCTCAAGAGGGCGCTTAAAGTGCTTGCCGAAGCCCTGAAAGTATATCCTGGACGCGTTGAGTGATTTGAACGTTTTGGGAAGTCTATAGCCATTTATATCATATAAATTACATCAGATCGTATTTTTGATAAGTAATATAATCGCCTAACACCTTATGGGAAAGATATATAGCAAATTCAAACAACTGCTTCTTTCTAACCGCTATGTCAACCGATGGGTCATCCTTCTGATGGATCTGGGCCTTTCCGTTCTCGCAACAGGGGTGGCCTGCCTGATTCTATGGAAAATCATTGATTTTTCGTTCCTTGAAACGGGATTCTGGATGCTTTGTCTCGTAACTCTCTGTGCGAGCCTCATCCCTTTCCTTTGCTGCCGAACCTACAACAACATAATCCGCCACTCCTCACTAAAGAGCATTTGGGTCATTTCCCTTGCCGCAGTGCTGAAAATGGCGATTATGCTCCTCGTTTTCATTTTCCTTCCGCCATACAGAGGCGTTGTCCCGGAGGATGCTCTCATTCTCGGGGCGGTGCTGGACTTTCTTATGACTTCGGTGTTCCTCGTGGGAGTGAGGGTGCTGATGCTTATCGGCTACGACCTTGCCATAGCGAGAGTCGGAGGTCAGGCGCAGAAAAAGGTGCTCGTCTATGGCTTTTCTGACAAGTCTGTTGCGCTGAGGCTTCGTCTTCTGAAGTCTCCGCACTACAAAATCACGGGTTTCATAACCCACGACGAGAACGACAAGAACTTCAAAATTTCGGATTATCCGACCTACTATTTCAAGGACCTCACTGAACTGGAGAAAATTCTTCGCAAGCACCCGGTCGACGGTGTGCTCTTCTCCACCGACACCGATGCGCGCTCGGAAGGGGAGAGGCTCGTAAAGTACTGTGAGAGTGTGAAAATAAAGGTCTATATCGCCCCGTCTGTGGATGAGCTCGGCGAGGACGAGTCTTCATTCTCAAGCAAAATCCGCACGGTCAAGATTGAGGACCTGCTCGGCAGGGACGAGATTTTCATCAACCGCGACGAGGTCCTTGGGAATGTCTATGGCAAGGTGGTTATGGTTACGGGTGGCGCCGGAAGCATCGGAAGCGAGCTCTGCCGCCAGATAGCCACCCTCGGAGTGAAGCGCCTCATTATCTTCGACAACGCCGAAACCCCTCTCCACAATATCCGTCTTGAACTTGAGCATAAATTCCCGGACTTCGACTTCATTCCGTTCATCGGTGATGTTCGAGTGCCGGAAAGAATAGAAACCGCCTTTAAGCGCTACTCTCCGCAGATCGTCTTCCACGCGGCCGCCTACAAGCACGTTCCTCTTATGGAGGAGAACCCTTGTGAGGCTGTGTTCGCGAATGTGCTGGGGACAAGAAATCTTGCTGATGCGTGCGTGCGCTATGGCGTGGAAAAAATGGTGATGATCTCAACCGACAAGGCCGTGAACCCGACTAACGTTATGGGCTGCTCCAAGAGGCTTGCTGAAATCTACTGTCAGAGCCTTGGACTTGCAATAGAGGAGGGCCGTCACGAGGGCACGACGAAATTCGTCACAACCCGCTTCGGAAATGTTCTCGGCAGCAACGGTTCAGTGATCCCTCTTTTCCGCAAGCAGATAGAGGCAGGAGGCCCTGTAACCGTCACGGATCCTCGCATCAACCGCTTCTTTATGACCATCCCGGAGGCCTGCCGACTTGTGCTTGAGGCCGCTTCTATGAGCACCGGAAGCCAGATTTTCGTTTTCGAGATGGGTGAACCGGTGAAGATTGTGGACCTTGCGCGCAGGATGATAAGTCTCTCGGGACTTGAGCCTGACAAGGACATAAAGATTGTGTTCACGGGTCTGCGTCCGGGCGAAAAACTCTATGAGGAGGTGCTAAGCAACGCCGAGAACACGGTTCCGACCGACCACAAGAAAATCCTCATCGCAAAGGTGCGTGAATACGATTACGCCGAGGTCAATGAGGCTTTCAAGGTATTCGACTCCCTTGCTCGCGGCGGCGACAAGATGGCCACAGTCAGGGCTATGAAGGCTCTTGTTCCTGAGTTCAAGTCCAACAATTCCGAGTTCGAAGCCCTGGATAAGGAAATCGTAGAATCGGGGGGGAGTACAGCGCTGATACACAGAAAGTTATAGAGCTTAAAAAGTCTAATATTTGAAAAGATCTCCGAGTATGAACTATGTCCGCTGGTTTTTTAGGGAAGTCAAGCCTTATGGCTGGACATACGCTTTCGTACTCCTGTTGCAGGTGGCGATGGTCGCTCTTGCATTGAGTTATGTGTGGCTGGGCAAGGCGCTTGTGGATGCCGCAGTCGCCCATTTTGAAGGCCTTCCCGAGGATGGGAGTCTCTCTCTTGCCTCCCTTGCCGCGGTCTATGTGGTCCTTTCAATGGCCCGCCCCGTCATTGCGGCCGCAAAGGGCTACTGCGAGACGAAGATGGCCGTCGGGATGTCCAATTCCCTGCGCCAGAGGCTTTTTGAAAATCTCCTGCACCTTAAAAACGAATACACTCGGAAATATCATTCCGGGGATATGCTGAACCGCCTTCAGGTGGATGTGACCAGTGTTTCCTCCGCATTCTGCTCCTCCGTCCCCAATCTTTTCTGGGCGGTGGTGCAGTTTCTGGCCGCATTCGCCTACATCCTGACGATTGACGTGCGTCTGGCGTGGATTCTCGCTCTCATAGTTCCGATTGCAATTGTCGGAGGACGCTATGTCACATTCAAAGTGAGGGACCTCACGCTCGATATCCGCCGTAGCGACTCTTCCGTCCAGTCCCACATCCAGGAATCCTTTCAGCATCTGACTCTCCTTCAGAGCCTTGAATACACCCAGACGAGTATCGACTCCCTGAGCGAGCTGCAGAACGAGAATTTCAAAAAGAATATGACCCGTTCGCGTTTCAGCGTTCTTGCCCGCTCGCTTATAGGCTTCTCTTTCACAATCGGTTACGCAGTAGCCTTCCTCTGGGCGGTTTTCGGCATCTCCAAGGGAACTGTAACCTACGGCCTTATGACTGCGATCCTTCAGCTCGTGGGCCAGGTTCAGAGGCCCCTTGTGCAGGCAAGTGACTGTCTTCCTTCAGTTCTTCGCTGCACAGCCTGCATAGACCGTCTTGAGGAAATCGCCTCTCTGCCGCGTGAAACCGACGAGGGACGCCGTTTCATTGCGGGGACTGCCGGCATCAGGATAGAAAATCTCTCGTTCCGCTACTTCGACGGCCGAAGTGACATCTTCACGGATTTCTCCTTCGATTTCGCTCCCGGCTCGAAGACTGCAATCGTGGGCCCGACCGGGATAGGGAAGAGCACGCTTATCCGTCTGATGCTTTCGCTTTTGAGCCCGACGCGCGGTTCAATCACGCTCTACAGCGCCTCCGAGAGCGTTCCTGCCTCCGAGGCGACCCGCTGTAACCTCATTTATGTCCCGCAGGGCAACACGCTTTTCAGCGGCACGGTGAGGGAAAATCTTCAGATGGGAGACCCCGCTGCGGATGAGAAGAGGATGGAGGAGGCGCTCCACATCGCGGCGGCTGATTTTATTCTGGAACTCCCCTCAGGGCTGGATACCCAGTGTTTCGAGGCTGGCGGCGGCCTTTCCGAGGGTCAGGCTCAGAGAATTGCGATAGCAAGGGCTCTTTTGCGCCCGGGAAGCATTCTTCTTCTGGACGAGTTCAGTTCTGCCCTCGACTCTGAGACGGAAGACCTTCTGCTCCAACGACTTACCTCATCGCGCAACGACCGCACGATGATTTTCATTACGCATCGGGAGAGGGTAATAGATTTCTGCGACGCTGTCCTCCGGCTCTCATAAATAGCGCATTACGGAGTTGTGCTCCTAGATGAAATCCAATTATTTTCTTTGGAAATTGCGAATAAGTTTGCTAACTCAATTTTTTATACCTAACTTTATAAGCGGATTGGGCGACAGCCTTGAACCGGCCGCGTGATAACTTTATATAATAAGGAATAACTCTTATAACTAAACACTATATCAATATGGTTAGGCATACTATAATGTGGAAATTCAAGCCATCAGATGGCAAAACTTCCAAAGAAATCGCTGAAGACGTCAAAGAACGCTATGCGTCCCTCCTCGGGATTGTCCCAGGGCTCAAGAATGTTGAAGTGGGAATCAACCGGAACGACTCGGCAACGTCATACGACGCAATTCTTATCGAAGACTTCGACAACTGGGCGGACCTCGCAGCCTACAAGGCTGACCCGATGAGAGACGAACTCACGAAATATTTGGAGACTGTCATCGACGTGCGCGCACGCGTGGAATATGAGAGGTAAAAGCGTCTTTCACGCAAGTGACTCCACAAAATACATCAAAGCAATTTGATTTATATCCCGGGACTTCACACCCGGGATTTTTTATGCCTATTATCACCGGCGCTATGGAGGTAAATTTTGGAAAAATTTGCGATATCAAAAAATATTGTACCTTTGCGCCCGGATTTGTACAAAATAGTGTTTTAATTAATGAAGAAATTTTATGTTTCTCCGCTCGTCTCAGAGATTGAGATGGGGGTTGAGCTTGGCTTTTGCCAAAGCGGGGAGGGTGTTTTTACATCATTCAATTCTAGTGAGTATTTCAATGATGACACTGAGGAAGACTAAACTCTTGTAAAGCAAGTTTTTTAGCTACGTAATTCATTGATTTTTTTAACAATCAACAAGTAAATCAGTTATGAAAAAGATATCAATCTCCATACTGGCTCTTGCTGCCCTTCTTTCTTGCAGCAAGGCATCCCTTGATGAGGCGACTCCGCAGGCCTCTGCCCCGAAAGGCGAAACCATCTGCGTAAACATTCCATCTCCTACAAAATCAATCTCTCTTTCGGATTACCAGTATGCTTTCCAGGGCACAGAATCCCTTGTAGTGGTCTCGTCAGAGGGCAAAATCGCAACTCTTACCAACACCGCAGAGTCTCCATACTCTTTCTCCGGCGCATTTGACGGTGCTCTAGGAGCAGAATCAGACAACTTTACCGTTTATTACAACTGCTACTCAGCTTCCTCCAAGGCTCTAAGTTTCACTCAGAACGGTCAGCCGTGGCTTACGGCAAGCCTTCCAGAGCAGACTCGTGACGAGGACGGCCACTACTCGCTTTCTCCTGTGCTTGAGGCAGTGAAGGGCATAAGGACTGTAGCTGTTGTTTCCGACTATGCCGGAACTGTCTCCTTCCACGCAAAGACCGCGAACATTTCCTCTTTCGCAGGGGGCTCTTTCAGCGGCAGCAAGGATGTGAACGACCTCGCGCTTACAGCTGACAACAACGGAAAATACATCGCCTTTGTCAACATCCCTTCCGGAATGACCGGCGGATATTGGCTCAAGGTCACCAAGGCGGGCGAGAGCGGCGCGATGTACAAAAGCTACGCATCCGACAAGACAATCTCTGAGAATCAGCAGGTTACGCTCTCCGAGTTCACCCCGGCAGAGGTTAAACTGGATGTCGCGATTTCCGGTTTCTACACTTCCTATAGCTATTATGTTGGTAATGAGGGTGTTGCAAAGAACATCTCCACTGCAAACTCCACTGCCAACACCGCGATGGGAGCCGGCGAGGCAAGCTACACCGTAAGCTTTAGCGGCATTTCCTCAAAGCTTCTGAGTTTCTCTTCATTCAAACTCAATGTAGCCGGCACTGAGTACACGGGCTCAGAGGGGCAGAAAATCAGCGCCAGCGCTTCAACTCAGAGCACCTGGGGGCAGAAAAACATCGTTGCAACCGTGGTTTACAAGAGTATCGACGGAGTGGAGTTCACCGCCTCCAAGACACTTACCCGCTACATCACCGGGCTGCCTTACAGCAAAAACTTCTCTTCAGACACTGATGCAACTGGATGGACGGGAGCAACAGGGTATCAAGGTGATAAAACAAAAGGTTATAAATTAGCCTACTACTATAAAATAAGTGGCGGAAATGAAAGATATACTATTTTTTCTCCGGAATTTAATATCCCTTCTGGACAAAGCATTTCAACAAGTTACTCTGTCGGAATCTCAGGCTGGCAAACAGGTGCAAAGGCTAGCAATGGCAGTGCTGTTATCTGCGTAGGTGCAACATCTGGGACATTAACATCTAAGGATATGTCTTATACTTTATCGGAAAATTCAGGTAGGCTAAGTGATTGGGGAAAAGTAACCAGCTATACATTTAATGGCTCAACAACTTTCAGTACAAAGAACAGAATAGTAACTTATGTGGAAACTACAGATTGGGGAGGTGCAACTCAGCACTATATACTATACAATACTTTTTCAATTCAATATAATAATTATTAAGAGACCTGAATTCTATAGATATGCAGCGACGGAAAATCCGCCGCTGTTTTTTTGTTTGTGTGCATTGAGAAAAATTCCTAAATTTGTAGGATGCCCTTTCGGAGGGCTGAAGTTAGAGTGTTTTAATTAAATCAGTACCGTTATGGAAAAGTTCGTAAAAGACTATGTCGAGAAGTTTATGGCTGAGCTCATCGAGCGCAACCCGGGCGAGAAGGAGTTTCATCAGGCTGTCGGCGAAGTGGTCGAGAGTGTCGCTCCCTACCTCTTTGAGTATCCGCATCTGCTTGACCAGAAGATTCTTGAGAGAATGGTGGAGCCTGAAAGGGTGATTATGTTCAGAGTTCCCTGGACCGACGACAAAGGTGAAATCCATATCAACAGGGGCTACAGAGTGCAGATGAACAGCGCCATCGGCCCGTATAAGGGCGGCATCCGGTTCCACTCCAGCGTGAACCTCAGCATAATGAAGTTCCTTGCCTTCGAGCAGACCTTCAAAAACGCTCTCACGACCCTTCCTATGGGCGGTGCAAAGGGCGGATCCAACTTCAACCCGCGCGGAAAGTCCGACGCGGAGGTTATGCGCTTCTGCCAGAGCTTTATGACTGAACTTCAGAGACATATAGGCCCGGACACCGACGTTCCTGCAGGCGACATCGGAGTGGGCGGCCGTGAGGTCGGCTTCCTTTTCGGCCAGTACAAGAGGCTTCGCGACGAGTTCACCGGCACACTCACCGGCAAGGGTCTCGGATGGGGCGGCAGCCTTCTTCGTCCGCAGGCAACCGGATATGGCGTCTGCTACTTTGCGCAGGATATGCTTGCAACCAGGGGCGAAACCTTCGAGGGCAAGACTGTGCTTGTTTCGGGTTCCGGTAATGTGGCACAGTATGCTGCAGAAAAAGCTATGAGGCTTGGAGCGAAGGTCGTAACCCTCTCTGACTCAGACGGATTTGTTTATGACCCTGACGGCCTCACTGAGGAGAAAATGAAATATGTATTCACTCTCAAAAATGTTCGCAGGGGAAGAATCCGTGAATATGCTGAGAAATACCCTTCAGCTACATATTACCCGGGCGAAAGGCCGTGGAAAAGGGTTAAGTGCGACATAGCGCTTCCTTGCGCAACCCAGAACGAGATTGAAAAGGCCGATGCCGAGGCTCTTGTCGCCGGAGGCTGCTTCTGCGTTGTGGAGGGAGCGAATATGCCATCAACTCCTGAGGCTATAGCTGTTTTCCAGGGGGCACGCCTTCTTTACTCTCCGGGCAAGGCTTCAAACGCCGGCGGAGTGGCAACCTCAGGGCTTGAGATGACCCAGAACTCCATCCGCTACGCCTGGACTGCCGAAAGGGTGGATGAGGAACTTCACAGGATTATGTCCGACATTCACGCAGCCTGCCTTAAATACGGCACCGAGGCTGACGGGTACATCAATTATGTGAAGGGCGCAAACATCGCCGGCTTCATCAAGGTCGCCAACGCAATGGTTGACCAGGGATTAGTGTAGCCTGAATGGCGAATTACCGCGCTGACAATCTACCTTAAGTAGAACATTTAGTTTAACCTTTTTATGGCGACAGAATTGATGTCTCGGAGGATCCGGCGGATTCTCCTTGTCTGCAACAGCTACGACAGCTTCTCCCTGGAGGAGGACGGGCACATCGAGCACAGGATTATGCGGGAATACTCGGAGCTCAATCTGAGTAACCCCCCGGCCATAGAACGCTCCGAGACCACTGCCGAGGCTCTCGAGAAACTTTCCGGCGAAGGAAGTTACGACCTTGTCATCACGATGTACAACCTCGGCAAGACAGACGTCTCCGCCTTTTCGCACGAGGTGAAGGAAATCGCTCCGCAGACCCCTGTGGTGCTCCTCTGCTCGTTCTCGAAGGAGATTTACCGTCAGATTGCCGAGAGAGACACATCCTGCATTGACTATGTCTTCTGCTGGGACAACAACACCGACGTCATCATCGCCATCATCAAACTTCTGGAAGACCGCCTGAACGCCGAAAACGACATTCTCGGGATGGGCGCGCGGGCGATTCTTCTCATCGAGGACTCTGTCCGCTATTATTCCACCTACCTGCCGCTGCTCTACAAACTCGTCCTGCAGCAGAACAGCGCCTCTGTGCGGGACACTCTGAACGAGGACCAGCAGATTCAGCGAAAGCGCGCCAGGCCTAAAATCCTGCTTGCAACCTGCTACGACGAGGCTGTGGAACTCTACCGCCGCTATTCCTCCCACCTTCTCGGAGTCATCTCCGACATCGGTTTCGTTCTTCACAGGGGCGATCGTCCCGAGACGGAGAAAATTGACGCAGGAGTGGACCTTTGCCGCCTTGTGCGTGAGGATGACCCTTCGATGCCCTTCCTGATGCAGTCTTCGCAGGAAAGTATGCGGGGGACCGCAGAAAGCCTCGGAGTGGGATTCATCCTCAAATCCTCAAAAACCCTCACCCACGAGCTCAGCGAGTACATCGGCAGGGAGTTCGGCTTCGGGGATTTCGTAGTGACCGACCCCGAAACGGGGGAAGTGACCGCGAGGGGAAAGGACCTGCACGACTTCGAGGAAATTATGCGGACCATCTCGGACGCGGCTCTGCGCCGTCTTTCCGAGCGCAACTACATTTCCCGCTGGCTCTATGCCCGGGGACTGTTTTCTCTTGCCAACCATTTCAGGGAAATCAGCATCGGGGAGGGGGATGACCTGGAGAAAGTGAAGGAGACCAATGTGAAGATGGTGCACGACTTCAGGAAAGCCCAGGGCGTTGGTGTGATTGCCCGCTTTGACAGGGAAACCTACAATGACACCATCCGTTTTGCGCGTCTTGGTGAGGGCTCCCTCGGCGGAAAAGCCCGCGGACTTGCCTTCCTTAATCACGTCCTGCACAAATACAATTTTTACGAGAAATGGGAGGATGTCAGGGTTGCAGTTCCCAGGACTCTGGTCATCACTACCGATTGGTTCGACCGTTTCATCCTTGAAAACGGTCTCCAATACGTAATAGGCGCGGATCTTACTGATGCGGAAATACTCTCCGAGTTCGTTGCGTCAACTCTTCCGCAGGAGCTCACTGACTCCTTGAGAGTATTCATCCGTACTGTCAAAAAACCTATTGCGGTGCGTTCTTCCTCCAAATTGGAAGATTCTTACTACCAGCCGTTTGCCGGAGTGTATTCCACCTATATGATCCCGTGCACCGACAACGAGGACCAGCAGCTTCGTTTGCTTTCAAAGGCCATAAAATCGGTGTATGCCTCCATCTATTTCGCTTCTTCGAGGGGATATATCCTCTCCACCGCTAACGTGATTTCGGAGGAGAAGATGGCGATCGTGATTCAGGAAATCTGCGGAAGCGAGGACCACGGCTACTGGTTCCCGACCCTTTCCGGAGTCGCCCGCTCTGTGAATTTCTACCCGATAGGCAATGAAACCCCGGAAAGCGGCATCGCAAAGGTGGCTTTCGGTCTCGGAAAGGCTGTGGTTGATGGGGACACGGTGCTCCGCTTTTCGCCGAAATATCCTCGCAATGTGCTTCAGACCTCCACTCCGGACCTCACGATGAAGGAAACCCAGACGGCGATGTTCGCCTTGAACCTGAGTCCTGAGAAATTCAAGACCTCCGTTGACGATGCTGTGAACTTGGAGAGGATTCAGGTGGCGGACTGCGCGAAATTCCGCTCTTTCAGCAGGGTTGTTTCAACCTGGGACTACGAAAATATGCGTATGGTGGACTCGGCCGCCCCCGCAGGTCCTAAATTCATCACTTTCGCCCAGATTCTGAAATATCGAACATTCCCGCTCGCCGAGATTGTCGACTCCCTGATAGGGATTATGAAGCAGGAGGTCAGGTGTGACGTGGAGATTGAGTTTGCTGCAGAACTGCGCACAGACAGAAGATCAAGCTTCAAAGTGCTTCAGATTAGGCCTATATCTTCCGACGGGCTGAACAGCAGGGCCGTGGACTGGTCGAAAGTTGACCAGAGCGGGGCGGTTCTTCGCAGCGGCTGTGCGATAGGCCCTGGTGAAATCAGCGGAGTGAGGGACATAATCTACCTCAAAAAGGAGAGTTTCGACAAGATGAAAACCGCTCAGATGGCATCCTCGCTCACGGCGCTGAACGCCGAAATGAGGAAGGAAAAGCGCAATTATGTGCTTGCTGGCTACGGCCGATGGGGTTCGAGCATTCCGAGCCTCGGAGTGGGAGTGAAGTGGAGCGACATCTCGGAGGCGAAGGTCATCGCCGAGTGCTGTCTGGAGGATTTCCGGGTTGAACCGAGCCAGGGGACGCATTTTTTCCAGAATATGACCTCGGCGAACGCGGGCTATGTGAATGTGAATCCGTATTCACGCCTTGGGGAGTGTTTCGACTCGGAGAAGTTGGACGCAATGCCTGCGGCTTACGAGGACGAGTTCATCCGGCAGGTGCGCTTTGAGCGCGATTTGGAGATCTATATTGACGGCCGGACGAACAAGGCGTTAATCAAATAAACCGTTGAAATAGCGTGGGGGATTGGCGGTGATTCTCAGCGGTTTACCTGTGACCGGGTGAACCAGGCCGAGGGTCTTGGCGTGAAGGCAGAGCCGCTTGGCCGAAGAGGAGCCGTCGCCGTATTTGCCATCTCCGAGGATGGGGCAGCGGAGGTGGGTTGCGCTCTGGACTCTGATCTGGTTTTTGCGTCCGGTTTCGAGGTTAAATTCCACGAGAGAGCGGTGGCCGTCGGTTTTAAGGACGCTGTAGTTTGTCACAGCAACTTCGCCGCCGTTGTCGTTGAGGGAGGAATAGACCATATAGTTGCCCCCTTCGGTGAGGTAGCTTACAATCCGGCCCTGCTCCTGAGAGGGAACTCCCTTAACCACAGCGACATACTTTCTCTCGGTTATGTTCTCGTTCCAATTGTGGGTGAGGGCTTCCTTCACCTTGAAATCCTTTGCGAAAACCAGGACTCCGGAGGTGTCGCGGTCAAGGCGGTGGAGGACGTGGGCGTGGATGCGGCCGTTGTATTTGTGCGTAAGATAGTCATTCACAAGCATATAGGCGGTGACGACGTCTTTCCGGTTTCCGGCCACGCTCATAAGTCCGCTCGGCTTGTTGATTGCAACAAGCCACTTGTCTTCGAATACTATGTCAAGTGTTTTTTTCATACCGGGCGCAAATTTACGATAAATTTGGTTATTCAGGTTTGGAGAGTGAAACTTGATTTTCTTATTGGCTTCACAGCGAAATAATCTTTTGCACCCGACGAGATATTTCCTAAATTTGTAAGATTTTATGGACTCGAATCAAACCATATTTGACCCGCTGAGGAAAAAAGCTGTCGCCCTCACCCCTGAGGAAAGGGTGCGGCAGTGGTTTATCTCTCTTTTGAGGGACGAGATGGGCGTTCCGGAGCATATGATGATGTCTGAGGTCTCTATGAAACTCGGGGATAAACCCCTCAGAGCGGACATCGTGGTTTTCGGCCGTGGGGATGCGCGGCCGCTTGCCGTCGTGGAGTGCAAAAGACCGGATGTGGATCTGACGGAAAATGTGCTGATGCAGGTCGCGGGGTACAATTTCCTTCTGGACGTGAAATATGTTTTCATAACCAACGGCAGGCGGACTATCGGTTTCCGGAAGGGGGAGGACGGCGCGATGGCCCCTCTTCGCGAGTTCCCGAAATATGCGGAAATGCAGTCTGGCAAAACGGCTGCTTCCCCGGCAAAATGAGCTCCTTTTTATTGTAAACCGAGAGTTTTATCGATAGGATAGCAATAAGTTTAAGTTTTAGCTAAGGCTCAAGTAACTCAAGTTTCGCAAGTGCGAAACTTGACAAGGGCTTCTGCCCGCCGGCCCTTGGGCCGTAAAAAATCCCTAGGCTCAAGAGAGCCGTGCGGAGTCTTTGAAGGGAGGGGATGTGATGATAGGGAAGATGGAGCACCACTTCCCCTATAAAGGGGACGGGAGGGGTTAATATAAAGGTGCAGGGGGTTCAGATAAAAAAGAGGGGAGGAAAGTGTGAGGGAAAAAGTGCGTGGGACTTTGAGAGGGAGATTAGAGAGAAAAGGTTTATATATAAATGAGTTAGATACTTGCTAAAGTTAAATCATATAATGGAGGGTATGGATTATAAAGATTTCTTGAATCATCGGATATTCAAAATCGTCTCTGACGCGGCAGAAAAAATGGGCGTCAGAGCGTTTGTTATAGGCGGATATGTGCGTGACTGCTTTCTTCAGCGGCCTAACAAGGACATTGACATCGTCGTGGAGGGAAGCGGAATTGAATTGGCGCAAGCTGTTGCTGCTCAGATAGAAAAACAAGAATGTTATCGAGTGAAACAAAGTTGTTGCACGGAAAAATCCGACGAAAAACCGCGCACGCGCAAGGTGAATGTCTCAGTTTTCAAGAATTTCGGCACAGCGATGCTCCGCTACCACGGAATGGAAGTGGAGTTCGTGGGGGCGAGAAAGGAAAGCTACCGCAGAGACTCCCGAAAACCCATCGTGGAGGACGGAACTCTCCGCGAGGATCAGCTCCGCCGCGACTTCACAATCAACGCAATGGCGTTCAGTCTCCAGAAGGATGATTTCGGAGCGCTCGTCGATCCGTTCGGCGGCATACGCGATCTCTCCGAGGGAGTCATCCGCACTCCGCTCGACCCCGACACGACCTACAGCGACGACCCTCTGAGAATGATCCGCGCCATCCGTTTCGCGACAAAACTTTCCACTCCGGAGCACGAGTTCAAGATTGTGCCGGAGTCGCTGGAGTCCATCCGGCGCAACCGCGACCGGCTCGAAATCCTGTCAAAGGAGAGGATAGTTGACGAGCTGAACAAAATTCTTGTCACGTCTCGCCCTTCGATGGGGTTCTATCTTCTGGACAGCACCGGGCTTCTTGAGCTCATTCTTCCTCAACTTGTCAACCTCAAGGGAGTCGAGTCGGTGGAAGGCCACGGCCACAAGGACAATTTCACCCACACCCTCCAGGTTCTGGACAATGTCGCCCGTCTGGAAAACGAGGCCATCGCCGAGGGACGTCTCAAGGACTACATTCTCACTCCTTCGGGCGAAAAGACCTCCGAGGTGCGTACTGAGCCGAATGTGTGGCTTCGCTGGGCGGCGCTGCTTCACGACATCGGAAAACCCTCCACAAAGCGCTACGACCCTTCCGTCGGTTGGACTTTCCACGGACACGACGTTGTGGGGGGACGGATGGTGCCGAAGATTTTCAAGGCGCTGAAGATGCCTCTGAACGAGAAAATGGACTATGTGAAGAAACTCGTGGAACTGCACCTCAGGCCCATAGCCCTTGTCACAGAGGAAGTTACTGACTCAGCAGTCAGGCGTCTTCTCTTCGAGGCCGGAGACGACATCGACGACCTGATGATCCTCTGTCACGGCGACATAACCTCGAAGAACCTCAAAAAGGTGGAACGTCTGCACGAGAATTTCGCGCTTGTGAGCCGCAAACTTGTGGAGGTGGAGGAGAAGGACGCCGTGCGCAATTTCAAGAATCCTATCAACGGCGAGTATGTAATGGAGGTTTTCGGCATTCCGCCTTGCAACACGATCGGCATAATCAAGGAATATGTGAAGAACGCGATTCTCGACGGGGTGATTCCCAACGAGTTTGAGGCGGCGGATGCGCTGATGAGGCGTAAGGCCGCCGAGCTTGGACTCCAGAGCGTTTCAAAAGCCGAATAACGGCGTATTTTGCAGCAGGAATTTCCGACAAAGCGCATTTATTGCCATAAGTATATGGAAAAAAGTAAGTTACATACCTGGATAGAGGAATACAAAATCCACATTTCGGCGGTGCGTCGCTACTCGGAAGGCACCTGCCGGCTCTACGGAGACTGTCTCGCGAGGTTCGAGAAGTTTGCGGGAGAGGAGGCGGATGACATCACTCCTGCAACGGTGCGTAACTACGAAGTGCATCTGCTTGACACTGAGCATCTTTCAGCCAAGACCACTAATGTGCACCTTAGCGTGCTGAGCAGTTTCTGCGCCTTTCTGGTGAGGAATGAGCAGTTGAAGATGAACCCGGTCAAAGCTACGCGAAGGCCAAAAATCCCCAAGAGACTTCCGGAGTTCTACCGCCAGGATTCGCTCAACACCTATTTCGCCCAGACTGACATCTACGCCTCCAGAGAGTTTCTGGATGCCTTTCGTGCAGCCTACTCAGCTTCGCACAGTGAGGGGACGAGCGAAGAACTCTCAAAGGCCTGTCTCTCTGAAGCTAAAGAACTGTATAACAAAAGGTTGCAGAGGGTCATTATTTCCACTCTTCTTAACCTCGGCATACGGCGCAGCGAGCTCATCGGGATGAATATCGGCGACCTCGATACGGGGCGAAAAGTTGTCACCATCAGAGGAAAGGGAGATAAAATGCGGGAAATTCCCGTAATTGATTCGCTTTGTGAAGAAATTTTGCTATATTTGGAAGCAGTTGAGACATTGGTTGGGGGGAAAAGGAATCCGAAGGACGCTATGTTTGTGACTTTCAGTCTCTCAAGGCTCTATCCCGTGTTCGTCGACAGGACTGTGAAGGGAGATTTTTCCGCTCTTGCCGAGATTACCGGCAGACGTTCGCCCCACGTTTTGAGGCACACCCTTGCCACAGGCCTTCTCGATGAGGGGACGGGACTTAATTCCATCAAGCAGATGCTGGGTCACTCTTCGCTGGCGACGACGCAGATCTACACCCACAACTCAATAGTCAAACTGAAGAATATTTATAAATCCGCCCATCCACGGGCAAAGAAAGGAGGTAACTATGGAGATTAGAGTTCAGTCCATCCGTTTTGACGCAGACCAGAAACTTCTGGATTTCATCGACAAAAAGCTTTCAAAGCTGCCGAAATTCCACGACGCGGTTATCGGCATCGATGTGAAACTGTCCCTCCTGCAGGAGCATAACAACAAGAATGTCTGGGTGAAGGTCCAGATTCCTGGAAACGACATCGTCGTGGAGAGGAACGCCGCAACCTTCGAAGACGCGGTGGTTGACTGCGCGGACATCCTCAAGGAAAAACTGACGAGAGTCAAGGAGAAACAAGTTAAATAATTATGGCAAAGGGATTTGCGGAGTTGGACAGGCTGTGTGCGGAAATTCTTGCCGATGTGAAGGCGGGAAAGTTCGCTCCGGTTTACCTTCTGATGGGTGATGAACCCTACTATGTGGACCTTGTCTGCGACGCGATTGTAAAATACGCGTTCGAAGACGACAGCGAGCGGGATTTCAACCAGACAATCTGCTACGGGGCGGACGTGGATGCCGACAAAGTCATCACCGCCGCAAGGCGCTACCCGATGTTCTCCCCGAGGCAGCTCGTAGTGGTGAAGGAAGCGCAGATGATGCGTACTCTCGACGACCTGTCCATCTACTGCTCAAAACCTCTGGAGTCAACGGTGCTGGTCATCGCTCTTCACGGGGCAAGCGCAGACAAACGCAAATCGCTCTACAAGACAGTTTCCAAAATGGGCGTCGTCGTTGATTCCCCCCAGTTGAGGGACTACGAGATGCCGCAATGGATTACATCTTACTACCGGTCCCGGGGGCTTAGGATAGCTCCCGAGGCCGCTTCTTTATTGGCTGAATATGCGGGAGTTGATCTCTCGAAAATTGCCGTGGAGACCGACAAGATGCTGAAAAATCTTCCGGAAGGCACCACGGAGGTTACGGCCCGTGACATTGAGCAGAATGTCGGAATCAGCCGCCAGTTCAGCATTTTTGAACTTACCCGCGAGCTTTCCGCCCGTAACGGCGCGAAGGCCCTCAGGATTGCGGCCTACCTCGGCTCCGGAGCGAAATTCGCCCTACCGATGGCCACTGCGTCGCTGTTCACGCATTTTTACAGAATCCTCAAATATGGTGCTTTCCTTGCTCAGAATCCTTCGGCCGGAAGCGACCAGAAGGCCCGTGTGCTCGGGGTGAACCCGTTTTTTTTGAGGGAATATGACACTGCGGTGAGAAATTACCCCACCCGCAAGGCAATGGCCGCCGTCGCTCTCATCCGCGACTATGACTACAAGGGAAAGGGCGGCGAAACGGGGGAGGCCACAGACGGGGAACTCATAGTGGAGCTCACAGCCCGTCTCCTCGCCCTGTAGAGGCTCCGAGTGTGGAATTTCCAACCTGACGGAACTTATGAGGAAATTTTCATAGTGTTGAAATAATTATTGGTAATAAACTATACAGACAATGAAACTGATTGAATGTAACAATGTCTGCAAGACTTTCGGGGAGAAAGTCGCGCTTGACAACGTCTCCGTGGGGATGGAGAAAGGCAAAATCTTCGGCCTTCTCGGCCCTAACGGAGCCGGCAAAACTACACTCATCCGCATAATCAACAGGATTACGATACCCACTTCTGGTGAAATCCTGTTCGACGGAAAACCAATCACCCCGCAGGATGTGGCCAGAATCGGCTATATGCCCGAGGAAAGGGGACTCTACCGCAAGATGAAGGTGGGGGAGCAGGCGCTTTTCCTCGCTCAGCTCAAGGGAATGAGCCGCCGGGATGCGGAAAGGGAACTTAAGGGGTGGTTCGTGCGTATGGGCATCGAATCTTGGTGGACAAAGAAAGTGGAGGAGCTCTCAAAAGGAATGGCCCAGAAGGTCCAGTTCATCACTACAGTCGTCCACAAGCCTTCTCTTTTGATTCTTGACGAGCCGTTCAGTGGTTTCGACCCTGTGAACGCCGAGGTAATCCGCAACGAAATCCTGCGTCTTCGCGACGAGGGGGCGACGATTGTCCTTTCAACCCACAATATGGAGTCGGTGGAGGAACTTTGCGACGACATAGCCCTCATCAACAAGTCCCGTCTTGTGATTTCCGGGCATCTTTCTGACATCCGCCACCGCTACGGCAACAACAATGTGGAACTTGTCTATTCCGCTCCGACCCCTATAGAAGAGCACCAGGGGCTGTTTTCGGTTCTTAGCGACACTGACGAGGCAGGCCGCCACACGGCTGTCCTCAAACTTGGTGACGGTGTGAAGAACAACGAGGTCCTTACGGCTATTCTCTCCGACAATCTCTCTGTCAATTCTTTCTCCGAGCTCGTGCCGAGAATGAACGATATTTTCATTTCTCTCGTGAAAGACGGGGTGAAAGAGTCCCTATAAATCAAGTTGTTGCAGGATAGGCAATATAAAAAGATAAAACTATGAATTTTAGAAATATAGGCGTGATTATCTCACGCGAATATAGAACCCGCGTTCAGAAGAAATCCTTCCTTCTGGTGACATTCCTCGGCCCGATTCTCTTTGCGGCTCTGATGGTTCTTCCGTCGCTGATTATGTTCTTCGCGGAAGACAATGGCAAGCAGATAGCCGTTGTGGATGAGTCCGGGATTGTGTTCCCGAAGCTTGAGAACAATGAAATGTGTACTTTCACGGAATATCCCGTTCTTGAGTTGGACACCCTGAAGGCGAATCTTTCAGAAAAGGGAATTGACGTTCTTATGTGCATTTCTCCAATAATTGGTTCAACCAAGACTGTAAATGTGGTGACTTACGCGCCTAAGGCACTGAGCATTGAACTTAAGGAGTCTCTTGAGGGGAAAGTGGACGACGCTGTGGAAGACTACCGTATCGGGCTCTACAACATCGGCGATCTGAAGCAGATTATGTCCGACGTCAAATCAGACATTGACATAACCACCTACACCGTTGACGACTCCGGAGAGGCGAAACTCGACTCGGCGGAGGTGAAAATGATCGTATCGATGCTGCTGGGAATGATAATCTATATGTTCATCGCAATGTTCTCGGGAATGGTGATGTCTTCGGTCATCGAGGAGAAGTCCTCCAGAGTGGTCGAGGTGCTGGTTTCCAGTGTCAAGGCGACAGAACTTATGTTCGGAAAGATTGTCGGAGTCGCTGCCGTGGCCCTTACGCAGTTCCTGCTCTGGGTTGTGCTGACGGGGGCTATCGTGGGCGTTGTCGGAGGCATTATGGGCTTTGACTCCCTGGCCGGCTCCTCTCAGGATATGACGGCAATGATGGGAGTGGATCAGGGGACGCTTGACGCTGCGGGAATGAATATAGACCCTGCGGCTATGGCCTCGGAACTTAGCGCCTGCGAAGGCGGAAACCCTGTGGTTGCGGCGCTTCTGGATATGGATTACACTCTGATTCTCAGCTCGTTCGTGGTATTCTTCGTTCTTGGGTACCTTCTTTATGCGTCGCTTTTTGCGGCGATAGGTTCCGCGGTGGAGAACGAGGCTGACAGCAGCCAGCTGCAGCTTCCGGTGACCATTCCGCTGCTTATCGGATTTTTCATCGCCCTCTATGCGTTCAAGTCTCCGGACAGTTCTCTCGCATTCTGGGGCTCCATCATTCCTTTCACCTCTCCGATCGTTATGCTAGCCCGCATTCCGTTCGGCGTTCCGGCCTGGGAACTCGCGCTTTCAATCGGGTTGCTGCTCCTCACGTTCCTCGCCTGCGCGTGGCTTTCCGCGAAGATCTACAAGATCGGAATCCTCACTTTCGGAAAGAAATCCACCTTCAAGGACTTGTGGAAGTGGCTGAAAATGAAATAGTAAGTTAGAAATTATGACAAGAAAATTTTTACTTGCCTCAGTTTTGCTCCTGGGCCTTGCGGTTTCATCTGCGGGGCAGACCGCTGAGGGGCCTGAGGGCGAGACGCGAAAAGTCACTGTGACTTCGTGGACCCAGACTCCGATGGACGGCAGCCGCACCGGGGTGACTTCCCCTTCAATAGACAATGTCCGGGAGAGTCTCGGCTACTTCAAGGGAGGAAAGTATTACGCTCCGAACGGCCGCGTTTACGGTCGCCACAGCGCTACGGCCCGCACTGCGAGGGAAATCATCGCTGTGCAGAGCGAGATGGCTACGGTTAAAAAAGTCGTTGGCTACAGCACCCGGACGATGACGGCGCGCCCGCCTCAGTCGGATCTTTCCAACTGGTTCATTGACAACATTATGGAGTCGGTGGAGAAACTCTCCGGCAAGAAGGTTTCATTCGGCGTGGGCAATTTCGGCGGCATCCGCTGCTCTATGCCCGCAGGGGATATAATCCTTGATGACCTTATGTCTATGTTTCCTTTCAAGAATCAGGTTGTCTATCTTGAACTCCCAGGAAGTGAAATCCGGAAATTGCTTGAGGATATGGCGCAGGGGCATTTTCAGGTGCTCGGAGGGTGCGAGGTGGTGGTTAAGGACCGCAAACTTCAGTCGGCGCTTCTGGACGGAAAACCGATAGAGGACGACAGGTGGTACGGAGTGGCGACGATTTCCTTCCTTCTTGACGGGGGAGACCGGCTTTATCTTCGCAACGGTTCGAGGAATCTCCAGATCTACGACGTTGACATAATCGACATAATTCTGGACAAGGTGGCTTCTCTTACTGCTGAGGGTAAACCGATTGAGTATCAAACGGATAACAGGATTATTATTTTGGATTGGGAGGACAGGAAACGATGAAAAGAAGTTTTGTTTATATTTTTGTCGTCGCCCTTGCGTTGCTCGGCTCTCTTGAGGCGGCAGCTCAGAAGCTTACGATTCTTCACGTTAACGACACTCACAGCCACATTGACGCTGAAAGGACTGGCGAAATCGGGCACGGCGGCTCCATCGAAAGGGCGGCGTATGTGGACAGCGTGCGCACCGCTGACGGGAAGAACAATGTTCTGCTGCTCCACGCAGGCGATTTCAGCCAGGGCTCGTCCTATTTCACCCTGCTTGGCGGAAATGTGGAGGTGAAGATTCTTAACGCTATGGGATATGACGCCACGGCTATCGGAAACCACGAATTTGACAACGGCCTGGACGCCCTTGCAGAGAGAGTCGCAAAGTTGAAGGTGCCGGTTGTATGCGCAAATTACGATTTCTCTGATTTCAGACTCGGAAAATATGTTAAACCCTATGTCATCCTGAGGCGTGGTGGGCTGAAGGTCGGGGTTATCGGCGTTACGACCGATGTCCGCGATGTTGTTGATGCGGCAATTGCAAAGGACTTGAAATTTACTGAGCCTGTGGAAGTTGTGAACCGATATGCAGATTTTCTGAAGAGGGAGAAGGGTTGCGATATGGTAATCTGCCTTTCGCACCTGGGCTTTCGGGAGGACAAGGATCTCGTGGAGAAAATCCGGAATGTGGACCTTGTAATCGGCGGGCATTCGCATACTTTCCTAAAGGAAATCAAGTGGAAGAAGGATGAGTGCGGCGTTCCGACGCCGATTGTGCAGGAGGGCCGGTGGGGTTTGTATTTCGGCAATATAAAAGTCGTGGCCAAATAGGGGCGGTCTGCCGTGTTGTGCGGCTTGCATCTAAATTTGACCTTGACTCTCATAGAATATAACGTTATGATCGACAGACACAAGGAAATACTTAAACTCTTGAAGCTGCAGGGGAGCGTTTCGGTGTCGGAACTCGCCCAGCGGCTTGACGTTTCGGAAGTTACCATCAGAAAGGACCTCACTATTCTTGAGGAGGAAAACAAACTCTACCGTTCGCACGGCAGGGCCATTCCCATCTCTCCGTATGTGGGTAACCAGCACATTTTCGACAAGGAGGCGATGTTTCCGCAGGAAAAAATCGCCATCGCGAAGGTGGCGGCGTCCCTCGTGGAGCCCCACGACTCCCTTCTGATTGCTTCCGGCACGACCATCCTCTACACGGCCCGCGAGCTTGTCTCAGCGCGCGACCTAACCGTCATAACGGCTTCTGTTTCAGTGTCTTCCATTCTGTCGCAGAATAAATACATAGATGTGGTGCAGCTCGGCGGCATCGTGCGCGGGAGTTCCGTGTCCGTTGTGGGCTCTTTTGCCGAGAATATGCTCAATAATTTCAACTGCAGCTCTCTCTTGATGGGCGCTGACGGCGTGGACATCGATTTCGGGGTCACGACGACCAATGTGCAGGAGGCGAATCTGAATATGATGATGATGGCGGCGGCGAAAAAATGCTACCTTCTTGTGGACAGTTCCAAGTTCGGGAAGAGGGGATTCAGCAAAATCTGCTCGCTGGAGAACATCGACACGGTCATAACCGACGACCACATCCCGCCACTGTATCTCGAGCACCTTCGTTCGCTCGGGGTGGAGGTGCTGATTGCCCCGACTGCATCGAGGAACGAATAAGCTCGCCTTGTGTTTTTTTAACTCAAGTTTCGCAAGTGCGAAACTTGACAAGGGCTTCTGCCCGCCGGCCCTATGGGCCGTAAAAAATCCCTAGGCTCAAGAGAGCCGTGCGGAGTCTTTGAAGGGAGG
>CAVHYU010000002.1:155896-156696 GCA_963640535.1 bacterium | reverse complement strand
CCAATGTGAGGTATCACAAGGTGAAGGACTATCAGACCTTGCTGGATATAATGAAGACTATAGATTAGCCCAGGTATCAAAAGAGTGAAAGTGAAGTAGAATTTAAGGAGATACGCAAACAATTAGATTCAATAATAGACTTATGCAAGGCAAATTCAAAGTGATAACACTCTGCGGGAGCACCCGCTTTAAGGAGGAGTATTTCGAGGCGCAGAAGCGTCTGACGCTCGAAGGCAACATTGTCATCTCCGTCGGGCTGTTCGGGCATAGCGGCGACGGGGAGGTCTGGAGCGAGGGCGTGAAGGATATGCTGGACGAGATGCACCTTTCCAAGATTGATATGGCGGACGAGATTTTTGTCGTGAATCCCGGCGGCTATGTGGGCAAGAGCACATCGCGGGAGATTGCCTACGCCCTCTCGCAGGGCAAGAAGGTGGGCTCGCTCTGCCCTATCGACCTGCAGAAATACAAATAACTACTTTCCCCTCTCGTCTGAAAGTTTTCTTAAAAGTTTCCGTGATTTACGGAAACTTTTTATGTTGATGCTTCTGCCGGATTTTGCAGAGCATTACAAGATTGCCAATACGGAGATTCTTCGTTTCTTTGTCAAGCCTCTTATGGCCTCTCTAGGGACTCCGGCTTCAATCAATGCGATTTATAACGTGTTGATGATATGAGTCTAGGCCGCTACTTGCCGAGCAGGAACATTATCGCCTCCGCAGGATGGTGGAGAATCATCCTCGGACCGCTGTAGCGCATCACCTCGCGGATCCTCTCCCGCATATCCTTCCGGTAGCAAT
>CAVHYU010000002.1:143425-155886 GCA_963640535.1 bacterium | reverse complement strand
GGGAGTACTCCAGCAGTTCCCGGCACTCTCCGCACAGGGCGCCACCTCCGTGCTGATGGCGGCACCACAGTTCTATCATATGACGTACCGTCTTCTTTTCTCGTTCTATCCTTCCCATATCCATTGTCAGAATAGTATGTCCTCTTTCCTGATCCTGTCTTCTTCCGTGATCTGCCTGATGACCTTGCAAGGCACGCCTCCGGCCACCACCCCGGCGGGGATGTCGCGGGTCACGACCGCACCTGCCGCTATGACGCTGCCCTCCCCGATGGTGACTCCGCCCAGGACCGTGACGGCCAACGCGAGGCTACCGGTGAAGTAGCCCACGGCGGCCTCAAGACCGCCAAATATCCACCAAAGTATGTTTTCTAAAATCTTCATTGCATATACAGACAATGCTATTTCATCAGTTCCGATGTCTTATACCAGTAGAAAAACGCTTCCGGGTTCTGTGCCTTCAATTGATTCAGGTGAGTGGCGAATGATGACGGAATCTTTACAGAAGCTAGAACGGACAGGGTCTCAGGGCCGTAACGCTCCGGAATAGTCACATTGTTCAGAGCGCAGGCTACAGCGTATGCGGCTTTGGAGGCATCGCGGACGGCACTGGTCATATTGTAGCGCTCGCTGTGGATAAAGTTGCGTACCCTGCTGATGCCGTCGGAATAAAAACGGAAGTCTTCCTCGTGTCCGAATCCGTTGGTGGATATGCACAAGGCGGCGGCTATGGTGTCCTCAGCTACCGAACGTATGTCCCGCCCTTCCATCCTGCGGTATTCCATTTCCAGGGCGCCCAGTTTCCGGTAGGTTTCAGCGGTCCACGTCAGGTCCTCCGTGACATCCAGAAGCGAGGCTATATCGTACATCTGCTTCATAATTTCCATAGAACAGTTACGCGTGCCCTTATAGAAAGGGATGCCTGTAGTGTGAGGAGCGAAGGCGGTGAGCTTGTCGCCCAGCAAGTCGGCCTTGCAGGGGACATTCACGAACACATCGGGGCCCTCAGTCAGCAGGAAAGGACTTTTGATGGGGAGGGAATCCACGGCGTGGTAGTTACTGTCCTCCATAAGGACATCCAGCAGGATGGTGTCCACTTCGGTGCTGGTCCTGTATGACACCTGATAGTGGCACTTCGCGTGAGTCTTGGGGACATCGCTCCTGTATATGCGGTCAACTGCCTCTACCAGCGTAAACCCATAGTCTACGGCATATTTCCCCCAGTATTTTTCGATGTCCGTTCCGGGCGGACAGATGATGTCAATGTCTATACTGAGTCGTCTGCTGCCGCCGAAGTGAAGCATCAGGGACGAGCCTCCCTTGAAGATGAACGGACAGCCAGAGCGGGCCAGGGCTTCAAGCAGGCAGAAAGCACGGATGACCTTTTCCACGAGTATGGGATTGGAGGCGTGGTTATCCGCCGCCGCTTTCTTTATCCATTCCAGTGAACGGCTTTCAGGTAATATCATTTTTCAGTCTCCTTCAATATGGTTTTGACTTCTTCCGTACGGTTTCGTCTTCCGGCATAACGTAGCAGCGTCTTACGGTTTACGGCATAGCGGTCGAGTGCTGTGGCATATATGTCATAGGCTTCAGAGCCGGTGAGAGCGTGGAGGGCGTTGTCGCAGAGGATGTCCACCAGAATCTTCTCAAGCGTGGGGCAAGTTACGCCGTTCTCTACCTCTACCGGTGCCTGGCTAACCTGCGGTGTGACTACTACAAGGCTGCGTCCTGGGGCAAGCCGTGACAGAATGTCTTTTTCGGCATCGCGGAGGATGAGCCGGTCGGTAAGGTTCTCCAGCGCATCCGCAACTGAGTCTACCGATAGTCGTTCCGCGCCGACGATGGTGAGGCTGAAATTCGGTATATCGTGCATCAGAGGCAGGATGGCCCCGGTGTCCCAGATGCTTATTTCCGCAAAAGGGAGAGCCGCCTTGAGGCCGTTGAACAGCTCGCGGATGATATCGTCAGGATTGGTATGGAAGCTTGGCTTGAATATGTCGGCGGGGTATAGAAGCCCATCTGCTTTCCGGATTCTTTGCTCCCTGACTAGACGGTTCAGGATACTCGTGAAGCTGCTCTCCGGAAAATCGCTTTGTTCCAGAAGCCGTCTCATCAAGGCTGCCGGGGCGATACCTTCCGGATATCGTCCCAACGAAGATACTATGCGCTCTGTCAGTGTCATGGCGCAAAGATAAAACAAAATTGTCAGAATTTATAACTATTTGACACAATTGTTCAATATCTTTGACTTCAGATGGATGGCAATGATTTTTCCGCAACTGAGCTATTTCAGTTTCTTCCCGTCGGAGAAGGCCGCGCCGACCCTCCCGCCCAGCTGGATGTAGCCGTTGTGGACTGGGTCGAATGTGATGAGTTCCATTTTCTCCACGTCCGGCTTGCCGTCCGCGGCGAGGTAATGCTCGTCGCAGAGGATGTCCACTATCTCGGCGACGATGTAATAGCCTGTCTCGCTCTCGTCGATCTTTCTCACTATGCGGCACTCGAGCGTCATCGGGAACTCCGTGAACACGGGAGCGTTCACCTTCTCCGACCTCACGGCCGTCCAGCCGGTCCTCGTCATCTTGTCCGAGTAGTTCTTCGCGCTCACGATGCCCACATAGTCCGAGGCTGCCATAGTCCCAGCCGTGGCGAAGGCGACGGTGAACTCCCCTCCAGCATTGAGATTCTCGGTGGTGGCGTGACTGCCCATCGAAATCATGATCTCCCCTGCGTCCCACTGTCCGCCCCACGCCGCCGTCATCGCATTGGGTTCGCCATTCTCATTGTAGGTGCCTATCACCAGCACCGGCTGCGGCAGAAGCCACGCCTTTTTCCCAAATCTTTTCATATAGATATACTTTTCAATTGTTTACATTGACTTGTACCAACATTGTTCTGTCCCAGAGTTTTGAAAGCCTGAACCAGCAACGCCAGACATCCGAAATTTTGCTGATATTTCAAAGGCTAAGGTAAGTCCTTCCGTTGAATAACCCAAAGATTTTTGCCAGAATATCTCTTTTTATACAACATAAATTCTGACGAATATAGATTCTTAGTACCTTTGTTCTTTATAAGCGAAGTTCGCAGCTTCGCACTGCGAAACTTAAATAGATTGTTGACTCAAACGCGAAATTATGAAAATATTACTGATTAACGGAAGCCCGAACAGCAAGGGCAACACTGCGATTGCACTCGCTGAGGTGGCAAAAACCCTTGAAGCGGAAGGCATTGAAACTGAGACGATTCACATCGGCCACCTGGACATTCACGGTTGCATCGGCTGCAACAGGTGCGCTGAGCTTCGCAAATGCGTATTCAACGACATCGTGAACGAGGTGAACGAGAAATTTGCTAAGGCGGACGGGCTCGTCATCGGGTCGCCGGTCTATTACTCTTCACCCGCAGGCACGCTCATCTCATTCCTCGACCGCCTGTTCTATTCCTCATCGTTCGTCAAGAGTATGAAGGTGGGAGCGGCTGTTGCAGTTGCCCGTCGCGGAGGCACCACGGCCACGTTCGATGTCCTCAACAAGTATTTTACGATTTCGAATATGCCGATTGTCCCTTCTCAATACTGGAACATCATCCACGGTTGCGCTCCTGGCGAAGCCGCTCAGGACGCCGAAGGCCTGCAGACAATGCGCCAACTGGCCTACAATATGGCTTTCCTGGTGAAGAGCATCCAGCTGGGCAAGGAAAAGTTCGGCCTCCCGAATCACGAGAAAAGAATCTCCACGAATTTCATCCGGTAGACTTCGTCGCGGCTGCTCGGACAAAACTCTCCTGCATATGCTTCCGGTGGCAATGCACAGTTGATGTCTATTTTGACGAAGCGGAGTATCCGACTCAGTCCAGGAACTCTTCTACTACATTAGAATTGTTCTCGAAAAACATTACGTAGTAAATTGGGATGTAAGTAACGCCTTTGTCGTCCGTATGCACATCCCGTTCATTTGACAGCACATACGCACGGTGTATGCCGTACTCCTCGATTGAGAGGAATTTATCCAAAGCACTGTGCACGGTATAATCCTTTCCGGACTTCACCTCAAGCGGGATGTTCGACAAGTTGTCCGTGTCGTCTATCAGAAAATCAACCTCACCGTTCTTCTTGTTATCGTAATAGAAGAGTTCGTACCCGTGAGCCTTCAGTTCCTCGGCCACCGCAAGTTCATACAATGAGCCCAGGTTGATACTCTTGATGTCCGACATCACCGCCTTTATATTGTTCTTGTAGAACAGGCCGGACAGAAGGCCGACATCATTGAGATAAAGTTTGAGAAGGTTCTTGCCGCTGTTCTCGGTCAATGGATAGGATGGCTTGCTTATCGCCTTGACCTCAAGCGTCACCCCGGCAGAAATAAGATAGTCGAACTCATCAAGGTAGTCATCGTTCCTTTTCCATTTCTTACCTTCGATGTCCGTGACGACGACTCTTTTCTTGACCTTCTCAAGATTCGACGGAATCATATTATAGATTCTCCGGATTTTGAGCTTTCTGCCGCTTTCCGTCTCATATTTGGAAGCATCTGCAGCATACAACTGGAGAACATCGTTCTGGATGGTCCTGAACTTGACGATGTTCCTGCTTTCGACAAATGTGTCCACAGCTTTGGGAAGTCCACCGACAAGAAGGTATTTCTTAAAGAAGTCAAGCATCTTCAGATGGAGATTCTCCGGTAGCGGCTCGTTGCTCTCAAATCTATGCCGCATTTCGGAGACGGCATCCTTCCCTACCCCGTTGGCATATAGGAACTCCTCAAAATCCATCGGGTACATATGCAGGATGTCAAGACTTCCGACCGGGATGGACTGGGTGTTCTTTAGAGTGACACCCAGAAGTGAACCGCTGGCTATGTAAGTAAACCTACACTCGGCCATAAGGAACTTGACGAGCGTAAGCAAATGGTCATAGGCCTGTATCTCATCAATAAAGACGAGCGTGTCTGTCCTAGAGCCCATCTTTTCGCCCGCGACGACGCTTAGCGCCATATAGAAGTCCTTTGTCGTCTTCGCATCGGCAAAAACCCTATCTCCCTGCTTGTCCTCTTCCATATTGATCTCAATATAGTTTCGGAACATCCTTTGGCCGACACTCCTGATTATGAAAGACTTACCTATCTGCCTGGCACCGTCTATTAGAAGCATCCTGTCTGAGCCAGAGGACAGATACTCCTCGATTTTCCCGCTTATTTTCCTATATAGCATAGTGTATTGATTTTCAACGACAAATATAGGTATTATTTTGGAGTTTGGTGCGTTTTCCTATAAAAATAGGCACTAAAAAGGTGCGTTTTTCTTAAAATTATACCCTCCTAATGGAGCATATTCCTAACGAATCCACGTGACAATGTACCAGCCTCAAAAAATAGACACGGAAAACCGTACCGGACGGTGCAGGATTATCCGCAATAGGCGCGCAATAAAATTATTCAAGTCAAATTATTCAACTCGAATAATTCATTTCAAATAATTATCTTTGGCAAAATTTAACTGATATGACAAAGACGAAGATGCGCTCCACGCTGACCGCATCCGGGCTTCTGTAAGATAGCACATAGATTCCACAGACAATGGAGGACGAAAGGATAAAAATAGCGGAGTATGACTCGCCTTGCGGAAAGCTTCTTCTCGGCTCTTTCGGGGAGCGGCTTTGCCTTTGCGACTGGGCGGAGACCGGGAAGGGGATGGACCTCTCTTCCCGCTTAAAAAGAGCCCTGAATGCTGAGGCTGAGGCGGGGAGCTCTGAGGTCATCGAAAAGGCCTGCGCTCAGCTGGAGGAATACTTCCGGGGAGAGCGCCGCGCTTTTGATGTCCCTCTGCTTTTTGTCGGGACAGCTTTTCAGAAATCGGTGTGGAATTCCCTGCTTGAGATACCCTACGCCGCTACGGCATCCTACGCACAGATTGCAAGGAGCCTGGGCCGCCCCAGCTCTGTCCGGGCGGTGGCAAATGCCATAGGGGCCAATCCTCTGTCCATTTTCGCGCCTTGCCACCGGGTCATAGGCAGCAACGGCACCTTGACCGGCTACCGCGGCGGCCTGAGTGCCAAACGGATGCTTTTGGAATTGGAAGGCGCAGAATAGATTGTTGACTCAAACGCGAAATTCTGAAAATACGAATTTCATCCGGCAGACTTCGCCCCTGAACGGGGGTTTCGGGAAGTTACATCTTACTCCTCACCGGGATTGGAGAAGGCGTATTTGCGCCATTTCTCTATCAGCGAGAGCATATCCTCCGGAATCGGGGAATCGAAACGGATGGTCTCCCCTGTGCGGGGATGAACAAAGCCGAGGGTTTTCGCGTGGAGAGCCTGGCGCGGAAGGATTTTGAAGCAGTTCTGGATGAACTGGGCGTATTTGGCGTAGATGGTGCCCTTGCGGATTTCGGCGCCGCCGTAACGCTCGTCGTTGAAAAGCGGGTGGCCTATGTAGTTCATATGCACCCTTATCTGATGCGTGCGACCGGTTTCAAGGACGCACTCCACCACCGTCACGAAGCCGAAACGCTCCAGGACCCTGTAGTGGGTCACGGCGTGCTTTCCGTATTTGCCGTCGGGGAACACCTTGAATTTCATCCTGTCGGAAGGGTCGCGGCCGATGTTGCCCTCAATCGTGCCCTCGTCCTCCTTCACATTGCCCCAGACCACTGCAACATATTTTCTTTCAATCGAATGGACAAAGAACTGGCGGGCGAGATTAAGCTGCGACTCGTCGTTTTTTGCCACCACCAGGAGTCCGGAGGTGTCCTTGTCGATGCGGTGAACGAGCACGCCCATCCGCTCGTCCTGCGCGTCAGGGCCCTGGGAAATGCCCAGGTGGTAGGCAAGAGCGTTCACAAGGGTGCCGCTGAAGTGGCCGTGACCGGGGTGAACCACCATTCCGGCAGGCTTGTTCAGGACCAGCAGGTCGTCGTCTTCATAGACAATGTCAAGAGGAATGTTTTCCGGGAGAATCTCCAGGCCACGCCTCTGGTAGGGCATAACGAACTGCACCGTGTCGCCGGGGCGCACAACCGTGTTCGCTTTCGCCACCTTGCCGTTCACCCTCACATAGTCGTGCCCGATGGCAAGCTGGATGCGGTGACGCGAGGTGTATTCCATATGTGAAGCGAGGTACTTGTCCACCCTCAGCGGAGCCTGCCCCTTGTCCACCTCGTAGCGGTAGTGCTCGAACATTCCGTCGGCAGAGGTGCCGTCCTCGTCTTCCGAGTCGAGGGAATCGCCGCCGGAAAGTCCGTCTGCAAACGGACCGCCCCCCACAGGAGGAAATGCGTCTTCGCGGAACTCCTCGTTGAATTCGTCGTCAAACTGCTGCGCCATAAAGAATGTCTCCTTCGCTATAAGATACTACTGGAACTTGACCGGTTTCTTCGCAAGGTCGGTGGTGAGGTAGATTGCCACATCGCTTCCCATCCTGAGCGGAGTCTCAGAAGGATCCGGAGACTGCCTCCAGACGAAGGCCTTGGTGCTGTCCTCGTAGGTGGTGACTGTTTTGTCGTAAACTATCTTCCTGACATTCAAAGAGTTCTCCTGAATAGCATCGACTGCGCTCCCCACTTTAAGACCACGGACATCCGGGACAAGAGTCACATTATCCTCCGGGCTGAGCCCCACCACGAGGTCGATTACGCTCTCGCTTTCAATCGGCTCTCCCGGCTCCACCTCGGCGTTCCCCGAGAGCTGGCGAAGGACATTGTTCGTAGCCATATCGCTCACATAGATGAGTTTTCCCAGAACAAGTCCGCGGGTGCCGAGTTCGGCCTTTGCCTGACGCATAGAGTAGCCGATAAGGTTCGGCATACTGACTTTTTTCGGAGTCACCGCGTTGATGGTGAGGGCAATCCTGCGGCCTTCCTTCACCTTGGAACCAGGAGCGGGGTTCTGCTTATAGACATATCCCCTCTTGAGCCTGCGGACATAGACCGAGTCCACAATCTCCACCCTCATCTTGGCCTGATGGGCCTCGAAAACGGCATCGCTCACCTTCATCTGCGTAAGGTCCGGAACGGTGAGTTCGCGGTTGTGCTTGGTGATGATATTGAGTCCGATGGCCGCTCCTCCAAGAAGAACTGCCACAACGACAATCGCCCAGAGAATGTTACGGACGATCCAGTTACCGAAAAATGCTTTTGCTTTACCCATATAGAATAATGTCCTGTTTTAATATAAATCCATCCGCCCGGGAAGGTGAGGCCGCTCCCGCTCTGCACTAAAAAAGCGATGCTCCCTGAAACAGCACCCTGAAGAGTCCTTCGCTCAAAAGCGCAAGGCCCAGCACTGCCACAATCGCTCCGGTTATCCTGTTTATCCAGATGAGTGTCCTGATTTTCACATACTTACGGAAATGGCTAATGAGCCAGCTGAAAAGGAACCAATACACGATTGTACCCCCGGCGACCGCAAGGATAATCGGCGCGGCAGTCCAGTCCTGACTGGAGGTGGTGTCAATGCCGAAAACCGTGAAGAGGGTGAAGAGAACGAGAATGCCGCCAGGGTTTGTGATACCCATCAGGATGGACTTAAGGAAGTCATTGATGCTCACTCGGTTGCTTTTGCCGGTAATAATTTTCGTAATCCTCTCGTCCTTTTTCAGCCGCGCCTCTCTTTCGACCGGGTTGGAGAATGCCATTATAACTCCGATCACCGCCACGATGACCCCCCCGACAACGAGGATGAGCTCGCTGTGCCGGTCCATAAACTCCTGTGCGTAAGCAAGAGCGAAGATGGAGATGCAGGCGAAGGTGGTGTCAACGATTGTCGCGCCGAGCCCGGTGATGAACCCTGCCTTGTGACCCTTCGTGAGGCTCTGCTGGATGACGAAAATGGCTATCGGACCGATAGGAATCGAAGAGCAGATGCCGATGAGAAATCCCTTTATTATGTTCAACAGTTGAATATCGAACTGCATTATTTGTCTATATTTATGTATAAGACTCTAGTATACAACCCCTTTCGGAAGCATATTTCTTCGACTGCAGGGTATATCAACGCCCCGTTCATCACGGTCGGGCGCATAATCGTGCAAAGTTAGCATTTTTTTCGATATCGGGCCTCTGTTATGAGGGAGGGGTTGAATACGTCCGGAACGGATAGGCTGAGATAAAAAAAGATGAAATTGTAAACGAATTCGGAATATATATGTAACTTTGCAACCGTTTTTTGAGATAGAAGTTAAAAGATATCAACTAAATCAAATAAAATTATGAAAAAGATTCTTTCTATCGTTGCCGTGATGGCAGCAATGACAATCTCCGCATCTGCACAGGTATTTGTAGGCGGATCAGTAGGATTCGGACTCACTACCGGAAACAACACAGCCACAACAGCCGGAATTTCTGTTGAGACTAAGGACGCCACCAATACTTCCTTCCAGATCTCTCCTAATGTAGGCTACCAGTTCTCAGACAATTTCCTCATCGGTGGAAGGCTTTTGTACAGTCTTTCATCAAGCAAGGCATACACTCCTGACACGAAGAGCTTGTCAAACGGATTCAATATCGCTCCGTACGCACGTTACCGTTTCTTCGAGGCTAAAGGTTTCGGATTCTGGGGTGAGGCTAATGTATGCGTAGGTTTCTCAGGTACTACCAAGAAAACCACCGCTGGCGACACAGAGGTTTCCACTAAGAGCTCCAGCATCAGCTGGGCACTCAACGTCCTTCCTGTCATCACCTATTCATTCAATGAGCACTTTACTTTCGAGGCTTCCGTCGGATGCCTTAACCTCGGATACAAGGGGAATTGCACTCAGAACGAGGATAAAACCATTAAGAGCGTAGACCATTCACTTTCTGTTCTTGGTTCTTCTTCACTCGGAACTCTTAGCGTAGGCTTCACTTACAAGTTCTAAGAATAGTTCAAAGCTAAACGCCTGGGGCTGACTTTCTAGTCAGCCTCTTTTTTTGTACCTTTGGGGCATAGTACGCTTAAGAAAATTTGGAGATGAAACGGAATACGCTTGCAATCTGGATACTGATACTTCTTTTCGCTGTGATGATGTCGCTCCCCTTCCTCCTGCCGCACTGCAGCTGGATGGCGCTCGTTGGGATTGTGCCCCTTCTGTGCGCCGAGAGGATGCTGACTCTGGAGGGAAGAAAACACGTATGGGCCTATCTCTACGCGGGGTTCGTCCTTTGGAACACAGCGACGACTTTCTGGGTTTGCAACGCCACAGTCGGGGGCGGGATTGCGGCTATTCTTCTCAATTCGCTTCAGATGCTCGCCGTCTGGGGACTGTTCCGTCTTTCGAGAAAAGGTTTCGGAGGGGTTCTCCCCTACATTTTCCTCGCCGCGACTTGGATTGCGTGGGAGAGGGTCTATTTCAATCTGGACATCTCCTGGCCGTGGCTCACTCTCGGGAACGCCTTTGCAAAGACCCCGTCTCTGGTGCAGTGGTACAGCGTCACGGGCACTCTCGGAGGTTCGCTCTGGGTGTGGGGATGCAATCTGGGAATCTTCGCCCTTATGGTCGCTCTTTCCGAAGGCCGCTGGCACGGTGTGAGGCTTCCGGACGGGCGTTGGGAAGGGTTCTCTCCAGTTGCGAGGGTTGTTTTTTCCCTTTCTCTTGCTGCACTTTTCATCGTCCCGGTGAGCCTGTCGCTCGCGAAGTGGTACTCTCCCGAGGATGAGAGCAAGGGAAGCATCAGAGTGCTGATTGCCCAGCCGAACATCGACCCCTACCACAAGTTTGAGGCGATGAGCCAGCGGGAGCAGAATGCGTTGCTGGAGAGTCTTGTGAAGCCTCATCTGGAGGAATATGGACGGGAAATAAGCAAGGCAGACAGCGTGGAGGACTCCGCAGGGGTTCCGCGCACAGATTCCATCGTGGAAACTCCGGGAGCGCCACTCCCAGGGATGCTCATTCTTGCGCCGGAAAC
Organism: bacterium; assembly: GCA_963640535.1. GTDB lineage: Bacteria > Bacteroidota > Bacteroidia > Bacteroidales > UBA932 > Cryptobacteroides. The sequence goes on along the minus strand of CAVHYU010000002.1, from coordinate 145,008 downwards.
CTTCACTTCGGACGTGCTTACAAACGACCTCGACGCAAGCCCGACCCTGCAGAAATTCACCGGAATGCTCGCTCCATACCCTGGTGTGAATATGCTTCTGGGAGCCTCCACATTCACCCACATCCGCTCTGCAATGAGGCCATCGCTCACTTCGCGCGAAATCGGGAATGGGCTATGGTACGAGAATCACAACTCCGCCCTTATGATTGACGGCAGCGGACGGAAGGAGATTTTCCACAAGAGCAAGCTTGTTGTGGCGGTGGAGAAACTCCCCTACCCTGTGGTCTTCGACCCGATTGACAGGATGCTCGGCGGAGTGATGGGAAGGTGCGTCGGGCAGGAGGAGATTTCGCTTTTGCATTTTAACAATATTCCTATTGGCTGCGCCGTCTGCTACGAGTCGGTTTACGGAGACTACTGCAGAGGATATATCCGCAAGGGCGCCCGGGCACTCACCGTGATAACCAACGACGCGTGGTGGGGCGACACTCCGGGCTACAGGCAGCATCTTAGCTACGCGAGCCTTCGCGCCATCGAGACCCATCGCGCCATCGCCCGCTGCGGCAACACCGGCATCTCGGGCCTTATCGACTGCAGGGGCAGGGTCGTGGAGAGAGGCCCGTGGTGGAAACCTGCAGTAATGAAAGTGAGCCTTCCGCTCTACGAGGACGTCACCCCGTTTGTCCGCTACGGAGACATCACCGGCCGCCTCTGCACCTTCGTCTTCCTTCTGCTTCTGGCCGCCCTGCTTGTCAAAGGGCTCACCGGCCTCAAAACCAAGAAGAAATAGACGGGATGGCATAAACGCAAAAACGAGCGGGAATCTTTCGATTTCCGCTCGTTTTGTGCTCCCTTAGGGGCTCGAACCCTAGACCCCAACATTAAGAGTGTCGTGCTCTACCAACTGAGCTAAGGAAGCAAAACTTCTATGTCTTTCAAGTCTTTCTTTCAGGGGCTTGAACCCTGGCTCCCCAACATTATGTTTGTCGTGCTCTACCAACTGAGCTAAGGAAGCAAAGCTTCTATGTCTTTCAAGTCTTTCTTTTCAGGGGCTTGAACCCTGGCTCCCCAACATTATGTTTGTCGTGCTCTACCAACTGAGCTAAGGAAGCAAAGCTTCTATGTCTTTCAAGTCTTTCTTTTCAGGGGCTTGAACCCTGGCTCCCCAACATTATGTTTGTCGTGCTCTACCAACTGAGCTAAGGAAGCAAAGCTTCTATGTCTTTCAAGTCTTTCTTTTCAGGGGCTTGAACCCTGGCTCCCCAACATTATGTTTGTCGTGCTCTACCAACTGAGCTAAGGAAGCAAAGCTTCTATGTCTTTCAAGTCTTTCTTTTCAGGGGCTTGAACCCTGGCTCCCCAACATTATGTTTGTCGTGCTCTACCAACTGAGCTAAGGAAGCAAAGCTTCTATGTCTTTCAAGTCTTTCTTTTCAGGGGCTTGAACCCTGGCTCCCCAACATTATGTTTGTCGTGCTCTACCAACTGAGCTAAGGAAGCAAAGCTTCTATGTCTTTCAAGTCTTTCTTTTCAGGGGCTTGAACCCTTTTTCAATCTTGTGATCCGTTCGGGGCTCGAACCCG
>CAVHYU010000002.1:42814-143415 GCA_963640535.1 bacterium | reverse complement strand
ACCCGAGACCCCAACATTAAAAGTGTTGTGCTCTACCAACTGAGCTAACGAATCGAACCATAAGCCCCAAAAACCGAGTCTCTTTCGTTTTGGGATTGCAAAGGTAGTGCTTTTTTCTTATTCCGCAAACTTTTTTCAGTTTTTTTCGGAGTTTTTTCATCCCGCAAAAAGAAGGGTAAAATCCCTCGCAGATCATCCTTCAGAGCCTCTGGCCTCGGCAATTATCTTCTCCCACCTGTCAATCTGAGAGTTACGTCCAAGAAGAGAGAGCTGCTCGCGAAGAGAATGCCAGCTTCCGAGGTCGCTCCACCCCAGCTGCTCAGCGATGACATAAATGTTCTCCGATTTCTCCATCACGGCATAGTCTATCGAGATTTTTTCGCACTGAGGGAAAAGACGCGAGAGGGCCGCCGGCTCCTCAGGGGTGTAGAACGATGGAGCGAGAGAGTCCATCACCGCCATAATCCCGCCCGCGTGGGAGCGAAGTTCAGCCTCTATGGTTCCTGCGTTCCAGACGAATATCCCTGCATTCCAGACATAGTCCCCCGCGGCGAGATATTTTTTTGCAGTTTCCTCGTCCGGTTTTTCCTTGAACTGACCCACTTTTACAATCTCTCCGTGCCTGAAACCAGGGGCACAGATGTAGCCGTAGCCGGTTTCCGGACGCGTCGGGACAATGCCAACAGTCACGATGGCATTCGAAGAAGCGGTGAAAGAAAGGGCGGAGTCAATCACGCGGGTAAACTTCTTCCTTTCGCTCACATAGGCGTCTGCCGGAGTCACGGCAATGTTGGCCTGAGGATGACGTGCGGCGATTTTCGTGCAGGCGTAGGCGATGCAGGGAGCCGTGTTGCGGGCGCAAGGTTCGAGAAGAATCTGGTCAGATGGAATCTGAGGCAGCTGCTCGCGGACAAGGGAGGCGTACTCGGCGGAGGTCACCACCCAGAAATTCTCAATGGGTGCAGACGGGAGAAACCTCTCTACAGTCATCTGGATGAGTGATTTCCCCTCTCCCAGAACGTCTATGAACTGCTTGGGGCGCTCCGGGGTGCTGATGGGGTAGAGACGGCTTCCGACGCCGCCGGCCATTATCACTATATGGGTATTTTTATCCATCGAATAGACTAATGTTTTTGCAGGTGTTAACTCTAATTTGTGGCGTCGAACATCCTTCCTTTTATTTTGTCACAGGCGCTACGGACGATGACATTCTTCTTATTTCGTAACAGACGACGCCGCGGCCGACGATGATGCTGCCCCCCTGTCCTTGAGCCTCTTGGTCAGAGCCTTCTGGAACTCGCGGGCATTCTTCTGATGCTCGGTGTAGGTGGCGGCAAAACGGTGCGTGCCGTCAAAGTCGGGGCTTGCGCAGAAGAAAAGGTAGTTGTGCGAATCCGGATGCAGAACCGCCTCCAGACAAGGCTTCGAAGGGACATTTATCGGTGCGGGGGGAAGACCTGCGTGAAGATAGGTATTGTAGGGAGAATCCACGCTGAGGTGCTTTTTCAGCACGCGGTTGAGTTTGTAGTCGTAGCAAAAACAGATTGTAGGGTCCGCTTGAAGCTTCATTTTCTTGTTGTAACGGTTCAGATATACTCCCGCAATTTTCGGGAACTCGAAGTCCTTGAGAGTCTCTCCGGCCACAATGGACGCCACAATGGAAACTTCCATCTGGGTAAGGCCCTGTGCGCCTGCAAGTTGCAGCCTCTCATCAGTCCAGAAGTCATTGTATTCTTTTTTGAACCGGTCGAATATATCCTTCACCGACGCAGTCCAGTACATTTTGTAACTGTCCGGAAGAATCATCGCGAAGACATTTTCCGGGGTAAATCCATACGAGGCGAGGAAGAGTTCGTCATTAAGAGCTTCAATCACCGACAGGGAGTCCACCATCATCTGCGACGAAATCCTCTGCGCAATCCTCTCCTTGGTCCGAAGAGTCCCGGAAAGAGTCAGCGTAGTGGGTTCCTGCCATCCGAAAACGAGCATCCTGGCTACATAAATCGGCGGATAGGAGGTGCGGACAGGATAGCGTCCGGGCTTGATTTTCCCCTCCACGTCCATCCTGCGGAAACAGCGGTCGAGGCTGCGGGCGTTGCGGGCGCATCCGCTGGAGGTGAGAGCTTCGAAAACTTCAGAAGACGGGGTGTCCGGATATACGTAAAGAACTGTTTCCTTCGTGAATCCAGGACGACGGTTGTCGATGTACCAGAGGAATGCAACGGCGAGCGCCGCCATAAGGGCAATCGCCGCCAGAATGGACAGAACCGTTATTATCGTTTTTTTCTTGGTCATTTTCAGTTAATTCTATTTACCCATAATGTCTGACCTTTATAAGGAATTAGGGCTTATCCACAATTCTTATTTTCTAAGAAGAACGAGGTCGCCTTCGACGATGTCCGAGTCACTCTTCACCTTGTTCATCTTCTTGAGGCTGGAGAGCCGCACGGCATAGCGCTGGGAGATTGTCCAAAGGCTGTCGCCGCTTTCCCAAACGTGTTTTTCGAGGCCTTTTGCCGCCTGCTTTTTCTTTGCCTGGAGATAGACAATTGTTCCCGGAGCGAGTTCCCTGTCTTCTTTCAAGTCATTGAATTTCAGGATTTCGCGTGGGAAGAGATTGTACTGGCGGGCTATTGAGGAATAGGTTTCACCATCAACCGAATAGACAAACGGAACTCCGTTCAGGGAGAAGAGCTCGCGGTAGAGGTTGAAAGTGAAAATTTCGCCTTTGGAGTCGTTGAAACGCTGAGGAGTCTCGATTTTTGAAGGCGGGTCAGGACGGGTGGGCTTGGTCGTCTGCTTTGAGGGTTTGCCAGAAGGCTTTGAATTGCCTTTGCCCGCCTTGTCCGAGTCGGACTTGCCTGAAGTTTCCTTAGCGGAAGAGCCCTTCTTCTGAGAAGAGACCCCGCTTTCTGAAGTGACGGCCTCAGCGGTGTCGAAGCGGCTCAGGTCGTAGTCCTTTATGAGTTTTATAAGTTTTGCCGGGTAGCTCGGGTCGGTAGCATAGCCGGCTTTCTTAAGGCCATACGCCCATCCCTCGTAGTCGGTGGGGTCAAGATTGAAGAGGAAGGCATAACGGTCCTTGTAGCGAAGGAAGTCGGAGTGGTCACGGAAAGACTCGTCTGCAGAGGGGTATTTGCGGAAGCACTCCCCCTTGCGGTCGTCGTCGTGATACATTTTTCCACCGGTCCAGTTGTGGCATTTGATGCCGAAATGGTTGTTACCTTCCTTTGCAAGGCGTGACTGCCCCGCACCGGACTCCAGCAGCCCCTGCGCGAGGGTAATGCTGGCAGGGACTCCGCTGCGGTACATCTCGCTCACCGCAACCGCAGAGTACTTGCGGACATATTCTTCGTAGGTGCTTCGCTGGTCGCCGAATGTGACGCAGACAGCCAGAAGAAGAAGCAATATAGATGTAAAAAATTTCTTTTTCATATCCCTCAAAGTTAGGAATATTTCTTAGATTTCTCCGTCGCCGGACGCATTAGAATTCTTTTTTGTCCAAGGGCACGTCGAAAACGTCCCCGTCATTCGCCGCAAAGGAGTTCGGGAAAACGGAGCGAATCTCACCAAGAAGAGGAGCGGTGTCCTTGTAGCGCGAGGAATAATGAGCCACGATGAGTTTTTTCGCGCCCGATTCCACTGCCAGCCGCGCCGCCTGAAGGGTCGTGGAATGATACCTCTGTGCCGCCTGCTTCGCGAGGTCCTCCATATAGGTAGCCTCGGTGTAGAGAAGGTCCACACCGCGCACCCATTCGGGGAGCTGAGGAAACGGAGCGGTGTCGCTGCAATAGGCGTAACTTCGCGGAGTGTAGGGAAGATAGGTAATGTCAGCGGAACGGATAATCTGCTCAGAGGAAGTGTCCACGGGGCTGGTTCCGTTCTCGGAGGAAATCTCCGCCTCAGAGAAGTCACCCCTTACGACATCCTCTCCCCTTTTGAGTTTGCAAATCTCAGCAATCCCGAGTCCATACTGACCGATTGCGTCCTTGCGCACATTGAGTTCAGGGGTGCGTTCACGGAAAAGATAGCCGTAGGTTTCGATGCGATGGTTGAGCGGGAAAGCTTCGACGGTGAGAAATTTATTTTCGAAAATCACCTGCGGAGACTTGGTCTTTATCGGGATGAAATCCACCTGGATGCCAATCTGGTCACCGTAGTAGGAGAGATAGAACTTCAGGATTGCTCCGAGAGCCTGAGGACCGAAAACCTTTATGCTCTTGCGAGACGAGGCAAGGCCGATGGTGGACAGCAGTCCGGGAAGTCCGAAAACGTGGTCGCCGTGAATGTGGGAGATGAAAATGGCGTCAATGCGGTCAAAGGAAAGCCTCTGCCGGCACATCTGTCTCTGAGCTCCCTCTCCGCAGTCAACCAAAAACAAGCGCCCACGTACGTCTAGTACCTGAGCGCTTGGATTTCTGCTTGACGTGGGCTTGGCCGAAGCCGTGCCCAGTACATTCAGTGTAAAGTTCATTCCGCGGAGGAATTATTCACCTTTTGCGAGCTGGTCCTTGAGGGCTGCGAGTGCGTCGATGTCGCCAAGGGTGGTCTTCTCGATGTTGGAGTTGATCTTCTTGACAGCCTTCTTTGTTACGTCAGCCTCTGAAGAGACTTTCTCGCCCTTGGATGACTCAGCGCCTGCTGCGTAAGTCTTGGTATGTGAAAGAACTACGCGGCGGATTGAACGACGAAGCTCGGTAACTTTGAATGGAAGAGTCTCGCCTGCAACTGGAGTTGTGCCGTCCTCTTTGGTGAGCTCGCGGTTGAAGCAGATTGCCTCAACGGCCGGGTCAAGAGTGATGGTAGCGAATTTGTCGCCAAGAGTTGCAACAGGAGCCTCAACAACGGTTCCGACAGCATATTTAGCCTCAATCTCATCCCACGGGTTAGGGAGGAGCTGCTTGTGGCCAAGGCTGAGCTTGTGGTTCTCCTCATCGAAGTCAAGGATAACGACGTCAATCTTGTCGCCGGTTGCTACAAGCTCTGAAGGATGTTTGATCTTGTTCCAAGAAAGGTCGCTGATGTGAACGAGTCCCTCGATTCCCTCCTCAAGCTCTGCGAACACGCCGAAGTTGGTGATGTTGCGAACAGTTGCGCTGTGAGTTGAACCTACAGGATATTTCTCCCTGATGTTCTTCCAAGGGTTCTCAACAAGCTGCTTCAGACCGAGTGACATCTTCTTCTCGTCCCTGTCAAGGGTAAGAATCTGAGCCTCAACCTCGTCGCCTACCTTAAGGAAGTCCTGAGCGACGCGAAGCCTTGGAGACCAAGACATTTCTGATACGTGGATAAGACCCTCAACGCCCGGCTCAACCTCAACGAATGCGCCATAGTCAGCGATGAGAACGACTTTACCCTTAACTTTGTCACCAACCTTGAGGTTTGCATCGAGAGCGTCCCAAGGGTGTGCCTGGAGCTGCTTCAAGCCGAGAGCGATTCTCTTCTTGTTCTCATCGAAGTCAAGGATGACGACGTTAATCTTCTGGTCAAGTGAAACAACCTCCTCTGGATGGTTGATTCTGCCCCAAGAGAGGTCGGTGATGTGGATGAGACCGTCAATACCGCCGAGGTCGACGAATACACCGTAGTTGGTGATGTTCTTGACAGTACCCTCAAGTACCTGACCTTTCTCAAGTTTGCTGATGATCTCAGCTTTCTGAGCCTCGATTTCAGCCTCGATAAGTGCCTTGTGTGAAACGACAACGTTGCGGAACTCCTGGTTGATCTTGACAATCTTGAAGTCCATAGTTGTGTCAACGAACTGGTCGTAGTCGCGGATAGGCTTAACATCAATCTGAGAGCCCGGAAGGAATGCCTCGATGCCGAATACGTCGACAATCATACCGCCCTTAGTGCGGGTCTTGACATAACCTTTGACAATCTCGTTGTTGTTGAATGCCTCGTTGACCATATCCCAAGAACGCAGCTGACGAGCTTTCTTGTGTGAAAGAACGAGCTGGCCTTTCTTGTCCTCGGTGTTCTCTACAAAGACCTCAACTTTGTCTCCGACTTTGAGGTCCGGGTTGTAGCGGAACTCAGGAGCCATAATGACGCCCTCGCTCTTGTAACCGATGTTGACAACCACTTCCCTCTTGCCGACTGAGGTTACGACGCCTTCTACGACCTCGCCCTCAACGACCTTGGAAAGGGTCTTTTCATACTCTGCGGCAACTTCTTTCCTGTCGCCGTACTCGCCCTCGTTCTCGAATGCGTCCCAGTCGAACTCCTCAGGAGCGACGGAAGCATTGCTGCAGGACTGCTTCTTGGTTTCTTCTACCTCTACACGAGCCTCAGCTGCCTCTACAGCCGGTGACTCCTGCTCAGTAACTTTTACTTCTTCCATAATTGTTTTTAAGACTAATTAGGGGTTTAACATTATTTACTATAGTAACCTTTAAAAACTGTCTTGAACATCTTTGATTTTCTTTTTGGTCTATATTTATTTTCTCATCGGTCATTTAGCTCCACTAAACTCCCTCTTCCAAAATAAATCTATCCTCAAAAATCTAAATCAAATCCAGTTCAATCCAAGGATTTGCAAACAAAAATGCACTCCTTCGGCAAAAAGGCGTGCAAATTTATGGAAAATTATTTGAATATCAAAGGAATATGCGCCGGATTAAAGCGTTTTGAATAAGATTTTTGAGGATAGATTTACTCTCGAAGAAGGAGCATACCGGGGTATGTGACTGATAAGAGAGAAAATATGGCCCAAAAAGATATTCAAAGCTAAAGCATCTTGCGCTTTTTGAATATAAGGAAGACCACAAGAAGAGATATCACCATCATTGCGACGATAATCACCCAGTTCCAAGGGCTGTCGTTCGGGATGAGCGGGAGAGCGACATTCATACCGTAGAAGGAGGCTATGAGTGTCGGAGGCATCAGAAGGAGGGAAACCAGCGTGAACACCTTCATAATCTTGTTCTGGTCGAGGTTGATGATACCGATTACGGTGTTCTGGAGATACTCCAAACGCTCGAAACTGAAGTTTGTGTGGTTCACGAGGGAGGAAATGTCCTTGAGCAGCACGTTGAGTTTGCTCTGGATGTTCTTCGGGCACTTGGTGGATTTGAGTATGCTGGAGATGACTCTCTGCTTATCGACTATGTTCTCGCGAAGGAGCATCGTATTTTCCTGGAGGCGGTTGATGTCGAGGAGGAATTCCTCGTTGATGTCCTCGCCGAGGCTCACCTTCTTGTTGTACTGGGCGATTTCCTTGGAGAGAATCTCAATCATATCCGCGTCGGAGTCGATACGTTGCTCGAGGATGTTGTTGAAGACGGTGTAGCCGCTCGTGTACATCTTAGGAAAGACATTCAGACGCCTCTGGAGCTCGGTGAAACTGCGAAGCTGGACCTCGCGGAGGGTCGTCAGCGTGTTGCCCTTAAGGATGAAGGAAACGCTTTCCATCGAATACTCCTCAGGACCAGGGATGACGAAGTTGGTGTTGGCGAAAATGGCGTCCTCGGTCTCGGAGAATCGGGAAGATGACTCAATCTCTTCTGCCGTTGCGCGGCTCTGGATGGTGGTGCCGAGGAAGGCCTCGACTGAGCGTTTTTCGTCGCCGGTAGGAGTGAGAAGGTCAATCCAGATGACATCGGAAGGGTTGAGCACGGCGAAATCAGCCTCGCTCTGCGAGACTTTCATCTGTCCGTTAACTCTGTAGAAGATTTCCACCATACCCGTCCAGTTTTAAGAAAGCTATCCTATAATGATTTCTCCCTCGCGGAATACCGACCTCCCCAATTCCGGCCGCAAATATAAGTCTTTTTTCAAAAACATTCAAAAATCCAAATAATAAGGAGATTCGGAATGACACTTTCTCAATCAATATCCCCAACACTTTCTCAATCAATATCTCTAACACAAACGAGAGCCATCCACAGGCAAGCAGATGACTCTCGGGCAGATGGGATTTTGGGCGACCCGATTATCGTTTCCGACAATGGGCTTTCACATAGACTTTCCGGCCATTAACCACTCTAAAGTGGCCCCTGACACGAACTGTCTTACGAGGCTCTTCCTCACAGAAAACTATTGTAAGGCGCTCTCTCGTGCTGTTTTGTTTAGTTATGGTAATTTTCATATAATTATGAATTTAAAGCGGTTGAGAGCAAGGAGCGGCTTACGTAGCTACATCCATCTGTCGGTTGCAAAAAAAATACAGAGTATCCATTTTCTCAAATAAATACTCTGTTCTAAAACAGCATCGAGAGCTTGCCTTCTCTCAACCGCCATTACCATAACTTTTGCAAAAGTAGTAAACTTTTTTGATTCGCAAATTAAATTTCGACTTATTACTGAATTTTTTCGGCGCAGTTGATGCCGTCGAGGGCGGAGGAAACTATGCCGCCGGAATAGCCGGCACCCTCTCCGCACGGGTAGAGGCCCGGAAGGTCGGGGTGCTGCAGAGTCTCGGCGTCTCTTGGAATGCGCACCGGGGAGGAGGTCCTGGATTCGACTCCGAGAAGCAGGGCGTCGTTGGTGTAGTAGCCCTTCATTTTTCGTCCAATCTCCGGAAAGGCGAGAGCAAGTCGCGTGCTTACGTGCTCGGGAAGGATGTCGTGAAGCGGCGCGGAGAGGACTCCCGGGTGATAGGAGCTTTTCGGCAAGTCTCTGGAAACGAGGCCTCTGCAAAAATCCACCATTCTCTGTCCCGGAGCCGCAAACGGGTTAGGTTTTCTTTTCCCTTCATTAGAGTCTGAGTTAGCCTTGGTAATCTTCTCCATTATGCGCTCCTGTTCCCTCTGCACCCATCGCCAGACAGCCCTTTCGCTGTCCTTCTGGAAGTTAAGAAGGGAAAGAGGGTCGGAGGCGGGGTAGCCATCGATGTCTCCGGGCTCCACGCTCACCACCACGCCGGCATTCGCCCACTGGGAATTTCTGGCGGAGTTGGACATTCCGTTAAGAACCGTTTCGCCCTCAACGGTGGAGGATGGCACCAGAATGCCTCCCGGACACATACAGAAGGAGAATACTCCACGGCCCTCGACCTGAGTGACAAAACTGTACTCCGCCGTAGGCATAAAAGGCTGATACTTACCGTGATACTGAATCCGGTTTATGAGCGACTGGGGATGTTCCACCCTCACTCCGAGAGCAAATCCCTTCGCTTCAACTGCCCAGCCCCTGCGGACAAAAAGTTCGTAAACGTCCTTTGCCGAATGGCCTGTGGCGAGGATTATGTTCCTGGCGCTGAATTCCCGCGAGTCGCCTTCAGGACTTTGAGTCAGGACCGAGTAGCCTTCGCCTTTCTCCAAAGGCTTTATGTCAACTATGCGGGAGTCAAAATGATACTCTCCGCCGTGTTCTTCGATACATTTTCGGATGTTCTCGACCACAAGCGGAAGACGGTCGCTGCCGATGTGGGGATGGGCGTCGGTGAGGATGCTTTCCGGCGCACCGAAACGGACGAACTGGTGCAGAACTTCGCGGATGTCGCCCCTTTTGGAGGAGCGGGTAAAGAGTTTTCCGTCGGAGAATGTGCCAGCTCCGCCTTCCCCGAAGCAGTAGTTGGAGTCGGGGTTGATGATGCCCTTGTCGCTAAGGCGAGCCACGTCCACTTTCCGCGCGTGAACATCCTTTCCCCTTTCGAGGATTATAGGTTTGAGACCTCTCTGGAGCAGATGAAGCGCGGCAAAAAGCCCGGCAGGACCCGCTCCGGCAACAATTACCGAAGGAGCCTCGTGGACATCCCTATAGGCAGGTATCGTGTAGTTTTCAAGTTGTTCCGAAGCCTTTGCCACGGCATAGCGGCAGCGGTAAAGCACATCGCCCCTCGCGTCAATGGACCGGCGCACAAGACGGCACTCCCCCACAGCCTTAGGGCTCACGCCAAGAGAGCGTGCAGCCGCCTGCCGAAGTTCCTCCTCCGGAATCTCCTTCCCGATTTTGCAAGTGAGTTCTATTTCTTTCATATCATTAAAAATCAGCGAGGCGGGAGACTGGGGCGACGTCGAGGGGGGTGCGCTCGCCGGCGAGGTAGTGGTAGTAGCCGGCTATTGCTATCATCGCGGCGTTGTCGGTGGTGAACTTGAATTCGGGGAGATAGACATTCCAGCCTCTTTTCTCGCCCTCGGCGCTCACACGGGCGCGAAGTCCGCTGTTTGCGGAAACGCCGCCGCCGATTGTGACCTCACGGATGCCTGTCTGCTTTGCGGCCTTTATGAGTTTATCCATCAGGATGTCAATCAGAGCCTTCTGGAACGAGGCGCAGATGTCCTCCTTGTTCTCGTCCATAAAGTTCGGATTTTTCGCCATCTCGTCCCTCACGAAATAGAGGAGCGAAGTCTTGATGCCGCTGAAGCTGTAGTCCAGCCCCGGGACGTGCGGCTTGGCGAATTTGAAACGGTTTTCGTCTCCGAGTTTTGCAAGACGGTCCACAACAGGGCCGCCCGGGTAGCCAAGGCCCATCATCTTGGAGCATTTGTCGAAGGCCTCCCCCACCGCATCGTCGATGGTCTGGCCGAGAATTTCATATTTCAGCGGACTGTCCACCCTCACAATCTGGGAGTTTCCTCCTGAAACGAGAAGACACAGGTACGGGAACGCAGGGGTGCGGTTTTCCTTGTCATACTGCTTCACGAAGTTCGCAAGAATGTGTCCCTGAAGGTGATTCACCTCCACGAGAGGGCAGTCAAGCGCGATGGAAAGGGACTTTGCGAACGAGGTGCCGACAAGAAGGGAACCCAGAAGTCCCGGTCCGCGGGTGAAGGCGATTGCGGTTACATCCTCCTTTGCGACCCCGGCCCTTGAAAGAGCCTCGCTCACAACCGGAACGATATTCTGCTGATGCGCCCTGGAAGCAAGTTCCGGAATCACGCCGCCGTATGCCTTGTGAACGTCCTGACTTGCAATCACGTTCGAAAGAAGGTAGCCGTCCTTCAGAACGGCCGCCGAAGTGTCATCACAAGATGACTCGATACCCAAAATTATATCTGCCATAGTTTTCTGTCCTCTCAAGTAAAGTTCTCGCAAAATTACTCATAAATCCGCGAAAATCAAGATAGTTTTGCTGTGTAGTTTTCTGGGGAGAAATCTATTTTTCCGAGCTATTTTGGCGCAATATTTTATGTTAAAGCGGAATTATCGACATTAAATTCATATATTATTTGGTTATATCCGAATTATTTTCCTATTTTTGCACAACGAAATGATACCATCAAATGCTATGACCTTTGACATCGTTGACATAGAGGAATTTTCCGGCAGGATGGCTAAAATTTATTCCATAATACTGGAAGGGGATGAGGATACGCTGCTGGACCAATTCTTCGAGGAGAATAGTCAATATGAAGAGGAATTGTCTGAAATTGCAAGAAAACTGATGGTTATGGGTGAAAACACCGGTTGCAGGATACAATTTTCAAGGAGAATGAGGGCGCACCCGGAGACGGCGTCGTGGCGTTATGGTACAAAAGAATGCGGCTATATTGTTTGAGGTTTGACAATACCTGCATTTTCGTCGGGTCAGGAGGATATAAGCCGCCTAATATTTCGGCGTATCAAGAGAACCCCTCTCTCAATGCAAAGGCGCAACAAATGAGAGCACTTGCAGCAAGCGTAAACAAAGCCATCATTGAGAAAGACCTGAAGGTACTTGAAGATGGTACATTGGTAAAATCGGACTTTTTAAATCTCGAGATATGACAACGCGAAGAAAACCATCCGCGGCATTGACTAAAATTCTTTCCTCAATTGACGAAAACTCGCTCCACCGGACAAGGGACAGGATGACGGTTGCCGGGAAAATAGCTGACACGCTCAAGATCAAAGGAATCTCGCAGAAGAAATTCGCCCAAATGCTCGGCAAGAGCGAATCCGAGATTTCGGAGTTTCTTTCCGGGAACAGGAATTTTACCCTGGACACGCTTTCAGACATTTCCGCTTGTCTTGGTATGCCGTTTTTTCCGTCCTCAGACACCCCGACGTGGCCTGTGCAGACAGAGGATGCAAGAGTCAAATTGCCAAAATCAAGAAAAATTGTCCGCTATGATATGGAATACAGCCAGATAATTCCACAATCACTGTGGGACTGGCAAGTATTCTCGGCGTCCGATTACCTTACCATAGCTTATTAAGCCACAATAAATTATGCAATTTGAAACTTGGATTTATGGACATAAAATATAGACTGGAAGGAATTGCGGAAACAGAGTTCAGGCTAAACTACGAGTTCAACTACGCCTGCCTGAATCGGGAAAAGTTGCAGGTTATGATTGGGAACGAGATTAATCCCGATCTGGACAACGACAGAATTGCCGTTAAGGCCAGAGTTACCATCTACTACGGGAACGGGGAAGCTATGCTTGCATCCAACGAAATCCTTATGAATTTCGGGTTGTCTCCAATCAAAGACATCATTACAATAAAAGATGATGGCACTTTTTCCTCCGACAACAAGTCGATTATTGACACATTTCTCGCGGCTGCGATGGGGACTCTCCGCGGTGTTCTTATGAAAAACTTAAAAGGCACTCCGCTAGAGGGGACCTATATTCCGCTTATTCCTCTGGAAAAAGCCAAGTCGAAATAGGCGCACCCACCGCACAAAAAAAGAGGATGACGAAAAATCATCCCCTTTTATTGTGTGCAATATTTGATATGAATCTTATTTCTGTGAAGCCTTCACGATTTCGTCGTACTTCTTGTAGGCAGCTTCGTATTCTTCGCCCTGGGAGACGAAACGATAGTAGATGTTCTTGAGGTAGATGGCGATGTTGTTCTTGATGTCCTCGGACTTTGAAACTGTGTAGGCCTTCTCGAACGGGTCGATAGCGTCCTTGAGGCACTGCTCGAACTGAGCCACGAGAGCCTCGTACTTGCGGTCGTCAAGCTCGTTGGAAGCCTCCTCGGAGATGGCTACAGCGTCGTTGTAGAGCATAATGCCGGCACCGATGTAACCGAACTCGTAGTTAGGGTCAACCTCTGCACAGTAGTAGTAGGCCTTCTTCGCATCGTCCTTCATACCGAGCTGGTTGTAGATGTTACCCTTCACATAGTAGAGGGAAGCGTTGTTCGGCTCGTTGACGATTGCCTTGTCAAGAAGAACGAAGAGTTTCTCCGGATCCTCCTTGTTCTCGATGTAGAAATTGATGAGGGAGATGAGGATGCTCTGGCTCTGAGGATAGAGTTCGAAACCCTTCTCAAGAATGGCCCTTGCGTTGTCCTTGTCGCCGAGTTTGAGGTAGATGTCGTGAAGCTTTGCGAAAACCTCGCCGCCCTCGTAGTAGTAGTTGTTGTCAAGGCAGCTCTGGAAGAAGCCTTTTGCCCTCTCGTACTTTGCGATTGCAGCAAGCGAGTCAGCGGCAGCTGTCCTGTTCGCGTCCATCCAGGCGGTGAAACCTGCATTGTAGAGCGCTGTGGTGTCAATCTTTGAAAGCGGTGCGGTTGCTGATGCCTTTGCTGCGTTTTCGAAGAGTTCTGATGAAAGAGCGAGCCTCTCGAGAGTGTAGGCGCTCATACCGTCATTGAGGAACTTGTTCGCGATGTCCTCGAGAGCGGCGTTGATGACTTTGGTCTTCTTGCCGGCCTGGTCAAGTTCACCAGCCTTTGCGTAAGCGTCAATCGCGTTTTCGAGAGCGTTCTCGCAAACCGGCTTTGTCACATCGATGAGGACGAGCTGTCCCTGAGCGTTGAAATAAAGGTCCTTGTCGGCGAAAGACTGCTTTGTGCAGGTGGTGCCGGTGAGTGAAACCTGCTCGACTGAGAGCGGCTGCTGGTTGCCGCCGAGGAGCTGAATCTCCTGCTGGGTCGCACCGATCCAGAGCTGACCCGCAGGACCGTTGTATGCGTCAACGTATGCCTTTCCGAGTTTAATCCAGGTGTCAGGCTTTGCAGCCTTCTTTGGGTTCTCTGCCGCAGCCTCAGCCTTCACGACAGCAGACCTCAATGCTTCAGGGTTCTTCTGCTGTGCAGTTGCGAGAGTCACTGAAGAAATCAAAACTGTTAATGCAATCAGAATCTTTTTCATAATGCACTGAAATTTAATTGTTGGTTTTATGTTCCAGCCGGGTCTGCCTTTTCCCGTCCTGAACCGTGAGTGTTTTATTTACAAAATGTACGCCTTACTCTGCAGAGGGCTCAGACGGAGTCTCGGAAGAAGACTCTGCAGGGGCCTCGGAAGGCTGCTCTGCTGGAGCGACTGTAGCCTGCTCCTCATCTTCGTCTCCCTTCGCCACCACGGACACTGCCGCAATCGAGTCGCCGTCCTTGATGTTGATAAGACGGACGCCCTGAGTTGCGCGGCCGGCGACTCTGATGTCGGAAACCGCCATTCGGATGGTAAGGCCGGAACGGGTGATGATCATAAGGTCATCGTTGTCCGTCACGTTCTTTATCGCGATGAGAGAGCCTGTCTTGTCGGTGATTGAAAGGGTCTTCACTCCCTTGCTTCCGCGGCTTGTCTTGCGGTACTCCTCGAAGTCGGAACGTTTGCCGTAGCCGTGCTCGCTCACTACGAGGATAGAGTGGTCTGCAGCATCCTCCGCCTGAGGCTCATAACTCAACAGTCCTATGGTCTCGTTGGTCTCGGAGTCGAGGTTGATTGCCTTCACTCCGGAGGCAAGCCTGCCCATAGGCCTGACGTCGCTCTCGTCGAAACGCACGCAGCGTCCTTCCTTGCCGGCGATGAAAATCTGGCTGTTGCCGCTTGTGAGCACTGCATCCAGAAGAGAATCCCCTTCGCGGATAGTGAGAGCGATCACGCCGTTTGCCCTCGGCCTTGAGTAGGCCTCGAGAGTAGTCTTCTTTATGATGCCGTTCTTGGAGCAGAGAACCACATAATTATTGTTGATGTAGTCCTCGTCCTTGAGGTTGCGGACATTGAGGTAGGCTCTGATCTTGTCCTCAGCGGTGAGGTTGAGAACATTCTGGATGGCCCTTCCCTTTGAAGAACGGGAGCCTTCCGGAATCTCGTAAACCTTGAGCCAGAAGCACTTGGCAGAGTCCGTAAAGAGAAGGAGGGTGCTGTGCATATTGGCAACATAGATGTGCTCGATGAAGTCCTCGTCCCTCTTGGCGGCACCCTTCATACCCACGCCTCCGCGGGCCTGAGTGCGGTACTCGGTGAGAGCAGTCCTCTTAATGTATCCGAGGTGGGAGATGGTTACGACCACATCCTCGTCAGGATAGAAGTCCTCAGGGTTGAATTCCTCTGCAGAGAGGGCGATTTCGGTGCGGCGCTCGTCGCCGTACTTTTCCTTCATCTGAAGGGTCTCGTCCTTGATTACCTGCATCTGCATCTCGTGACTTCCAAGAAGGTCGGTGCAGTATTTTATGAATTTCTCGAGTTCGTCGTACTCGCTCTGGAGCTTCTCACGCTCGAGTCCTGTGAGCTGACGGAGCCTCATCTCAACGATTGCGCTCGCCTGGGCCTCAGAGAAATCGAAGGTTGAAATGAGCTGAGCCTTAGCCTCGTCAACGCTCTTTGATGCGCGGATTATATTGATGATCTCATCGATTACATCCAGCGCCTTGAGGAGGCCTTCGAGAATGTGGGCACGGGCCTGAGCCTTGTTAAGGTCGAACTTGGTCCTGCGGACAATCACCTCGTGGCGGTGCTCGACGAAGTGCCTGATGAGGTCCTTGAGGTTCAGCGTATAAGGTCTTCCGTTCACGAGGGCCACATTGTTCACAGAGAAACTTGACTGGAGCGGAGAATACTTGAAGAGGTTGTTCAGAACGACATTGGAATTCGCCCCCATCTTAAGGCGGATGACAATGCGAACGCCCTCCCTGGTGGTCTCGTCGTTCACGTATGAAATGCCGTCAATCTTCTTTGTCTCAACGAGTTCGGCGATCTTCTCAATCATCTCCCTCTTGTTGACCATATACGGAATCTCGGTCACGACGATGGTCTCCCTTCCTGAGTCGCTCACCTCGATTTCAGTCTTGGAACGGATAACGATCCTACCCTGGCCGGTCTCGAAGGCGTCCTTAATGCCCTGACGGCCCTGGATTATACCTCCGGTCGGAAAGTCAGGTCCCTTGACAAAGTGCATAAGCTCCTCGACGGTGATGTCCGGGTTGTCGATGTAGGCACAGATGCCGTCGCAGCACTCGCTAAGGTTGTGCGGAGCCATATTCGTGGCCATTCCGACAGCGATTCCGGATGAACCGTTCAGAAGAAGCAGAGGAAGCTTGGTAGGCAGAACGGTCGGCTCCTGGAGGGAGTCGTCGAAGTTGTTCTGCATATCCACGGTGTCCTTTTCAAGGTCTCCCAGAATGTCCTCGGAGATTTTCTCGAGCTTCGCCTCGGTGTAACGCATCGCAGCCACCGGGTCGCCGTCCATAGAACCGAAGTTTCCCTGTCCGAAGACGAGCGGGTAGCGGACGCTCCACCACTGGGCAAGACGTGCCATCGCGTCATAGACGCTGGAGTCGCCGTGCGGGTGGTACTTACCGAGCACCTCACCGACGATTCTGGCGGATTTTTTCGTCTGGCCGGAGTAGGACAAGCCCAGTCCGTCCATTCCGAAAAGAACCCTGCGGTGAACAGGTTTCATTCCGTCCCTCACGTCAGGGAGCGCACGCGAAACAATCACCGACATAGAGTAGTCAATGTAGGCGCTTCGCATCTGCTGGTCGATGTCAACCTGCTCAATCCGGCCCATAGAAACCTTCTCTTCTTCGTTGTTGTTGATGTTTTCTTCCATATAATTATATTACTTTTTTCTTGTCGGGCGCCCGCCCTTTCATTTCGAAAAAACACACGGGACGCAGGCGCGCACATAGTTTGCAAATATACGCAGATTTGCTTAATTTTGCAAAAAAGGAGTCATAAATGAAAATGAAAATATCGTCCAACCTCAATTCCATCGTAAATTTCGCAAGGGAAGAAGCGATGAGATGTGGAAGCTATCAGATTGAGCCCGACCACCTTATGCTCGGACTCCTGAGGCACGGGACTAATTACGGGGCTATGCACCTGAAGATGGACGGGGTGGAGCTGGAGGAGATGAAAATGTTCCTCGACGACAAGCTTTCCCGCCCGCGGCACATCCCCTACGAGGAAATCGACGCGGTGACCCTTTCGCGCGCGGGTGCCAACATCCTTACGCTCGCCGTGCTGGAGGCGATGAGATTCTCCTCCGAGGCCGTTGCGCCGGAGCATCTTCTGCTTGCACTCACAAAGACGCCGGGGAACCTTTCGGGGGTATATCTCGCGGAGCACGGAATTACCTATCGGGTTCTCGTACGCGAGCTCAAGGACCTGGGACTGCTTCCCAGGGAAGAGGCTTCGCCTACCGATCTGGACGGGACAGCCGTGAGGTTCGTTTTCAAGCAGCCGGACTCTGAGGACGAGGAGCAAAAGGAGGATGGGGCGGATGACAAAAATGACGAGACGAAGGAGGAAGCGAATGAGACTTCTGAAGGGGACGAGAAACCAGAGAATAAGAGGTCACACAGAAGGCTCGCAGATTTCTTCTCGCCGGAATATGGCACCGAGGATGAACGGGAAAAGCCCAGGGAGTCGCTTCTGGACCAGTTCGGATATGACCTTACTGCGGCGGCGAGGGAGCATCGCCTTGACCCTGTCGTCGGAAGAGAGGACGAGATTATGAGGGTCATCCAGATTCTCGGACGCCGAAAGAAAAATAACGCGATGCTCATCGGAGACCCCGGAGTGGGCAAGTCCGCCATTGTGGAGGGCATTGCCATCCGCATCACCACGGGCGAAATCCCCCCATCTCTGAAAGACCGCCGGCTCATTTCGCTGGACATCGCTTCGGTCGTTGCCGGGACGCGCTACAGGGGCGATTTCGAGAAGAGGCTCAAGGGGATTATGAACGAAATCAGCGAGAACCCCGACGTGATTCTTTTCATAGACGAGTTCCATACGATTGTCGGAGCTGGCGGCGGCTCGGGAAGCCTTGACGCGGCCAACATCCTCAAGCCAGCACTTGCGCGGGGAGAGATCCAGTGCATCGGAGCGACGACGCTGGACGAGTTCCGGAAGGTCGTGGAGAAGGACGGGGCGCTGGAGCGAAGGTTCCAGAAAGTGATGGTGGAGCCCACCAGCGCGGCGCAGACCCTGTCGATTCTTCAGCGGATGTGCCCGCGGTATGAGCAGTATCACGGGGTGAACTACGCAGAGGATGCTCTGAGGGCTTGCGTGGGGATGTCGCAGCGCTACATAACCGACCGCTGCCTGCCGGACAAGGCTCTGGACGTGATGGACGAGGCGGGGTCGATGGTGCGGCTGCGCGGGGGCGAGGACTTGCGGGTGGAACAAAAGGATGTTGCCGAGGTGATTTCGAAGATTACGGGCATCCCTGTCAGCAATGTCGCCAGGAGCGAGAGAGTGCGCCTTCTGGAAATGCAGAGCCGTCTTGCGCGGAGGGTTATCGGCCAGGACGACGCCGTTCAGAGCGTCGTCCGCGCGATTCGGCGCAATCGCGCGGGGATCAAGGATCCCCTCCGGCCGGTGGGCAGTTTCCTCTTCATCGGTCCGACCGGAGTGGGAAAGACTTCCCTTGCGAAATGCCTTGCCGAATATCTTTTCGACTCCGCCGACAACATAATAAGGATAGATATGAGCGAGTACAGCGAGAAGTTCAACGTCAGCCGCCTTATCTATGTGGGCTATGACGAGGGCGGACAGCTTACCGAAAAGGTGCGCCGCAAGCCCTACTCGGTCGTCCTTCTTGACGAAATCGAAAAGGCCCATCCGGACGTGTTCAATCTGCTTCTCCAGGTTCTTGACGACGGCAGGCTCACCGACAGCAACGGTTTCACGGTAGATTTCCGCAACACCATTCTGATAATGACCTCCAACGCCGGTTCACGCGAAGTTGACGAGTACGGAGCCGGAGTCGGATTCGCTTCGGCGGGGAGAAATGTCGAGGTGAACCGCAAGGCCGTGGTGGAGAAGGTGGTGAAAAAGACCTTCCCGCCCGAGTTCCTCAACAGGATTGACGAGATTGTCTATTTCCGCAGCCTTTCCGGCGAGGACATCCGCAAAATCGTGGACATCGAGCTTAAGGCTCTGCAGGGCAGGATTCTTGAAGCGGGCTACACGCTCAAGGTCACCCCGGGAGTGAAACGACTGCTCTCCGAAGTCGGGTTCGACCCCTCATACGGAGCCCGTCCGCTTCGCCGCGCCGTTCAGAGATTCATCGAGGACCCTGTGTCCGAATACATAATCTCCGCCGGAAGCCACAGGGGAAAGAGCAGTCCCAAGACTCTGCACGTCTCCCTTTCCAAAGACGGAAACAGCACGGTCGTGACTGACTGAGGGGTGCGGCCAGGGTGACGCAAATCTATGCAAATCCGCGTCGTCCCTTCCACAAAAGCATTACAAATCAACAAGATATGAAAAAAATCACAAAAATATCCCTCGCGGCTCTTGCAGGCCTTCTCCTCGCCGCCCTTTCCCTGAGTGCAAAGACTTCGAAAGCGGTTCCCGCCCCGGACGGCACCTATCTTTATGCCAGCAAGGACACCTGCTCCCTGTATATGGACATATATGAGCCGGCACCGGGAAAGGCCGTCTATGAGGACGGCAAAGCGAAACCCACCGTCATCTTTATGTTCGGCGGCGGATTTGTCGGCGGAGTGAGGAATCATCCTGACGACGTCCTCTGGTTCGATTCGCTCCGCGCCGACGGCTACAGGGTGGTTTCAATTGACTACAGGCTCGGGCTGAAGGGGCAGAAGAATGTGGGAATCGGGAATGTGGATGCCATTGACAAGGCGATCCACCTCGCAGTGGAGGACCTTTTCAGCGCCACAGCGTTCATAATTGACAATGCCTCGGAGCTCGGGATAGACCCGGAGAATCTCATAATCTCAGGTTCTTCTGCAGGGGCCATCAGCGTTCTTCAGGCAGAGTTCGAGATTACAAACGAGACTTCCTACGCCTCCGCTCTCCCCAAGGGGTTCAATTACAAGGGAGTAGTTTCATTCGCCGGGGCCATCCTAACCCGTCAGGGCGCGCTTAAATACGCCTCCGCCCCCTGCCCGATGTTGCTTTTCCACGGCACCGAGGATAATGTGGTGAAATACACGAAGATACGCTTTTTCAACCTCGGCTGGTACGGCTCCGACTCCATCGCCTCCGTCTGCGAGGACAAAGGCTACAATTACTCTATTTACCGCTTCCTCGGCCATCGCCACGAAATCGCCAACTCCGAGAAGGAGAACACACGGATTATGGAAGATTTCATCCGCCTCAACATAGTGGAAGGCATAAAAAGAACAGTCGATGCCAAGGTCGGCGACCCCCGCATCGAACTGTCCAGTCTGTCTTTAGACGATCTCTACAAATAGAGCTTCTATTCTTACAATTCTGCCAATTTCGTCAAACTGAGTTCCACAAGTTTGCGAACCTGAGGCTTATAGTCGGGGTTGCTGCTGCCGATGTGGCGGTTTGCGATGACGCAGCAGACTGTGCCGGCGTTGTGGCCGAGGTGCGCAGAAAGGCCTGCAAGAGCAGAGCCCTCCATCTCGAAATTGGTCACCCTCCAGCCCTCGTATCTAAAGGATTCGAATTTCTCAATCATATCGCCCATTGCAAGCGGGACTCTGAGAACCCTGCCCTGAGGGCCGTAAAAGCCTGAGGCGGAGATGGTCATACCCTTGATTGTGCAGTCGGCGAATTTTTCGACGAGGAGCGGGCTTGCAGCCACAAAATAAGGATCCGGGAGGTGCTTTGCCCAGCCTACGTGCTCCTTAAACGCCTCCTCAATGCCGTGGATGGCGATTTTGTCGCGGTCGGCGTACCAGTTCAGAAGACCGTCGCAGCCCACGCTTATGTGGGAGAATACGAAGGAGCCGAGCGGGATGTCGGGCTGAACGGCGCCGCAGGTGCCGATGCGGAGGATGTTGAGTGAGCGCTTCTGAGCCTTCACTTCGCGGGTAGCGAAGTCGATGTTTGCAAGGGCGTCAAGCTCGTTCACGACGATGTCGATGTTGTCGCAGCCGATGCCTGTGGAAAGCACGGTGAACCTTTTGCCGTTGAAGCGGCCGGTGGTGCTCACGAACTCGCGTGAAGAGTGTCTGAATTCGATGTCGGTAAGGAATTCCGCGACCATATCAACTCTTCCAGGGTCGCCCACAAGTATCACATTGTCAGCGAGTTCCTCCGGACGGAGATGAAGGTGGAAGCAGGAGCCGTCCCCATTGATTATAAGTTCTGATGCCGGTATCATAATTTTATGTTTTTAGTTTGTATGTTTAAGACCCACGGGAAAAACGCATAAACAGCCTCTTTCTTTTAAGTCAATCACGCAAATTTAGCGAAATTTTCGTAATTTCGCACCGCCTTGCTGAAAAGGGCGTCAATAGCCCCGGCAGCAGGTAATCTCTCCCATAAGGAATGGGAGGGCTATCACAGATTGAAACTTACTCGAATTATGTGGCAAAGACTACAGACACTCTACCTCGCCGTGGCTTCGGCGCTGCTCATCTCGATGTTTTTCATCCGCTTCGCGACAATAGCCGCGCCGGAGGGAGGTGAGCTCACCGTTATGTATTATGAAAAGGCGCCATATCTCACCCTTCTTATCATCGCCCTCGCCGCGAACCTGTTCTCGCTGTTCGCGTTCAAAATCAGAATCCCTCAGATGAGGGTTGCAACTTTCGGAGCCATCATTCTGGTCGCCCTTCAGGCGTGGATTGTGGTGGATGTTGTGAGGGGGTGGAACCAGATGTCATTCTCAGTCAGCGCGCTTTTCCCGCTTGTGGGCATTGTGCTGGACGCTCTTGCCGCCCGCGCAATTATGACCGACGAGGCTATGGTTCAGTCCGCCTCACGGCTTCGCGACTATAAGAAACGCCACAAGAAATAGCCGAGAGAGGCCGACTTAAAGCGGTTTATGCGTTTTCCGGATTGAAATGTGAGAGGACCGCTTTTTCGTAGGTCTTGCTCACAGGAATCGGAGGAATCTTGTCCGTGTCTATTTCCAGGACTATCCCCTCGCTTGAACGTCTGAGGACTTTCACGTGGTCGGTGTTTACCACATATTTGCGGTGGCACCTCACCAGGCTGCTCCCCCGGAAGGTCTCCTCCACGGTCTTCATTCTGCACCTGAGTACATACTGAGTCACCTCGCCCTTGCCGTCCTCATACCAGACCTTGATATAATTGTCGTCCGACTCGATGAAATAAAGATTCTCCTTCTTCACCGAAAAGCGCAGCGTGCCCCCGATGTCGAAAAGGGTTATTTTCTGCTCCGATGGGGTCTGGACCGGGTCATCGGACACCACGTTGCTGTAGTTCATAAGCCGGATGAACTTGTCTTTCTCCACGAGCGAGAGGGCAAGCGCCGAAATCAGATAGGGCACCGCGAGGGATATGGTCCCGTAAAGGAGGGATTTGAGGAAGATATGGGAGGCGCTCATATCCAGAGGTATCTCCCCTATCCGGATGGTAATCCAGGTGTAAAGCCCGCAGATTGAGAGTATTTCCGCCGCGCACCAGAGGACATACTGCCAAATCCGAAGGTCATAGAGATATTTGGTTCGGTACATCACTATCCGGCTGATTACCAGCAGCATAACAGCAACGAAAAAGAACAGGAGCGTGTAGAGGAAATTGGTGGATTTGCCAAGCCCGAACCACGCAGTCTCCGAAAACGGGGCATAGAGGTTCATAAACACTATGGCGAACAGTACCGAGAGGGTCACCGTTCCCACCATCTGGTATTTATCGAGAAGATAGCGTGGCAGTTCCTTATTCATTTTCAATGTCTTGGCGCAGAGAAAACCATTTTCGCCCTCCTGAACCGGGGCGAAAGTTTCACCGCGAAATCCCTGCAAAATTACTGATTTTACCACAAATAGCAAAATTTTACAAAATGGGGCGGAATTCGAGTGGGTGGAGTTTAAAAATCAGTATATTTGCAAAGAGGTATCCAACCTCTTTGCACACAAAAAGATTTGCATATGGAACACAGAGTAGTCGTAACCGGCCTGGGAGTCGTTTCCGCTGTTGGAAACGATGTCGAAACCTTTTGGAACAATCTCAAAAACGGAAAGAACGGAATAAAGAAACTCACTCGATTCAACACCGAGGGGCTTACGAGCTCTGTCGCCGGCGAAATCACCGATTTCAACCCGGCAGATTTCGGGATAGAAGCCTCATTCACCCGCAAACAGGACCTCTTTTCGGTCTATGCCGTTGCCGCAGCTAAACAGGCAATGGACCAGAGCGGACTCGACTCCTCAGAAGGAGGGAACATCGATCCGTTCAGGCTCGGAGTCTATGTAGGCTCCGGAATCGGAGGCTTCCCGTCCACCTACCGCGAAGTGGAGAAGATGATTCAGAGCGGCCCGAGATGGGTCTCCCCTCTTTATGTTCCGACTATGATTCCGAACATAGCCTCAGGAAACATCGCCATACGCCACCACGCCAACGGTCCGGTGGTTCCGATTGTAACTGCCTGCGCCACAGGAACACACTCCATCGGAGAAGCCTACAGGGCCATCCGTCACGGCTACGCTGACGCCATCATAGCCGGAGGAGCCGAGTCGCCGCTCATCCCGATGTCGATGGCCGCGTTTGCAAACGCCAAGGCCCTCACAGGAGCTGACGACCCTGACTACGCCTGCCTTCCGTTCAACGCCAACAGGGCGGGATTCGTCCTCGCGGAGGGAGCCGGAGTGCTCGTTCTGGAGGAATATGAACACGCAACGCGGCGCGGCGCAAAAATACTCGGCGAAGTCTGCGGCTACGGCAACACCTGCGACGGCTACCACATCACCGCCCCGCGGCCGGACGGAGTGACCCAGTCGCGCGCCATCGCAGAAGCTCTTTCCGAGGCAGGCTACCGCAGCGGCGAAGAAACTCTCTACATCAACGCCCACGGCACCGGCACCCAGATGAACGACACCTGCGAGACAAAAGCCTTCAAGATGGCTCTAGGCGAAGAGGAAGCCCGCCGCGCCCACATCTCGTCCACGAAATCAATGACTGGACACGCCCTCGGAGCGGCCGGCGGTTTCGAGGCCATAGCCTCCATTCTCGCCCTCAGAGACGGGGTTGTTCCGCCGACAATCCATCTCGACACCCCGGACCCGGAGTGCGACTTGGACTACACCCCGAACAAGGCGGTGAAAGCCCCGCTAAGCATAGCCATCTCCGACTCCCTAGGCTTCGGCGGCCACAACGCCTGCATCGCCTTCCGTAGGGAGGAGGCTTAAAAAGCGGCCTTTTATCTGGACTCGAAGAAGGTGAAGTGGACGTTGCCGTATTTGCGTTCTTTGACGAAATTCGGATGTTCCTTGAAGGAGAACTCGGCAGGGTGTTCCAAGATGAAATAGCGGTCTGGGTGAAGTATTCCCGAGGAAAGGACCTTGTCGGGAATTGAGGCGAGGCCTTCGAGGGCGTAGGGCGGGTCGGCAAAGACTATGTCGAACTTTTCCGTGCAGAGCGGGAGGAAATCGAAAACGTTGTGGTGCACGACCGTGACGTTCTTCAGACCGAACCGTGCGGCCTGGGAGCGGATGAACTGGGCGTTTACAGGGGACATTTCCACAGAATAGACCATCCCGGCGCCTCTTGAGGCGAACTCGAAGGCAATTGAACCTGCGCCGCCGAAAAGATCCAGAACCTTCAAGCCCTCGAATTCGTATTCGTTGTCGAGAATGTTGAAAAGGCCCTCCTTCGCAAAGTCCGTGGTGGGCCTTGCCGCATAGCCTTCCGGCAGAGGGATTGTCCTTCCCCTGAGTTTTCCTCCGATTATCCTCATAAAGACGTTCTAAAAAAAACTATATAAACTCCCGCAAGCGCATACACTTTCCCTTCCCCGCGTCCAGCGCCATCCTCACAGGCGTTCAACGCTGCGAAAATAGCTGCAGAGAGAAATCTCCTCGCTCTCGGAAAGCGGCGTGCGGAAATACACGTCAGAGAGTTCCGGATTGAGATTGAGCTTTTTCACGGCGAGGAACAGAAAATACTCCGCGCTCACAAAATCCGCTGCGTCGAAAACGTTGCACAGACGGAGGGTTCCGCCCTCTGCGATGACAAGATACAGCCTTCCGTCAGCGAAGCCAGCGATGATTTTATTGTACTGCGGGATGCCGGAAAGGCTTTCGAGCATATAATAGATTTCCGGAAGGACCACGGAGGCGGAGCCGTCGGTACGACGGAGCATCCCCGCGACAGTCGCGGAAAGACTCTCGTCCAGAGAAAGCGAATAAAGAAGAGTCGCCCCAAGCTGCGGAAGCGTGACCGAAGAGATCCTGTCGTCTTCCCTAAGAAGAGTAACTCCTCCCAGCAGAGCCCTTTCCTGCCCTGGAGTCAGAAAAGAGTCGGGGACAAGAGTAAACTTGGGAGTGAAGAGAGAAACCTGAACGGAGTCGTACCTCCGCCTGAACTCCTCCACAGTAAAAATAGACCCGGCATCCATCCACGAGGATGAGTGCCCGGTCTTAGATGAATCCGTCTGAAACAGGAAACCGCTGCGCGCGACCCTGACACAGATATGGGTGTTACTCCCAGTTACCGGCATTGTTGTTAGGAGCGATAACGTTTCCTACCTTCAGACCAGGATAACGGTCGGTTGCAGTCCTCTCCGCATCGAGGTTGATTCTGAGCTGGTTGTCAAGTCCCTTGAGGAGAGCCTTGTACGGCATTGAAGCCTCGAAAAGCGGAACCTGCACACCTGAAACGGTCTTTACTATTGAGGTCATTTCTACAGCCTGTCCGTCGCTGAACGGGATTGTGCCGATGGTCTCGATATTGAAGTCCTGCCGGTTATTGAAGAGGGTGTCCTTCACAGCAATTTCGTTCTCAATTGTGAAAACGAGTTTCTGGCCCTTCTTGGTGAGTTCGAGCATCTGGGCCGGAGTAATCTTCGGCTGCTTCTTCTTCAAGGCCTTGGTGTTTGCCACAGCGAGGGAGTCGTCAAGAGAACCGACCTTCATAATCACCTTCATCTTTCCTGTGTTGTAGAAAGTCTGAAGGGAGTCGAAAGTGGAGACATACCTGCCGTTCACGCCCTTGTAGGCTACCTGAAGGTCACGGATGTCCTTGAGCTGCTGGATGGCTACCTTCTCGCGGAAGTTCTTCTCTTTGTTGAACTTGATAGGCTCCATAATGCTCATCACGGTGATTACTGCAAGAAAGATAATCACCAACGGGAGGAGAATGTAGGTCAAGATGACCTTAACTGCTTTGTTCATTATTATTTAGTTTATTTATTTTTCAAAAACTCCACAAAGTTATGAAATTGATTTTTCAATTGCAATAACAAGCAAATGAAAATCTCGCGATAATTGCTAACTTTGCAGACTGTAAACAGAAAAATCGAAGATGAAAAATATAGACAAAAAAAAATTGCAGGAGCTCTTCTCGCTCTTTTCCCGGAGCGAGAAGGCGGTAATCTCGACGCACTCCCATCCGGACGGAGACGCCATCGGGAGCTCCATCGCGCTGCTGAGGTATCTTCGTCGCCGCGGCGTGGACGCCTGTGTGCTGCTTCCCGACCCCTGCCCCGACACCCTTTCGTTTGCAATCAAGGAGGACATCGCCCCCTTCATCGAGAGCGGGGAAGAGAGAGCCCGGGAGCTTCTTCCCAAGGCGGACCTTCTTGTCAGCATTGACTACAACGCCCCGCACAGGACAGAGACTCTGGAAAGGCATCTGAGAGATTTCAAAGGAATAAAAGTTCTCATAGACCACCATCTTTCCCCTGACGAGGGGTTCTATTCCCTCATATTCTCGGAGGAAGAAGTTTCATCCTCCTGCGAGCTGCTCTACTATATATTAAAAGGTATGGAGGACATTGACGGGAAGATAGAAAGACTGGGAACTGAGATTGGAGAGGCTCTGCTTCTGGGGATGACAACAGACAGCAACAACTTCGGGAACTCCACCTACCCCACCACCCTGGCGATGGCGGGAGAGCTCGTGGCGGCGGGAGTGGACAGGGACGCCCTGCTCGCTCAGCTCTATCAGACCTACCGCGAGAACCGTTTCCGGATGATGGGTTTCTATCTCAGCAAGAGGCTGAAAATCACCTCGTTCGGAGTGGCATATGCAGTTCTCACTGCTGCTGACCTCAAGCGCTTCGACATCCGCGAGGGCGAGACCGAAGGGTTTGTGAACCTGCCGCTCGGAATCAAAGATGTGAGGCTGAGCATATTCCTCAAGGAGGACAAGGACCGGATCAGGGTGTCGCTGCGCTCGAAACCGGGAACATCGGCAAATCTCTGCGCAAGACAGTATTTCCACGGAGGCGGACACGAACTGGCGGCGGGAGGCAAGCTCCACGCGGGTGAGGATTTCGCGACAATCGCCGATGCGGCGGACTATATTGAGACTTGCACAGCTAAGTTTTTTGAAAATGAGAACTAAAGGATATATACTTGAGACAGCGGCGCTTGCGGCTTTGTTTTTTGGAGCGGTACTGCTTCAGGGGTGCAGCAAGCAGTCGCTCCAGACCACCTACGACAATCAGGACAAGAAGATTGACCAGTTCATCCAAAGCCAGCTCAACTCTTCCGCGGCCCTGAGGGTCTATGCCGAGGGCGGAGTGAGCCGCCTTGTCATCAGCGAGGGCGAGGGCGCGGACAGCCTCTCCACCGAAGGGACCGTCTCGTTCTTCTACACCGGCTACACCTTCAGCGGAAGCCTCTCCAGTAAGAATATCTTCGCCACCAACGACCCTTCGGTAGCTGGGAGCGGAGACTGGGGGAAACTCAGCGGGGTGGACACCACGGCTGTGACCGTGAGCCTTAGAGACAGCGACCTCGTGGAGGGCCTTCGCAAGGGGCTTTTCGGAGTGAGGAAAGGTGAAAAATGTATGATAATGTTTTCGGGGCAGCACGCATTCGGGAACAAGTCGGTTGGCACAATTCCTGCTAATTCGGCGCTGCTCTACAACGTGTCCGTAACAGAGATAGACAACAGCCTGTAGCCCGAGCGGGACGAAAAGCCCACCCCAAATAATTGTAAACTCGACAAAACTATACGACAAAATATGACAAAACGGTTGATGAAAGTCTCAGCCATCGCCCTTGTGGCGGTTCTTGGCTGCGCCTGCGCAAAAAAAGTGAGCGAAGGAGTCTATGACGACGAGAGAAGGTATCTCACGGCCTGGCTCAAATACGCCGACCTCTCCGAAGTCGGAATTTCGATATTGAGAAACGCCGAAACCCAGCTCCCCGATACAATCGGAAGGGGCGTTTACCTTTTGAACGAGACCAAAACCTCAGACCCCGATGCCCTGAAAGCGACAAGGGACGGATATGCGATGATTTCCTACACCGCGCGCACTCTCTCCCTCGACATCAGCGAATACTCCGAGAAAACGACCGCCCTCCAGGTTGGCGAATACAGCAAGACCTACTACTACGGCCCGCACACCGTTTCGATTATTCCGACAGAAAACTACGCCGGCCTCATTGACGCGATTGCGGGAATGAGCGTAGGAGACACCAGAGTGGTGCTTATCCCGAAATGGCTTATGACAAGCAGCGATTATGCGACCGAGGCGGAGTACCTTCAGAACTCGAACTCCAATTCGAATATGATTTATGAAATCACCCTCAAGGATTTCACCGCCGACATCAAGGCAAAGCAGACTGCCGACATCCTTGACTACATCGAAAACAATGTAATCGGCAAGATTGCTGACAGCCAGGGCAATTTCATAACCAAGGTGGACACCCTCTGCGAAGGGCTCTATTTCATTCCACTAAGCGACACCACCGGCCACAGCACCTTCCCTTCCGACACCACCGTCTATATCAACTACACAGGACGCCGTCTTGATGGGCAGGCCTTTGACACATCGATAGAGAACACGGCGAAAGACGAGGGGCTATATTCCTCATCCACAACATATTCCGCAAAAGAAGTGACCTGGGGCGAGACCTACAGCGAAATCACAATGAGCAGCAGCTCGCTCATCACCGGATTCTCCCGCACACTCTGGGCAATGAATCCGATGGGAAAGGCGATAGCGATTTTCACTTCCGACTACGGTTACGGCAGTTCCGGAAGCGGCAGTGCGATCCCAAGTTACGCTCCCCTTATCTTTGAGATTGAACTTGTAGAGGAGCCGGAGGACTAATCTCAGGATTGTCTTAAAAAGCGAATTACTGCGTAAAAATTATGGCAGAAAAAAATAATGCTGTCCCTACGGAACTAGGGACTGAAAAAATTTGGAAACTCATCAAAAGCTACGCGTTGCCGGCCATCATTGCGATGACGGCATCGTCGCTTTATAATATGGTCGACAGCATCTTCGTGGGCCAGGGCGTTGGAGCGCTCGCAATCTCAGGGCTTGCCGTGACCTTCCCGCTTATGAACCTCTCCACCGCATTCGGCACGCTCGTGGGCGTGGGAGGCGCGACAATTCTCTCCATTCTTCTGGGACAGAAAAACTATGGGGCGGCAAATAAGGTGCTTGGGAATATAGTGAGCCTCAACATAATAATCGGCGCTCTTTTCGCCGCGGTCGCCCTCATCTTCCTTGACCCGATTCTCTACTTTTTCGGAGCCAGCGAGAACACTATCTCCTATGCCCGGGAATATATGCAGATTATCCTCTATGGAAACGTGATTTCCCACGTATATTTCGGCCTAAACGGAGCGATGCGTTCCTCCGGAAGCCCGAAGATGGCTATGGGACTCACGATTTTCACAGTGCTTTTCAACACTGCTCTTGACCCGGTGATGATTTTCGGGATGAAGATGGGCATCAAGGGAGCGGCCTGGGCAACGATTATATCCCAGTTCCTCGCGATGCTCGTCGCCCTTAAGCACTTCACCAACAGGGAGAGGGGTCTTCATTTCGAAAAGGGCATCTTGAGGCTTGACCTTAGGGTTGCTAAGGACTCGCTTGAAATCGGAATGGGACCATTCCTTATGAACACCGCGTCCTGCATCGTCGCACTTTTCATCAATCAGCAGCTTGGGAAATACGCCGGGGACCTTGGAATCGGGGCATACGGGATCTGCAACAGGATTACCTTTATGTTCATAATGATCTGTATGGGTTTGAATCAGGGTATGCAGCCTATCGCCGGCTACAACTATGGGGCGAGGCAATACTCCAGAGTCCGCGAGGTGTATTTCAAGACGGCAGCGCTCGCAACCGGGGTTTCAGTTCTGTGCTTTCTGGTGTGTATGTGCATTCCGAGACTCTGCTGTTCCATCTTTACCCACGACGAGCAGCTTCTGGACCTTGCATCGCACGGTCTGAGGTGTATGAACGTAGCCTTTGCCGTTGTCGGGTTCCAGATGGTCGGGACAAACCTTTTCCAGTGCCTGGGGATGGTGAAGAAATCCATATTCCTTTCCCTCTCACGTCAGCTTCTGTGCCTTGTTCCGGCTCTGTACCTGCTGCCGCTTGGTCTTGGAGCCGACGGAGTCTGGTGGAGTTTCCCTATTTCCGACGTGGTCGCAAGCATTCTTACTGCAATAATGCTTGGGAGGCTTTTCCGCAAGTTCAACAAAATTCAGGACGGAGATGATTCCGCTTCACTTGGAGGCGCAATAAATTAAAAGGATAACACAAGGTGCTCACCTGCGAAAATTAAAAAGATAACACTATGGACAAGAAGATCATAATAAATATAGGACGGCAGTTCGGAAGCGGTGGAAAAGCCGTGGCGGATTGTCTGGGACAGAAGCTTGGAATTCCGGTCTATGACAACGAACTTCTGAGCAAAGCCGCCCAGGATTACGGGTTCAAAGTGGAACTTTTCAAAGACAGGGACGAGAAAAAACGCACGCTTTCGCTCTCGTCCATATTCTCCTCATCCATTTTCGGAGGGGGATCTTACGGCACGGACGACACCGCTCTCTTCGCGATGCAGGCTCAGACCATCCGCAACATTGCGGAGAAAGGCTCTGCAATAATCGTCGGAAGGGCTGCGGACTACATTCTCCGGGACCTCGACTGCTGTCTCGACGTATTCCTCACATCCCCTCTCAGCGAAAGGATGGAAAGGGTGTCGAAGAGAACGGGGATAAGCCTTGATGAGGCGCGCGACTTCATCCAGAAGAAAGAAAAGGACAGGGAAGATTTCTACAACTACTTCACTTTCGGCAACTGGGGCGTGGCCTCGACCTACGACCTCTGCGTGGACACCTCGCTTCTCGGAGTGGAGGGCACGGCTGATTTCGTCATCGATTTCGCCCGCAGAACCGGGATGATTTAGCGATTTCTCTCACCTGAAGTTTTCGGAACGGGAGATTTTAGAGCATCTTTTATGAAAAGCGGAAAGGTAAAAAGAGCAATCTGGTGGAGTGTCGCGGCAATTGTAGCCGTGACTCTCGGAGTTTTTTACCTTCTGAGCGAAAGACCCGAGAGGATTAAGCAGGCAGTTCCGGCCCCGCCGGAGATTCACCTCAACGAAGTACTCACCAACGAGATGTCCCGGGTGAAAGCCCTTGAGAAGATGGACGCGAAGGTGGAAAGATATATGCAATACTGGCACGTAAGAGGGGCTCAACTTGCAGTTACCCGAGGTGATTCGCTTCTTTTCTGCAAGGGCTACGGCATCGCCGACGACGGCTACGGCATCCCTGCGGCCGAGATTCCTCCCGAGATGGCAAAGACACCGAAAACTCCCGCTCCGATGACTCCCGGGACCATTATGAGGGTCGCTTCAGTCTCGAAACTCGTCACGGCGGCTGGTATTATGAAACTTCAGGAACAGGGCCTTCTGCACCTTACGGACACGGTTTTCGGCCCGCGCGGCATTCTTTGCGACTCCACTCTCAACTCCTTCATCAAATACCCCAAGGACTACGGAAAAATCACCGTGGAACATCTTCTGAGGCATCAGGCAGGCTTCCGCAGGGATCCGGTTTTTTCCTCGTGCGACGTTATGTCCCAGTTCAATCTCACTACTCCCCCGACCCTTGAGGATTATTCCAGGGCAGTTCTCAGTCGCCGCCTGCGCTATGCCCCGGGGACTTCGCAGACCTATTCCAACTACGGGTATATGCTTCTTGGAAGGATAATAGAAAAGGTCAGCGGAACGGGATATGAGGATTATATCCAGACCAATGTGCTCCGCCCTGCAGGTTGCTTCGACTTCCACATCGCGCGCAACTACTACCAAGAGCGCTACATCGGCGAAAGCAAGTACTTTGTCCACTCCGGCGACGGGCAGCAGACCCGGGAGTACAACGGCAGCGGGAACGAGGTTGAAAGGTGCTATGGTGGAAACGACATAAGGCTTCTCGGAGCCGCAGGGGCTTGGGTTTGCTCGGCCGCTGAACTTGCACGGTTCGTCTGCTCGATTGACGGCAATCCCCTCATTGAGGAAATCCTGAGCAGGGAAAGCGTTGCGGCAATGAC
Organism: bacterium; assembly: GCA_963640535.1. Lineage (GTDB taxonomy): Bacteria > Bacteroidota > Bacteroidia > Bacteroidales > UBA932 > Cryptobacteroides. The sequence goes on along the minus strand of CAVHYU010000002.1, from coordinate 111,148 downwards.
CGAATACATTGACGCAAACACCTATTCCCTCGGATGGAATGACACCAACCCCGACAAGGGCTGGGTGAGGACCGGAACGCTCGCGGGGAGCAACGCCGTTGTGAAGTATTTTCCTGACGGGGAATGCTGGATCTACATCTCCAACACCAGCACGTGGAAGGGCCCGGGCCACTACAAATACACCTCCACCCTCTTCAACAGCCTGAGAGAAAAGTTCTCGTCAGCGCTCCCGAGGCAGGATCTCTTCCACCCCGACCTAAGCGAAGTGCCCCCACAGTCCACAATCAGAGAGGAATAAGACGAGAAGTCCCGGGCGGCAGACCTCCAATTATTCGCCCCGGGGATTAGAATAATCCGAACAGTTGGGCGTCAATGCGGTCGGTGACAAACGCAAAATCCTCCGGACGGTTTTCAAAATCCAGTTCATCTCCCTCAAGAGTGATGACCTTGCCCGGATAGGAAGCTATCCACTTCTCGTAGAGGTCGTTAAGCCCGGAAAGATACTCGATGCTCATCCCTTTTTCATAGTCGCGTCCCCTCTTTGCAATCTGGGAGACAAGGTGCGGGATGGACGAGCGGATATAAATAAGAAGATCGGGATACTTCACTGAGGACATCACCACGTGGAAGAGTTCCATATAGGTGTTGAAATCCCTCTCGGAGAGGTTTCCCATAAGGTAATTGTTCCTGACGAATATCTCCACTCCCTCGAAAATGGTTCTGTCCTGGATTATAGTCTCGGTGCTGTGGGCGATTTCCATAACATCCTTGAGCCTCTGGGCGAGGAAATAGGTTTCGAGGTTATAGGACCAGCGCGGAATGTCGGTGTAGTAGTCCTCAAGATACGGATTGTAGGTAACGGACTCGAAACGAGGCGTCCATCCGTAATGCTTCGCGAGCATCCTGGTAAGTGTGGTTTTCCCGCAACCGATGTTTCCTGCTATTCCTATGTGCATTATCAGCGTTCTTTAGTGCGTAAAAACTTAATTGTTGGACTTTTTATCCTCCTTCCCGTCATTGGCAAAGAACTTATACTGAAAGAAAATCAGATAGAACGTTCCCACCGTGACGCAGCTGTCGGCGAAATTGAAGACAGGTTCAAAGAACTTGAACGGATGTCCGCCTACAAAAGGCACCCAGTCCGGCCAGACGGTGTCGATGATGGGGAAATAGAACATATCCACCACTTTCCCGAAAAGAAAAGGCGCATAGTTTCCCCCGAACTCAGCCACTACACCGGGCAGCGATTCGGAGAAGATGAGCCCGTAGAAAAAGCAGTCGAAGATGTTCCCGAGAGCACCCGCCGTAATGAGCGTAAGCCCCACGAGCACCCCAGTCGGCACATCGCTTCTTTTGCACAGTTTGTTAATCCACCAGACGAGGGCACTGAAAAGCGCAATGCGGAAAAGCGACAGGAGGAGTTTACCCACCCAGCCGCCGAACTTCATTCCGAAGGCCATTCCCTCGTTCTCGATGAAGTAGATCTTGAACCAGTCGCCAAACACGTCAAAGTGGTCGCCAAGAGCCATATTGGTTTTGACGAGCACTTTGATGATCTGGTCTATAACGACAAGAGCCACACCCAGAACGATGAGCCACTTGCCTTTGGACATTTTTATCTTCGCCATTCTCTCATTGAGGTAAAGATTGAATCAAAAGATGATTCAGCTTTACTTGTTCTTATTCATCATTTCTTTAGCCTCTACGGTCAGAGTGGCGTGAGGAACGAGGCGAAGCCTCTCCTTCGGGATAAGCTTTCCGGTCACGCGGCAGACGCCGTAGGTCTTGTTCTCGATGCGCGCAAGAGCAGCCTCAAGATTCTGTATGAACTTGTACTGGCGCTGTGCGAGCTGTCCGGCCTCTTCCTTTGAAAGTGAAGCCGCACCCTCCTCAAGAGCCTTGAAGGTAGGTGACGTGTCGTCGATGTCGTTGCTTGAAGACTGAGTGACGGCCTGTCTGAGGGCCTTGTACTCTTCCTTAGCGGTTGCGAGTTTCTCGAGTATTATCTGCTTGAATTCCTGGAGTTCCTCGTCGCTGTAACGTACCTGAAAATCAGTGCCGTTAGTTTTTTTCTCTTCTGCCATAGTTGTTTGTCTTTAGTTTTCGGGGCGAGCCCGAAATATGTTTTAAGAAAGATTATGCAATTTTAACGTCTATATTCACGGTTCCCTCTCCCCACTCGACATCCTTTCCTGTCGGGGAGGAAGCCATAGAAACCTCAAGCGAAAGGGTCTGGGAGGCGACATATTCGCCGAAGGAAGCGAGAGCGTCGGCAATTTCCGCCTTATACTCAGGAACTTCGGCATACACGGCCACCTTCACCCTGTCGGTCACCTCGAACCCGTTGTCCTTTCGAAGGTTCTGGATTCTGTTGATGAGTTCGCGGGCGGTTCCTTCCCTGCGGAGGGAATCGGTCACGGTTATGTCAAGGGCAAGGGTAAGCGGACCGTCGCTTGCAACGAGCCAGCCCGGCATATCCTCGGAGGTGATTTCATAGTCCCCGCGGCAAAGTTCCACTTCGCCGGACGGAAGAGAGAGAGTGTAAACCTCTGAAGCCTCGATTGCGGCGATAGTCTCCTGGGACATCTGAGGGAAGGCGGCGGCGATTTCCTTCATCTGCTTGCCGTACTTCTTGCCGAGAGTCTTGAAATTCGGTTTGATTTTCTTCGTGATTATGCCTGCGGTGTCGTGGATAAACTCCGCCTCCTTCACGTTCACTTCGTTGAGAAGCAGAGTCTTGACCCGTTCAAGCTGATCCTTCACCTTGTCGCTGATTACAGGGATGATGAGTTTTGAAAGAGGCTGACGCACCTTGATGTTCACCTTGCGGCGAAGTGCGAGCACCATTGAAGATGCCCTCTGGGCGAGCTCCATTCTCTCCTCCAGATCCTTATCAACGAGGCTCTCGCGGCACTCAGGCATAGCCTCGTAGTGGACTGAACGGAACTCCGATGAGTCGCAGGTGCCGGAAGTAAGGTCCAGGAAAAGACGGTCCATAAAGAACGGAGCAATTGGAGCCGCGAGCTTTGACACTGCAAGAAGCACCTCGTAGAGGGTCTGGTAGGCGGAAAGCTTGTCGGGGTCCATCTCTCCGCCCCAGAATCTCTTGCGGCCGAGACGGACATACCAGTTGCTCAGATGGTCGCAGACAAAGTCCTGGATGAGACGGCCGGCCTGGGTGACGTCATAGTCCTCATAGGCCGCCCTGGTGTCCTTTTCAAGACTGTTCAGAAGCGAAATGATCCAGCGGTCAAGCTCCGGACGCTCAGAGTAAGGAATCTGTGGCGCTGCAGGGTCAAAACCGTCCACATTCGCGTAAAGAGCGAAGAAGGAGTAGGTGTTGTAGAGAGTCCCGAAGAACTTTCTTCTCACCTCGTCCACTCCGGCCTCGTCGAAACGGAGGTTGTCCCACGGCTGGGCGTTGGTGAGCATATACCAGCGCAGTGCGTCTGCACCGTATTTGTCGAGCGCTCCGAACGGATCCACAGCATTTCCGAGCCTCTTGCTCATCTTGTTGCCGTCCTTGTCAAGGACGAGTCCGTTGGAAATTACGCGTTTGAAAGCGCACTTGTTGCTTACCATCGTGTTGATGGCGTGAAGGGTGTAGAACCATCCGCGGGTCTGGTCAACGCCCTCGGCGATGAAGTCCGCCGTGCACCCGAAACGAGAACTGTCCAAGTTGCGGAGTCCCTCCTGGGCATAAGGCATTGCGCCGGAGTCGAACCAGACGTCGATAAGGTCGGTCTCCCTTGTCATCTTCTTTCCGGAAGGTGAAACGAGGAAGATGTTGTCCACGTATGGACGGTGAAGGTCAATCCTGTCGTAGTTTTCCTTTGACATATCTTCAGGATTGAAGCCTTTGTCTTTCAGAGGGTTGGAAGCCATAAATCCAGCCTCAACAGCCTTGTCAATCTCAGCGTAGAGTTCTTTCAGCGACCCGATGCACTTTTCTTCCTTGCCGTCCTCGGTTCTCCAGATCGGGAGCGGAGTGCCCCAGTAGCGGCTGCGGCTGAGGTTCCAGTCCTGGATGTTCTCAAGCCACTTTCCGAAACGGCCCGTTCCTGTGGACTCAGGTTTCCAGGTGATGGTGTTGTTGAGTTCTATCATCCTGTCCCTCACTGCAGTGGTGCGGATGAACCAGGAGTTCAGAGGGTAGTAGAGGACCGGTTTGTCGGTTCTCCAGCAGTGCGGATAGGTGTGGACGTGCTTTTCAATCTTGAAGGCGCGGCCGTCGGCCTTGAGCATCATACAGATGTCAATGTCAAGGGTCGGAGCATCAGGCGCGAGAGAAGAGTCGTAGGCGTTCTTCACATACCTACCGGCCCACTGGGCATAGTCCGCTGAGACATATTTTGCGGCATACTCAGGGTCCATATCCTCCACGCGGAAGAATCGTCCCTGACGGTCAACCTGCGCGTAGCGGTCGCCGTTTACATCCAGAACCATAATCGGAGGCACCCCTGCGGCTTTTGCCACTTTGTTGTCGTCAGCGCCGAAGGTAGGCGCAATGTGCACGACTCCGGTACCGTCCTCGGTCGTGACATAGTCTCCCGGGATCACCTTGAACGCGCCGTCGGTCTGAGGAGTGAACCAAGGAATGAGCTGATGGTATTTGATTCCGAGAAGATCCCTTCCCTTGAACTCGCCGTCAAGAACCTTGAACGGAACCAGTTTGTCGCCCGCCTTGTAGTCCTCGAGGGAAAGTTCAGCGGCCTTAGGGTTGAACCAGCTGTCCACCAGAGCCTTTGCAAGGACATAGATGGCCTGCTCTCCGGAATATGGATTGAAGGATTTTACCCTCACATAGTCGACATTTGGGCCCACGCAGAGCGCGGTGTTTGAAGGAAGAGTCCACGGCGTTGTGGTCCAGGCAAGGAAATACACCGGAACGGTCTCGCAGTCGAAAAGGATCTGCGATTTCTCGTCCTTGATGACCTCGAACTGGGCGGCCACGGTGGTGTCCTTGACGTCTCGGTAGCAGCCCGGCTGGTTAAGCTCGTGGGAGCTGAGTCCCGTGCCCGCAGCAGGAGAATAAGGCTGGATGGAGAATCCCTTGTAGAGCAGGCCCTTGCCGTAGATATCCTTCAGGAGGTACCACAGAGTCTCGATATAGCGGTTGTCGTAGGTGATGTAAGGGTCGTTCATATCCACCCAGTAACCGATCCGGTCGGTGAGGGTCATCCACTCCTTAGTGTATTTCATCACCTCCTTGCGGCAGGTGTCGTTGTACTCCTCAACGCTGATTTTCTTGCCGATGTCCTCCTTGGTGATGCCGAGTTTCTTCTCCACACCGAGTTCCACAGGCAGTCCGTGGGTGTCCCAGCCTGCACGGCGGCGCACCTTGTAACCGCACTGGGTCTTGTAGCGGCAGATGGAGTCCTTGATAGAACGGGCCATCACGTGGTGGATGCCCGGCATTCCGTTGGCTGAAGGCGGTCCTTCGAAGAACACGAATTCAGGCGCACCTTCACGCAGTTCCAGAGATTTTTCAAATGCCCTGTTTTTCTTCCAACTTTCAAGAACTTCGTTGCCTATGTTAACAAGATCAAGTCCTTTGTATTCCTTAAACTTCATACTCTTGAAGCTGATTTATAATGTTATATATAATTCTGTCATACACTTTCTACGAGCAAGGGCACAAAAAGCCCCTCCCACCATAGAAATTGAACCTACAAAGATAATGAATTGTAAGGTTTTTACAAAATGATTATTTTTGCAACCGCTTTGGCGGTATATAAAAACCGAGGCAATCAATTTTCACATCTTGCTTATTAACCAAATCAAAACTTCTGATGGGCATTTTTGACATAATCGTTCTGGTCTGCATCGCGGTGGCGCTTTTTGCGGGACTTCGCAAGGGACTTATCGGTCAGGTGGTCTCGCTTGCTGGAGTGTGCGCTGGAGTGTGGCTGAGCGTAAAATTCTCCGCCGAAGTCGGAGCGTGGCTGGGCGGATGGATGGCGCTGGACGAAACTCTTCTCAGGGTCATCGCGTTCATCCTCATCTTCATCACAGTGGCAGTGGTGCTTACGCTTGCAGGAAGGCTGCTGGAGAAAGTTGTAAGGGTGGTTATGCTGGGATGGGTGAACCGGCTTTTAGGGGCGGCGCTTGCCCTGGTGGAGTGTCTTCTGGTGCTTTGTCTTCTTCTGATGGCCTTCGACGCCATCAACGGAACATTCTCTCTTGTGGGTGCGGACAAACTCGCCGGGACCATTTTCTACGAGCCTCTGAAAGATGTGTCATACGCGATATTCCCCTACCTCAAGGAGCTGTTCTTCTGGAAATAGGATTTTGCGCGCGTATGAATATATGAATTAGACACTTAAAATATATGGACAGAATTATACTTATAGAAACTTCGACGGCGCTTTGCTCCACGGCCCTCTGTGAAGACGGACGCCTTGTCTGCTATCGCGAGAGCGACACTCCGCGTGCACACGCATCCCTCACGGCCGTTTTTGTCGACGAGATGCTGCGCGAAAAAGGCTTAAGCCTGAAAGACTGCTCGGCAGTCTGCGTGAGCGAGGGGCCCGGCTCATACACAGGTCTTCGCGTGGGGGTGTCCTCCGCCAAGGGGCTCTGCTTCGGGGCCGGGATTCCGCTGCTTAGCGTCGGCACGCTCGAAGTGCTTGTCTCAGAGGCGCTTAAAAAAGGACAGCTTAATGGCCCACAGTCTGAAGGCGAGGCCGCATCTGATGGAGACTGGCAGGCAGAGGGGTTCAAATACATAGTCCCGATGATTGACGCGAGAAGGATGGAGGTTTACACCGCGCTTTTCTCTGGGAGTGGAGAAAGGCTCACCCCTACCGAAGCAAAAATCATTGACTCAGAGAGTTACAGGGACATTCTCGAGGAGGGAAGGGTGCTTTTCATCGGAGACGGAGCCGGAAAATGCGAGGGGACAATCAACCATCCCAATGCCCGTTTTCTCCAAACTTGCCCGAAGGCGAGCGCTATGTGCGCCCTTGCCCGGAGGGAACTGGACGAAAAACGGTTCAAGGATGTCGCCTACCTTGAACCGTTCTATCTGAAAGACTTCGTTGCTACAACCAGCAAGAAGCAATTATTCTAAAATCAATGCGCTGTCAATAATTTGCCTGCCCATCAGAGGCGGGCATTTTTATTTTAACAGCTTAACTATCAACGCATCCAGCGACTTCTCGTCGGAAATCTTCTCGTTCACCAGGGAGCCGTTGCTGATGAAATAGGAAGTCGGGAGAGCGGAGATGTTGTAGAGGCCTATGAGTTTGGAATTCGCCCCGGCAGAGTCGCAAACGTTGATCCACGGAAGCTTCTGCTCGGAGATTATCTTCGCCCAGTTAGTCTTGTCCAGGTCCAGAGCCACGGAGTAGATTTCAAAGCCGCGGGAGTGGTACTTGTCATAGAACTTCTTCAGCACCTCGAGGTTGAACCGGCACTGGGAAGGGTCTGAAGCGTTCCAAAAATGAAGCATAACGAGTTTCCCCCCGACCTCGGAGAGCTTGCGCTTCTGAGAGTTAATGTCCGGAAGTTCCACATCCAGAAGGCTCACCGGCTCGGCGGTGCGGATGTTCGTAAGAAGGGTCATATAGTCCATCCTCTTTTTCGCGTCCTCCTTCAGAGCCTTCACATACTTCGACTCAGGATAGACACTCGCAAGAGAATCCGCGACATTACCCACTGTGATTCCGTCGGTTTCCTGTCCGAAAACAGGAAGCTCGTCAGAGAATGACTGGTAAAAAACCGGGATTACTGTAAGAGAATGACTGTTTTCAATCACATATTTCACACACTTGCGGTAGTAGTCGATGTAGGTCTGCCCCATTTCCCGGCGAAGTGCGGCAGCCTCGGTCTCGTCGTCCGCACGGTTAATGTCGTAGGCGATGTCAGAAAGCCTGTCTGAAGCCTCCCTAAAATCGCTCTCTACCTTCTGAAGCTTTTCACATTCCTCCGAGCCGCTAATCGTGCAGAGTCCGAGAGAGTCCAGAGTGACCCGCACCTCGTCTCCCCTCTCAAGAAGAAGCGAAGAGACCTTCATTCCGCCGTCATAGAGGTAGAAGAACTCGGGCTGTCCCTTTTCAATCTTCACGCTACAAATAGCATCTCCCTTTGAGTTAGCCCTCAGAGTGTCGATAGGGGTGTACTTATTCATATCGAGAGCCTTCACGACGATTTCGCGGGAAAGGTCGCCGCCCTCAAGGTGAAGAGAAATTTTCGCACCCCTCGAGCAGCCGGCAAGGGTCACAAGGGCAAGCGCGGACAAAGTGAGTGTCAAAGACTTAAAGAATGTGTGTCGCATAATGTCGATAAAAAAAAGAGCCTGCCTACCCTTCCGGGGAAGAGGACAGGCAGGTGAAACTACAAGTTGTTGAATTCCCTCAGGATGTCGGACGAAATTTTCCTGAACTCGTCCTCGGTGAGAGAAACATTGTGGCCGAACGAGAGATCCGACTCCTTCTGGAGAGGAACCAGATGTATGTGGGTATGGGGCACTTCCATTCCAAGCACCGCTACTCCCACCCTCTTGCAGGGAACTGCCTTCTCAATGGCCTTAGCTACCTTCTTTGCAAAGGCACAGAGCCCAGCGTAAGTCTCGTCGTCAAGGTCGAAGATATAGGGGTTCTCGACATTCTTGGGAATTACGAGAGTATGCCCCGGGACCATCGGGTTGATGTCCAGGAAGGCATAGTAGTTCTCATCCTCGGCGCATTTGTAGGAAGGGATTTCCCCGTGCGCGATTTTAGTGAATATAGTTGCCATAATAATGTATAACAAAGAGTTAGGCTTAGTTAAAAAAGATGCAGTGCAAGGCTTGCGAGGAGCACAAACCGCAGCAACCTAAGGGTTGTGAGGATTTGGGAGACGAGTATAACGCAGCAATGCGCTTTTTTAAAGCCTAAAGGGTGATATCAAGGATTTCGAACTTAATTACACCGGAAGGCACCTTAGCCTCAACGACATCGCCCTTGGAGTGGCCCATAAGAGCCTTTCCGATTGGGGTGGTTGCGGCAAGCTTGCCTTTGGTAAAATCGGCCTCAGACTCGCCCACAAGGGTAAATTCCATCTCTTTTCCGATGGTAAGGTTCTTCACGCGGACTTTGTTCAGCATCTGCACCTTGTCGGTGCCGATCTGCGACTCGTCAATCACGCGGGCGGAAGCCAACTGGTTCTGAAGTTTGGAAATGGTGAGCTCCAAAAGGCCCTGAGCCTCACGCGCTGCCTCATACTCGGCATTCTCGGAAAGGTCGCCCTTGTCCCTTGCCTCTGCAATCTGAGCGGAAATGACCGGACGCTGAGCGATGGCGTCAGCGAGGTCTTTCTTCAGTTTGTCCATACCCTGCTGGGTAACATAATGAATATCCATAATGTTTAGTATTTTTTAGTTTCTTTCCTATTGCTAATTTTCGCTCTTAAATTTGAGAGCATATTAATTTTCGTTCTCTTAAATTTGAGAGCGTATGTATCAGTTTATCAGCGCCCTCGCAAATCTCCCTTACGTAAGGGCATTACGGCGGCAACATAATAATAAGCAGAGTTTCGCCACTGCTGGCGAAACCCTACTAACGATTGCAAAGATAGGAAATTTTTAAATATATCCCGTATCAAAAAAGAAAAATATTCTTCTTTATTTCTTAGCCTTCGTCCAGAACTGCTCAATCTCCTCTAGGGACTTGCCGGTAGTCTCCGGAACAAGTTTCCACATAATCAGCAGATACGGAACGCACATAAGCGCGAAGAGGAAGAATGTTCCCGCAGGCGCGAACGGAGGCACATTTTCAAGCAGCCACGGGGTCAGCTGACCGATGAGGTAGGTGCCTACCCAGAGGGCGAGACCGGCGATGGACATTGCTGTGCCGCGGACATTGTTCGGATACATTTCCGACAGCAGTACGAACACGACGGCGCTGATTGAAATGGCGCAGCAGAACACGTAGAAAAGGAAGAACACGAGCATAAAGATGCTTCCAAGCTGCTCCGGGAATATGAAATAGAACCCTATTGCAAGCAGCGAAAGAATCATTCCCGAAACGCCCCACCAGACGAGTTTCTTACGGCCCACCTTGTCGATAATGAGAAGGGCGATGACGGTCGTAAGCATATTCACGACTCCCACGAGCACCTGTGAGAAGAGAGCGTCGCCGCTTGAAAGGCCCGCATCCTTGAAAATCTCCGGGCCATAGTAGAGCACGGCGTTAACGCCCATAAACTGGCCCAGAATGGCGATCGCGGAGCCGATGAGAACGGCCTTGAAAATGCCGGGGTTCAGCAGAGCCTTCCACTCTGACTTCACTTCGCCGGCAATGGACTGCTCAGTGACGGCCCTCTGGCGGGATGCCTCGTCAGGGGTCACATAAATTCGCTGAAGAATTGCAGCCGCGCGGTCTCCCTGCCCCTTGACGATGAGCCACCTCGGGCTCTCTGGAATCAGGAAAATTATGAAGAAAAAGAGCAGCGCCGGGAGAGTCTCGGAGCCGAGCATACCTCTCCAATACTCGTCAACAAAAAGAGTGTTGGCCCATCCGCAGGAAAGCCTCTCTCCGCTTTCCGCGACTCCAAGTATCTGGAAATTAACGAAATAAGCAAGAAGGAAGCCCACCGTGATTGCAAGCTGGTAGAGGGAGACTAGAGTGCCTCGGCGCGAAGCCATAGCGACCTCCGAGATGTAAATCGGAGAAACGATTGAAACAACTCCGATGCCCACTCCACCGATGATACGGTAAACGACAAGCCCAGTGAAACCCTTGCAGATTGCGCAGCCGATTGCCGAGAGGCTGAACATAAACGCAGAGAAGAGCATCGCCTTCTTGCGTCCGAAACGGTCGCTCAAAACGCCCGCCGAAGCCACTCCGATGATGGAGCCGATGAGCGCGCTGCCAACATACCACCCCACCTGGAGGCTGCTCAGGCCGAACTGCTCGGCTACTTTCGTCGTCGTGCCTGAAATCACCGCCGTGTCATACCCGAAGAGGATTCCTCCGATGGCGGCAACCACCGAAAGGAATACGACATATCCAAGATTTTCCTTGTTTTTCATAAATCCGTGCTAACCAGTATTTAACTTTCGCAAGTATCTAACTCATTTATATATATACCTTTTTCTCTCCAATCAGCCTCTCAGGAAGCATTCAATTACTTTATGTCAAAATACTCCCTGTAGCGGTCGTAGAGGTGACCGGCCTGGAGGTAGGCGGACTGAGGAGAGAGGAAATGCGAGAACTCGAAGGTGATGGCCTTGTCGTAGCCGCAACGGGCCGCCGCTTCGAGTTTCATCCTGAGCTTGTCGAACTTGATCGGGAAGAAACGGATAGGCATATCGCGGTCGAAAGTCTCTGCGTTGGTCCAGCACTGCATTCCGTACTTGTCCGCGAGCTTTTTGTTCACAGAAAAGAACGCGTCCAGCTCATCGTAGTCGATGTGGCCATCCTGGAACGCGCAGGCGTCAACCACGTCGTGAATGCCGTCGAAAATCTCGTTCCACTCCCTCTCGTGCTCCTGCACCGAAACTGCGTCAGCACGCGAAAGCTGTCCGTCAGTGCCCATCACAGCCTTCTTTCCGTCAATCCACGGGGAGATGAAGGTCGGAAGCCCTCCGGAAACGTCCTTGCACTGTTTGCCAAGAGCGTGGAAAGCATCGATTGCGCCCTTGGTCCTGCGGCTGATTTCACCGCTGATGTACCAGCCGCCGAAGCTTTTGTACTTCTCGCCGTACATCTTCCACACCTCGTCGATGACGAACCTGTTATCCTCGATTTCGTAGGACAAATCCCCTGTGTCCCAATACTTTCCGGAGTCATACAGACCGAAATAGAACTTCATTCCATACTTCTCGGCAAGACGCAGGAACATATCGATAAGGTCCACCGAAGGCATATAGCAGCCCTTCTTCAGAAGGTACGGAGACGGGTAGGTGATGAATTTGCGGTAGCCTGAGCGGATGTCAATTACGGTGTCGATGCCGATGGCCTTCATATATTGGAAATCCCTGTCCCATTCCTTCTCGCCCCAGTTCTGGTGGGGGATGTCGTGGGAGATTTCGTCAAGGAAGGTTCCAGTAATCTTGAGTCCCTGAGCCTTCGGGACTATAAGAGGAGAGTCGCCCCCCGGGCCGGGAATTACGCCTTTGCCCTCCCCGGAAGGAGTGCACCCCGAAGGAAGCACCGAAGTCACGGCAGCAGCGGAAGCCGCCGCAGCAACCGTCTTCAAAAATGTACGTCTATCTGTTGCCATAAAATGTCTGAACAATTAAGGTATCTGAAAAAGGTATCTATTTAAGATCCATAAATAAAGAGATGCGGCAGGCCGCCATTTATTCGCCCCGGGCACACTCTGCTGCCAGCTGCCAAATCTGATACAGGCCTCTCGGCACGTGGAAGCACCCCTTCCACTTTCCGCCCTTGAGCGGCAGGAGGACCTCACCGCGGCGGTTGAGATAGCCGTACCACTCAGGATATTCGCTGTCCTTGAAATGCATCCACATATACTCGTCCAGTTTCAGGAACCACTCCAGGCACTTCTCGTTGCCAGTGAGACGGTAGCCCTTGAGCATAGCAATCGTTGATTCGAGATGAACCCACCACAGTTTCTGGTCCCATTCGAGCTTCTGCTGAGGCACATCCTTGGCGTCCATAAAATAGAAGATGCCGCCGTACTGCTTGTCCCAGCCGCGGTCGATAACCCTCAGGGCAATCTCCACGCACTTTTCCACCAGAGCCTTGTCACCCTTGCGCACTCCGAGGTTCATCATAAACCAAAGGGCCTCCAGGTCGTGGCCAGGATTGATTTCGCGTCCCTCGTAGCAGTCAATCGGCGAGCCGTCAACAGAGGAGACGTTTTCGAGCATACATCCCAGGTCCGGCTGATAGAAAACATCCAGCACCTCGTGCAGACACTCGTCTACGGTCGTGTCCAAGATGCTCTTGTCCTCGAGGATATCCTCAACTTCAAGCGCCATATTGCATATAATCATCGGAAGGGCGAAATCCTTCATAGGGCGAGTGCCCGGATAGGCCTTGCACCACTGTCCCTTCGGATTTGAGCGCCTGAGGAGAATGCGGTCGAAGACTCTGCGCGCCGCAGTGGCATATTCCTCGTTTCCCGTCGCCTTCGCTAGCTGGGCGAATGCCATACAGGCGAATGTATTGGAGAAAATGTTGTAGGGCTGCACAAGCGGACGGCCCTCACGGGTGAGGGAGAAATAGAAGTCGAAGTTCTCGTCGTGGCCGTATTTAAGGAGGAAACGGGCACCCTGCTCCGCGCAGGCGAGCCACTCCGGATTCTTCTCCACGCTGTTGTAGAGCATAGCGAAAAGCCAGACTTCCCTGCCCTGCAGCCAGATGAATTTATCTGTGTCATAGACACTTCCGTCACGGTTAAGGCAGGAGAAATAGCCGCCGTATTCCTTGTCCTGAGAGTGTTCAAGCCAGAACGGGAGGCAGTTTTCGCGAAGTTCCTTTTCATACCTCGCGGCAATTTCTTTAAAATCAGGTTTAGTCATATCGTCAGTGTTTATTTTTTAGTTTTAGTCCTACAAATTTAGAAAATTTTATGAATATATCGCCGTATTTATTAAAATTTTTCAAAAAGCAATTTTGCTTTTATGCGATTTCTGCGTAATTTTGTGGAAATCTTGAACAAACAGGCTAGCGCAATGAAAACATTTCTCAGCAACATCGAGGGTAAAAACGGGATTATGAAACAGCAGATTCTGGGACTCTGCATCAATGACGGAGACTTCAGCATCGCTGAACTGAGCAAGGAGCTGGGGGCGAGCATCCCGACGGTGACCCGCCTTATCGGCGAACTCATCGACGACGGATTCCTCGAGGACCTGGGAAAGAGCGGCACAAGCGGAGGAAGGCGTCCGAGCATCTTCGGGCTCAACCAGGGAGCCGGCTATTTTGTGGGCACGGACGTGCGCAGACACCACATCAGCATCGCCGTGATGAACTTCAAGGGGCAGATGGTGGACTACCGCGAAGACATCCCGTTCGTCCTCGAAGCATCGGAAGCTTCAATAAAAGACCTTGCAAAGACCATCCGAAGCCACACCGACTCTCTGGAGATAGACCCCGAGAAAATTCTCGCCTACGGATTCAACCTCACCGGAAGGGTCAACCACGAGACCGGCTACTGCTTCTCCTACTTCCTCGGCGAGGACAAACCGCTCTCCAGCGAGCTTGAAAACGCACTCGGTGCGCCGGTGTACATCGAAAACGACTCCAGGGCGATGGCCTACGGGGAATATCTGTGCGGAGAGGCGAACAACGAGCGGGATATGCTTTTCATCAATCTCAGCTGGGGACTCGGAATGGGGATGGTGATTGACGGGAAACTCTCCTACGGCAAGTCCGGGTTCTCGGGCGAAATCGGCCACTTCCCTATGCTCAGCAACGGGGAAATCTGCCACTGCGGCAAGGTGGGCTGCCTCGAAACCGGGGCGTCCGGAAGCGCACTGAGAAAGATTTTCCTTGAAAAGCTGAAGGCTGGAAAGGTCAGCTCGCTCTCGGGAAAGTTCGCAGAAGCGGAGCAGATCGGGCTGGACGACATTCTTGACGCCCTGCGCGACGAGGATATGCTCGCAATCGAGTGCGTGGAGGAAATCGGAAGCACGCTCGGAAGGGCGATAGCGGGGCTGATAAACATCTTCAACCCCGAACTGGTTGTCATCGGTGGCAGGCTCGCCGTCGCGAAGGACTACCTGATGCTCCCGATCAAGAGCGCCATCAACAAGCACTCGCTCATCATCGTGAGCAAGGACACGGCAATCAAATTCTCAAAGCTCGGCAAGAAGGGCGGCCCGGTGGGGGCTTGTATGCTGTCAAGAAGCAGGTTACTCGGTCTATTGTAAAAAGCCGCGGTCCCTTCGGGACTTTTAAGTCGGCCTCATCTTTCCATTGACCTCTTATCTGTCAACACTGCCGACATTGTCAGCACTAATTTTCCAAGTGCGGCCGAAACGGTCGGTGACTCTTACCGTTATGCTCTTCGCTCCTTCGGGCAAAGGGGCGCGGAAAAGATTCGGGGTCGGAGTGGCGCACACCCAGCTTCTCTTGAGCGAGGACGGGTCCTTGTAGAGGGCGGCCGCAAGAGGGTCCGTGCCCCTGAAGCGCTCCATATCGCAGATTTTCACCCCGTCAGCAAAACACTCTACTTTCCACTTCCCGTCATAGTCCCAGACATTCGCGACGACTTCTCCAGGGTACATCGGGTCGTCCACATAGACCTTGAGATGTCCCTCCGCTCTATCCCCTTCGCTCCGGGTCTCATTTGGAGTTTTACCGGAAGCGGATGGGGTCCCTTCCGCAGAAACTGAGACGTCAGCGTTTTCGCAGCTGACAAACCTCCAGTTCACGTCAGTTCCGTTAAAAGAATAGACCTTGAAGCCCGCAGGGGAACCGTCAATGCAGACAGGGCCGCACCACCACGCGCCTCCCAGCGACGTGATATTGTGCTCCTCCAAACGGTCATTTATCATCTGGTTATTGCAGGTGTGGATGTGCCCTGAAAGGATGAGGGCACGGTAGGGCGCGAGAATGTCGTAAATCGCCTTTTTGTTGCAGAGCACCTCGGAAATCATCCCGTAGTCGAAATAGTAGCCGGTGCGGTCCTTCGGGTCCAGAGTCGTCGGGATGTGGATGGAAAGCACGACCAGTTTTTCGGGAGACACGCCCCTAAGGTCCTCCTCCATCCAGCGCAGCTGCTTCTCAGGCAGATATCCGATGTAGTACCAGTCCTTGCCGACGAAAAAGTTATCGTTCAGAACGATGTGGTGGACCCTGCCGACATTGTAGGAGTAGTATGTCGGGCCGTAGGTGCGCTCATAGTCGGCGGTGGAGGTCTCGAAGGAGCGGCCGTAGTTGGTCATATCGTGGTTGCCGATGACGCTGCGGAACTCCAGAAGAGTGGAGTCCATAATTTCATTGTACTCTCCGTAGAGGGCGTGATTCCAGCCCACTATGTCCCCGAGGCAGATTCCGAAGGTGTAATGCTCACTTCGAAGCTTAGCGGCCTCGGCGGAAAGAGAACGGGCGTTTTCCCTAAGAAGCGGGAACTCCTCCGCATCAGAGATTTGCGGGTCGGCAAGAACGACGACCTCGTGGCAGGTGTCATCCTGAGGATTTTTCTCCAGGGAGAAATCGTAGCGCCTCTCCCCTTCCCTCACGGCCTTCCAGAAGCAGGTCTCGCCTCCCCTGGTGGAGGAGATATATCCGCTCGGAGTGCTGAGAAAGACAAAACGGCTTTCGGGCGAAAAGTCCAGGACGTAGCGTCCCCGTGAGTCGGTTCTCACGATGGAAACTCCGTCGGAGACCTCGACGCCCCCGACACCTTTACCGTCACAGCAGACCCTGCCCTTGACTTCACGGGCATCAGATGCCGCCCCTGCAAAAAGCAGAGCCACCAGAAGCAGCAGTATTCTCTTTTTCATAGTATCGAATGGTTTTAAAGGGGTGACCGAAAGTCAAAATTTGACTTTTGGTCACCCTCTCTTCTTTATGCTGACCCTGATTGCGGGGTCAGGCTATGAAATACGGATTAATTTTTTGCCGCGATTGGAACAAAGAATGCTTCGATTGCGCAGGCGTTGTTGGCTATGTAATAGATATTAAGTCCGCCATCTGCCTTTTCAAGGGTTGCATCTGCACCAAGGTTGCCAATCAAGGATTCTGAATAATTCTTTGTCTCGGCAGTGTAGATAATGCTGAGAGAAGCCCCGTCCATCACCTTGACCTCAGGAGTTGAATAATCGAAGTATGTATCAGCTGCAGCCACCGCATACATAGTACCGTCTATTGTCCGGATATCAGCATTATTAAAATTATTATTGCTGCCGATTATTGCTGACTCTGTCAATTTCTGACAAGCGCCGTTCGCCGCCATATAATACGGGGTATTTTCATCATAACATCCCATAACGAGTCCTGCAGAAAGGCTGGTACCAAGCGGAGCAATGGCAGGGCAATTCGCAGGAGCATCGCGCCAATATCCACTCAACCAGCCTATACCGACAAAGCCGGTAAGAGTAATTTCACTGTGAGAACTTTCCTTACCATTTGCAATTTCGAAGGCAAGAATAGTGTTGCAACCATATCCGCCACCTTCTTTCGGAGAAACTATTACAGCATTTTTAGTAACATCGCCTCTGACTGAAAGTGCGTAGCCGACATAACTTGGATAGTACTCTTTGGTTGTAATAAGCTGAGTAGGTGTGGTGTCACCTGGTTTCATATACCAGATTGTGAAGAACGTATAGGTTGTCCAGTAGTTCCAGACACGGTTTGAAATGATAAGATTACCGGCATCGTCATTTGTAATGGTGTAAGGGACAACATCTCCGGTTGAGAGTTCGCCCTTCTTTGCTCCGGTCTTCTTGTCAAGAATGACAGGCTTGCTTCCGTCGCCTGCGCAAACAACGAGGTCACCGTTAAACAGTGCCAAAGAAGCCATTGTGTTTACAGTCTCGGGGGTCTCGGCTGCAGTTTTATAAGTAGCCACGTGGTTCATAACAGAACTCAGATCAATTCCCCAAAGTTTGCTTGACGGGCCGCTCTGGGTGATGGAGTAGTAAGCGACTCCGTCAGGGATGCAGTCGCCGCTGACCGTGAACTTAATCTCTCCTATGCGCTCCTCGTCGTACTCTGTGAACGGGTCAACAGTGACAGTGAGGGTCTGCTCGCCGTATGCCTTGGTTGAAGTTGCGATATGAAGCCAGTCTGAGCCTTCGTACACTTCGGTTTCGAACTCTACGTTGGTCATCACCTTGATTTCAATTGTGCCGCCCTTCTCGTCGATTTCAGTTTCCTGGTCCTCGTCAACGAAAGTGAATTCGTTACGTCCGAGCTGGGTGAGCTTGAACTCGGCCTTTGCAGTGGAAGCGGTGACAGTTACAGTGGCTGTCCTCTCCTGAGGGGATTCAGTGTTGGAAAGGGCGATGACCTTTACTGACGCCTCGCCGGCGGAGCCTTTGGCAGGAGTAATGGTGAGCCAGTCCTTGGCATCGGCCCCGACTGTCGCTGTCCAGTCAACCGGGGAGTTGAAAGTGATGTAGAAAGGTTCCTCTTCGGTGCCTTCTGCCGGAATCTGAATTTCGAGAGCGTCGGCCGTGATTTCAGGAGCCTTTGGGGTTTCTGCCTTCTGGCAGGAAACCAATGCAACGGCAAGAGCCATTGCCCAAAACATAAACTTTTTCATAATTTGTTGGTTTAGTGTTAATATTGTTGTTAAATCGTTTTTTTCAATATCCATTTTCAGGAGGGTGGCTAAAAAGTCCCTAAGAGACCGCTCCGAAGGCTATTCCACCGTACTCAGATAGGAGTCGAAAGCCTTGTGGATTGCTGTCCAGTAGGAGTACATCTTGATGTGACAGAGGTCGAAGATGAACATTCCGTCGGAATTGTTGATGCAGGCTTTCACAATGTCCGGCATCAGGTCGCCCTGCCCGCCTTTTTCAAAGCCCGTGGAGTTGCCGATGTCAGGTCCGCCATAATATGGAACATCGCCTTTGAAAAGTTCACCGGCCTTCTGACAGAAGCCCTGCATTGTCCATTCGCCGGTGCCCCAGATGTTGGAGGTGGAGGCGTAGGCTCCGATGAGCATAACGTCGCAGTGGTCGGCATAGCCGTAGTTCTTGTAGTCGGAGGAGGCCCATTTGTAGCCTGCAGCTGCGGGGTCATACTTAGGGCTCGCCCAGTTCACGCCACTGGTGTAGTAGGAGGAATACCACGCGCCCACATACGCGCCGAACTGGCAGTCGGGGTTCACCGAATGCACCTTGTCGGCGGCCTTCACGATGAAATCGTGGATGGTCTTCGCGCGAAACGCCAGCCACGCCTTCTGGATGTCGGAGACGCGGTTCCCGAGCTCGGACTGGCCCTTTGAGAAAATGTCTGTCGGCCAGGAGGAAACCTTCTTGCCGTAATAGGCCTCGAACTTGGTGCGGGAAGAGTCGGAGAAGTCGCTCTGAAGGCCGTCGTCGCTGAAACGGCAGCGGTCCAGAAGAAGACCGTCTATGTCGTAGGCTGCAAGCTCGCCGATGAGAGCGAGAAGATATTCCTGCACCTTGTCGTTGGTCGGGCAGAGGAACTTCGCGCCGTAGTCGGAGGTGCAGTCCTGAAGGTCCATAGTGTTCACGAGACCGTCAGCGGAGTTAATCACAGTCGCCCAATCCTTGAGAGAGGAGTCTCTGTAGAGGATGCCGTCGCTGCCGAGGCTGTACGGACAAAGATAGCCGCCCGTGAAGGTGTTCATAGTGGCGAAAACCTTGAGGCCGTTCTTGTGGCCCTCATCGATGAATTTCTGAAGGTAGTCGAAGGAAGCGGTGCGGGAGACCCATTTGTAACCGTTCTCCCAGACGTCAACCTTTGTGAGGGCGTGTTCCTTCTTGGAGGAGAAAAGCACGCCGGTAAGACTTGGACGCACATCCACGGCGATGTGGGTAAAGCCAGTCTCCTTGATTTTCTTCACATCGGAAGCTATCTTCGACTCGGAGTTGGCGTAGTCGCTGAAATTCGCCGCAGCGTCAATCCAGACCACGCGCGGCTTGCCTTTTATTGTCTCTGGGGCGTCTGTAGGGTCGTCCGGGTCGGGCTCGTCCGGTTTGTCCGGCTCATCCGGTTCTTCCTTTTCCTGCCACTCGTCCTGCCACTTGTAGCCTGAGTCAGGCTTGGTGCAACCGGAAAAGGCCGCGCCGCAAAGGCTCAGAGGAAGAGCCCCCACAAGGGCCATCGCTAAGTATGTACTGATTTTCATATTCTGTTGATATTTATATTCTATCGCTGCCAGCACTCAAATAGTGACTGTATTCAATCGCAGGTATTACTCTCTCCCGCAAAAGAAAACCGCGCTGCCAACTGCCCTCTCGCTTCCGTCGGAAACCTTGATGGTCTCCTTTCCGCCCAGAAGCATACAGGAAGAACCGCCGCCGTCAAGGTTGATGGCCTCGGTGCATCCGAGACTGTAGAGCACTTTCGCCACTTCTTCTGTCGTAAGACCTTTCACCCCTTCGGTCATCTCGCGGCCCTCGCAGACAAAAAGAACCAGTTTGGAGTCCGCCGAAATGCCCACAGCTGTTCTCGGTGCATAGATATCAGGGCCGATGCCGGAGTCTCCGTTGAATAGCTCCTCAACGTAGGTGTTGCGGATTTCACCGCCCTTGAGAAGCACCGGGCCGCCGCCGATGGCGTTAAGCGCGTCTAAGGACGAAGCGGCTGAAGGGAATGTTGCAGAAGGAACTGCAAGAGGCTTCTTTTTCCAGGAGTTCCCGGCGGGAGACTGGTAGAGATAGGTTTCCCCTGCCGATGTGCAGTAGGTCCAGGCGGCCTCGTAAGAGCCGTCGGTGTGTTCGATAAAGGCTGCGCGGGTCGGGTAATACATCGTCTTCCAGTCCTCGGAAGCGTAGTTGATGTTCTGGGCGAGAATGGTTCCGCCGCTCACCGCAAGGGATGCGCTGTAATTCTTGCCGCCCGAAGCATAAAAGTATCCGCCGTTCACGACAACGCCCGCCTCCGTCGCCCCGTAGACCTCAGAAGGGGTCTTTAAGGGGTCGGTTGTGCCCGAAAGCGCGGGGTCGTTGATGCTCCAGATTCCAAGTTTCACATCGCGGACGTGTCCAACTGCTATGTAGGCGATTGCAGGGCGGGAGAAGAATTTGTCGGTGAAACTATACACCTTCACGCCCTCGCCGGCCTTGTAGGAAGAGGTTACGTCTTGCCAGCCGATTGCCGTCGGGTCCGCAAGAGCGGAAAGCGGTTTTTCAGGAAGCACCGGAAGGACTGTTTCCGTCGGAGCGGACGGCTCGTCTTCTGAAGGATCGTTCCACTCGTCCTGCCACTTGAACCCGGTTTCGGGCTTCGAGCACGATGAGCAGGCCACCCCGCCCGTAACGGCGGCGGCGACAGCGACAGCGGTTATAAATCTTCTATTGTATTTCATTTTTTCAATCACTTAACTTTCGCAAGTATCTAACTCATTTATATATAAACAATTTCTCTCTAATCACCCTCTCTAAGTCCCACGCACTTTTTCCCTCACACTTTCCTCCCCTCTTTTTTATCTGAACCCCCTGCACCTTTATATTAACCCCTCCCGTCCCCTTTATAGGGGAAGTGGTGCTCCATCTTCCCTATCATCACACCCCCCTCCCTTCAAAGACTCCGCACGGCTCTCTTGAGCCTAAGGATTTTTTACGGCCCATAGGGCCGGCGGGCAGAAGCCCTTGTCAAGTTTCGCAGCGAAACTTGAGTCAATCATTTAACTTTCGTAAGTTACCTCTTGATGCAGTCGGCGCTGTAGCCTCCGATGCTGCCGCAGTACTGGTCGTAGTAGTAGATGAAGAACTTGAACCCGTCGGCGGACTGGGAGAGGATTACGGAGCCGGAAGATACTGTCTCGTCTGCATTCGTCGCGTTGTAAGCTTCAATCGCCTCATTCTTCAGAACAAGAGCATCAGAGGATGTGAACTCGCCGGTGAGGGCGTTCTTGTCGTTCACATTGTAGATGTAAAGATGCGGCTGGCCGCCCCACGCAGGGAAATGAGCAAGAACAAGAAGCGCGAGGTAGTTCACATTGTTGAACATCTTGCAGTCTAGCGTGTTCACGTTCCAAGCCCAGGAGTTGCCGTCGGTTGTCGGCATAGCCCTTTCCAAAGCGAGGGAGGAATTAAGGTAGTTGAGCGTGTTAGCGCTGTAGTAGCAGAGGAAATAGCCGTCCTCCGGATTGGACGAGGCGGGAGCGACTCCGGCGGAGCCGGCACTGTCAAACGCGCCCCAGCCCAGGCCGAGGGAAGCCGTGTCGTAAACATTGGCAGCAGTGACTGCCCCGCCCCTGACCGTAAGGACAAGGAACTTGGAGGCTGTCGTGATGCCGCTCACGCCGCCATACGGGAAAGTTATCACCGCATCGCCCGAGATGTCTCCGCTCACTTTCATATGAGGTCCGAGCGGAAGCGCCTCCTTGTTTTCGTACTCATAGAAGAGGGTCGGCGCGACTGAAATGGAAGAAGTCCTGTAAATTTTGAGGCTTTCTCTTACGATATTGGCAGGATCGCTTGAGATGTTTTCGCCGGTAGTGCTGTTGCAAAGAAGCATATTGCCCGCTTCATCGCTCGTGATGACATCGTAGGGAGCGCTGCCGGTGGTGATTTCGCCGATTTTCGCTCCGGTAGTTCCGTGAACAGCGAACGGTTTGGCGCCGTTTCCGAGGGCTACGACGAGGTTGTTCTCCACCACTGCAAGCGAAGGAACGATGCCCTTGGTGAAGTAGTCAGGAGTGCCGAGACGGCTCTTGGGGTCGAAGTTGAAAAGCTGCTTGACCGAATTTGCGTTGAAGCCTGAGCGAATCTTCGTCGGAGTGGCTTTCTCGGTGGTGTACTCAATCTTTTTGCCGCTGTGGGAAGCGATGACTATTGTCTGAGGTTCGTTGTAGTTCAGAGGCTTCGAGAGGTCGGTGACTATGCTCGAATGGGCTGAAACCTCACCCTCTGCCGTGCAGGAAGAAAGGTCGTCTGTGGTGTAGAGATAGATTTTCCTCTCCTCGTTGTCCACAAAGCCCTCGAAAAGCCCGGTGAGGCTGAAGGAGATGAAGGTCGCCTCGTCGGATTTCGCCCTGACTCCGGTGATTATTATGGGCCACTTTGTGCCCTTGGCGTCGGTGTACACGAACTCGTTGTCGAGATTCAGGTCCAGAAGAGTGAGCGCAGGAGAAAGGGAGCAGTTCTTGTCAAGTTCCGCCTTCATCCTCACCGAACTCATATAGATGGTGGTGGTGTTGTCGGATGTCTCCGGATAATAATACGGGACTTTCACCACAAGCCTCCCCCCGGCAATCATCTCGTCGGTGACCGCAAGGCGGGCAAGCTCCATCCCGTTGTAGTTTCCGGAAGTGAAGTAGGCGCTGAGGCTCGTAAAACCGTCCCTGTCCGCTGTAGGGAGAACATAGTGCGGTTTCTGGCAGGAGGCAAGGGCGAGAAGCAGGGCCGATGCCGCTCCAATTATGTTAAATATCTTTTTCATCTTGTTTATTTCCATTCAGAGAACTGGTTCACGAGAGAGTTGTTGTTCAATTCGCCTGTCGGCAGCGGGAAGCGGTAGAGCTTCTCGGAGAAGTTGCGGTTGCGGTCGTCCACGCTGATGTAGTTGTAGGTAAACTCGCCGGTGGAGGCGTCCCGGGTAATCTTGAAGCCGTGTACCTGATAGCCCGTAAGTCCCTCCGGATATGCCTTGTGGGCAACTCCCCAGCGGCGCAGATCCCAGTACCAGAGTCCCTCGAATGCAAACTCCACCTTTCTTTCCTGGCGGATTGCAGCCATAAGGCTCTCGCCGTCCACGCTGAGGGCAGGAAGCCCCACGCGGGCGCGTACCCGGTTCACGAGTTCATTCGCCTGAGAGTCGTTGTTGTTTTCGTAAAGTGCCTCGGCCTTGTTGAGAAGCACCTCGGCAAAGCGGATTACGGTCATCGGCTGGGTGCCGGAAGAGTACTGAATCACGTCGTGGGTCTCGTCCACCATCTTGCGAAGGTAGTAGCCCGTGGTGGTGCGGCCCTTAGGCTCCGGCTCCACATTCCACTCGCAGTAGCCGTCCGCCCCGCCAAGATAAGGCTCTACAGTGCGGCCTTTCCACTGGGAACCGTTGTAGAGAACGGTGGCGTGGAATCGTGGCTCGAGAGTAGCGTACGGAGGAGTTTCGGTAACACCCTCCGCGTGCCAAGGTGTCCAGTCCACGGAGCCGCCGGTGGCCTTTTCGTAAGACTCGACAAGTTCCTGGGTCGGAGTGCCGTAGCCGCCGCCAGTAGCCTTCTGAAGGGTGAAGTCGCCGCCCGGAGTGTAGTAGTAGTCGAACATCTGGGTCACATCGTCGGCGCGGTTGAAAAGGTACTGGAGAATGGCCTCGCTGTTTCCTTCGGCAATGCTCTTGGAGTAGGAGTCGGCGTAATTCTTTTCGAGGCTGTAGCCAAGCTTCTCCACCTCGTCGGCTGCGGCAATCACGGCGTCCCACCTCCCGGCGTAGAGCATCGCGCGGGTGAGGAAGGCGTAGGCGGCGCCCTTGTTCAGGCGGCCGTTTGCGGAAGCCTTCTCGGGAAGCGCTGCGGCTGCATATTCGAGGTCGGCCTGAATGAAGTCCCAGCCCTGTTCCTCGGTGCCGAGGGCCTTGTCTGTGCTGATTGCGTCGAGATTTTCGTCATAAAGAATCACTTCCTTATATCTCTTGACGAGGTCGAAGTAGATGTAGGCCCTCATAAAACGGAGTTCGCCCTCGAGACGGGTCTTGTCCTCGGAGGACATCTGTCCGTATTTGTGGAGGTTCGAAAGAGCCTCGTTGGTGCGGCGAACCATAGAGTAACGGCTGCTCCAGCAACCCATATAGGCATCGACGTATGAAGCCGTCAGGGTCGTAGCCTCGCCGTAGGAAAACTCGCTCGGGATAAAGCAGAGGGAGTTGTAATTGTATGAGCCATACTTCATTATGTCAGTCAGTGACTCGGTCAGGCCCATAGAGGACTGGTCCGCAAGGATGTCGTAGGTGTAGGAATAGATGTAGTTCACCGCCCACTCGGCGTTGGTGGTATTCTCCCAGAGGACCTTGTTGGAGGCGCGGTCAGTCGGGGTCATATCGAGCATCTTCGTGCAGGAGAAGAGAACGGCGGAAAGGGAAACTGCAAGCAATATCTTAACTGTGTATTTCATAATGTTGTCCTCCTCCGTTTAGAATGTTAATGTAAGACCGCCCATAATCAGACACTGCTGAGGGTAGTAGCCGTTGTTGGTGCTCGGAGACTCCGGGTCGATGCCGTCAGGAAGGCCGTCGATGGTGAAGAGGTTCTGTCCTTCGACAAAGATGCGCAGGGTCTCGACCTTTATCTTTTCCATCCATTTCCTTGGGAAGGTATATCCCAGCTGGGCGGTCTTCAGACGGATGTATTTTCCGTCCCTGAGCCAGAATGTCGAGCCCAGACCGTTGTCTCCGCCGTGTCCCGTGGCGCCGAGAGTAAGACGCGGGAAGGTGCCTTCCGGGTTATAGATGCTGTAGGCGTTCTCCACAAGGTAGAGCGGCGAGTTGGCGTTCTCCTTGAAGGTCTGCGTCCAGACGGTGTTGTCGTCGTTGCCGTTGTAATATGTACCCGTGAGGGAAACGTCGAAGAGGGCGCCTCCGGTGAACTGCGCACTGAGGTCGAAGCCATACCAGGCGAGGTTCAGGTTGAGTCCGTAGGTGAGCTGCGGACGGTTCGGGCGGCCTACGCGGGCGCGGTCGTCGTAGTCGATTTTACCGTCGCCGTTAATGTCCACATACTTTATGTCTCCGATGCAAGGTCTCGTTCCGTACCACGCAGAGTTGTCGATTTCCTCCTCGCTGCGGTAGAGCCCGTCAGCGACCCAGGCCATAATGGCGCCGTAGTCCGTGCCTGTAACCTTCTGGTATTCAGGGATGTTAGGCTGGTCCTGATAGATGATCCAGCGGGTCTTGGAGTAGGTAAGAGATGCGGAAACTCCGTAGTAGAACGGGCTTCCTGCAAGATTCACCGTGTTGCGGTGGGAGAGGAGAATGTCCACACCCTTCGCATCGATGGCGTTGTTGTTCACGTAAGACGCGTAATATCCGCCCATTGACGGGGAGAAGTTAGCGCCCTGCGCCGTGAGGATGTCGTAGGTGTAGTTGTAGAATACGTCCACTTCGGCTCCGAGGCGGCCGTTCCACATATTGAGGTCCACTCCGGCGTTGTAGGAAAGGGTCTTTTCCCAGGTGAGGTCCGGATTGGCGACAACCGAGGTGTAGTAGGAAGGATTGCTGGTCACAGTGCCTGAGCTCTGGCCGTAAACGACCTTTGTGCCGCTCTGGGAGTAGGTGCTGAGGTAGGCGTAGGAACTTACGTTGTCCGTTCCGAGGAGTCCTACGGAGCCGCGGATCTTGAGGTCATTGAGGTATGGAGCGTTGCTGAACCAGTCCTCCTTGGCGATGTTCCAGCCGATGGAAGCCGAAGGGAAGAATCCCCAGCGGGTCTTGTTCATCCCGGCGAACTTGTAGGAACCGTCGTAGCGGCCGGAGAACTCGGCGAGATATTTTTCATCGTAGTCGTAGCGTGCGCGGAACACATATCCCGCTGAGCGGGTGGCTGTGCTGCTGCCATAGACCGAACCCTCGACCTGCTTTCCGTAGCTCAGCTCAGGAAGCGACGCGAAGGTGACTTCCTTGCTGGATGCGCCGAGGCCGTTTGCGCTGTAACCCCTGTACTCCACGAGAGCGAGGAGGTCAAGATTGTGCTTTCCGAAGGAATGGATGTAGCCGACGCTTGCCTGGGCTGTTAGTCTCTGCGCCCAGGAGCCGCTTTCCTGCACTGTGTTGCCGGAGCCGTCGCCGTTAGGGGAGGTTTTCTTGCTCCAGGTCCAGTCTCCGCTCGCGCTGTCGTAGGCGTTGGACATAAGATAGTATGGAGTGTAGAGGCTCTTGTAGCGGGAGGTGTAACCCTCGTATGAGCCGGAAACCTTGAACTGGAGCCCCTTCAGGAACGGTGCGTCGTAGGAAAGGGAGATGTTCGCGGTCATATCCATAGTGTTGGTCTTGTGGTAGCCGGACTCGTAGAGGGCTGCGAGCGGAGACTGCGGAAGACCGGTGTTTTTCTTTGTAGATGCGGTGTAGAGGCCGTTGTAGGTCTTGGGGAGATAGGGGTGCATCTGGATGGTCTGGTTGGCGATTGAAAGCCAGTTGCTGGAATCGCTGCCGCCATAGACTGAGCTGTCGCCCGCACCCGCGTTATAATAAGGAGAGTCCTGATTGCCCAACACTCCGGAAAGTCCGAGGGAGAAGTGGAAGTTGCGGGCGAAGTTGGACTCGATGTTAGCGCGGAGGTTGTAGCGGCGGTAGGAAAAGTTGTCGATGTTACCCTTCTGGCCCATATAACCAAGAGATGTGAACCACCTTGTCTTCTCGTTTCCGCCCTGAACCGTCACGCTATGCTTCTGGTTGAAGCCGGTGCCGTAGATTTCGTCGATATAATTGACGTTGTCCCAGCCGTCGGTGGGGTCGCCGTTGAGCATAAGCTCCACCTGATGCTTTGTGAAATATGGTTTGTAGTCGTCTGAGGAGGCGATTGCCCCGGAAGCGAGCTGGTCCATCATCTGTGCCACATTGTAGTAGTAGGCGAACTGCGGCCCGTTCATAAATTTAGGGAAGTTCGCGTTCACTGAAGCTCCGAGGGAGGCGTTGTAGCTGATTTTGGTCTTGCCCTGCTCTCCCTTCTTTGTGGTGACGATTATCACACCGCCGGCACTCGTAAGGCCATACACCGCAGCGGAAGCGCCGTCCTTGAGCACAGAGATGCTCTCGATGTCGGCAGGGTCTATGTCGTTGATGTCGCTTACCGGGAACCCGTCAACCACGTATGAAACCGAGTAGATGGAGCCGCGGATGCGCAGTGACGCCTGGTCGGCGCCAGGCTGACCTGACTCCTGCACCGAGGAGATGCCCGGGAGTTTTCCGGCGAGCACCTGCGAGACGTTGGTTGCAGGGGCCTTCATCAATTCTTCGCCCTTCATCGCGGAGACTGCGGAGGTCATTGAGGATTTCTTCTGGGTTCCGTAGCCGACCACGACGGTTTCTTCGATGAACTGGCTGTCCTCTTCCATCGTCACATTGAAAGTCTCGGCCTTGCCGTTGCTTCGGCGGGTCTGGGTGGCCATACCGAGGCAGGAGAATTCGATGGTGTCACCGTTTTTGGCCGGAATGGTGTAGCGACCGTCGGCGTCGGTCATAGTTCCTGTGGATGTTCCTGAAATCATCACTGTAACGCCGGCGACAGGCTGTCCGGAAGGGTCAGTAACCCGTCCGCGCACCGTTGAGGTCTGGGCAAACGCCGTCAGCGCGACAAGAAGAGCTGCGACCATAGCTATAAACCTCAGAGACAAGGAGTTAGAATTCGGTTTCATATTATCAGTTGTCTGTAAAAATCATTATGTGGTTATACGTTCGTGTTCGAACAGCCTTTTCATCGATATTATAGATGCAAAGATATATCTTTTTTTTATTGATGCAACACCTATTTATAAAAATTTTTAATATTTCTTTATTTGTTATTAAAATTATGGCGGAAATATAAACCAGCCGCCGCCACAGGGCAAAAGAGAGTTACCTAAAGTCAAATTTTGACTTTAGGTAACTCTCTTTCAGACTTCTCTAAAAAAGGTTAGCAGGAATGGAACCTACTTCTCAAAAATGTGTTTTGCGTAGTTAAAGCCCATCGCATCATACACCTTGCGCATACGGTTCATATCCGTAAGGAAGCGGGTGTAGTCGCGGCGTCCCTCATTGCACCACTGCACCTCTGAAAGCGCGCTCATACGCGGCAGGAGCATATACTCAAGATATTCAGGAGTGCCGATGTACTCTGTCCACATATTCGCCTGAACACCCCAGATGTGCGCCCTTTCCTCAGGTGTCATATCCTCAGTGTACGGCTCGAACTCATAGACTTTGGAAACCGGGAGATAGCCGCCGATTGCCTCGGGCTCGTTCGTGCGGTCCTTGCTCTGATAGTAGTCGAAGTAGAAGTGGGTGTTCGGAGTCATAATGGCGTCGTGACCCATCTGCGCGGCCTTCTGTCCGCCCTTGCTGCCTCTCCAGGACATCACGGTAGCATTCGGGGAAAGCTCTCCCTCGAGGATTTCGTCCCAACCGATGATCTGACGGCCGTGGTCGTTGAGATACTTCTCGATTCTCTTTGTCACATAGCTCTGGAGGTAGTGCTCGGCGCTGAAATTCTCGTCAGCCTTAAGGCCCAGTTCGGCGATTTTAGCCTGGCAGCGCGGGCAAGCGGCCCAGTGAGTCTTAGGGCACTCGTCGCCGCCGATGTGGATGTACTCGTATGGGAAAATCTCCATAATCTCGTCAAGCACGCCCTCAAGGAACTCGAAGGTTTTCTCGTTGCCGGCGCAGAGAACGTCCGGGGAAACTCCGGTTCTCGGCCAAACCTCGCAAGGAGGGAACCCTTCGCAGCCCAGCTCCGGATAGGAAGCGAGAGCGGCCATCATATGGCCCGGGAGGTCAATCTCGGGGATTACGTCAATGCCCTTGGATGCGGCATAGTCAACGATTTCGCGAAGTTCAGCCTGAGTGTAGAACCCTCCGTAAAGAGAATTGTCCCTGTTCGGGTCCGGCTGAGAGCCGTCGCGCGTGAGCTTCTCGCCTTTTCTCCAGGCTCCGACCTCGGTAAGGCGCGGGTATTTCTTGATTTCAATCCTCCAGCCCTGGTCCTCGGTGAGGTGCCAGTGGAACTTGTTCATCTTGTGGACCGCCATCATATCAATGTAGCGTTTCACCTCGTCGAGGCTGAAAAAGTGCCTTGCGCAGTCGAGGTGCATACCCCTGTAGGCAAAGCGCGGCTTGTCTTTTATAAGAACGTTCGGGTAGTTGCCCGCCGAGTCGCGAAGCTGGGCGAGGGTCTGGTCAGCATAGAGGAATCCCCTTTTGCCGGAAGCCGTGACGGTGACTTTTCCGCCCTTGATGCGGATCTGATATTCCTCCTCGTCAAGGCTCGGACGGGTCACCTGCTTTACAGTAGCGTCAGCGGAGGTCGTACCCCCCAGAAGACGGACGTAGTTCGGTTCCGGGATGACATTCACAGAGTCATTGCCCTTTGAACAGGAAGACGCAAGGAGCGAGAGCGCGGCAACGCCGGCGCAGAGGCTTAGTGCTTTTGAGAGTTTCATAAAGATTGAAGTGTTATTGTGTTGTTAATAATAGTCGTGGGAGCCAAAAATCAAAGAGTTTCCGATGCGACAGTCGCCCCGGGGAGCCATAACCTCCGCAAAGGATTGCAAATGTAAGAAAAAAATGTTTAATTTCGCGACAACATTTGCCCGACTGGGATAAATCCGAAAAAATTAGACAAATTTATAAAATAAGGACAATTATGAAAAAGATGTTATTGCTTTTGGCAGGGGCAGTCTGTGCGCTTAGCGCCTGCTCCTCAGATCACGAAATCGGCGTCGTCGCACACCGCGGCTACTGGAACTGCGAGCAGGGAGGATATTCCCACAACTCGATAGCTTCGCTCAAGGCAGCCTGCGAAAAGGGCTTCTGGGGCACCGAGTTCGATGTGAATATGACCAGCGACGCCCAGCTCCTCGTCTATCACGACGACCACATCGGCGACAAAGTGATTAATTTCTGCCCTAAGGCCGACTTCGACTCCGTCCGTCTGAAGAACGGAGAGACCATCCCGACCCTCGGAGAGTATCTTGCCGTGGCAGCGAACTACCCGAAGACCAAACTCGTTTTCGAGCTCAAGCCTCACAAGACCGAAGCACTTGAAGACCAGGCCGTTGCGCTCTCAGTGGAGGAACTGAAAAAATTCGGGCTCTTCACCCCGGAGAGGGTTATGTTCATCTCCTTCTCCCTGCGCGAGTGTCAGCTTCTTGCCGCTGCCGCACCGGGATTCACCGTTCAGTATCTTGACACCGACCACAGTTTCGAGGATCTCGAGGCTGCCGGAGTGAACGGCATCGACACCTATTACAAGTCTTTCCTCGCCGACGAGAAATGGAACGCGGGTGCCCGAGAAAGGGGCTACAGCATCAATGTCTGGACCGTTAACAAGGAGGACAAAATCAGGGAGTGCATCGAGAAGAAGGTGGATATGATTACGACCAACGAGCCAGAGCTGGTACGCAGCCTCCTTACCCAGACAGAGGGCGTTAAAGAAGCACTCATTAAATAGTTGTGAGGTGGTAAAGAGGCCAATTCATAATCGTTGAAACATACGGAATAACGACGCTCGCTATCTTCCTGTGGCCCAGATAATTCGGATGCCAGCTCGCCCCGAGGTCACCCTCGTCGTTGTGGACATCCTTCTGAAGGCCCAGTGTGTGAAGGTGAGGGTCGCCGGTACGGCTGCAGGCCTCCACCATATAATCATACAAAAGAGGATCGCAGCGGGAGCTCATACAAAGAATCGGCACTCCGGCCCCGTAGCGGCTGCGGATTTTGCCGATGAGGGCGCCGTACCCATCGCAGAACTCCCCGAGCGAAGGCTGGCGGCTCACCGAGAAGTCGTTGGTGCCAAGATAAATCACAACAAGGTCCGGAACCCGTTCCGGTGCCGCAAGGGGGACGATTTCCTCGTCGAAAGTGCTGCCGTAACGCTCCGGCATAGTCTTGCCCGGGACTCCCCTGAAGTGGTCGTTGTAGTTTCTCACGACTCCCATCCCGGAGTGGCTCACAAGGGAGAAATCCGCCCCGAAATAGCGTGAAACGAGGGCGGCGTAGGTTCTATTGCAGTTTTCGGTCTCGGGAGTGAACGGGTCGGATTTGACGGAGTTTTCCGCGCCGTAGCCGCAGGTGTAGGAATCGCCCACGAACTCGATGTAGCGTTCCGCGAGAGGGGCCCCTTCGAGAATCTCGCCTTCGCTCTCAAATGCGACAAATGTTGTCCTCCCCTGTTCGCCTTCCGTCCTTTTCTGAAGAAGGAGGGAGTGCTCCCCCTTCCTGAGGCCCTCGAAAAGCACGATTAGAGTGTCGCTCCCCGAGGTGCGGATCACCTTGTCCGGCTCTGTCTCCATCCCCCTGTCAAGCCATACATTATAATAATTGGCCCCGGTGTCGGAGCAGCGAAGCGAAATTCCTCGCCCCACAAAGCGCACGCGGCACTGCACCCCCGACCAGTCGAAAGAGACTTTGCCGCCCTCGGTAAGAGTCCTTCCGATGTACTGAATTCTCGCATCCGAAGCGGGTGTGACGGTAATTTTTGCCGCCCTCGCATCTTTTGGAGCGTTCAAAGCCACATTTGAATCAGCCGGTCTGGCAAAAGAAAGGGACGCTCCCGCAAAAAGAAGAGCCGCAAAAGAGAGTGAAGCCCCAAAGAGGAAATTTCGTATATTCATAATCAGAGACTGTTTAGTGTTAAAATCGGAGGGCGAAGTTAGCGATTTTTTGTTTATGAGATAAAAAACATTATCCTCTTTTTGTGCGGTGTGAAAGAGGTCGAATAAAAAAGATGGGGCACAAGGTCGGCCTCGCCGTTTTGAAAAATTGCGTCTTATTATTATATTTGCAGTTTATTCGCTCATTCGTATGAAACGGATCTCCCTCATATTTCTTTCTTTCGCAGTCCTTCTGACGGGCTGCGAGTGGGTGAACAATGTCATTTCCGGCGAGGTGGTGGCAACGGTTGGCAAAGAAAAACTCTACCGCAGCGACCTCGACAAGGCTCTGCCTGCGCTCGTGAGCACAGAGGACAGCACCGCTCTTGCCCGGCAGTACATCAAAACCTGGGCTTCCGACATAGTCTTTATGGAAATCGCCGAACAGCAGCTTTCAAAGGAGGAACTGGACGTAAGCAAGGAGTTGGAAGACTACAGAAAGTCGCTCCTAAAATACCGCTACGAGCAGAGATATGTCAACGACCGTCTGGACACTGCGGTGACCCCTTCCCAGATTGAGGAATACTACAAAAGCCATCCGGAAAAGTTCCGTCTCAGCGCGCCTGTAGTAAAGGCCGACTATGTCTGCATCCCTCCCCAGTCAAATGCTCTGAAAACAGTCCGCAAGGCAATCGTCGAGGATGAAGTTCCACAGATGCGCCAGAGCGACACACTCGAGTGGAGGGCGGTGATAAAATATGAAGATTTCGGGAAGAAATGGATAGACATTGCGGTGCTCGCAAGAGAGTTCGGTCTTGAATACCCCGAGCTCCTGAGCCACCGAAACGGCGAATGGATTGAATATGACGCAGGTACGGGGGTTCTGAGCCTCGCATACATCCGCGATTTCACGGCCGCGGGGCAGCTTTGCCCGCTGGAATATGCCGCTCCTCTCATCAGGGACATCCTCCTGAGCGTAAGAAAAAGAGAACTTGTTTCCACCTTGGAACAAGACTTGCTGAATGAGGCACGCGAAAATGAACGCTTTGTCATTGTGGGCGAGACCCTGGAGAAGGAAAAATAACCGGGGATGGGACTACTGAATATATTGGAAGATTAGATATATGAGTAAAAAAATAATCCTAATTGCGGCAACAGCCCTTATGTTGCCAGTTGGTGCCCTTGCGCAGAAGTATCAGGGCGGAGTGATTGACAAATCGGTTGCCGTGGTCGGCGAAGAGATGATCAAAATCTCGATGATTGAGGACGAGGTGAAGATGATGAGGGCGCAGGGAATGATTTCTGACAGGAATATGCGTTGCGAACTCCTTGAGCAGATGCTCATATCCAAGCTCTTCCTTATGCAGGCGAGAGTGGACTCCCTGGAGGTGAACAACGATATGGTGGAGAGCGAGATGACTTCGCGAATCGACCAGCTCCGCACCCGTCTCGGAGGAGACGAGCAGGTGGAGAAGAATTTCGGCAAACCGCTCTACAAACTCCGTCAGGAATGGCGCAAAACCCTTCAGGAACAGAGTCTTACGCAGCAGATGCAGCAGAAGGTCGCAGGAGACATTCCTGAGCTTACCCCCTACGATGTGCAGCAGTACATCGCCCAGGCCGACCAGGACGATCTTCCGGTTGTGCCGATTAAATATCGTCTGAGCCAGATTTGCATCTACCCTGACCGGGAGGCAGCAGCGACCGCCGTGAAGGAGAAGCTTCTTTCCATCCGCGAAAGGATTATGAACGGCGAGAAGTTCTCTACCCTCGCCAGGATTTACTCCCAGGACCCGGGAAGCGCAAGACGCGGAGGAGAGCTCGGAATGGCGTCGAAGTCCATTTTCTGGCCGGCATTCTCCGACGCCGCAATGTCCTTGAAGCCGGGAATAGTTTCCCAGATTGTCGAGACCCCGGACGGATTCCACATCATCGAAGTGCTTGAGAAAAAGGGAGATATGTTCAATGCAAGGCACATTCTCATCAAACCAGAATACACTCAGGAGGACGAGGACCGCGCATTCAAAACCCTCGACAGCCTCAAGACCGAAATCAGCGAGGGAAGACTCACATTCGAGATGGCTGCACGCTTCTACTCCCAGGACCCTGCCACCCGCACCAACGGCGGGCAGATGGCTGACCCTTCCACAGGCTCATCCTATTTCGAGAAGGACTTGCTCAAGCCTGAGGACTACCTCGCAATCGAGGAGCTGAAGGAGGGTGATATATCCGCCCCGGTAGAGTCCCGCGACAACGAGGGCCGAAGCGGAAACCTTGTCTATAAGATAGTAAAGGTGGACCAGATTATCCCCTCCCATCCGGCTTCATACGAGAGCGACTACGACCTGATGCTTTCAGCGGCGAAAAACAAACTCTCGATGGAGGCGATTGACAAGTTCATCGAAGAGAAAATTCAGACCACCTACATAACCATAGACCCTATTTTCAAGGAGTGCAGTTTCGAGCACGAGGGATTTGAGTCGAAATTCACAGAGAAATAGGTGCCACGCTTAAGGCTGGCTGGTTTTGAAAGGCGTTGAGTGGCAATTGGATGGACTTTGGGAAGGGCTTTGAACAGGCTATTGAACAGATAGAATGGAAAAACTGAAACTGCGCAGAATAATAGTATTATTGACGGTCACCGTTTTGGCGATGACCGCTTTTTCTGTGGAGGGTAGAGCCCAGGCGATGGGAGGAAACGACTCGGACAGCCTCGTTGTCCTCATCAGCTCGAAGTCCGCGCAAGTCGTTGACATAGAGGGCGCCGCCTACAGAAAAGTCATAGGTCCGGCGAGGTTTTTCCACAATAACACCTACCTTCTCTGCGACACGGCGTTCTGGAATGTGGACAGCCGCTTCATCGACGCCGTCGGGCACGTGCAGATTCTCCAGGAGGAAACAGTTCTCTCCGGCGACAAACTCACCTACCTCATCGACGACAACCTCGCCCAGTTCCGCGGCACTCTCGTCCAGCTTACGGACAAGGACAACAACACCCTCAGGACCAACGACTTGGACTACAACACCAAGGACAGCGTCGCCACATTCACGGGAGGCGGAGCGATGCGGGACAAGGACGGACAGATCATCGAAAGCATCAACGGGAAATACGACTCGAAGGCCAAGCTGTTCAGTTTCCGCAACAACGTGAATATGTTCTCGGACACGGTCTTCGTGAAAACCACCGCCCTGGACTACAATTCCGAGACTTCGTTCGCCACATTCGGCACCTCCACAGACCTCTGGAACAAGGAAAATATGCTCTCGGCCGATGACGGGTGGTATGACCGTTCCCGCGAGATTTTCCTTTTCAACCGCAACGTTCACATTATGACCGACACTCAGGAGGCCTGGTGCGACTCGGTCTACTACTACAGGGCTCTGAACAACGTGACGATGCTGGGAAATGTGCAGATTATAGACACCACAAGGAACGTCTCCGCCGTGGCCGGAAGAGCGGAATACCGCGACTCCACCGCCTCAATCAGCCTTCGCCGCTCTCCTGCCGTGCTGGCAAAGACTACGGGGGCCGAGGGACAGGAGGACACGGTCTATGTGGCCGCGGATTTCATTGACTACCGGACAGTTATGATGTTCGAAGTGGATTCCTCAGAACTCGCCCAGTCAGCGGAAAGGCTGAAGGGGCTGGAGACTGATGCCATAGGGACATATCGCCGCAAGGCTGCCGAGGAGGCGGCAAAGGCGGCTGAGGCGGCGGCTATGGAGAACGACGCCAACTACGCCGCGAAGAAGGCGGCCGAGGAGATTAAGGCTAAACGGGGCGGCGCTCCGGAGGGCGAGGGGGCGGCCAAAGATTTGAAATCCAAAGACAAGAAGGGGAAGAAAGGTAAGAAGGGGTTGACGGAGAAGGGGTTGACGGAGAAGGGGTTGGGAGTTCAAGAAGGTATTGCCCCGGGGGCTTCAGATTCGCTTGGGGTAAGTAAAGATTCAGTAGTGGCGGTTTCAGACTCGCTTGGGGTAAGTAAGGATTCTCTTACGGTTGTTTCTGATTCCATTGGCATCAAGGCGGACTCCCTTGCGCTCGCACCGGATTCTCTTTCGGTGGCCCGGGATTCTCTTGTGCTCGCACCGGATTCTCTTTCGGTGGCCCGGGATTCTCTTGCCGCCTCCGACAGTCTCCTTGCTCCCGCGCAGCTGGACTCCACAAAAATGGGATTTCTCAGCGCGATGAAAAACGTGCGCCTGTTCAGAAAAGATGCCCAGATAGTCTGCGACTCGCTTCTCTACTGCGACCTCGACTCGCTCGCCCGGCTCTATGTCGAGCCCCTTGTTTGGCAGGAAGGAGTGCGCCAGTACGCGGCCGACAGCATCTACGTTGTAATCCGGAACAGCACGATGGACCGCGCCGCTCTTATGTCCAACGCGTTCATTTCCATCGAAGAAGACACTCTCCACTACGACCAGATCAAGTCGGCGGAGATGATGGCCTATTTCGACGGGGAGAACAGCCTCAGAAGGTTTGACGCCCTGGGAGGCGTGCAGGCCCTTTTCTACATCAAGGAAAACGACGCCCTCGCCACAGTCAACAAGGCCGACTCGAAGATGCTCACCGCTTCTTTCAAGGAAGGAGAGCTCCAGCGTCTCTACTACTACGACGCCGCAAAGAACGACGGCTACCCTATTGTACAGATGAAAGAGGAGGAGCGCCAGCTCAAAGGCTTCAACTGGCAACCTGGAAGAAGGCCCAAAGACCGCACGGAGGTGACAACAGCCGAGTATCGCGCCCCCGAAAGAAGAGAGTACCTCGCCCATCCGGAAGCGGAGTTCAAGCAGACCAACCGCTATTTCCCGGGCTATATGAAAGGTATCTGGAACGAAATAGCCTTCAGGGACTCTCTCCACAGGGTTCGCGAGGCAGAAGAGGCCTTCAGACGCTCTCAGGAAGAGGCGCGGCGCAGGGATTCTCTCTCTGCTGCAGCCGCCGCCGACAGCCTCGCTCTCCATCTTGACAGCCTCGGCATCCGCAGGGACAGTCTCGGAGTGCTTCGCGACAGTCTCGGAGTTGCGGTGGACAGTCTCGGGAAGGTCATTGCAGACTCCTTGAAAACGGGAGCGGACAGCCTGGGAGTGCTGCGCGACAGCCTCGGCGTTGCTGTAGACTCGCTCGTCGTCGGAAAGGACAGCCTCGCCGCGGAGAAGGCTCTAAGCCCTAAGGAGCGGAAGGCGGCAGAAAAAGCGGCCCGTAAGAAAGCCCGGCAGGAGGCGCGAGAAAAGAGACAGGCCGCCGCAGATGCGCGCTGGGCCGAGAAGGAGCGCAAGCGTGAGGAAAAAGCCAAGGCTAAAGAGGCGAAGAAGCTTGAAAGGCTCCGCGCGAAAAAGCGCCGCGCCCTCAAGGCCGAAATCGAAGAGGCGGAGCGCGAAAAGGCCATCTTCGAGAAATACCTCAAGCGCTACGAAAAGAAAAACGAGGCCGAATAAAAAGCGGCCTGCCGCAAGGAGCGGCTTTCCAAGATTACATCGTCCGTTAGAAAACAAAACAGGGCATACTTTCTCGCGAATTTATACCCTGGTCACCGCACTGCCAGGCGGCCCTGCCAGGTGCCGCGCTCGGCAAGACGCTTTTCCAGAAGGCGGATTAGCTCCACATTGCGGATGAGGCCCCACGGGGTCTCGGTGACGAACCTTGGCGGGACTTCCCCCGCGAAACGCTCTATGCACAAGTCCGCCCGGAGACGCTCCAGCATTGAAGTGAAGAAATCTATGTACTCCTCGAGAGCGAAGCGGTGGAAATCCTCCGGGACTCTCGCATATTCCTTTTCCATCGCCGTGCCGCGCACAATCTGAAGCTGATGGAATTTCACTGTGGTAAGCGGCAGGGAGTTAATCGCGGAGCAGCCCTCGAGCATCATCTCCGGCGTTTCCCCGGGAAGTCCAAGGATGAAATGCGCCCCGCAGTCAAGCCCCCTTGAGGCAGTCTCTTCGATTGCCCTTCTCGCGCAGGCGAAATCGTGCCCCCGGTTCACTCTTTTAAGGGTTCGGTCGTAACACGACTCAATGCCGTACTCCACAATCACCACCGGGGCTTTCAGCGTAAGAGCCTCCCCCGACGCCTCAGTTCCCCCCTTTGGAGTGCCACTGCAAGAGGCGGAAGGAGCGCAATATGAAGCCGCGGTCAAAGAGCCTCTCTCCCGCCGGAGAGTCCGCTCCCAACCCGAGAGGACCCGCCCCGAGGCGAGGTCTGAAAGAAAATCCAGTTTCGCCTCGTCAACGCAGTCCGGCCTCGTCCCGACTACGATTCCCACCACCGAAGGGTGGCTGAGCGAGGCGAGATAGACCTCACGAAGCCTTTCAAGAGAGGCGTAAGTGTTTGAATATGACTGGAAATAGGCAAGATAGGCCCCCACGGAGCGGTAGCGCCCGCGGTGGAACTCCACTCCCTCGTCAATCTGCTCCGCGATGCTTTTGCCCGGAGTGCTGTACCCCGGATGAAACGCCGCATTGTCGCAGAAAGTGCACCCTCCCCTGCCGAGGCTTCCGTCCCTGTTCGGACAGGTGAACCCTGCGTCGATGACGACTTTCTGAAGCCGCGCTCCGTAGCGCCTGCGAAAAAAATCCACATATGCGTTGTATCGTTTGCCAGGAGGGAAAAGCCCTTCCGGCACATCCTGCACCATATCTTTATTGAAATTCATAATCCAAAACCAGGCGGTGGGAAAGCCGCAGAGCAAAAGTAAGAAAAAGGCGGGGGAAAATCCTCAAAAATATCGTAAATTTGTCCGGTTTGAAGCGGTCGGAAGCCAAACTGACCACCTACGCCATTAACGAAACAACGGTTTTATGAATAACTCCCTTCTGCATACAGCGGCAAAACTCACTTTGATCGCGATCCTCGCTCTTGGAAGCCTCTTCTCCAGCTCCACCAAAGCCGCAGCCCAGAGCGCGTCCGCTTCACAGGAAAACGCCAAAAAGTACGGAATAATAGACTTTTCAGTTTCCTACCTTCGTCAGTGCCCGGACTACGAATCGGCGCTTGAAACGCAGGAGCTGATGGGAACCGTTGTGGAAATAAACTCCCGGCAGAGCTACTGGCTGCAGGTCACGACTCCTCAGCCCTACACCGCCTGGTGCACCGACAAGGGCGTAACTCCCGCCTCAGAGGAGAAAGTGGAAGAGTGGATTTCATCAAGAAGGTATATAGTAACCGCCTCACATTCCGCCATTTACGCCAAGCCGTCAGGCCGCTCCGACCTCGTTTCCGACCTTGTTGCGGGAGACATCGTGAAAGCCGTTCTCGGTAAGCCTCAACGCCGATTCCGCACCTACGGCCTCCCCATCCGCCAAAACGGCTGGGCCAAAGTGGAAACTCCTTCCGGCAGACAGGGCTGGACCCGCACGGCCGACATCCGGGACTTCTACAAATGGGCTGAGGAGTGCTCCAAGTCTCTTGACCGGGTAAGTGCCGAGACTTCCGAGACTGAGTGCACCCTCGGGAATAACTCCAACGCCAGCGAGAAAGCCGCAAAAGATGGCGCCAAGAAGACAAAAAAGGCAAAGAAAACCGCCACAGAGACCGTCTGCGAGAACATAGTCGCGACTGCGAAGAATTATGTAGGCATCCCGTATCTTTGGGGCGGAATGTCCCCCAAAGGCTTTGACTGCAGCGGGCTCGTTCGGACGGCATATTTCCTCGGCAGCGGAATGTTGCTCCCGCGCAACGCCAACCAGATGGCCCTCTGCGGCCTCCCGGTGCCCGTTTTCAAAACGGCAGCAGACTCATCCGGGACTTCAGCAAGCGCCCCCCAAGACGCCAGCGCACAAAGCACTAAAGAAAGAGCCGCTGCACGAACCTTCTGCGCAGACAGCCTCCGCGCAGGCGACCTGCTCTTTTTCGGCCGCAAGGGCGAGACTCCTTCAGAAGATAGGATAACCCACGTGGGCCTTTACATCGGAGAGGGAGAGATGATCCACTCCTCCCACCTTGTCCGCATAAATTCCCTCTACCCGGACGCCGACACCTACTATGAAAACGCCCACCGCCTTCTCGGTGCAGTCCGCATCATCGGCTACGAGGGCCTCACCCGCGGCGAGTACAAAGTGGAGCGCGTCTTCAACTCTGTCGCCTACTTCAGATAATGAACGTCATTTCTGACAGCATTCCTCCTCTCCCCGATCAGTCAATATTCCGCACGGCCTCCTCGAAATCCTCCCTGGAGCCGCGGGCGCGGTTTTTAATCTTCGCCCTGTAATTGTAGATTGTGTTTGCCGAATAGTGCAGCAGAGATGCTATGCGGCTCGACTCCGTGATGCCGAGCTTTATGAGCGCGAAAATTCTCAGCTCAGGAGTCAGAATGTCATCCCCTTTCGGCACAATTGCCGCCTGAGGAACAAGCAGTGCGTTGAACTTT
Organism: bacterium; assembly: GCA_963640535.1. GTDB lineage: Bacteria > Bacteroidota > Bacteroidia > Bacteroidales > UBA932 > Cryptobacteroides. Next base: position 70,963 of record CAVHYU010000002.1, on the reverse strand, counting down.
TCGATGAAATCCGGATAGAGATTGAGGAAGGTCTGGTCGAACATCTTGTAGAACTGGGCTATGTCCGAATCCATAGGCTCCTGACTTTCAATCTCGTCAGTAAGCGCCTTCGTCTTTCCCTGACGGATGTACTTCAGCACCCTGTTCTTGTACTGGCGGGTTGCGCTTATGTTGTCCGACACCATCCCTAGAAACAGAGTGATGTATTCCTGCTTCACCTTGTCCGACTCCTGCATCCGCTCGTTCACCGCCACGAGTTCGCGGTTTCTGCGGTCTATCTCAAGATAAGACTCCTGGAGCTTCGCCCTCATAGAATCGAGGATTTTCTGCCTGCGGACAAGGAATCCCAGCAGCAGAAGGAGCAGCACAAACAGCACTGAAATCCCCCAGAGCAGCGCACGTGTGGTTCTGGCCTGGGACTCGTGCTTACTCTGATAGGCGTTCTCAATCTCTGGGAAAAAGGTCAGAATCTGCCACGGGCGCAGCTTCCCGTTGAACTGGAGCGCATCCACCATACAATGGTCGGCCGCATAGCGGAATGCCCTGTCCACATCGCCGGAGTCAAAAACGAGCCTGGTTACCTCATTCAGGGCCGCATAATCCTTAGTCGCGCACATAGCGTCGGCAATCGCAGAGCGGATAATCCACTCCCGGTATTCTGCACTCCCCGAAGGGAAGGTGTGGGCATAGTAATATGCCGCTTCTGCATATTCCCGTGTATTTTCTTCGCTCAGCGCTACCATCCCTTCGGCATATTCCCTGAATTTTTCCCTGTCGCCGCTTTCATCCGCCTCCTCCCTCCTTAGATTATACCACTCCCAGGACTCTTCGGGGACCATTGAAAGCAACTTCAGACGATAGGAGTCCCTCCGCGAGAGCTTGTCCCCGTAGGAATCCTGAGTGGAGGAATATGCCATAGTCTCGCCCCAGTAGATGTGCTCGGCACGGTAATAATCGGGCAATACCTCGGGAGGAACGGAGCCTGCGCGGTAGCGGGAAAGAATGTCGCCGCACTCCACGAGATAACCCGCCTTCACATAGACAACCGCCATCCTGAGTTCCGCACGCGCCTTCCCCACCGGGTCGTTCGCCCGAGCGGCTATGCTGCGGCACCGCTTAAGGTAGAACAGGGAAGAGTCCACGCAGTTGGGGCGGTAGGCGTCAGCGATGCGAAGGCTGAGACTGAACCGCTGTTCCTCCCCCGTCTGCTCACGAAGCACCTCCTTCAGGACATCGAGCCCGTCCCGAAAATATCCGTCGTAGAGCGCTTTCTGGGAAAGCACAGTGTCCAATCTCGCGAGAAGTTCCCCGCCCGCAGGCTCCTTTTCTCCACACGCGGGGAGCAAAGCCAAAGCGGTAAATATCAGAATGATATATTTTCTATGTTTCATCCTTATCACGATTATGCGGTTTCAGAGCACAAATTTAAGAAAAAGGGGCGACTAAAAGCCATCCTCTGGCTTTTGGGCCGCCCCCGGAATTGTCATCAGCAGTATTTACTCCTACTCCAGTTTCCTAAAGTCGATGGTGACGTCGAACTTGCTGTTGGCATCAAGAGCGGAGCAGTTGGAAACAGTCATCCTGTAAGTTGCGCCCTCTTCGAGTTTTACGCCGTCGGCAAGGGACATATTTCCGTCCTGCTTGAGGTACTTCGCGGCCTCTTCGGTGAGAGTTATCGTCTTATGCTCGGCGCCCCAGCCTGCCTGGCCGAAGAATTTGAAGGAAAGATAGTCCGTTCTCCAGCAGTTGCCGACAATCTCGGTTGATTTTTCGTCAGCGACAGCCTTTCCGGTGAACTGATAAACTCCGTCGCTAATCTGAGCAAGGGTCACGAGCATACCGTCTGCCCATCCGAACTGCTTTGACATCATCGGGTAGCCCATTCCCCAACCCATACAGGTGATTGCCTTCTGGGCTGCGTAGGTTGCTGCAGAGCCGTCAGAGGTCACGTGGCGGACAATCACATACTTGTCCTTGAGATTGAGTTCAAATGAGTAGTAACCTGAAACCGCATTGAACTTGAGTCCATTTGTCGTTTTGGTGAAATGGTCAGCATCGAATGTCCAGCCGCTGAGGTCTCCGAAACCGGAGAGGCTGAGAATGCCGTTCTGCTCCACAGGGGCCGCCGCTACCTTGTAAACTGAAGCGGTGGATGTTGCCTCGGCCTTCACCCCGTTCACCCTAAGGTCGACAAGGGCAACCGAGAGTTTTGCCGCCGAGATGCCTCCGGTGAGGTCAAGTGTAAAGCAGTAGCTCCTTCCGGACTCGACAGAGTCGACCTTGATGTTGCCATCTTCGCTCATAGTGAAGGCTGAGCCCAAATCGGCCGAGGCATAATTGGCCTTCTTGAGTTCGGTGCCCCAGCCCTTCTGTCCATAAAATTTGATTTCGCCCTCAGTGGCGCTAAGCTGACCCGGGACGGAGAGAGTGAACTGATAGACCTTGTCTGAGACCTGAGCCATAGCGTATGCGCCTGCAGTGGTGTTCCAGCTGTAGCCGATTGCAGGTTTTCCGAACTTGCTTCCGATTACCCAGACTGCGCCACTACCGTCATCGGAAAGGCTGAGCGTCGTGCTTTCATCCTTCATAGGCTCAACCCTAATCCACTTTTTCTCAATGTTATAGTCCAGCCTGTAGAGCCCGCTGACAGCATTGAAAGTCACCTTCTTCGAAGCGGAATCAACTGTGAAGAAATCAGGGTCGAAGTTCCAGGTGGAGATGTCCACGAACTTTCCGAAATCCATCTCCTGACCCTGGGTAAGGCTCCGGCAAGTGGCGGTGAAAGCGGCCTTGTCGAGGTTGAGCGGGATGTTGTGGATGGTTCCAGAGAGGAACTCCTTTGCCGATGATGCCGTGAAGACATAGATGCCCTTGTCTGTTGTCACCTTGTAAGTGGTGGACGCTGACGAGGCAGGGAGCACTCCGAGGTATATTCCCTTCGCGTCAACCTTCGAGGTGATGCCTGTAAGGTCCAGCGGAGCGGAAAGAGTGACCATTGCGGTTTTTGCCCCATAGCTTCCTGCAGATTCGGAATTTCCTTCATTGGTCCAGTTGACAAGCGCGACTCTGTCTCCGGCGATGACTGCATCAGAAGTTACGGAAACTGATTTCACCTGGTCGGTTTTTCCCTCTGAAGAATAGACAAGGAAACGCGCGAGAGAAGAAATCATCCTCATCGAAGCGGAATATGAGGAGGAAGTGCCGAGGTCTATGGGAGCTTTTCCCACGAGAAGCAGCCTGCCTTCGGAACTGTCCATCTTACCTGCTGCAGACTGAGTCTGCTCGGTGGAAATGTTGAATTTCAAAGTGGCGCTCTCCGAGGTGAGTTTCGCCTCAGCCTTAGGATAGTAGGCAAGAAGCTTTGTCGCGCTCCCGCTCACTTCTCCCGTGAATGTCGCCCTGCCGTCGGAAGCGATGGTTAGAGCAGTGGAAGCCGTGTTGCTCCCGGCGTTGTCTGCAAGACCGAGCGCCGTAGCATCAGACGATGCATCCCACTGAAGTCCTTTCCCATCCTCCCAAGTTGCCTTGGACTGGGCTCCGGAGTCATCTGCGATGAGCGCTTCAGTAGAAATGGTGACTACCCTTCTGTTGTCCTCCGAAAGCGTGGAGTCCAGTTTTTCCGAGCACCCCGAAAGGAAAATGCCGAAGGTTGCCGCAAAGGCGACGGCACAGATTTCAAGTTTACTTTTCATAGTCCCATCCTCCTATTCGAATTCGTTGTCATAAACGCTGTTAATCGTAAAATCCGGAGAGGACTCGTCGCCGTCTTCCCATTGGGATGACGAAGCAAAACCGCTTTCAATCCCAAGCGGAAGAACGTCAATCTCCGGAGAGATGTACTCGCGGGTACCTCTCTCCGGACGATTAAAATCAAACTTTTTCATACGAATTACAATTTCTTGAAGTCAATTGTCACATCGAACTTGTTGTCTGAGTCAAGAGCCGAGCAGTTTGAAACCGTCATCCTGTAGGTAGCTCCGACTTCAAGTTTTACGTCGTCAGCAAGAAGAATGTTGCCGTCCTGCTTGAGGTACTTCGCAGCTTCGTCGGTGAGAGTCACCGTCTTATACTCTGCGCCCCAGCCTGCCTGACCGAAGAACTTGAAGGAAAGATAGTCAGTCCTGAGGCAGTTTCCGACGATTTCGGTTGATTTCTCGTCAGCGACAGCAACTCCCGTGAACTGGTAAACACCCTTCTGAATCTGCGCGAGGGTCACGAGAAGACCGCTTTCGAATCCATACTGGTTGGACATCATCGGGTAGCCCATTCCCCAACCCATACAGGTAATTGCGCCCTCGTCCTTGTATGTGGCAGCCTTGCCGTCTTCCTTGACGTGACGGGTAATCACATACTTGTCCTTGAGATTAAGCTCGAAGGAGTAGTAGCCGGAGACTGCATTGAACTTCAGACCTGCGGAAGTGAGGGAGAAGTGGTCAGCGTCGAATGTCCATTCGAGAGGGTTGTCGATGCCGGAGTAGGTGATGATGCTGTTCTGGTCAACTTTCGCTGCCATAACCTTATAGACAGTTGAGGAAAGCTTGGTGGCTTTCACGCCGTTTACGGTGATCTCGAGTCCGGTCACCTCCACCTCAACTTCCTTGTAGGAAAGTTTCGCTGCGGAAATGCCGCCGGTAAGGTCCAAAGTGAACTGATAGCCCTTGCCGGACTCGATGTCGCCGACCTTGACGTTTCCGTCCGAAGTCATCGTGAACGCGGTGCCGAGGCTGACCTCTTTGAAATTGGAACTCTTGAACTCCGTGCCCCAGCCCTTCTGGCCGAAGAACTTGATTTCGCCGGAAGACAGGCTGAGCTGACTTGGAACTGCAAGGGTGAACTGATATACCTTAGGAGAAATCTGAGCCATCGCGTATGCGCCGTCCTCCGTGTTCCAGCTCGGGCCGATTACAGGCTTGCCGAAATTGCTTCCGATTACCCAGGCTGCGCCGGAACCATCGTCGGAAAGGGAGAGAGCAGTGTTTTCGTCCTTCATCGGCTCAACCCTGATCCACTGGTTCTCAGAGTCATAGTTCAGCGCATAAAGTCCGTCCACTGCATTGAAGGTCACGGTCCCGGCTGTCTTGTCAAGCGTAAAGAAATCGGTGTCGAAATTCCAGGTCTCAACATTCACGATGCTGCCGAATTCCATCGTCTGCCCCTGCTTAAGACTGACGCAGGAGGTAATCGGACCTGAAGCGGTGCCGTCGGTAGGAGTTGCGGTCATATTGAGAATATCCACCGAAACCGTGTATTTTCCGGCGATGCCTGATCCGATCGGGATGAGGTCGGTCTTCTCTGAAGAAAGAGCGGAGCCGTCCCAGCCGAGTTTTATGGTTTCTCCATCATCTCCGAAAGCCGGGGTCACCACATTCGCGTTCACGTATGCGGGGAAAGTCGCCGTGAGAGAGTAGCTGTACTCGTCAACCTTCGGAAGGGTATAGGAAGTGCCGTCTGAAGTGACAAGATAGATTTCGTCAAAATTAGGACGCTCCAAAGCCACATCGAGAGTCTCCGTGGTTGTGCCGAGTCCCACATTCTGAGCGGCGACAACAAGCTGAGCCACGCCGTCTCCGACTTCCGCCATAAGAGGTGCGACCAGTGAGATTTCATATTCGCCCTGGCTGGAGGCCCTCAGAGACGTGGAAGCGACTTCCGTCTCACCGTAGTAAAGAGAAGCCTTGAGAGTGGAAAGTGCAAATGAAGCGTCGGTTACATTGAGTTTCGCCTTCACCTGCGCTCCCATATAAGTGGACTCCGTGAAAGAGAGGACACTGACATCCGGTCCCTTGTCGGCCTTGGTGAAAGTCTGAGCCTTCTGGCAGGAGAGGGCCGCGAGAGCAGCCACTCCAAAGACTGTGGCATTTATAAGTATTCGTTTCATATCTTATTGATTATTAGTATTTTATCTTTATTTATCTGTCCAGATGGAAGACGCCAGGCACTTTGCCGGAATCTTCATCGTGGCGGTATAGTTGGCTGCGCCGAAAACAATGGTCTGAGCATTCGAAGACTTGTTGCAGACAATCACTCCGATGGTGCCGTCGGTGTTCTTGTACATCTGAATTTCCATATCGGACGGCACCCTGTAACCGGTAATGGTCATCTTGCGCGCTCCAGGACGAATCACGGCGCTCGCGTGAGCCACATTGTACCACTGGGAATTCTTGGTAATTGTGTGATAGTCGGAAGACTGGATGGTCACTCCGCCGTAGCAGGTCTTGCAGGAGCCGTTGTTAGGACTGTAAGGCATATTCTTGTCGTCAAGCATCACGTTCCAGAGCGTCACGCCCATTCCTCCGCGGGAAAGAGTGCCGAGGAAAATGGAAGAGAAGTCGTTGAGAAGGCAGGAGGAGAAATTGTAGTTCCACGAACCGATTGAGGCCTCGGTGAAATAGATGTCCTTGTCCGGATAGGCCGTGCGGATGTTGTCCAGTTCGGAAACATCGCCGCTGTAGTTGTGCCAGGCGGAGCCCGCAGCCCACTGGGAAGCCTCGCCGTCGGCATAGATGTTCAGAGGATAGTTCCTCTGGTCGTCCTTGCCGTCGTAGTTGTAGTTGTGGTCGAAAAGAAGAATCTTCACATCCGAAAGTCCCGCCGACTTCATCGCAGGTCCGAGAACCTTCAGAAAGGCAAGCTGGTCCTTCCACGGCATATACAGAGACATTGAGTTGCCGTGGTTGAGTGGCTCGTTCTGCATTGAAATCGCGTAGATGTTGAATCCTTCGCCGCGCATAGCCTGCACCCATTTGACGAAATAGGTCGCATAGTCGCTGTAGCAGGAAGGCTTCAGACGGCCGCTGGTCCAGGATTCATAACCGACCTCGAGAACAAGGGAACTGTCCCCCTCGTAGCCGTAGTAGGTGCCTCCCTTCATCCATTTAGGGCAGGACCACGGAGCCGCGATGATTTTCACGTCCGGGTTGATGGCGTAAATCTCCTTCAAGACAGGGAAAAGATAGGTCTTGTCCTCGGAGTGGACTGCGAAATTATCAATCCCCTTGGTGTCGCACCAGGTGTAGGGACCGTTAAGGCTGAAATCCGAACCTCCGATGCTCACCCTTATGAGGCTGGAGCCCAGTCCCTCGGTCTTTGAAAACATCTCCTTGAGGAATTTTGTCCTGTCGGCCTTGGACATCTTCATAAGATTGTAGCAGGAACCAGTCGTGAAGGCGAATCCGAACCCGTCCACCTCCTTTGCAGAGGCGTCCTCGGCGAATTTCACCTGATTTGGGCTCATACTTCCCGCCTTGGAGAATTTGGAAGTGCTTTTCTTGAAGAGCTGGCTTCCGTCAGCGGTCGTAACGTAGGTGGTGACGTCGCTGGTGAGTGTCACCGGTTTGTCCGGAGTCGTCTGGCTTCCGGAATCGTCCTGTCCGCTGTCGGAAATGGCCGTACTGCAGGCAACCGGCAGGGCGAAGACGAGACAGAGAAATAAGTTTTTGATTTTCATTGACATACTATATACTTGATTTTCTCAAGCATCTGACTTATCGGATGTAGAGTGATTCTAATATCCAGGGTTGGTTTCGAGGCTCGGGTTATTGTCAAGAGCTGTCTGAGGGATAGGCATAAGAACTGTCTCCTCGGTAAGCGGAAGGCGACTCTGCCAGTAGCTGTCCTCCTCCGGCATAGCGTCGTGGACTGTCTTGGCCCTGTCAAAACCGTGGCGGAGAAGGTCGTAGAAACGGAAGCCCTCGAATGCGAGTTCAAGCCTTCTCTCGTGAAGGATTACATCCACCGTTTCGTCCAAAGTGGAAGGAACGCTGACGCTCTTAAGCCCCGCACGGGTTCTGATTTTATTCACATACTCAATCGCGCCGGAGAGGTCCCCTGTCTCGGCAAGAGCCTCAGCGTGAAGAAGATAGATTTCTCCAAGACGCATAAGGATTATGCTGGACGCGTTGGTCGGCACCTTGTGCATAAACTTGTAGGCGTTGCCAGGGTAGTAGTTTGACCAGGTGGCCTCGTCAGTCGTGATGCAGGCGTTCATCCTCTCGGTGTCCCCCTCTTTCTGGTAGGCGGAGATGAGGTTGCGGGAAGGAGTGATCCACTTGATCCAGGAGTAGCTGTCGGAAGGGTTGTAGGCATTGCGGTGGAACATCATCCACACCCAGTTTCCGCTGCTGCGGGAATAGGTTACCTCGAAGATGGACTCGGAGGTGTTGCGGGTTGCGTCTGTCTCGTCGTATGCCCACATTGAGCCGTAATCGTCGACAAGTTTGTAACCCATCGCCTCGATGGCTGCGCAGTGCTCGGCAACCTTGCTCCAGTCCCTGCAGGTCTTTTCGGCATAGATTCTGGCGAGCATTCCGTGAGCGAAACCCTTGGTAAAGAGCATCTTGTTGGTCTTATCCATATCCGGAGCGTTCTCGCAGGCATACTCAAGTTCGCCGATAATCTGCTTATAGACGTCCGCGCGTGCGGTGCGGGCAGGATAGTAATCGTAATAAACCTCCTCGATGTTTTCTGCCGTAATTGCAGGCGGAATGGTGTTCACAAGAGGAATGTCTCCCCAGATCTGGGACATCTGGAAAAGGTTCCACGCCCTCCAGCAGTAAGCCTCGGACTTCCACTGGGCATATTCCTCGTCGGTCATATCAGGGTCGGAAGCCTTGATGCGGTCGATGTTGCAGATTATGTTGTTGGCGTTGCTGACCTGTCCGAGATACCAGTCCCAGTCCCTCTGGACATTCTTGTTCTCGCCATCCTGAGTGTTGGCCTCGATTGCCATAAGTTCTCCCGTTCCCGGGTTTCCGCCGTAGGCGTTGTCGGCGCGGCACTCGCTGTAGACGAGCCAGTCCAGATAGCCTTTTTCCTGAATGTCCTTGACCCAGGAGCTGTAGATGGAGTTGCGAAGACCCTCCATATCCGCCCTTGTGGAATACTGGGACTCTGAACCCGAGTCGGCATCCACCTTTACATTTCCTTCGTTGTAGCTCGTGACCGGATACAGATCCAGGTTGCAGGAAACCGCAAGAAGGGAAAGCGTCATAAGTATATATATTCTCTTCATAGTTCCACAGTGTTTAGAATTCAACATTTACTCCGAAAAGCACGGTCTTCACGCAAGGATATGTTCCCCAGTCGATGCCCATATTCGTCGCCGAAGTGTACTGGCTCATTTCTGGGTCATAGCCCGAGTACTTCGTGAGAGTGAGCATATTGTCAAGGGTGACGTATGGACGGATGCGCGAGATGTGCGCCTTCTTAAGGGCTGGATGGGTGATGTCGTAGGCAAGGGTTATGTTCTTGACCTTGAGGTAGGAGCCGTCCTCGACCCAGCGGGTGGAAGCCTTGAGATTGTCCAGTTCGCCGGCCTTAGGGATGTCGGTAACCTGTCCCGGAACCCTCCAGCGGCGCACGGCGTCCTTAATCTGGTTGGAACCGTTGTACATACCGATCATCTCTATTTTGGAAGCGTTGTAGATGTCGTTTCCGACGGATGAAGTGAGCAGGAAGCTCAGGCTCAGGCCCTTCCAGCTGATGGTATTGGTCATACCGGCTGTGAACCACGGGTTGGCGTTACCGATGTAATGCTTGTCGGAAACGTTGATCTTGCCGTCACCGTTGATGTCCTCGTAGATAACCATACCCGTCTCAGGGTCAACGCCCAGGGCTGTATATCCCCAGAAGCAGGAAAGCGGCTGGCCCGGAGTCATTCTCACCACATACTCGCTCAAAGCCTCGGAGGTCTGGGTGTAGTAGTAAACCTGCTGGAGAGAGAGTTTCTCGAGACGGTTGCGGTTGGTGGAAATGTTGAAGTCGGTGGTCCACCTCCAGTTGTTGCTGTCGATATTCACGCTGCTTATCGCAAGCTCGACGCCCCAGTTTGACATCTCGCCCTCGTTGCGGTAGATCGAAGGGTTAGGAGAAGGAAGCGGAACGGACATAAGAAGGTTCTTCGTGTACTTGTAGTAGCCGTCGAGGGTCACTGAAAGCCTTCCTCCGAACATTGACCAGTCCACTCCGACATTGGCCTGGGAAGTGGTCTCCCAAGTGAGGTCCTTGTTTCCGATGTTGCTCTTACTTCCGAGTGTAGGCACTGCGTCAGCGTTTGCAGTCTCGGTCCAGTCGTAGTAGTTCGTGGAGTACATCTGCACCCAGGCATAGTCGTCAAGACCGGACTGGTTACCCTGCTGTCCCCAGCCCGCCCTGATCTTCAGGTCGTCAATCCAGGTGACATCCTTCATAAAGTCCTCGCCGCTGATTCTCCAGGCAGCGGAAACTGAAGGGAAGAGGCCCCAGCGATGTCCCGGAGCAAGCTTTGACGAGCCGTCAGCGCGGAAGTTGGCGGTGATGTAGTAGCGGCTGTCGTAATTATATGACACGCGCGCGAGGTAGGACATAATCGCCCACTTGGTATATCCCTGGCTCTGTCCCCTCAGACCGCCCTTGTTACCTCCATTGATGCCGAAAAGCACATTGTTGTATTCGGTGGAGAAGTAGCTGCGGGAGCCGCTGAGGTTCTCCCAGCGGGAGGTAGTTGCAGATGTGCCCGCCATAGCCTCGAAATTGTGCTTGCCGCCCCAGGTGTTGTTGTAGGTGAAGATGTTGTCATACACCATCCTCATATCGTCGCTCCTGGTGGAAGACGCCTCTCCGTGCTGCGTACGGCCGTATGAGGTCTTGACAGGGTCGAGGAATGAGTAGTCGTGCACCCAGCGGCGGTCCATCGTGACGGTGGATTTGAACTGGAAAGTCGGGTGGAATTTGATTGTGGCGTGTCCTGTGAGAAGTGCGCGCGAGGTTCTCGGAAGGAGTGGTGAGGTTGGCTCCGTAGAACTCAGTCCAGTACCAGGAAGGATTGGTCTCGCTCCACGGCTTTGCGTAGGTCGGGGTGTTGATCACTGAAAGAACGACGCCTGCGCGGTTGGAACCCGTTCCGGAAATGATACCGTTGTTTTTGTAGTGGGAATAGGCTACATCGGCACCGACATTGAGCCATTTGAAAAGGTCGGAGTCGAAGTTCGCCTTCACATTTATTCTTTTGTTGTAGGCGACAGGAAGGACACCCTTTTCGTCGGTATAGCCTCCGCTGATGTAGTAGCGGGACTTTTCTGTAGCGTCTGAAACAGAGAGCTGGTAGTTCTGGTTGATTCCCGTCTTGTAAGTCTCTTTGAACCAGTCGGTTTCATCCTTGAGTCCTTCAGGGACCGTGACTGTGCCGATTTCATTCATAAGGTCGCGGTACTCATCCACATTGAGGACTTCGTAGGTTCTCACGACATTGGAAAGACCCACTGAAGCATTGAGGCTGATCTGAGGTCCGCGGCTCTTCTTGCCCTGTTTGGTCGTGATGAGCACGACTCCGTTGGCTGCACGCGAACCGTAGATGGCCGCTGAGGAGGCGTCCTTGAGAATCTGCATATTCTCGATGTCCTGAGGAGAAAGGTATGCGATTGCATAGTTTCCCGTTCCGACCGGCACGCCGTCAACGACATAAAGCGGGTCGTTGGAGGAAGCGATGGAGGATGCACCCCTGACCCTGACGGTCATACCGCTGCCCGGAAGTCCGCTGGTCTGCTGGACGGTGACTCCGGCCACTTTTCCCTGAATGAATCCGGAAGTCTCGGTGATAGGCCTGAGGGCCATATCCTCGTTGGAGACGGTTGAAACTGCAGTGGTGAGGTCACGCTTGCGGACAGTTCCGTAACCGATGGCTACGACGGCGTCAAGCGCGATGGCCTCTTCCTCAACCGTGGCGTCAATGACCGGCTTGCCCCCGACCGGGATGGTGAGAGTGCGGTAGCCGAGAGAATCGAATTCGAGTACGGCGGATGGGGAAGAAACATTTAAGGTATAAGTGCCCTTGGAATCAGTTACGGTACCGTTCTGTGTACCTTTTTCCATAACTGTCAATCCCGGGAGAGGATATCCCTGCGAATCGACTACGGTGCCTTTGACAGTGTGTTGCTGCGCGAAAGCCGACAAAGCGGAGGCGAGCAACAAAACCATAGTAAGACATTTTCTCATACGGTTTGAAATTAGTGTGTTTATTATATATATGGTATACGTGCCGGCGGAAACCTGGGAAGCAACTCTGCGCTCCCTCTCCGGAGCCCGCCCTTCCCGTTCGCCACAGGGGCTTCGGGGATTTCGGCAAGACAAAGGTAGATATTTTGAGCATCGGTTGTCCCGCTTGGAGCTCTGAAGTGGATATTTTGACGGTCATCTTTCCACATTGGACTGAAAATCAAATGGTTAGAAAATGGGTTAAAGTGGAAAGAAGTGGACTGAGAGTGGGGATATTTGGCAGCTTTTGTCTAAGTTCAAGCAAAAAAAGACTGCAAACCTTACGGCCTGCAGTCAAGCAAATCAATGATTTCTATGAATCTGCTTTATCAGCAGATTATTTCTTCGTAGCTACTGCGCTGAGCTTCTCGCAAAGTTCGTCAAGTTTCTCGAACATCTCCTTGCGGACAGCTGCGAAATGCGCTGACGGTTTCACGCCCTCTGCAGGGTGGTTTACCTTGTTCTTGAGGTCGTTGTAGAGGTCTACCGCCTCGTCAACTATCTTTGCAAGCTCCTCGGCATTCTTTGACGGGTTAAGCGCTGCGAAAAGAGTGCAGTCGTCAATGAATTCGCCAACGAAATACTCAATGTCTTTCTTTACAACTCTAAGATTCATAATAAGTTATATTAAAAATTAAAACAATTTCCTTTCAAATCGCCCCGCAAAGGTAACACTATTTTTGCAATTTCGGAAATGAGCACAACGAAGCATAGCGCTTTATTAGCGCTCAGCAAGATGCTTTTCCCACTTCCAAGCGGACGCCAGAGTCTCCTCCACGCTACGCTGAGCCTTCCAGCCAAGCTCCCTGTTCGCCAGAGAAGTGTCAGCCCAGATTGCCACCACGTCGCCCGGACGCCTTGCAGCGTACTTGTAGTTGAGTTTCACTCCGTTCACCTTCTCGAAAGCGGTCACAAGCTCTGTCACTGAAACCGGACGGCCGGTTCCGATGTTGAAGATTTCGTAATCCTCCTTCATCTTGCCGTCAAGCATCCTTGAAACTGCAGCGACGTGAGCCTTAGCGAGGTCCACCACGTCTATGTAGTCCCTCAGGCACGTTCCGTCAGGGGTTGGGTAGTCATTTCCGAAAATGCTCAGGCACTCCCTCTTTCCGACGGCGGTCTGAGTGATGAACGGGACGAGATTGTTCGGCACTCCGCGCGGAAGTTCACCGATAAGTGCGGACGGGTGAGCTCCGATCGGGTTGAAATATCTCAGTGCTATTCCCTTCACAGGGCCCTCTGCGTCCCTTCCGGCCTCAACCGAGGCGCCGTAGGCTGCGGAAGCCTTCACAGTGTCGCGGAGAATGTCCTCGCAGATCTGCTTGGTGTTTCCGTATGGGGATGTGGCGGGTTTTCTCGGAGACTCCTCGGTCACAGGAAGCTTGTCCGTCTCGCCGTAAACCGTTGCGGACGAAGAAAACAGGACATTGCATCCGCCGTGATGAATTGCGGCGTCGAGGATGTTCAGGAAAGAAGTGAGGTTATTACGGTAGTACTTCACCGGCTTTGCAACCGACTCGCCCACAGCCTTGAACGCGGCGAAGTGGATTACCGCGTCGATTTTGTAGCGGCCGAAAAGAGACTGGACAGCCTCAGCGTCGCAGCAGTCGATTTTTTCGAAAGGAATGTCGTCCCTTCCGGTAATTTTCTTCACGCCCTCGAAGCAGGTCATATCGCAGTTGGACAGATTGTCCGCAACGACGACGTCATACCCCGCCCCGATAAGTTCCACGGTCACGTGGCTGCCGATGTATCCGGCACCGCCCGAAACCAAAACAGTTTTTTTGCTCATAATTCTGTATATAATTATATAGTTTTCAACAAGTTGGCTTTTCACTCCGGGCCAAATAAACTTGCCTGAAAGGGCTTACCCGAAAGTCAAAATTGAATTTTACCCGGGCTCAATTCCCGCCCGGAAGGGGCAAAGGTAACAATTATTTCACTAATTTTGACGCGGATTTTCCGTTCAAGTTTCTTTCGGAACACCATTTTTCGGGTTCAGCCCTCCCCCCCCGGAGGCACATTTTACATATAACCGAGTCAGATACTTGCGAAAAAATGAGTTAGATACTTGCGAAATCTTAAATAGAATTAGATATGAGCATCAAAAGGATATATCTCATCGCCATAACCGCCCTCACTCTTTTAGGCGGCAACACCCCCTTGAGCGCCCAAGGAACGCAAATCGTCTTCCCCGAGGGTGAACAGGTGGGGGTCTGCATCCGCAGTCTCTCTGGGCGGGACATCCTCCGCTCGAATGAAAAGCAGAATTTTGTCCCGGCCTCAAACCTCAAGGTCCTCTCCACTGGGCTGTCCCTCCATCTTCTGGGAGCGGACTTCCGCTTTGAAACCCGCCTTGCCCATTCAGGAGAAATCACCCCTGACGGAACGTTAAAGGGAGACCTATATATAATAGGAGGGGGCGACCCCACGCTCGGAAGCGGAGAATGCGGGAGCAAAGGAGCGAAGGAGCTCATCTCAGGATGGGTGCGGAGAGTCCGCGAAGCCGGAATCCGGAGGATTGAGGGGTTTATAATCGGAGACTCCCGCGCGATGCCCTCCAGGATGAACGGCAGCTGGATGTACGAAGACATCGCGACCTATTACGGAGCCACTCCCTGCGCGCTTATGTACAGGGAAAACTGCCTTGACCTTCTGCTGACCCCGGGAACTGAGGTCGGAGCGGAGGTGAAAATCTGCTCAACCGACGCCGCCGGGGCACTCTCCAAAGTTTTTCCCTCTCCCGTCCCGCTCACAATCGCCTCGGCCCCGTGGATGATCCTTCAGAGCGAGTGCACCACTGGGGAAGAGGGCACCGGCGACAGGACCTACCTCTATGTCTCCGAGTTCTCCCCGGCTGCGCGACTGGAAGGCACCTACGCACTCGGCAAAGCCCCTAAAACTGTCCACTACAACAACCCCTTCCCAGAGTTCGCCGCCGCCTTCGACCTTGCTGATGCACTCGCCGAGGAGGGAATACTCTGCCGCGCGGTCACATCCACCTCCGCCTGCCACCCTATAGCGCTCCCGAGGGCCGGCGCCTCCTCCTCCGGGAACGCATCTTCCTCCGGCAAAGACGCCCAAGCAGACAGGGCACAAAACACCCAGGCGAACAGGGCACAAAACGCCCAAGCAGACAGGGCACAAAACGCCCCCTCCCCCCGCTGGGCCTTCGCCTTCGAATCCTTCACCCAGTGCGCCTCCCTCGCGCCGCAGGACTCTCTCAAGAACATCGCCCGGACTCTCTCCCCACGGCTTTCGGAAATAGCGCGCCGCACCAATTATGTCAGCGACAACCTCTACGCCGAGACCCTTCTGAGAATTGTCGGGGCCGCAAATGCCTCCTCGACCGGAAGTGGAAACAGGGCCTCGGAAACCACATTCGGATTGAGCGGAATTTCAACCTCCGGGGCAATAGAAGCTGAGATGAAAGCCCTCGAAGAGCTCGGGGTGGACACCGGAGGAGTGAGAATAGACGACGGCAGCGGACTCTCCCGCAAAAACGCCGTAACTCCCGAATTCATTGTGAATTACCTCTCGGCAATCTCCCAAAGCCCCTCCTTCCCCTCTTTTCTCGCCTCACTTCCCCCGAGCGGCGAGAGCGAAAGGCTTCTTGCCGGCGCCCCCGAGGAGATTCGCCGGCGCCTTAGGGTCAAAAGCGGTTCAATGACCGGAGTCCTCTGCTACTGCGGCTATATTCTCCCCGCCTGCGATGGGGAAAACACCGCCAAAGATGAGAAAACCACAGTCAAAGATGAGAGAACCAGCGTCAAAGATGAAAAAAACATCGCCTGCGACGATGAAACCATCGTATTCTCCATAATGGTAAACGACAGCCTCAGCCCTGGATCCGCGATAAGAGCCCGAATCGAAAAAATCCTATTAAATTTAATACATTGACATTCAATCAATTACCCCCCCCCTGATACCAAAACTCCCGCACAAATAACACAAAAACCTCCGCATAAAGTTTTGTAAATAAGAAAATTAGCCTTAACTTTGTAGCCAATTGTGTTGCGTTATCACCCCGCTGACAGAGATCAAGCGCGTTGGGTAAGTATGTATATATGTTTTTTCTGCACGGGAGTGGTAGCGTTGTGTATGTATAGATGACAAAAAAGTTTTTGTTCACTCTAGGTGTGCTCGCACACCTGGCATTTGCCGCCTCTCTTACCGCGAAAAACGAAACCGGTGAGAGCGGCTTGAGTGTTTTCTATACTGAAGCACAAGACTCGGCATCGCTAAGGGATGCAGCCGCACCGTCCACCGGAGAGGTTAAAGCCACTGAAACTGCTCGAGAAACGACGCAGGACAGCACCTCCGCCCCTCGCGTCTTCCACCGCGACACCTTCAAAATCTACTACCGCTGGGACAAGTCCGGACTGGACACCACCTATATGAACAACGCCGCCACGATCCACAGGATGGACTCCCTGCTGAAAGTTGCCCGCCTCGACAGCGTCTCGCTCATTTCCAGCTCCTCCCCTGAAGGAAACGTCTGGTACAACGACAAACTCTCCCGCAAAAGAGGCGAGACAATGCGCGGGCACCTTGCAAAGACCCTCCACGAGGGTATGCTCGGAAGTATGAGCGTTATTCCGCTGGGCTCAAACTACCCGGAGTTTCTCCGGATGGTCAAAGAGTCCAAGGGGCTTCCCTACCGCAATGAAGTTGTCGATGAATTCGAAAAACACCCTGGGGAGCATCCGGACGCCATATTCAAGAGAGTGATAGAAATGCGTGAGGGAAGGCCATACACCTACATCCGCCGCAACATCCTCCGCTACCTCCGTTATGCCGAGATTGTAGTCGTTTCGCACCCGATTTTTCCCGCCGCGGACTCCACCCTCGCAGAGCCGCTTGCGCCAGAGCTTAGCGAAGACATTGACATAGAGAATTTTGCGGAAGACACGATAAAAAACGCAGAGGTCGGACTTGACAGTCTCCGGGCTCAGACCATTGTCACCCGTCCCCCTCTTAGCGAAGACATAGAGATTGAGGAGCCTCAGGACACCGTCGAGAACACCGAGATAACGCTCGACAGCCTTCGAGTGGACCCCCTTCAGGAGCCCGCCGACAGCGTCGCCCCGAGAAAATACTGGTACCCGGCAATGAAGTCCAACCTGCTTTTCGACGCCGTAACGGCGCTTAACGCCGAGATTGAGTTCCCTATAGGGAAACACTTCTCCATCGCCTTTGAAGACCTCTTTCCGTGGTGGGACTGGGGTCCGAACGGCAAGAAATACTGCTTCCAGCTTTGGGAGATGGGACTTGAGCCGAGGTGGTGGTTCATCCGCAACGACAGGAAGGACTACCTCAGCGGACACTTCGCCGGAGTTTACGGAATGAGCGGAAAGTATGACTTCCAGTGGGACACCGCCCTGTGCTACCAGGGAGAATTCTGGTCAGTGGGACTAACCTACGGATATGCCCTTCCGGTGTGCAAGTGGCTCAATATGGAGTTCTCCATCTCGGCGGGCTTCCTTCAGAGCGACTACCGCCACTACCAGCCGGACGAGGCCTACGAGCACCTCTACCGCGACCGCTACAAAGTCGGAAAAATCTCCTGGTTCGGTCCGACCAAGGCGAAGATTTCGCTCGTAATCCCGATAGGAAAGGACAGCCACAACGCTCGCAGCAAGGCCGCCTCCACAAACAAGGATAAAAAGCAGCAGAAAAAAAGCAGAAAGAAATAGGTGGGCAGAGGATTTGAGAGAGCGACTAGAGAGACCCCATAGAGCCAAGAGACATTAGATATTTGCGAAAATTGAATGAAAGGATTTAGTTACATAAGAACGACTTTGGCAGGCAGCGCGCTGAACGCGGCCCTGCTGGTTCTGTGTGCTATAATCATAGGCACGGGCTGCCACCGCCGCCCTCTCGAGGACCCGGACTACAACACCCGCATCAAGATCAAAGTCAACACTGACTCCATCCGCAACGTCACCTGCGACATCTATAACGAAAATGTCCCGAAGCCGGTAATCCAGCAGGACGTTATGCACGTTATTCTCTTCGACGAGAACAGCGACCAGATTGCCTGCGAGACCTTCCTCACGGACTACGACACCGACGAGGCCGGGCGGAAGACCTTCTACGGAGACCTCAGCGTGGCCCCGGGAGCCTACAGGCTCTACACCTACAACTTCGGAACCGAGTCCACCCTCATCCGCGACCAGTACAGCTGGGGCAGCGCCGAGGCATACGCACTCGGAGTTTCGGACAGGATTTCCCGCACATTCACCACAAAGGTGCAGAGCGGCGACCTTTTCACCTACAGCCCCGACCACCTTGTCGTGGCACGCAAGCCTGAGGAAGTCATCCCGTACCACACCGGCGTCTACACAGTGGAGGCCGAGGCGAAAACAGTGGTCGAGAGCTACTACCTCCAGATAAAGGTGGAAGGACTCATATATGTAAACACGGCGACGGCTGTGCTCTCCGGAATGTCGTCCGCCAACTTCATAACCCTCGGAGACAGGGTGGACGACCCGCAGTCAACGGTCTATTTCGAGTTGCAGAAAAGCGACGACGAAGGAGTGCCGGTAATCTGCGCTGTGTTCAACACCTTCGGCCGCCCGGACTCCTCCTCTAACGACCTCGAGGTCACCTTCGACATCCAGACAAAAAGCGGAAGCAAGGTGCAGAGGACTTTCAACATCTCAGACCTCTTCCTGAGCGAAAACTGCATTAAGCACCACTGGCTACTGCTCGAGGAGACCATCCACATCGACCCGCCTGACCAGTCGGGAGGAACGAGCGGTTTCGACCCGAGAGTGGAGGACTGGGAGACTGAGGAGCACGAAATTGTTTTGTAGAGTAAGCCTCAACAAATAAAAGAATATACAGCAACACAATAACATACACACAACACAAGCATTAACTTCTTAAACACGAAAAAAAGAAACAGAAAACAGAAAAGAAAATATTAACGATTATAGATTATGAAAACAACAGCAAAATTCATCCTTCTCGCAGCTCTTCCGTCCGCTGCACTTGCAGCCGGATGCAGCAAGAACGAAGTGCTCCCCGTAGAAAGCGCTCCTGCGGAAATCACTTACCAGACCCTCGAGACCAAAGCCGCCTCAAAATTCAGTACCGATGAGAAGTTCTACTCCTACGCCTACTTCCTCGAAAAGGACAAGACCTGGGCAAAAAACTCTGCCGATAGCAAGGCCTACATATCCAATTCTCTTATTGAATATGTAGATGCCAACAAGTACTGGAAGAACGCAGGAGTGACATACTTCTGGCCAAAGCAGGGAAGCCTCACCTTCTTTGCCTGGACTGACTACACTGCCGCCCCTGCAGTCTCCGGCTGCACAATTTCCTGCAGCAACACCCAGGGCATCAACACGACAGGCTATGCAGTCACCTCCAATCAGAACAAGGACCTTATGGTGGCCGAAATCGCTGCAGACCAGAAAAACAACACCGTTCAATACGACGGCTGGAAGGAAGGTGTGCCGACAATCTTCAAGCACGTCCTTTCAAACCTCGTGTTCAAAATCCAGACGGATGAGGCCACTTCCGGCAATACATACGAAGACGGAATGTTCAAACTCAAGAGCATAACTTTGAGAAATGTCAGCACCAAAGGAGACTACGCTCAGGGCTCCCCTACAGCCTCCGCCACTCCGTGGAGCAATCAGGGCACTTCTTCAAATCTCTCTGCCTACAGTGGAGATCTGCTTAACGTGTCAAGGGAAATAAGGCCAATAAATCCTACCGCATCCGACTACTACATCGTTCTCCCGCAGACTCTTCCTGAGCCTGTTGCGACAAT
Organism: bacterium; assembly: GCA_963640535.1. Classification (GTDB taxonomy): domain Bacteria; phylum Bacteroidota; class Bacteroidia; order Bacteroidales; family UBA932; genus Cryptobacteroides. Next base: position 51,168 of record CAVHYU010000002.1, on the reverse strand, counting down.
TAATGATGACACCACGGCGATTGAAGTGGTTTATACAATCACCACCAATTACACTGGCATCCCAGTCACTGAGACAGTCACCGTAAGAAAGGACCTCAAGAGCATCTACACCGAGAACTGGGTAAACGGCAAGAAGTACACCCTCAACATCATTCTCGGAGTGAATGAGATTCTTTGGGATCCGGATGTAACCGACTGGACTGATGGCAAAGCAGAAGACCTCACCATCTAAGAGAAAGAAAAATATAAACCAAATAAATTACAAAAAATGAAAAAGTATCTTTTAATCGCAGTTCCGGCAATCGCAGTGCTTGCCTCCTGCGCAAAAAACGAGGTGTACACTCCCGAGACTGACCCTCAGCAGATTAAATTCCAGACCGTCATCGATTCAAAGGCGATGATCGATGGAACCGTCTACCCTACCGACGTTCCTTTCGGGACATACGCATTCTTCCTTGAAAAAGGCAAGGAATGGGCACCTGACAGCGGCACATCAGCTGCTGCAGATGCTCAGATCTACATCCCGCAGAGCGAGGTGAAGAACAACGGACAGACTTCAGGCAATGCCTGGACAACCACGACTGCCTACTACTGGCCAAAACAGGGAAGCCTTACTTTCTTCTCCTACAGCCCGTATCTCGCCGCCCTTAACACTGCGACTACCTGCGACGTAACCAACGGTATCAAGATCTCGAACTGGGACGTTGACGCAAACCAGACAGTTGACGTTATGGTTGCTGACTATAGGCCTGACGAGACTCATAACCAGACCAACGCGGGCTACAACGGAGTTCCTACAATCTTCCGTCACAAGCTCTCACAGATTGTAGCGTTCAACTTCCTGACAGACAAGGACTACACTAACGGTCACACCGAGACCAGCGCCGTAGCCGGAGACAAGTTCTTCTACATCAACTCAGTGAAGATCAACAACATTCTGTACAAGGGAACCTACACCAGCACCAACAAGGTTAGCAGCACAGAGCTCGGTTCCTGGGCTGCAGATAAGGGCACCAAAGACTACACCTGGTACAATAATGAGACAGGAACCGCATTCGGAAAAGATGCAGTAGCTGCTCCTTGCCAGACTGGAAACGACTACCTCCTTATTCTTCCGCAGACTTTCGAAGAGCCGGGTAACCTTGACAACGTTTCAGGCGCTGCTAATATCCAGATTACCTATACAATCAAGACCTGCAACGGAAACGGATTCACCACCGAGACCGTAAGGGACGTTTATGCTTCAATCTGGGAAATTCAGGGCGGAGTTAACGAAGGCGCAAATGTCACAGCTGCAACTCCGTGGACAATGAACAAGAAGATCAGCTACACCATCAAGATCGGCCTCGACCAGATCTACTGGGCACCGAGCGTTGTTGACTGGGAGACTGAGACTCACTCCTACGACATTACAAAGTAATTGCTGCCCGGGCAGTAAACCATTAGCCCTGCGGAGGGTGATACCTCCGCAGGGTTCCAGAAGAAAACAGAAATTATGAAACTTGGACATTTCGGCATAGCGCATTCAGCAGGGCTGATTCTGCTTCTCGCGGGAGTTTCCTGCGTGAAACTCTCTCCTGCCTCCCCCGAGGAGATAAGGAGTGAGGAGCCTTCCGTCGGCCTTGCCTACAATGTCGCCCTTGAGCAGCTAAGCAGCCTCGAAGGCCCTTCCGAAGAGACAGACTCCGATGCAGAGGCAACCTCAGCTCAGTCCCTCTCCGAGGCTCAGCCCCGGACCAAGGCCGCCACAGCCTACAGCACCTCCGACTCCTTCAAATCCTTCGCCTGGTACCTTCCCGACGGAAAGCTCTGGAAGACGGACAAAGAGGACGCGGCGGAGTATTTCAAGGATGTCACCGTGGAGTTTCAGACCGACAAATGGAGAGGCGCAGACAGGCAGTACTTCTGGCCGAAAGTCGGCAGCCTCAGTTTCTGGTCCTACTCCCCTGCCGCGATTTCCACGACCGGCAAAGCCAGCGTCACAAAGGACGGAGTTTCCCTTTCCAATTGGGAGCTCAACGCCACCACCAACCAGAACATCGACTTTATGATCGCCGACTTCAAGTCCGACCTCAAGGCCAACACCATCACCTACGGCTACCTCGGCGTGCCGACCCTTTTCCGCCACAAACTCGCGAAAGTCACCGTCCAGGCCAGCACCGCTGCGGACACTTCCGCAACCAACAGGGTGAAAATCTACAAAGTGAGCCTCAGAAGGGTCTATACAGTGGGAAGCTACACCCCGGGAATGGCCGCCACTGGAACCTCGGAGGCAACAGCGGAGACCTGGGGCAACCGCAGTTCCCTCAAGGAAATAGTGATTTTTGAAAACGCTGCGGGGCTTTCACTCGGGCTCACCGCACAGAACATAACCCTCAATGGCAACGGGCTTCTTGTCATCCCGCAGGTGCTCAACGCCGACTCCGCGCGCGGCACTTCCGGAGTGAGCCTCTACGTCGAATACTCCATCAACGGGCAGAAGTACACTGCCGAAAAGCTTCTCTCAGACATCAAATCCCAGCTCTGGGGCATCGGACAGCACACCACCTACAGCATCGTCGTCGGTGAGGAGAACGAACCGATCGAGTTCAACGGCAATGTGGGGCCTTGGGGAGAGGGAAGCTCAAGCGAGATCATCATAGGACCGGAGAAATGACAAAACGCAGCTACGGTTGCAGCATAGAAACGAAAATGATTAGAGATATAGCGAAATACCTGTTGCCATTGGCAGTTTGCGCGGCGGCTCTCTCCGCCTGCAGAAAGGACTCTCCCGAGCCTCTCGGGGAAGAGATATCTTTCCGTGCAGATGCCCCGGAAGCTGAAAACATCTCTGCAACCGGAAGACAGGCCTCACAGAACGGGCTTTCCGCCCCAAAGACCAAAGGCGTCAAAACAGCGGACAGCAACCTCACCGCCGAGCCTTTCGGAGTCTATGGTGGCTACTCCGCAACAAAAGGCGCAGCAGCCACTACAAACGTCTTCGACCACTCCTCCGCCCTCAAGGTGAGCTACAACACGTCCACCAATTATTGGGAATACACCCGCACGGGCGACAAGCCGAAATACTACTGGAAACGAAACCAGCACTACCGCTTCAGGGCCTACCACCCCTACGGGGCCGATGTGGAGACGGGAGGATCAGACGTGGACGCAATCCAGGTCCGCTACCGAATCATTGACGAGCAATACGACCTTCTCGTAGCCTTCGCCACCCGCCATCCGGCTACTGACGCCGAAGGAACCGGCCGTGTGCCGATGAACTTCTCCCACGCGCTTACCGCACTCCGCTTCCGCATCGCGTTCAACAAGACCGTTGACAAGGGCACGACAGATGCCCTCACCGAGTTCCACCTCACAGGAGTTCAGGCTGCAGGCCTTATGAAATACAGCCACGCGACAGGGGACTATCTCTCACCGGTCATCACCTGGACCTCCGACGCCTTTGACTCCACTACAGAGTTCTACCAGAGCACCACGCAGCGCAACTTCGGAGTCTATAACCCGGAGGACGCCTCCTCAGTCGAGCCTGTGGACATCTACGGCTCCTCCGACGCGGACAACGTCGTTTTCGCCATCCCGCAGACCTGCTCCGACCCTCAGCACGGGAACACATCCATACATTTCAAGACCGTGGGAGGCGGCACAGTGGACCACACCGCAGTTCTTCCGACCCTCGAGTGGGAAAGCGGCAAAATCTACACCTACACTCTCCTTATCGAAAAATCGAGCGTGGAGGTTGTCGTAACCATCAAAGATTGGAATGAAGTCCAGTCCACAGTTGACATAAACATTTGATTATGAAGTCATTCATTCCTCATATAAGTTTATCCGTCCTCCTTTGGGGAGCGGCTCTGCTTTCCTCCTGCGGGAAACTCCCTTCAGCTGAGAACTCCGCAGAGCAGGCACACCAGAATGGAAAGGCCACCGTTCAGATAGAGATCGGCTCCGCCCCCGCCACCAAGAGCGCAAAGGACGGAGACACGATGGTGAACCTTCGCGTCTGGATGGTTGACGGCAACGGTAAAGTCAGCCAGTACGCCTCCCACACCCCTAACGCCGTGAGGGACACTGTGACTTTCCAGGATGTGGTCCGCGGCGACTACACGCTCTATTTCCTTGCGAACAGCACTGCTCTGAGTTCATACGTCGCAGGCAGCACCATCGACAACTCCTTCCTCAAGGCCACACTCGCTCTGCCTTCCTCTTCCTCCACCTACCCGATCTACTCAGACACCGAGGGGATGCCGCTCTCGCTGATGAAGACCTGCAATGTGGGAGCCGGAGTGAACCGCATCAGCGCGGAAATAGTGAGGGTCTGCGGGCAGATCAACGTGACGCTTAAAAACCGCACCACCGACAAGGCGATCTATGTCAGCGGGGTGAGCCTTAGTAAACGCAGCCCGAGCCTTGGATACATTTTCCAGCAGGACGATCATTCCTCCCCTACCGGCACCACCTACGGGGCGCTTCAGTCCTCCTCCGCTCTCACCCGCATCGAGCCGGGAGAGGAGAGCAAGATGCTCAGCTGCTGCCTTTTCGAGAGCTGCGCCGACGTAACGGACACCCTGCGGCTCAGCGTTGCGGGCGGATTGTACGAGCCTTCAGTCACCTCGGTGAGTTATACTACGGCTTCCGGATATGAGGCGACGGGCTCGACCACCAACACAACCATCAATACCTCAAGTTATTACTTTATCGCCAACGCGTATTCCCAAAGGCAGTTCCTTGTGGCTGACAGCAACGGTTCACTGGCAATCAGCGATGTGGGCTCGGACGATGAACTATTCGCCAAGAACGACATCACGAACTACCTATGGCAGTTCAGTACAACTTCCAGCCCTACTACCCTAAAGAATGTAGGGACAGGTAAATATCTCTCAATAAGTAAGTATTCTGCAAGCCTTTCGGACAGTTCATCATCAGTGTACACCGGAACGGAAACAGGATGTTACTTCGGTTACAAAACCAATTCCTATAGTAGAACATACTATCTCTATGACAATTCAGGAACTCTCGAAGTAAGCAGGAATGCCAATGCGACGCAAAGGGGCTGGTACCTGCGCGAGGCGACTCCCTTCACGACTCAGGTACTGAGCCCGACTCCGACCAAGAAACTGTCCAGGACCTCGCCGCTTTCCTACACCGACAGCTACGGAATCATCCAGCCGCTCGAGAAAGTCTGCCGCAACGACAAGGTGGAGATAATAGTCAATATATTCTACAACCCTCACACCAGCAGCTTCGACTTCGAGGTGGAGCCGTGGACAGAAAAAGACAACGAAACAACATTCGACTGATTTAGGATATGAAAAATATACTTCACGTATCTCTTGGCGCCCTTCTCGCCCTTCTTCTCTCGGCGGGATGTTCGCGTGAACCGCTTCTTGAAAGCGGCTCGGGCAAGGAGTGCAGCGGAAAAGAGGTGATTGCCGGGCTAAGTTTCGCCCCGGAGGACAACACTATCGTTGTCACCCGCGCCGCAGTGAGCGACGCCGCAGAAAGCCGCGTGCTGAACCTTTTCGTCTTCCTCTTCGACTCCAACGGCAACAAAATCTACAGCCAGTACTTCGACAGCGCAAACAAGAAAGACGTCACTTCCACCGCTTCCCTAACGGGCGAAGGCTGGTGGGTCAATAACAGCGCATCCCCGGTCAATGGCGGAGTAAGCATCCAGACCAGCAGCGGAAGCGGCTACAAGATCTACGCGATGGCAAACCTCGATGCGGATATGGTGAGGGTTTCCTCCGACCTCCTGAGCCACAACATCGACTCTGAGCAGGACCTTCTCGACTTCTCGGTCTATCTCAATCAGGAAATCACCTCCCGCAACGGCTACTTCCCGATGACGGGAATGCTCTCCGACCTAAAGATTGCAGACGACGGCACCATCACCAAGACTGACGGCTCCGCTGCCGGCACGCTTATGCTCCGCCGCCTCGACGCGAAGGTGAAGTTCATCTTCAAGACCGGCTCGCGCCCCGACGCCGCAGGGCAGAAAATCAAATCCTTCACGGCAAAGCAGTGGAAGGTTATGAACGCCCCTGCGACCTCCTACCTTGTGGAAAGGGATGCTGAGGACGCTGTGAACGTGGACCCGGCAACCGCCACAAGCGAATATGTCAACTATGCCCCGAAGTTTTTCGAAACCGAATGGACCAATTTCGAGGAATTCCCGGGCGACAACACCTCCAGCTTCACTTTCTATATGCTGGAGAACCGCCAGAAGCCTAAAAACACCTCCATCGCCTCCTACCAGGACCGCTCCCGCCAGGTGAAGCAGTCCTCAGGCTACCACGAAGGAGAGAACGAGACCGTGACCGTGGACTATATTTCTTCCCGAGGAATGGACGTCAGCCGCGAAATGAGAGTTTTCCAGAACGCCAACGACTTCTCCACCTACGTTCTCGTGACGGGAAACGTGGAGATGGAGCTTGAAAACGACGATGCGGGTAAGATTCTGGGCGGAGAGGTGCAGTACCTCATCCATCTGGGCGACTGGTCCTTCTCCGAAGGCTCCGCCTGGAACACCGACACCTACGGTTCGTTCAACAATTTCAACACAGAGCGCAACACCTTCTACACCTACACCGTCACGGTGAACTCCGTGAACAACATCCGGGTGGAGGTGGAGACATCCACGACAGAGAACCAGCCGGGAGCAACCGGACAGGTCACCATAGCGAAGGAGGAAATCGCGGTCTGCGACGCCCACTACTACTCCAAGACTATGACTTTCCACGCCTCCAATTTCTTCGAGGGCGTAAACAGCACGGCCGACGACCTCACCTGGAGCGTGAAGACTCCGTTCAGCGACGGCACTCCGTCCGACCCGCTCACCCCGGGAACTCTCGACTACGACTGGGTGCACTTCCGTCTGAACAAGAAGAACTCCGACGGCACCTACAACACCAACCGCCGAAAGTTCGTGAGCCCTGACCGCAAGTTCGAGACGACGACGATTTACCGCGATGCCTCAACCAACGCCGAGGGCGACGGCACAGACGGCCTCGCAGGTTACCACAACGACGGCCTTATGAACATTGTGGACCTTGTGAAATACATCAAGGAGCAGGTAAAACTCCTGGAGGAATACTATAAGAACCCTGGGATGACCTACACGGGCGACTTCGACAACCCGGACGACAAGGAAGCGGCGAAAATCTGCGTCACGGCCTTCGTTGACGAGTACTACTACGAAAAGAACCCGGTCACAGGAGTTTCCTCCCCGACCCTTTGGAAAAAGTTCGTGAACCAGGACGACCGCACCCTCCACATCCTCTGCAATTCCAATGTCAGCAAGGACCTGGAGTCCCGCGCCACCGGCTCTGTGATCACAATCCAGCAGCACTCCATCCAAAGTATCTACAACACCGACGAAAGCGAGACTTCGCTCCAGAGCGCCTGGGGTCTCGAGTACATTGATGAGTTTACAGACCAGGTTTATACCTACAATACAAGTTCGAGTGACTACAATGGTTCAGGAAACAACACAGATTCCTTCGATGGTCTCTACAATTCAGTAAAGGAATGGGGTCTTAGCGGAACTCCAAAATGGGGAATCTACCTTGACTTCGAAACGCAGAACGATGTCCCGCAGATGCAGTCTTCCTACAAGGCTCTGCGCTACATCTGCCTTTCCCGCAACCGCGACAACAACGGAAACGGAACGATTGACCCTGACGAGCTTCGCTGGTACACGGCTTCCATCCGCCAGCTTATCGGTCTCTACGTGGGCAACGGTGTGATAGACCACCACTCCCGCCTTTACTACCGCTCCGCCACCGAGCAGGCATCCAGCGTTGATGATGATTGGCGTCAACACGTCATATCCAGCACCAAATACGGTAATATGAGTCAGCCTACTGTAGTATGGGGTGAGGAGGGTATTTCAACCGGTTATTTACAGGGGTCAACTGAATGGACTAAGCTGACCAAATTAAGCGTGCGCTGCGTTAGAAACCTCGGAAAAGAGAACCCGACATCTCTGTCCTTCACTGCAGGAGCCTATAAACCAGATGATTACATAGATGTGGAGACATCTGGCTCCGGCACAAACACAGTTTACACATTCAACGCCACACACCTTAACAAAGCTGCGCTCCGCTACTACACTTCCCGCGAGCTTGACTACCATAATCAGACTTCCGACATCAACCGCCTATACAAACGCTTCGAAGTCCTGCCAGCAAGTCAGGCCACAACAAAATCAGGGAAATTCCAATCTGTAAACAGCGAAGTTAATACAGCAATAAACAAAGGTGAACAGAATCCTTGCTGCCCTGAAGGCTACAGGCTGCCCAATCAGGTGGAACTTGCAATGTTGATGTATTACGATGCAATTTCCAGTCCGATGG
>CAVHYU010000002.1:0-42804 GCA_963640535.1 bacterium | reverse complement strand
GGTCCTGCCGAAAAGTAAGGTGGCAAAGGCCGCAGAAACCTCCAATTTTAATACAGTGAATACTGCTGTAACCGACTCCATCAGCTCAGGGTCCACTAACCCGTATTGCCCGGAAGGCTATCGCCTGCCAAATCAGATGGAGCTTGCAATGATGAAGTACTACAATGCGATTGACGATGCGATGGTGTCCCGCACATACTATACGTTTGGTGTAGATGGAAGCCAGAAAGACACAGGTACAGGTGATCCAGGAACTAAGTATGGTTTCATATACAATAACGGAAATATGTCCCTGGAAGCAAGTGCAAATTTCACTTACCGCTGCGTCCGTGACATCCGCACGGATTAGTGCGTGCGGTAACCCGTCCGCTACAGCGGACGCGCGAAGGGAGTGAAGGGAGGGATTTGCGTTGATAGGGCAAACGGAGCGCCACTTCCCCTGCAGAGGGGACGGGAGGGGTCAATCAGAGTGATTTTGGGCCAAAACCCAATCCACTATATATACATACAACAACGCCTCCGGGAGCCGATGTGAATCGACTCCCGGATTTTTAATCAAGCCAAAGCGCAAGACGTTATCATTAATCAAAATGGATAAAACGACGCTTTTTGCTACAGGATTTGCAAAAAACGCCGTTTTTGTGATAAAAATCTTCAGAAAATTTGGATAATTAAAAATAAAGCCTAAATTTGCATTGTCTTAGTCAGACGTAGGCTAAGACCACCGCTCTCCGACTCTTCGGAGAGACTGCTGACCACTAATAATTAAAACACTACACTACTAACCGAAACAGCTCGCAGTGATGCGGGCTGTTTTTCTTTGGGGCATCTTTTGGGTCTATCCTCAAAAATCTGCCCCAAAGCTCTTTATACTAAAAAAGTGACCCTTAGTCTTTCGACTTCAGGGTCACCTTTTATTGCGCTGTAGAATGCTTTATTTAGCCTCTACTACTTGTCGTTTTTGATTGCGGCCTGCGCTGCTGCAAGGCGTGCGATTGGCACGCGGAACGGAGAGCAGGAAACGTAGTTGAGGCCGATCTTGTGGCAGAACTCAACTGATGCAGGGTCGCCGCCGTGCTCGCCGCAAATGCCGCACTTGAGTCCCTCGCGAGTTGAACGGCCTTCCTTAACTGCGTAGTTGATGAGCTTGCCGACAGCCTTGGTGTCAAGAGTCTTGAACGGATCTGAGTCGAGAATCTTGTTGCCGAGATAGTCGCCCATAAAGGTTCCGACGTCGTCCCTTGAGAAGCCGAAGGTCATCTGGGTGAGGTCGTTCGTACCGAATGAGAAGAACTCTGCGGTGCGGGCCATCCTGTCAGCGGTGAGAGCTGCACGAGGAATCTCTATCATTGAACCAAACTTGTAGTCGAGAGTAGTGTGGGTAGCGCCTTCGACCTCAAGCTTAATCTTCTCGCAGATCGCCTTCTGGAACTTAAGCTCCCTCTCCGAGATGGTAACCGGGATCATAATCTCAGGCTTAGGATTTAAGCCTTCCTTGATGAGCTCTGCTGCAGCGGTGAAGATTGCGCGGAACTGAGTCTCGGAAATCATAGGGTAGGTGATGTGAAGACGAACTCCACGGTGACCCATCATAGGGTTAACCTCGTGGAGAGACTCACCCCTCTTCTCGATTTCCTGCTCGTTGATTCCGAGCTCCTCAGCAAGAGCCTCCCTCTTGTCGTGCCCCTGCGGAACGAACTCGTGGAGAGGCGGGTCAAGAAGACGGAAGGTGACAGGTTTGCCGTCCATAACCTTCATTGTACCCTTCACAGCGGCCTTGATGTAAGGTTCAAGCTCAGCGAGAGCGGCCTTGCGCTCGTCGTCGGTCTTGGAAAGAATCATCTTGCGGAGTTTTGCAAGCGGAGTCTCTGAGTTTGCGCCGTAGAACATATGCTCGATGCGGAAAAGTCCGATACCCTCTGCGCCGAATGAAAGTGCGCGGGCTGCATCCTCAGGAGTGTCGGCATTGGTGCGGACACCGAGTTTGCGGAACTTGTCGACGATTTCCATAAACTTCACGAACCGCGGGTTCTCGGAAGCGTCCATCGTGTCAATCTTGGTTGCATAAACAAGACCCTTGGCACCGTTGAGGCTGACATAGTCACCTTCCTTGATTGTGGCGCCGCTCTTGAATGTTGCAGTCTTTGCAGCAAGGTCGATGGTCATTGACTCGCAGCCTACGATGCAGCATTTGCCCCATCCGCGTGCGACGAGCGCTGCGTGTGAGGTCATACCGCCCTTCATTGTAAGGATACCGGTTGCGGCCCTCATACCCTCGACGTCCTCAGGAGAAGTCTCCTCACGGACGAGAATTGTCTTCAGACCCTTTGCAGCGGCAGCCATAGCGGCCTCAGAAGAGAATACAGCTGTTCCGACTGCTCCGCCCGGAGATGCAGGAAGACCGTTTGCGATGACGGTTGCCTTCTTCTCGGAAGCCGGGTCAAGGATAGGGTGGAGAAGCTCGTCGAGCTGAGCGGGAGCGACCCTTGTAACAGCGGTCTTCTCGTCAATCATACCCTCCTCGAGCATATCCATAGCCATATTCAAGGCTGCAAGACCTGTTCTCTTACCGATACGGCACTGGAGCATCCAAAGTTTGCCGTCCTGGATGGTGAACTCGATGTCCTGCATATCGTTGAAGTGCTGCTCAAGGTGGAGACGGATGTCGTCAAGCTCCTTGTAAACTTCAGGCATAGCCTTCTCGAGAGACTCGAGATTTGCGTTGTGAGGGGTTTTGGTTGCCTCGTTAAGAGGGTTCGGAGTGCGGATACCGGCTACGACATCCTCGCCCTGGGCGTTGATGAGCCACTCGCCATAGAACTTGTTGTCTCCGTTTGCAGGGTTACGTGAGAATGCGACACCTGTTGCCGAGGTGTTGCCCATATTTCCGAAGACCATTGACTGAACGTTCACTGCTGTACCCCAGTCGTCAGGAATTCCCTCGATCTTTCTGTAAGCGATTGCCCTCTTTCCGTTCCAAGACTTGAAGACGCCGCCGATTGAGCCCCAAAGCTGAGCCTCGGCTGTGTCAGGGAATTCTACACCGAGAACTTCCTTGACGCGAATCTTGAACTTGTCGCAAAGGTCCTTGAGCTCTTCTGCTGTAATTTCAGTGTCAGACTTGTAGCCTTTAGACTCCTTGAGGTCCTCCATCATCTTGTCAAGCTGCTGGCGGATTGCCTTTCCGTCCTCAGGCTCGATGCCCTCAGCCTTCTCCATAACGACGTCAGAGTACATCATAATGAGACGGCGGTATGCGTCGTAAACGAACCTCGGGTTCTTGGTAGCTTCAATCATACCCGGGATGGTGTCGGAGCAAAGACCGATGTTGAGGATTGTGTCCATCATACCAGGCATTGAACTGCGGGCACCTGAACGGCAGCTTACCAGAAGAGGGTTCTTCTTGTCGCCGAATTTCTTGCCCATAATGGCCTCGGTGGCCTTGAGAGCGGAGGCAACTTCTGTCTTGAGCTCCTCAGGATAACCACCGCCAAGAGCGTAATACTCTGCGCAGCACTCGGTTGTGATGGTGAAACCGGCAGGAACCGGAATGTTAAGAAGGCACATCTCGGCGAGGTTCGCACCCTTGCCGCCAAGAAGATTTCTCATTGTGCCGTTTCCCTCGGCGGTTTTGCCGCCAAAGCGATAGACACGTTTCTTTGTGTTTTCCATAAATGCTTTTGTATTATTTAGTTATATATTTCTGTAAAGACAGAAACGGGACACTGCAAACGCCAAAAGAGCGGCACGTCACATTTCGCGCCGCGAATTTAGCAATTTTTATGCAAAAATGGAAAATTTGGCTAATGATTTAATGATTTTTAGGCTTTGGATTTTAAAATGTTACATACGAGGGCCGTGTAACGAAGCAATCCGCTCTTTCGGGGAATCCCCCGCCCTAATCTTCGCCTTCGGAGGCGGCACTGTCCAGAAGAGAGGACAGAATCCGGTCCACGCCGTTGCCAAGCGGAAGAACCTCGACGCCCTCAGCCCCGGCCTCTACCCGCCCGACGCGGTAATATGCCACGTCCTGAAGCAGGAACTGCGAGTCGATGTAGTCGCCGTCGTCGTCGCTCACCTGAAGGAGCACTCCCGGAGTTTCCGCAAAAAGGAGTCTCCAAAGGTCGCTCTCGCCGTACGCGGAGCTCACTCCGCCAAGGTTGAGCCGCGCCCCGAGTCCGGAGTCCGCGGCGAGTTTCCGGGCCGCCACGGCAAGTCCGCCGTCACAGACGGTTCGCGCCGACATCACAACGCCGTCGCTCACAAGGTCGCGCACAACTTCGTAGCAGTCAATGAAATAGTCCGGGTCGTTAAGGGCAGGGGCGACTCCCCCGCTTTTCCCGAGCGTCCGGGCAAGAAGAGAGCCTCCAAGCCTCGGAGGACAGGTGTCAAACGGAACATAAACAAGGAACGAGCCCGCGCCGTCCGCAACAAGGTGCGCCGCACACAGCCTCTCCTCCCCCATCCACACGCTCCTGTTCTTGTCCAGATTCACATCGCTTCCTCCCCCGACGGTCCACAGGCGGCTTTCCTCCGCGCTCATATCGTCCTCCTCCCAGTCCTTGTCGGCGATGTCTTCAGCCTCTTCGGGGTCGGCGTCATATTCTCCGTCTCCGCACCCGTCTCCCCCTACCGTCGCGAAGTAGGAATTGACACAGTCCCCGTCCTCCTCGTAGCAGTAGCCCTCGAGGACGACACCAAGGTCATATATATACTCGGAAACGGACTGCACACTGTTGTAGAAGGCGGCCATATTCCCCACCGAAGAAGAATTCCAGTTCCACTCCGCCCACAGTTCGAGGTCCTCCAGACGGTACTCGCCCTCAATCCAGAGGGTGTCGATGAGCGAGGCGGCGACTCTCTCCCGGGCAAAACTCTCGGGATAAAGCACATCGAAGAGGCGGTCCTGCGCAGGCTTTGCGGCGGCGGTGACTTTTTCGATGCACTCCCGCACGTCCTCTTCGGCGCAGTCCAGATTCTCCGGCGGCACGTCCACGCTTTCGTCCCAGATCTCGGCAAAGCCTCCCGAGGCGCCCTCGCGAAAATCCTCCTCCGAGGCGCAAGGGAGCATACACTCCTCCAGCATATCCTCCGGGGTAACGTCAAGTTTCACTCCGTCAATAACATACTTGGAACTGAAGGCATCCTGCCGATTATTCTTTTTCATCTATGGAATCAGATTTTGAATGGACTTGGAAACTGGATTCTAAAATTCTCCCAACCAAAAGGCAAAGTTAAGAATTATCCGCGAATTGCATCGGTTTCGGGCGGCTTTCGGAAGGAATTCCCTCTTTAGGAGAGTTTCGGCGGGGGGATTTGGCCTTCGTCAAGGAGGCGGCGTAGGGTTTGGAGCGTATCTTCAGGGACATTTTCGGAGGCGGGGTCGTTCACCAGGCGCTTTAACTTTTCCGTGTCCCACTTTCCGCCAAAGTCCTGGTTTATAATCCTCTTGAGCCTTTCTTCGAGTTCCTCGGGGGAGTTTCCACCGGGGGAGGTCTCTTTAGGGGCTGCAGCCCCGGGGCTGGATGTGCCTCTTTGAGAGAGGGCCTTGCGCCCCGGGGCCTTCGAGAGAGAGCGTCTGGCGCGGCAAACATCGCAGGTTCCGCAGTCTTCGGACTCGCTTTGGCCGAAATAGCGCAGGAGGAAGCGGCTGCGGCACTCGGTCTGCTCCGTGACATATTCGATCATCGCATCGCTGCGGTCTTTCTGACACTTTTTCAGGAAGTTGAAGGTGTCGAGCCTCAGGTCCAGGTTTTTGGGCATCAGCCTCTCGTGCGGGAGGAACAGGACGTCGGAAGTCGCGCACGGGATATATCTTATAAGGTGACTGGTCGAGAGCTCGTAGAGCTTCTGCCTCAGAGCGGGGACCTCCAGATGCGCACTCGCGGCGATGTCCTCCTCGTCGATGGACACGGGGAAATTGAAGATTCCCACATAGCGGCGCATCAGAATTTCGAGGATTTTCGGAAGCACCGGGTCGGAGAAATCGTAGCTGTAGAAAACCTTGCGGTCCGCTGCAATCATAACCCTTGTGGGCACATCGACAGACTGGGTGAGAGTCAGATGGCCGGACTTTTCAAGGTAGGTAATCGCGCTGAGAGTCACGGGGATGCTGAGGCCGAACTTGCGGCAGAACTCCCCTATGTCGAATTTGTGCTGGCTGCCTTCTCCCCCTTCGTAGGGGATGTCGAGGAATATGTGAATTTTCTGATATATGTCCTCTATGAACTGTGTCTGCGGGAAGGCGTTGGTCTGCTGGAGATGGAGCCGGCGCACATCGTCCGAGTTCCAAAGGAGAACGGCGTAGGAGCGTTTCCCGTCCCTTCCGCCTCGGCCGGCCTCCTGAAAATATGCCTCCGGCGAGTCCGGGATGTCGAAATGGATGACAAAGCGCACATCCGGCTTGTCGATTCCCATTCCGAAGGCGTTGGTGCAGACCATTACGCGCACCTCGCCGCTTTTCCAGGCTTGTTGCCTGCGGGTACGGGTGGCGGTTCCGAGGCCCGCGTGGTAGTGCGACGCGCTGATGCCCTTCTGGCGGAGCAGTTCGGCGAGTTCCTCTGTTCTTTTGCGGCTGCGGACATAGATGATTCCGGTCCCGGGGACGCTTTCGCAGATGCTGATTATCTGGCCCAGTTTGTCCTCGGTCTCGCGAACGATGTAGCTCAGGTTGGGCCGTTCGAAGCCGCTTTTGATAAGCCGCGGCTCCTGAAAACGCAGGCGGGTCATTATATCCCGGGCAACAGCCGGAGTTGCGGTGGCGGTTACGGCAATAACCGGGGCGTCAACCACCGAGCGGATTTCGCCGATCTGGAGATATTCGGGGCGGAAATCGTAGCCCCACTGGGAGATGCAATGGGCCTCGTCGACGACTATGTAGGAAATCTGCATTTCGCGCAGATAGTACCGGAAAAGCCTCGTGGTGAGCCTCTCGGGGGATATGTAGAGGAATTTGCAGTCTCCGTAGGCGGCGTTGTTGAAGGTGCGGTCCACTTCGCTCCTGCTCATTCCGGCATAGACGGCAAGGGCGCGGATGCCCCGGGCGTTGAGGTTCTGAACCTGGTCTTTCATCAGGGCGATGAGCGGGGTGACGACAAGTGCAAGCCCCGGCCTCATTAGGGCCGGCACCTGGAAGCACACGGATTTGCCGCCGCCGGTGGGGAGAATCGCAAGCGTGTCGTGCCCATCGAGAGCGGAGCGGACGATTTCCTCCTGCCGGGGACGGAAACTGTCATAACCCCAGTATTTTTTCAGGACCTCTAACGGTGTCATTGTTGTAAAGCATCGGAGTCCCACTCCTATAAAATTATCTTACCGGTTTCCTCCAAAATGTCGTTCCAGACCTGCTCCTTGCGGCGCTCGTTGAGAATTTCGTGGCGCATTCCCTCGTAGCGGCGGCTCTTTACATCGGTGTAGCCCACCTTCCGGATGTTCTCCACGGCGCCCTCAAAGGCTTTTTCAGAGATGGCGCACGGGTCGTCAGCGCCGGAGATGAACCGCACCGGAAGTCCCGGCCGCTCCACCTTCCAGCCCTTAAGACTGTAGCAGTCCTCCATCAGAGAAAACAGCCCCTCGAAGCCGTTCACCGTGAACACATATCCGCACAGCGGGTCGGCGTCATACGCCTTCACCGCTTCCGGATCCGAGCAAACCCAGCAGGCAGGGGAGGTCTCGCCCTTGAACGCCTTTGCGTAGCCTCCGAATCCGATTTTCTGAATGAGGTTCGAGCGGAAACGGTCGCCCTTGACGGCCCCGATGAGGCGAGAAAGCAGAATCCCAGCCTTCGCCCCGGCGTTGTAGCTCGGGCAGCCGCACACCCAGAGGGCGGAAATCGTGGAGTCATACCTCTTGGCGTAGGAGCGCACCGCCATTGAGCCCATACTGTGCCCGAAAAGCACGACGGGAAGTCCGCTCCAGCGGGAGTGAACCCACTCGTTGACCGAGTGAACATCCTCCACAAGAGCCTTCCAGCCTCCCCTGTAAAAATATCCCTGGTCTTCCGCGCTCAGAACGCTCTCGCCGTGTCCACGGTGGTCGTGAATAACGCTGGCATAGCCCTTCGAAGCAAGAAATTCCATAAAGGGAAGGTATCTTTCCTTGTGCTCGGCCATTCCGTGCACCAGTTGGAAAACGGCCTTAGGGGCGCTTTCCGGTTCGACGACCAGAAGTGAAAGCTTCAGATCGTCGGACTTTGATGAGATTTTGATTTTCTCTGTCATATTTGATGAGATATTGATTTCCCCTGTCATACTTATTTTAGTTTTCAGAGTCAATTTTAGACTCGTTCGGAGTTCCCGGACACGGCATTTTCGGGGGTCCTCCATCATTATATGTAGGTATTTTTTCTCCTACAGTAAAATCTTTCAAAGATAAGCAATTTTCAGATATGGTTTCGGCTTATTTTTTGTTGAAAATGTCGCGGCAATTTTCTATTTTTGCAGGCTGAAAATTCGGCAAATAACTGAATATTATTAAGTATTAACAATTTATAACTATTTTACACTATGAGTAAAATTGATTTGAGCAAGTACGGAATCACAAATGTGAAGGAAATCCTCCACAATCCGTCTTACGAAGTTCTCTACGAGGATGAGACCAAAGAGGGCCTTGAGGGCTACGAAAAAGGTCAGGTAACTGAGCTCGGAGCAGTCAACGTAATGACCGGAATCTACACCGGACGTTCCCCTAAGGACAAATTCTTCGT
Organism: bacterium; assembly: GCA_963640535.1. Classification (GTDB taxonomy): domain Bacteria; phylum Bacteroidota; class Bacteroidia; order Bacteroidales; family UBA932; genus Cryptobacteroides. The sequence continues at coordinate 34,100 of CAVHYU010000002.1, read as the reverse complement.
TTACAACGACGCATCAAAGGACACCGTATGGTGGACTTCAGACGCCTACAAAAACGACAACAAGCCTTGCTCCGAAGAGGCTTGGGCTGACCTCAAGAAGAAGGCTGTCGCTCAGCTTTCAGGCAAGAAGCTTTATGTTATGGATACCTACTGCGGTGCAAACCCTGCAACCCGCCTCAAGGTCCGTTTCATTATGGAGGTCGCTTGGCAGGCACATTTCGTAAAGAATATGTTCCTTCGTCCTACCGAGGAAGAGCTTGAGAACTACGGCGAGCCTGATTTCGTTTCATTCAACGCTGCAAAGGCAAAGGTTGACAACTACAAGGAGCTCGGCCTCAACTCTGAGACTGCCACCGTGTTCAACCTCCGCACCAAAGAGCAGGTTATCCTCAACACCTGGTACGGTGGCGAGATGAAGAAGGGTATCTTCTCCATTATGAACTACCTCAACCCGCTCCGCGGCATCGCTTCAATGCACTGCTCAGCAAACACCGACCTCAACGGACAGAACACCGCTGTCTTCTTCGGTCTTTCAGGAACAGGCAAGACCACTCTTTCAACCGACCCTAAGAGGCTTCTCATCGGTGATGACGAGCACGGCTGGGACGACGAGGGAGTCTTCAACTACGAGGGCGGCTGCTACGCCAAGGTCATCAACCTCGACAAGGAGTCTGAGCCTGACATCTACAACGCAATCAAGAAGGACGCTCTCCTCGAGAACGTAACCGTTGACGCGCAGGGTAAGATTGATTTCGCTGACAAGAGCGTAACAGAGAACACCCGCGTTTCATACCCTATCTATCACATCAAGAACATCGTAAAGCCGGTTTCAAAGGGTCCTCACGCAAAGCAGGTAATCTTCCTTTCAGCCGATGCGTTCGGAGTTCTTCCTCCGGTTTCAATCCTCACCCCTGAGCAGACGAAGTACTACTTCCTTTCAGGTTTCACCGCTAAGCTTGCAGGTACAGAGCGTGGCATCACAGAGCCTACCCCGACCTTCTCAGCTTGCTTCGGCGCCGCATTCCTTTCACTCCATCCGACCAAGTATGCCGAGGAACTCGTCAAGAGGATGAACGCCGTAGGTGCAAAGGCATATCTCGTTAACACAGGCTGGAACGGCACAGGCAAGAGAATCTCCATCCGCGACACCCGCGGAATCATCGACGCCATCCTCGACGGTTCAATCGAGAAGGCTCCGACCAAGAAGATTCCGTTCTTCGACTTCGAGGTTCCTACCGCTCTTCCGGGCGTAGATCCAGCAATCCTCGACCCTCGCGACACTTACGCTGACCCTGCTCAGTGGGAGGAGAAGGCAAAGGATCTTGCATCTCGCTTCAACAAGAACTTCGAGAAGTTCACTACCAACGAGCTCGGAAAGAGCCTGGTTGCAGCAGGTCCGAAGTTGTAAATCAACACTTACACACAATAATGAAGGGGGGGGTGACCAAAAAGTCATCCCCCTTATTTGTATGAAATAATGGATAGGAGAGGAACGCCGTAGACCGATTTTTAGTCGGCCTCTTATAGGAGTATAAGGTCAGTCGGGGTAGTGCGGGGCAGCGGGCGGAGAGCCGTGGTGCCGTCGGAAACGGAGTCGAGGGCGGCGCGGACCGCGTCGTACGCCAGGCGAGGAGTGTTGTTGTTCTCGCTGAGGTGGCAGAGGAAAAGGTTTCTGAGGCCCGGATGCCAGAACCTGCAGACCGCGGCGGCGCACTCGTCGTTGGAGAGGTGGCCGTTCCCGCCGGAAATTCTCATCTTGAGTTCGTGGGTGTATGGTCCGGCGATGAGCATATCAACATCGTAGTTCGACTCGAAAACCACCGTGTCGGACTCACGGGCAAAGGCTATGGCCTCGTCGGTGACCCTTCCGGCATCGGTCATAATGAAAAACTGCCTGCAGGAGCCTTCCGCAGGGGTGCAGGACTGAACGCCATCTCCGAGAGGAATCCTGATGGCGTAGCCGACAGTCTGGGTGGCGTCGTGAGGAACGACGAAATAGCGCACGGAGAAATCCCCGATGCTGTTCCACTCTCCTTTCCGCAGGACATTCGGGATTACGCCAAGTTCAGAAAGATGAAGGGAATGGCCTGCGAGAGCTTCAGAAAGCACATCCGAGGTCCAGACCGGCTTGTAGATTTTCTTGCAGTAGGAAGCGAGGCTGCGGACGTGGTCGCGGTGGTCGTGGGTGACAAGAACTGCAGCGATGTCGTCTATTCCGAGGCCGTTGTCCCAAAGAATGGTCTTGAGCCGTCTGAGACTCACCCCGGCATCGATAAGAATCCCCCCGAGACACTCTCCTCCTCCGGCAAACCGCCCCAGGAAGTAGCAGTTTCCGCTGCTCCCGCTCGACAGGCTCAAAAATTTCAACGAAATTTCCATAACAAAAGACGAAGAGTATAAATTCGCTTTTTAATTCGTCTGCTCCTCGCAGAATTTTTTAATTACGCTATACGCATCCGCAACGCCGAGTTCACCGGCACGCGACAAATCGATGCAGCCCTTCTCCTTGTCCTTGAGATAAATCTGCACGAGGCCGCGGTTGAAGTAGGCATCCCCGAGGTACGGGAACGCGGAGAGCGCCCTGGTGTAGTTCTCAATCGCCTTCACGAAGTCCGACGACAGGCAGTAGAGGTTTCCCAGGTCATAGAACACATACGGCATATCCCCCGCGATAGAAGCGGCCTTCTGAAGGTCCGCGATGGCCTCGGAGTAGTCGTAGCTGCGGCTCACCCGGTCCTTCACCCTCGCCCTCGTGGCACCGGTGTCATCCATCGAAAGCGACTGCACATTGCTCTCAATGCTCGAGATGAACTCAATCATATCCGCTTTCAGCACGGCCCGGTTAAGATAGTAGTAGGCCTTGTAGAGCTGCTCAAGACCGGCCGGGGCTTCTGCGCCGATGGCATTGTCGTAGTGGAGGGAAGCCGAATTGTACTGACGGCTCTGGCTGTCCTCCATCGCGTGGAGAAACTCGCGTCTCGCGTATGAAAGTCCGGAGGAAGACCAAGCGGCGTCGAAATCGACCTTTGAGGCATCCTCAGGCACGCCCAAATCCACCGCGACAGGCAGCGAGCCCTCGAATTTCTGGAGCAGAGGATTCTCCCAGATGTGGGAAACGGTGTAGTTGCGTCCGTCGGAATTGTCCACCGGGACAAAGCGGTAGAGCGGACGGAGCTGAATGTCCACGTCGCGGTGCTGAAGCATCTCGTCGTTGAAGTCCTTTTTCGCGAAATCCGCGTCAAACGCAAGCAGGGAACTGTATTTCTTCGTCGTGTCAGCGAGCGACATCTCGTCCGTAACGTTCTTCGCCCGGTACTCGGCCACCTTGCGCTGCGCAGTTTTGTAGTCCTCCTTCGACTCTTTCTTCAGCCCCAGGAGATTCTTCACATAGGAACGGTTCATATACGCCTTCGCGAAGTCCGGGTAGAGCTCAATCGCCTTGTCGTAATCCTCCACCGCGGCCTTGTAAAGTCCGAGTTCGATAAGAACCGAAGCGCGGTTGAAATGCGCCAGGACATTGTCCGGGTTGATGTTCAGCACCCTGTCCAGGTCGCCGAGCGCGGAGTCGTAGTCGCCGAGCTGGGCGTAGATGAGCCCGCGGTTGTACAGGGTCAGCGCATTGCCGGGCTCGTCCTTCAGAACCCTGTCGAGGTCCGCGAGGGCGTCGCGGTAGTCCTGCTTCTCGTAGTACATAATGGCCCGGTTGAAGTAGGCGAAAGTGTTGGTGGAGTCAATCTGGAGAGCCTTGTCCATATCCGCTATGGCAAGGTCCATCTCATTCTGAGCCGCATAGAGCCGTCCCCTGCGGACATAGCCTTCGGCGTCGAACCTGTCCAGCCGGATGGCCTTGTTGTAGTCGGTCATCGCCTTGAGGGTGTCGCCGAGGAAGAGATAGGATGCGCCGCGGTTGAGGTAGGCCGAAGGGTCTTTGGGTTCCTTGCGGATGTAGCGGTCGAAATCCTTCACCGCCTTGTCGAACCTCTGGGAGAGGAAATAGGTCACTCCGCGGCTGAAGTAGAGGCCGCTGAAGCCCGGGCGAAGTTCGAGGGCCTTGTTGATGTCTTTGAGAGCCTCGTCGTAATTGCCTGTGCGGCTTTCGGTTATGCCGCGATAGTGGTAGCCCGAGGTGAAAACCGGGTTTATTCTCACAGCGGTGTTAAAGTCCTTTTTCGCGCCGCGAAAGTCTCCGAGATTGTATTTTGCTATGCCCCTGAAGAAATAGTTTTCGTAGTCGAGGGTGTCGAGACGGGCGAGGATATTGAAGTTTTCGATTGCCTGGGCATATTTCCCGTCGGCAAGCGCGACCCTCCCTCTGTACATAAACACGTCCTTGTCATATTGGGCAAATGCAGAAGGTTTCCCCGCAAAAAGGAGGAATATGAGCGAAGCCATCAAATAAATAAGCCTTCCGAGTTTGTCCATCGCGATAAATTCACTAATTTTGACGTCATTTTCTGCGAAATCGCAAATTTAATCATTATTTATGCCGTTACCGAAAATATATCCATATTTTTACAAAATACTCCTGATATTTTTTGCTCTTGTCCTCTGCATAGGAGCCTTCGCGCAGCAAAGATACCCCGCCCGAAATGTGGTCTGGGACGCGAAGCTCCAAAAACAGGTCGCTTTTCTCTCCGACACGCTCTGCGAGGGAAGAGGGAGCGGCACGAGGGGGGCCGTGGAGGCGGCAGTCTGGATTGAGAGAAGGTTCAAGGAGGCGGGGCTTTACCCGATGCTCCGCGCGGATTCTCTCTCTACCACAGAGAGTTACAGCCAGAGTTTCCGCACCGAAAGCGGCACTGTGGGCCACAACATAGTGGGTTTTATGAACGGCTCGCGCAAAATCCACGGCGACGAGTACATCATCGTGGGGGCGCACTACGATGCCCTCGGAACGCTCTCCGGGGTGCATTATCCGAGCGCTGACTCGAACGCCTCGGGAGTTGTCGGAGCGGTGAGCCTTGCTGAAATGTTCAGCCTTTCAAAAGTCATCGGCAGAGCCTATTTCAAGAGCATAATTTTCGTCGCCTTCGACGGCACTCTGAAAAACAGGGCCGGCTCGCGTGCGCTTATGGACGAGATTGAAAACGGGAGGCTCATAGACCCGGTGAGCGGAAAGGTGATAAAAAAGGAGATGGTGAAACTTATGGTGAATCTGGACCAGATAGGTTCGTCCCTCTCACCGCTTTCTTCCGGACGGGAGGACTATCTTCTCGCCGTCGACGGGGGCACTCTCCCTTCCCGCGAAAACGCCCTTCTGGACTGGTGCAACAGCATTTTCGACACTTCGCTCGAACTTTGCCACAGCTACTACGGCAGCGAGAATTTCACTTCGGTTTTCTTCCGCATCACCGACCAGAACGCCTTCGCTTCTGCGGGAATCCCCTCAATTCTTTTCACCTCCGGCATCACCCTGAACAACAACAAGCCCCGCGACAACGCCCAGAGTCTGAACTACCCTGTTTTCCGCCGGCGGATCTACCTGATTTGGCACTGGATTGAAAATATGTTATATTGAGGTACCTCAAGTTTCGCACTGCGAAACTTGACAAGGGCTTCTGCCCGCCGGCCCTGGGGGCCGTAAAAAATCCCCCTGACAGGGGGTGCAGGGGGTTCAGATAAAAATGCGGGAGGTTTGTGTGAGGGAAAAAGTGCGTGGGATTAGAGAGGGTGATTAGAGAGAATTTGGTTATATATAAATGAGTTAAATACTTGCGAAAGTTAGGTTGAGGTACCTCTCAAAATCTGAGCATATTTATTTTTATGGGCTTACTAAAATACCTATATTTGTAGGATTTTGTAATTTAATTTTTCTCGAATGAAGGAATTCCTCAGGGTCATTCGCCGTTTCGTCGGTCCCTACAAGCAATATCTCGCCGGCTCGGTGATACTCAACATCCTCTCGGCCGTATTCAACATTTTCTCGTTCACTCTGATAATACCTATCCTGAAGATGATTTTCAATCTCGACGGGACGGTGTACGAGTTCATCCCGTGGGACAGCGACGTCGCTCTGAAGGAGAAACTGCTGGGCAACATATATTATTTTATGTCTTCGCTCATCGGAGCCTACGGTCCTTCGATGACCCTCCTGCTTCTGGGACTCTTCCTCGGAGTGATGACGGCGCTTAAAACCGGATGCTACTTCGGTTCCTCAGCAGTTATGATTCCGCTCCGCACCGGAATCGTCCGCGACATCAGGATACAGGTTTATGACAAAATCCTCGCTCTCCCGCTCGGATTCTTCTCCCAGGAGAGAAAGGGCGACATCATCGCAAGAATGAGCGGAGACGTGAACGAAATCGAGAATTCCATCACCAGTTCGCTGGATATGCTCATAAAGAACCCGATTCTCATCCTGTTCTATTTCGGCACGCTTCTTTTCACTTCCTGGCAGCTCACTCTTTTCACCCTTGCGGTGGTGCCCCTTATGGCTTGGGGAATGGGAGCGCTTGGAAAGAGGCTGAAGAGGGATTCGCTTGAGGCTCAGGAAAAATGGAGCGACACGATGTCCCAGGTGGAGGAGACCCTCGGAGGACTTCGCATCATCAAGGCTTTCAATGCCGAGGGGAAAATGAAGGAGCGGTTCACAAAGACTGCGAACGAACACAAGAAGCTCGTCAGTATGGTCGCAACCCGCCAGGCCTCCGCGCACCCTGTCAGCGAGTTCCTCGGAACGATTATGATTATGATAGTCCTCTGGTTCGGAGGCACACTCATCCTTGCGGGAAATGACGCATTTGACGCGCCTACGTTCATATTCTATATGGTCATCCTCTACAGCGTGCTCCAGCCTCTGAAGGACCTTTCACGCGCGGGCTACAACATCCCTCGCGGACTTGCTTCAATGGAAAGGGTGGACAAGATTCTGGACGCCGAGAACAACATAAAGGAAATTGCCTCACCGGTAAAAATCGATGATTTCAAGGATAAGATTGAGCTCCGGGACATCACCTTCAGCTATAACGGAGAGAAGGATGTGCTCCAGAGGGTGAGTCTTACGGTGCCGAAGGGGAAGACAATCGCACTTGTCGGACAGTCCGGCTCGGGAAAATCCACTCTCGTGGACCTCATCCCACGCTACCACGACGTCGAGAAGGGTGAAATCACAATTGACGGGGTCAACATAAAGGACCTTTCCATCCACTCCCTTCGCAGCCTCATCGGCAATGTGAACCAGGAGGCGATTCTTTTCAACGACACTATTTTCAACAACATAGCCTTCGGCGTGGAGAACGCCACTCTGGAGCAGGTCATCGCAGCGGCGAAAATCGCCAATGCGCACGACTTCATTATGGAGAAGGAAAAGGGCTACGAGACCAACATCGGTGACGGCGGAAGGATGCTTTCAGGAGGTCAGAGACAGAGAATCAGCATCGCGAGGGCCATCCTCAAGAACCCGCCTATTCTCATTCTCGATGAGGCGACTTCGGCGCTCGACACCGAGTCTGAGAAACTCGTACAGGAGGCTCTTGACCGCCTGATGAGTTCCAGGACCACGATTGCCATCGCCCACAGGCTCTCAACCATCAAGAACGCAGACGAGATTTGCGTGATGCAGGACGGACGGATTGTGGAACGTGGAAAGCACGAGGAGCTTATAGCCCTGAACGGCTACTATAAGAAACTCAACGATATGCAACAGCTGTAAGAGGCAGAAGCGGCGCGATTACTGCGTTGCAGTCGTCGCCCGATAGAATGATATTGAAATGGGGAAAACCAAGAAGATACGGATTGCTTTTCAAGTGATTGCGGGACTATACGCCGCCGCTGTGGCGGTGCTGTGCTTCGCAAAGTTTGACCCCGCATTCATTGAGGAGCAGTCCGCCCTTCTGCACCTTACAGACAAGGACATTCACTTTCTTATGTTCCTCCCCTTCATTCCACTGGGCTACCTTGCCTTCGGACGGTGGGAATGGAAAATGAAGGGAACCTGCCTTTTCACGGGGGCGATGCTTCTTGCCTCAGCCGCGATAACTTTTCTGATTGAACTTCTTCAGGGACAGACCGGCTACAGGGGCGAGGATGTCTACGACGCTCTCGCAGGAATTGGAGGAGCACTCACCGGAGGAGTTATCCTTCTGATTATAAAGGCGTTGAAATTACGGAAAACTAAATCCGTCAAGGCCGCAGCACTTTTTCTTGTCGCAGGTCTCTCGCTTGCCTGCTGCAACTCCCTTTCGGCCCAGCTGCGGGACGATTTCACCCCCTGCTGCGACTCACTTTCCGTAAGACTTGAAAGGCGCACGGGCGTAAAGGAGACGTTAAAGCTCAAAAAAGTGCTCCGTCGCGGCAAACAGCTGGACTTCTACTTCAACGAAACTCTCGGGGACTACCCCTGGAGAGCGGGCGACGAAAGTTGGTTCAAAAAGGAGCTCAAAAGTCTGTTTCCCAAGAAATACGCCTCCAACACTGTGGGCGCAGTATTTTCCAAGTCACGCCCTCTGAGCGAGTTCGTAACCCCAAGCATCGGCAACGACGGCACGGCGATAAAATCTCCCTACAGGATCTCCGCCCCAAAAACATCTGAGGCTCCGCTTGTTAGCGAAATAGGCGCTCAGAACTTTTCCAAAGGCCTCACGGGCCGCAACATAGCCCTCTGGCAAAGCCACGGCTACTACTACGAGCAGTCGCTCCAAAGGTGGGAGTGGCAGAGGGCCTGTCTTTTTCAGACTGTGGAGGACTTGTTCACCCAGAGTTTCGTTCTCCCCTACCTCGTCCCGATGCTGGAGAATGCCGGGGCGTATGTTATGACCCCGAGGGAAAGGGACCTTAACTTCGACGAGTACATAATCGACAACGACCTCGGGGAGACTTCCCGCACCGGAGGCAAATTCACGGCGGAAGGAGACTGGGAAATGCGGGACGGAGGCTTTGCAGACGCGTCCGAGACCATTTCCGACAACTCCAATCCCTTCATAGCCGGGACATATCTTTGCGCCAGGGCCGCACTCACAGCGAAAAAGAAACAACAGAAAATAACCTGGGAACCTGAAATCCGAAAGGAGGGCGAATATGCCGTCTATATTTCCTACCGCTCCCTTCCCGAAAGCACCGAGGGGGCGCTCTACCGGGTGGAATACAGGGGCGGAGTGAAGGAATTTTATGTAAATCAGCGGCTTGGCGGAGGAACCTGGGTATATCTCGGCACCTTCCCCTTTGCCCCAGGCGAAAAGGCGAAAGTGACTCTTGACTGCTCGCGTTCCAAAGGCAAGAACTCCTCTGTCACTGCCGACGCACTTAGAATAGGCGGCGGAATGGGCAACATCGCAAGGGGCACACCTGATGCGGACAGCCTTGCGAGAGAAATCTCCGGGATGCCGCGCTTCGCCGAGGGCGCCCGCTACAGCCTCCAGTGGTACGGAGTGCCTAAGGAAGTATGGAGCCAGAACGAGGAAAAAAGCGACTATAAGGACGATTATATGTGCAGGGGAACCTGGGTGGACTGGATTAGCGGAGGCTCGGCGATGAATCCCAAAGCCCCGGGGCTCGGCATCCCCGTTGACCTTTCGCTGGCCTTCCACACCGATGCAGGAATCGCCGCAAGGGACTCCACAATAGGCACGCTTGCAATCTACACCTCCCTTTCAGAGGGACTCAGGAATCTGCCTTCGGGAGAAAAAAGGCTCACGAGCCGGGAATATGCCGATGCGGTGCAGACTCAGGTTGTCGAGGACATCCGCGCCACATTTGACCCAGCCTGGAGGCGCCGCGGCACAAAGGACCGCTCCTACCTTGAGTCCCGCACTCCGACCGCCCCCGCGATGATTCTCGAGCTTCTTTCCCACCAGAATTTCAACGATATGAAGTTCGGGCTTGACCCTGAGTTCCGTTTCACGGTTTCGAGGGCCGTTTACAAGGGGATGCTGAAATATCTGAGCAGCCGCTACGGAGTTCCCTACGCCGTGGAGCCGCTTCCTGTGAAGGATTTTGCCGCCGGCATTTCCTCTGTTTCAGACAGGGAGTTCACCGTGGACCTTAGCTGGAAGCCGTCCGCCGACCCTCTGGAGCCCACTGCAACCCCCACAGGCTATATTCTCAGCACCGCAGAGGACGACGGAGCATTTTCCGAGGGCAAACTTCTCAAGGAAATTTCGACCGGCTCCGACGGCAGGCTGCACTGCTCTCTGACTCTTTCCAAAGGCCACATCCATTCTTTCCGCATAACCGCCTTCAACGAGGGCGGACGCTCCTTCCCTTCCCAGACTCTTTCCGCCGGAGTGCCCCAGGGGCTGAAGTCCAAAGGAAACGTTCTGATTGTCAACAACTTCGACAGGGTGGCGATGCCTTCATTCATCGAGACCGAGGCCTACGCCGGGTTTGACAACCGCTCTGACGGCGGAGTTGATTTTGGGAAGAGAATCAACTTCATCGGGGAAATGTACCAGTTCAACCGCTCGCTTCCCTGGGTGGACGACGACTGCCCGGGCTTCGGGGCCTCATACACTGACTGCGCGGCCTCGGTCTATGCCGGCAACACCTTCGACTACCCTTCTCTTCACGGCAGGGCGCTCCTTTCGCTTGGCTACAGCTTCGCTTCTATGAGCCGCGAAGCCTTCTGCGAGGGCGTTCAGAGCTTCGGAAACGGGACTGAGCAGATTGTGGACCTTCTCTGCGGAAAACAGATAACGACGCCTCGCGGCACGGGGAAAATGGCGCCTCGCTTCAGCCTCTTCCCACCCCTTCTGCAGGAAAGGCTCAAAGCCTGCACCGAGAGAGGATGCAACCTGATTGTTAGCGGAGCGAACATTGGCACAGACCTTTCGGACGCAATTTATCCGGTCCTAAGGGACAAAGAGACTTCGGAGAGCGCGCGCAATTTTGCCGCCTCCACGCTTGGCTACTCGCACATAAACTCACACGGAAGCCGCAGCGGAGAATACCGCTGGACCCTCCCCGGGAAAAAGGGAGAGCGGGGCAGCATCTACTCCGCGCCGAACTCGGAGCGCTACTGGGTGGAGTCGCCTGACGGCATCGTCCCCTCATCCGCTGCCTCAGAGACCTTCCTTCGCTACTCCGACACCGGAATTTCCGCCGCCACCGCCTACACCGCCGAGGGCTACAAGGCCGTCTGCATAGGATTTCCGCTGGAAACAGTGAAGGATTTCGGGAAGATGGAGGAGATTTTCGAGTACTGCCTGAAGTTTTTCAAATAGGGCCTCGCGGCGACAGATGAAGAAAACATAATGAAAATATGACTCATAGGGAAAAGGAAATAATCGAACTCATTCACTCTGAGGTTAAACCAGCTCTTGGCTGCACGGAGCCGATTGCCGTGGCGCTTGCCGCTGCTAAGGCCTGCGAAGTGCTTCGCGAAAGAGTCTCCAAGGTCGGAGACGAAGGGACCTCAGAGCATCAGGAACCTGTTTCTGTGAACCTTGAAGTGGAAGTTAGCGGAAATATACTCAAGAACGGGATGGGAGTCGGAATCCCCGGCACAGGAATGGTCGGGCTTCACATCGCGGCCGCTCTCGGAGCCGTGTGCGGAAAGTCGCAGTACGGTCTCGAAGTGCTCCACGACCTTTGTCCCGAGGCAGTGGAAAAGGCAAAGAGGATGGTGAGCGAGGGAAAAGTGAAAGTAGTCACCGCAAAGACCAGCCACAAACTCTATGTGAAGGTTCTTGTGACAACGAGCGGCGAAAAGGGCGTGCACAGCGGCTCCGCTGTAATCGAGGACGACCACGACAGGATTGTGGAGACCTGGTTCGATTCGCGTCTTCTGAGCAACACCCGCTCCTCGAGAGAAGACTGCGAAAGCCCCGCTTCCACTGAAGTCCTCTCCTCTAATAAAGAAGAACTCTCCCCTCTGGACAACGACCTCCCGACTTCCCCTGCAGAGGAGGAGGTCCCTCTTGGACGAAGCATCAGCATCAGGGAAATATATGACTTTGCAAGGACCGTTTCCTTTGAGGACATCGCATTCATCCTGGAGTCAAAGACTATGAATCTTCGACTTGCCGAGGAGGGTCTCGCAGGAGACTACGGGCTTAGGGTCGGGAAAACTCTCTCGGACCCGAGGTTCACTCCCGTTTTCGGGAAGGATTTTCTCTCCTACGCTATGTCGCTTACAGCAGCGGCTTCAGATGCCCGGATGGCAGGGTGCACTCTGCCGGCGATGAGTAATTCAGGAAGCGGAAATCAGGGCATCACGGTGACAATGCCGGTCATCGCCTACGCTCTGCACAGCAGCATAAGCGACGAGGCCCTTGCAAGAGCTCTTGTGCTCAGCCACCTTACCGCCATCCACATCAAGTCCTATCTTGGCAAGCTGTCCGCCCTCTGCGGCTGCGTAATTGCCTCCACGGGGGCTTCCTGCGGACTTGTGTATCTTCGCGGAGGCGGCTACAGGGAGATGTGCAACGCAATCAAGAATATGATCGGGAACATTACCGGAATGGTCTGCGACGGGGCGAAGACCGGCTGCGCGATGAAAGTGGCCTCCGGGGTCGCCTGCGCGGTTCAGTCCGCAGTCCTCGCTCTTGACGGAGTCTGCATTTCCTCCTGCGAGGGCATCATAGAGGACGACATAGAAAAGACCATCCGCAACCTCGGCCGCATCGGTTCAGTTGGGATGCAGACGACGGACGACGTAATTCTGGAGATTATGTCAAATAAAGATTAAAACAAAGTAGGTTGACTTTCATCCAGGACGCTGATAACTCTCATCAGCACTGATTCGCGAAAAAGGGCGGAGCGGGAGCGAACATTGAATTTACGGCAATAGAGATTTATCGCAGCGAGTTCGTTGTCGTTGAGATAGATGACCTGACGATGAGCGCGGCGCTCCTCGGCGCGGCGCCTAAGGGAAATGCTCCCCGCAATCCGACTCGCATCCGCTTTAGTCTTCCGTGATTTTCTCTTTTTCTTCGCCATAAGTTCCTTTTAACCAGCCCCAAAGTTATATATAAATTCACACATAAACAAAAAGAGCGGCCAGACGGTCGCTCTTTTTGTATTTATGGGTTCAAAAGCCTAATTGACTAGAACTTATACCTTACGCCGAGGCAGATAGCACCTGCGTAAAGACCGCCAGTGTAGTAATTAACTTCAGAGCTAGATGTTCTCACTCCGTCAACTGTTGTAGCTTCCCATCTGAAACTCGGTCCGAAAACAGGCCTCCAGTCAAGGGAGAGCTGAAGAGGGAACCAGAAATCGTATTCGATACCGATGCGGCCTGCAACACCAGCATAGCATCCGCCTTCTGAATGTTTGACGCCGGTCTCACTTGTAGAAGCTTTCGGCCACCTGAATCCTGCTGATGCACCGACACCCATATACCAGTTCCACTCACCCTTATGGCTCCAAGGAACGCTTGTGCCGAACGGGTTGATCCAGTCATAAGTTGCAGCTGCACCTACTCCCCAAGTGAATCCGGGGAAGGAAAGTTCGGCCTGAAGCATATTGTTGCCGAGGGAGTGCTGGTAAGAAAATTCTGCACCATAGCCGAGACGTGCACCGATTGCACGTGGCTGTGCGTTCATTGATACTGCAGCAAGAACTACCGCTGCAAAAACCATAAGAAACTTTTTCATTGTACTAAAGTTTAATAAATACTTGATATTCAAACTACTAAAGGGGATGTGTGCAAATCCGCCTCAATGCGGTGGCAAAGATACACATTTTTTCAATATGTTCTATTCCGCAGACAAAAATTCAGTTATAAAGCCCTCATCCACAGTAAGTCTGTCATATTCCTTGACAAGAGCGCCGTCCTCGAAAAGGCACACGAGGGGCATCGAGCCGTTTGTCATCGGGAGGAAATCAAGCACCGTAGCCCAAAGGAAAGGCAGATGAAGTCCAGCGCCGAATTTATCGTAGAAAATGCCGATAGCCTGCGGCATATCCACATATTCCTCCAAAAAAAAGCAATGGATTCTCTCCAGAGGGAGATTGTCCCTACTGATTATTCCGGCCATTTTCTCCGCGCACTGACGACAGTTGCTGCAGTTAATAGAATAGAAGCAGACCATCTGCCGGCCGCAAAGAAGAGAAGTCGTGTCCGCCACCTCGCGAAATTTCTCCGCATTAAGGTCCGATGAGGTGTGACCGGTCAGTCTGAACCAGAAATCAGGCGGGTTAATTAGAGGAACCGCGACAAGAACCGCCGCTGAAAGTCCCGCGGCAATTGCTGCCTTACGGGAATAAACCCCTCTGCGGAATTTCTCCCATCCGCCCGGACTTGAAAGGCCATCTTCAGAGTCCTTATCATTAGAGAGGGCCTTTGGAGAAAAAAGTTCACCGGGGAATACCCACGCAAGGATGAGCAGCGCAAGAGCCGCGGCGTTTTTCGCGAGCGACTGCGCGGGGTTCATATCCACAAGGTTTCCGAAGCAGTGGCAGGACTCGGTGTCGCCGAGTGACATTCTCCAAAGAAGAAATGCGGAGAAGCCAAGAAGAAGCGCCGCGGTGACAGAGTTCACAAAATGGTGCCACCATCCGCTCACAAGCCCCAGTCCCAGGATGAACTCCCCCGCGATAATGAGTCTTGCGGCAAGGGTGCAGAGGTCGAAACTTGCAAAGCCGAAGGAAAAGATGTAGAGTTCAAAGTCCTCAATTCCCGCGAGTTTCGCTCCGGCGGAGACACAGAAAAACAGTCCCAAGAGAACTCTCGGGACTGTCGAAATCACTCTATGAGAATGATTATTCTTGGTAATTCTGGCAGTCAAGTGTAGCTACACCGCTAAAATCGATCTTTATAAGACCGCCGAGACTAACATCCTTTGTAGTGAGCTCTGAGCACTTCTTGTCCTCAGGACGAGAATAAATCTGATTCTCATAAGTGGCATCACCTGCTTTTACAGTGCATTTGCACTTGTCTGATTTGCTGCAGGAAGCAACTGAAAGCATTGCAACGAGTGCAACTGCTGCGAAAAGAACTTTTTTCATACTTTCCAAAAATTTAAACTATTGAATTTTAAAGTAATTTCTAACCGCTGTACCACTTTAGGCGTCAGGGGAAAAACGTCATAAAACAGCCCGTTTCAACCCGCGCGCAAAAGAAGATGCAAATGTAGTAAAAATGTGGCAAACAAAAAGCGCAATTTTGTAAAAATGATTACAAAATCACGCCTAATGTTCTCATTTAGAGCACGACGCAGCTAGTCGCCTCTTTGCGCCTCCAGCAGCACTATCTGCCGGGAGGAGGCCCCATAGGCCCGCCGCGCCTGCCTCCCGCCTTCGAACTGTCGAAGTTTCCGAACCGATAGGTCAGCGACAGGATGATATAGCGCCCGAGGGTGTTGTTGCGCACCTCCTTGTGGTAGTTGGACTCGTCGGTCACCGAGAGGTTCTTGGACTTGTTCAGAATGTCGTAGGCTTTCACGGCGAGAGTGAACTTCTTTTTGTAGAACGCCTGAGTAATCTCCGCGTTCCAGATGAACTCCGAATCCTGAGGGGTGGTGTAACCGCGATACCAGTTGTAGTCAAGTTCGGAGATGAGGTTCATTCCCCACGGCAGAGTCCAGTTCATAGACCCGTTCACCTTGTTGTTCCAAGTGGTGTTGGTCTGAGCCGAAGCGATTGTGTACCAAGACTTTGACATCCTTGTGCGGCCGCCGAGATTAAGCTCCACGAAGTCGTTCCTGTAGGTGAACCGGAGCCTTTCGGTGAAGCTCAGGCTCTGGATGTTGTTCGTCGTGAAGTCTTCTGCGTATGAGGAAAGGTCGCCGGGGTAGTCCTGATGGAACTTCACATAGTCGAACTCAGCAGTTGAGCTGTCATAGTAGTCGGAAGCCTTTGTGGAGAAGGCTGAGGTTCCGATGTAGGAAGTGGAGCGGGAGTACTTTCCGTTGGTCATCGAGAACATCGAGAAGCCGGAGTTTCCGAACGGGATGTTCACCATCACCCTCGCGTCGGCGTTGCCCGTGCCCTTTGTGTTCACAGGGATGTTGTACTTGACGGAGTTGTTGTCATACCAGGTTGCACTCGTGATGGCGTCCTGAACGAGCGTGCCGCCGAAGAAACCGTTCACTGAGATGAAGTTCTTCTTGTTGGAGTAGCGGAACATTCCGCGGAGACGGTGGCTGAAATACGGATTCAGGTACGGGTTACCGAGCGAGATGTTCACCGGGTCACTGTTGTCAGGGACAGGCATCAACTGGGAGGTCGTCGGCTGGGAGGAGCTTCCGAAGTAGAACATACGGATGTTCGAGTTCTCGGAAAGGTCGTAGCTGAACGAAGCCTGAGGCGACCACTTCACGACTGTGCTGTTGTAGTCCTTGCCGTTGGTGGTGTTGTCGGTAAGGGTCGGATTCGCCGAGAAACCGAGCTGAGCCCTGATTTTGTCCTTCTGATACATAAGGTTCATACCTGCGGAGTGGTTCTGGGCGACATTTGTGATGTCGTTGGAATAGGTGTCGTCAGGCGTTTCTCCTTCATAGACATAGTGGTTCGCGATGTCATCGAAAGATGTCGGAGTGAAAGCGCCATAGTCCCCTCCGTTGTAGGCATTCTTCACCGAGGTACTCTTGTTCCAGCCGTAGGAGTAGTTCGCCTCGAGATAGAAGTTTGTCCAAAGAGGCTCGGTGTAAACGAGTCGGGCGTTCACCGAATAGGTATTGGACTTGCGGTCGATTCTCTGGTTCACATAGGTTGGCTCTCCGCCGTCGAAAGTCTTTGTGAATGACTGGTTGAAACCATCCAGATTGTTCCCGCTGAAGCTGTAGCGGGTCATAAGGGAAAGGGTTCTTCCAGGCTTTCCGAGCTTCTGGCGGAAAAGGAGGAAACCTTCGGTCGTCCAGTTTTTGTTGCCTCCGGTGTTGTTCGTCGTACCGATGTTGGTCGTGTCCCCCACCGCCCTGGAGATGTCGTAGTCTGACCTTTCCACATAGTTGCCGTTACCGAAGTTCACTCTCGGTTCGAAGAGGATGGAGGTATTGTCCGAGAACTTGTGCTCCAGCCTTACTCCGAAACGGTGGCCGTTGGTGCGGGTGGTGCTGTAGCCGCTGTTGTTCGTGGTGAGGGAACTGCCGTCATTGAGGTAGTTTATGAGTTTGCTGTCCTCGGTGACATATTTGTCGGTACCGTTGTAGAGGTAGTTCGTGGCAAGGTCCATATCCCCGTCGAGAAGGGTGAAAGCGCCGTTGACGCCGCCCATCCACGAGGTCGTGATGCCGTTCCCGCGGCCCCAGCCTCCCTGGCCGCCGCCCATTCCGCCGCCACCGCCTCTCATATTGCCCATCATCGAGCCTGCGAGGTCGTTGAAGCCGCGGTTGTTGGTGTTGTTTCCGTTAAGGATTATGCTGAGCTGGCTCTTGTCGGTGAAACGGCCCACCATAGCCGCACCCTGATAGCGCCAGTCGTTCATATCGTTGTTCGCACTCGGGACATCGTGTCCGCCGCCGGCCATAACGTTGCCGAACCAGCCCTGCATCATTCCCGGGCGGAGCGAAAGGTCGATTACAGTCTCCTCGTTTCCATCGTCGATGCCCGTGAACATCGCCTGGTCGGACTTCTTCTCCACCACCTTTACTTTCTCGATCATCTTGGCCGGAATGTTCTTCGATGCCAGCGAAGGGTCGTCGAGGAAGAAGGTCTTGCCGTCAATGGTGATTTTGGAGATGGTCTGGCCGTTGGCGGTGATGCTTCCGTCCTCCGAAACCTCCACTCCGGGGAGTTTCTTGAGGAGTTCCTCGAGCATATCGTTGTCGGAAGTCTTGAACGAGGAAGCGTTGTACTCGATGGTGTCCTTCTTGACGATTATAGGGTTGCCCACAGCCGTAACTGTCGCTGCGTCAAGCACCTGCACATCTTCAGACATTTTAACTTCACCGAGGTCCACGGACTTTGAGACCGTGAGGGCCATCTCGACGTTCTTGTAGCCCATAATCTCGGCCTTGAGGTTGTACTCGCCCTTGGAGACCTTGCTCAGGGTCACCGCTCCGTCCGCGTCAGAAAGCACATAATACTTAGCATCTTTCGCTCCCTTCGGGGTTAGGGAAACCGTCGCAAACGGAACAGGCTCTCCGCTCGCGGAGTCCATAAGACGAAGTTTAACGGTTGACGAGCCTTGCGCCGCTGCGCCAATGGAGGAGAACGCCAATGCTGCCACCAGCATTAAAACACTACCTAATTTTTTCAAATTCATATCTTACGCTCGGGTCATCTCGACCCTGTTAAATTGTTTAAGTTTCGCCCGAAACTTTAAATTAACTTTCGGTGCTTTAGACACTCTTAAACCTGCCGGGATTAAAACCGGGGCGAAATTAAAGTTTAGCGCCATCCGGATTAGCCCGTCGCCAAAATCAGTCCCTCATTTAACTCTCTCGGGATGGGCGGCGATGAATTTCTTCCAGTCGCCTCCGCCCCCAGCGCTCTTCAGCGGCCCCTTCGACTCATAATAGTGGCAGAGGGCAATCGCAAGGGCATCAGTGGCGTCAAGATGCTTGGGAGCCACACTGATTCCGAGTTGCTTCTGTATCATCAGGCTGACCTGCTCCTTGGAGGCAGCGCCGTTTCCCGTCACCACGATTTTAGCCTTTCGGGGGGCATATTCGCTCACGGGGATGAGCCTTTTGAGGGCTTCGGCAATAACAATCCCCTGCGCACGTCCCAGCTTCTGAATCACCTGAGCGTCTTTGGCGTAGAAGGCCGACTCGATGGCGAGCTCCGTGGGGTGGTAGTTGTCCATAATAAGGGCTATCTCATTGGAAATCACAGCAAGTTTCTTGAAATGGTCAGTTTCCTTTCTTAGGTCCACGACTCCCATATCAACGAACACCGGCCCCTTTTCATCCACAGAAATGACCCCGAAGCCAAGAAGATTGGTTCCGGGGTCAATTCCCATTATTATTTTTTCCTGAGAGTTTTCCACACCGAGAATTGTTTAGCCGGGGCGCAGAAAAGCAATCTTTATGCCTTACAGCATAATTCTCAGCAAATTATTTTTAGTCAATTACATCAAACCCGGTGTAAGGCCTGAGTGCCTCAGGAATGATGATCTTGCCGTCCTTCTGGTTGTTCTCCAAAAGGGCTGCCACTACGCGGGGAAGTGCAAGTGAAGAGCCGTTCAGAGTGTGTGCAAGCTCGGTCTTACCGTCCTCGGTCCTGTAACGGAGCTTCAGACGATTTGCCTGATAGGACTCGAAGTTGGAAACTGAAGAAATCTCTAGCCAGCGGCCCTGAGCTGCGGAATAAACCTCGAAGTCGTAGGTAATTGCGGAAGTGAAGCTCATATCCCCGCCGCAGAGACGGAGAATCCTGTAAGGAAGTCCGAGGCTCTTCACGATGCCTTCTACGTGTGCAATCATATCGTCGAGAGCGGCGTAGGAGTTCTCAGGCTTTTCGATGCGGACAATCTCCACTTTGTCGAACTGGTGCAGACGGTTCAGTCCGCGCACGTCCTTTCCGTATGAGCCTGCCTCACGACGGAAGCAAGGGGTGTAGGCGGTCATCTTCACAGGGAAGTCGCCGTCGGAAAGGATGACGTCACGGTAGATGTTGGTAACCGGAACCTCCGCGGTCGGAACGAGATAGAAGTTGTCGACTGTCGCGTGGTACATCTGTCCCTCCTTGTCAGGAAGCTGGCCTGTGCCGAATCCTGAAGCCTCGTTCACCATAACAGGCGGCTCCACCTCAAGGTAGCCTGCACGGGTGTTGATGTCAAGGAAGTAGTTTATGAGGGCTCTCTGAAGCCTTGCGCCCTTGCCCTTGTAAACAGGGAATCCGGCTCCGGTAAGTTTCACTCCGAGGTCGAAGTCAATTATGTCGAGTTTCTTCGCAAGCTCCCAGTGCGGAAGAGCATTAGGGCCGAGGTCAGGAATCTCGTTGCCCATCTTCACGACAACGTTGTCAGCTGCGGTCTTTCCCTCGGGAACTGCGTCGCAAGGGATGTTCGGAAGGAGAACGAGAAGGCTCTGGAGCTCCTCCTGAGTCTTCTGAGCCTTGGAGTCAATCTCGCCGGAACGGCCCTTGAGTGCGGCGACCTCAGATTTAACCTCCTCTGCAGCCTCTTTCTTTCCCTCTTTCATAAGAGCGCCGATTGTTGCGGCAAGCTTCTTCTGCTGAGCAAGGCAAGAGTCAAGCTCGGTCTGAAGCGCACGGCGGTCTGCATCAAGCGCATTGATTTTCTCAACAATCTGCTTTGCGTCAAAGTTTTTGACAGCGAGTTTCTTCACTACAAACTCCGGCTGCTCGCGAAGTAATTTAAGTGTAAGCATATCAATAAGTTTTAATAATTTTCAATGATAACAGATATTGGACTTAAAAGGATTTTTCCAAATGCATAACGCAGCGATTCGCCTTTTAAGACAATATCAAAAAAGGACTATTACTCAGGGAGTAACAGTCCTTCTTAGCTTTGCATAGAATCCCTGAGTTTAGTTCTCAAAAGGGACTACCGAGACGTATGACTTGTTCTCAGCTTTCTTGCAGAATTTAACCTTGCCGTCGATGAGGGCGTAGAGAGTGTGATCCCTTCCCATTCCGACGTTCAAGCCAGGGTAGTGAACCGTACCCCTCTGGCGAACGAGGATATTTCCTGCCTTAACTGCCTGATCTCCAAATTTCTTGAGACCGAGCCTTTTGCTTAATGAATCACGGCCGTTCTTTGAACTACCGACGCCTTTTTTATGTGCCATAAATTAATTCTCCTCTGCTTTAAGCGATCTCGTTGATCTGGATTTTGGTAAGATACTGACGGTGTCCGTTGCATTTCTGGAAACCTTTGCGGCGAGTCTTCTTGAAGACAAGAACCTTGTCTGCCTTGCAAGTGTCATCGAGGACGGTTGCCTTTACAACAGCGCCTTCTACGTAAGGGGCGCCAACCTTAACGTCGCCGTCGTTGTCCAAAAGGAGAACTGAAGCGAATTCAACACTCTCGTCTTTCTTCGCAGCGAGACGGTTGACGAAAATCTGTTTGCCAGCCTCGACTTTGAACTGCTGGCCTGCAATTTCTACGATTGCGTACATAAAAACTTTATTGTAATAAGTTTTGACTGCAAGCGGTCGGAGCGTCCGACTCTTTAGCGAGCTTGTCAGCCTTAAATAATTTCAAAATTACTGCTCGTCCTGAAGCTGGAGATGCTGCACATAGATGGCTTTCATCTTGGCCTTTCTCGCCTTTACTGACGGTTTCTCGAACTCCCTGCGGGAGCGAAGCTCACGGATAGCTCCTGTCTTCTCGAATTTCCTCTTGAATTTCTTGAGTGCCTTCTCGATGTTTTCGCCTTCTTTAACCGGTACTATAATCATTTCTATATCACCTCCTTTTATTTGAGCGTGCAAAGGTAAGGATAATTTTTATATTTCAAAATTATTTTTTCCCGGAAGGCGAGAAATCTTTATCGGCTTACAGCATTTCCCTTCGGAACCAGTATTCGAAGAGCGGGTCGATTACCATCGGTTCGCCCTTCTCGGTGAAGGTGATGATTTCCTTTTTGAGCAGCGCCTCGCAGACTCTCTTCACGTTGGCGGAAGAGTGGAGATCGTACTTTTCGATGACCTCGGCGGCGCTGAAACGGGTCTGCCCGTGCAGCACTGCGCGAAGGAACGACATCTGGAACACCGTGAGGCTGTTCACATAGCAGCGGAAGCGCGGCAGATTCTCTGAAATAAGAGTTTCGATGGCATCGGAAATAATCTTCTCGTTTATATATCCGATGGCCCTCGCTCCGCAGAGGAACGACATCTGGTTCAAGTACCACATACTTCCCCTGAACACCCGGTAAGGCCGCTGGATAAGGTCCTTTTCGATTACCTTGCCGCTCGGGCGGAAGCCCTCCACAATGTAGTTTATTACATCCTGTTCGCTGATTTGGCCCAGAGGAATGTTGACGACATTTCTAAAGAAAAACTTCTTCTGGGTGAAAATAAATTTCATCGCGTTGACCGCGGATCCGCAGAAAATATAGCTCATCTGGCCTTTCCCCGCGTTTTCTGAGGAGATAATCTCCATATGACGGAGACCTCTCTCGTAGGAAGGAATCTGCATAATGGTCTGGAACTCATCCAGAACTACGCAGATTTTCTTCCCCGTCTGCTCGGAGATGGCATACGGAAGGGTCAGGGCCGCGATTATATCCTCCTCTCTCGCCTCTCCCTTCATCTGCACTATTTTCCCGAGGTCCTCGTAATCGGAGTGGTCGAAATAGAAATTGTCGCCGGGGAGATATTTCCGGATATAATCCTCATATTCGTAGGGTCCCGCGGCAAGGGAAGAAATCAGCGCTGAAGAAAGCGCCGAAAGTAAATCCTCCACCGTTCTGACTTTCAGAAGGCTCAGCATAACGGGTGTGAGATGGCAGCCTGAAGTCCTCAGATTTATCAGAGCCTGCTGAATGAGGGAGGTCTTGCCCGCTTTCGGCGCGGCATAAATGCTCACGTTCTCTCCCTTTTCAATCAGATTGCCGAGCGCGCTGCACTCAGAATAGCGGCCTGTGAAGGCCTTGCCCGTCACATATTTGTCAAAAATGAATGCGTCGTCCATTGTCGGTTATCAGATATTAGATACCTATTATAATACTTCCATTCGTTTCTCTCCACTCTTCCACTGTAGCGGCACATCTGCGCTGCGCTCTGCTCTGACACTTTCGGGGAGAAACAGACGGCAAATTTAGAAATTTTTAAAACAGCTTCAAAACATCTTTGTTATTTTCTCAATAAATGAGGATATTTCAAAAGCAAATTGTAATTTTGCAAACTTTTTGGAAAAGGAAAAATTATGGCAAAAAAGCTAAGCAAAGGTTGGAAAATCGCCCTCGGTGTTGCCGGCGGACTCGTCGGGCTTTGGGCCGCGGTGCTCGTTGTGCTGCAGATTGTTCTCTCCCCTGCCGTTCTGACGGGGATAGTTTCAAAATACGCTGCCGAGTACGTAAAGGGCGCGGATCTTCACTTCAAGCAGATCGGAGTGTCGATGTTCGGCGCTTTCCCCGAAGTGGAGCTGAGTCTCGACAGCTGCACGGTGACCTACGACCACGCGAAGTTCGACGAGGTGATTACTCCGGATTTCAAAATCCAGTATATGGGCCGCGGGAGCGAGAAGGACACCCTCGCGGTTTTCGATCGCTTCGAGGTGAAAATCAACCCGTTCGCACTCCTGGGGTGGAAGCTTTCCATTCCTGACATAGACCTTTGCAAACCGAGAATTTTTGCCCACACCTTCGCTGACGGAAGGTCCAACTGGGACATTCTCGAGGGCAGCGAAGAGCCTTCTGACACCACCGAGACCTCTGACGAGGGGGGGCTCAGCCTTCCGGAGATAGAATTCGGGGGGATATGCCTTTGTGACGGTCCTACGGTCGTCTATTCCGATGCCACCGACACACTCTCGGCGCTTCTTCGTTTCAATCAGGCCTCGCTCAAGGGAAAGCTCAGCAGCAACCTTCGCTTCCGCAAGAGGTTCGAGATCGGGGTGGACAGCCTTTTTGCCGCCGGAAGAGTGGGCTCAGACACGCTCCTTGCCGGCGTGGATTTTCTTAGGGTGAAGGGCCGCAGGGGACATCTTATTGACGTTGAGTTGAACTCCCGCGCCTTCCTCGGCACATCCTCCTGGGGAAGGCTTGAGGTGCCGATAAGCCTCGACGGAAAAGTGGATATGCCTAAGGACCAGGACATTACGACAATAGATTTCACAAAACTCGACGGAAGCATCGCCTATATCCCGTTCAGGGTTTCGGGAAGGGTTCAGATGCCCCAGGACAGCCTCTACATAAATGCCGATGTGGACATAGACGAAGTCCCGGTGCAGACCATTCTCGAGAAATACGGAAAACAGATAATCTACGATGACTCCGACAAGGTCAAGACCGACGCCCTCCTCACGGCGGAACTCGTCGTTGACGGGCACTATGTCTATGAAAGCGGGAAACTCCCTCCGGTGAGCGGCATTTTCTCGGTGCCCGAGGCTACGGTCAGCATTGACAGCACTTCTCTCAGCGCATTTCTTACCATCGACGGCGAGGTGGAAACCGACTCCGAGGGACGCTACAACCTGCTCCTGGACAATATCGACGTCCGTGCTCTTGAAAGCACCCGCCTCAAGGGGCATCTGGACGTTATGGACATTCTCGGAGACGACATCCTGCTCGGAATGGACCTTTCTCTTCGCTCCCAGCTCGACACTCTCGCCTCACTTCTTCCGGAGGATTTAGGCATTTCGGCCTCAGGCGCTCTCCGCGGCAAGGTTCAGGGCAACGTAAGGGTCTCCCAGCTTGAGATTGCAAAGCTTCCGAAAGCGAACCTGAGCGGCTACCTCATCGCTCAGGACCTCAGGGTCAACGACCTCAGGGACACCATCGACGTCTATGCCGACTCCGTGGATTTTCGCCTCGGGGCAAAACGGGGGAAAGTGGACGAGACCGATGGGAGGAAATCCAGGATTCTGGACATCTCTGCCTACATAGACACGGTGAAAGCGGGTTACGGGCCTTCGCTCACCTTCAAAGGCAGGGACATAGCCCTCAAGATGAAAAACGACGCCGGCATTATAACGGGGACTGACACATCCACGATTTTCTACCCGATGAGGGGAGATCTCACAGCTGACTATCTCTCGCTGCGCGACGCTGACTCCACTTCAGTAGGCCTGAACGGAACCGCCAACACCTTCCGTATCACCTACGACAACGGCAACAGCAAAATCCCTGTACTGTCATTCACAAGCCGCAACCGTGCTGCAAGAATGAAGGCCGTAGAGGGCCGCGTGTTCGCGAAAAACGCGAACATTTCCCTCACTGCACAGATGAAAACCGTGGAGATGAAGCGGCGCCGGGAGCATTTCCTCGACTCCCTTGCGACTGTTTACCCGGGTGTCAGGCGTGACTCGCTTTTTGTCACTATGATGCGTAACCGCAAAGCCCCCGGACCTATGCCGGAGTGGCTCAAGGAGGAGGATTTCAGAAAACAGGACCTGGATCTGAGGCTGGACGAGTCCCTGCGCAAATACTTTATGGAATGGGGAATCAACGGAAGCATCGCGCTCGGAAGGGCAAAAATCGTCACCCCTCTGCTGCCGCTTACAAATGTGGCGACGGATGTGAATGCATCCTTCAACAACGACCGCGTCAACCTTGACAGTTTCAAATTCGCAAGCGGAGAGTCCTCGCTCTCGTTCACGGGAAAAATCACAGGACTCAAAAGGGCGCTTCTCGGAAGAGGTCCGATAAAAGTGGACGCGAAGCTCGTTTCCGACCGTCTGGACTGCAACGAACTTCTCTCCGCCTACGCAAAGGGGCAGCAGTTCTCTGAGGTTCATTCAACATCTGGGAGCACGGCTCTTTCCGACTCAGAATTCCAACAGGCAGTTTCAGCTGCGGCCACGACCGAAGTTGACACGACAGCCTCGCAGCTTATCGTGGTGCCGGCGAACGTAATCGCAGACCTTGCGGTGGAGTGCTACGACCTGGAATACTCCAATATGGTCATCGACTGGCTGCACTGCAACGTGAAGATGCAAGAAAGGTGCGTGCAGATTTACAACACCACTGCGGCGGCAAACCTCGGAAACCTCTTCTTCGAGGGCTTCTACGCCACCCGCAGCAAGACCGACATCAAGACCGGGTTCAATCTGAACCTCATCGACGTGACGGCGGGCGAAGTGATGCAGATGGTGCCGCAAATCAGCGAGGTGGTGCCGATGCTCAGTTCTTTCGACGGGCTTCTGGACTGTGAGCTTGCGGGCACGGCGGCGCTTGACACTGCGATGAACATCGTTATGCCGAGCGTTGACGGAGTGATGAGAATCAGCGGAAAGAATCTCAGCCTCGCGCAGGACGAGGATCTGAAGAAGCTTACGAAGATTCTGAAGTTCCGCAACAAGAAGGAGCTTCGGATCGACAGTATGTCCGTTGAGGGCCTCATCAAGGACAGCGAGCTGGAAGTCTTCCCGTTCATTCTCGGAGTGGACCGCTACAAGGTGGCTCTGAGCGGCGTGCAGAATATGGATATGTCGTTCCGCTACCACGTTTCCGTCATCAAGTCCCCTCTTCTTTTCAAGTTCGGAGTGGACCTGTACGGCACCGACTTCGACCACCTGAAGTTCAAACTCGGCAAGGCGAAGTACCGCAGCGAGAAGAAGATACCTGTTTTCACCCAGGCCATCGACGAGTCTAAGATGAACCTCGCGAACGCAATCAGAAACGTGTTTGAAACGGGCGTGGAGAAGGCTGTGGAGACGACCAACGCCGAGAATGCCATCAACGAGCAGAAAAAGAAGATTGGCTATGTCGCCGCGGTTGACACGGGTCTTGAGCCGCTGAGCGAGGAGGAAACCAAGGAGCTGGACGAAGAGCAGACTAAGGAGCTGGACGAGGAGCAGACCAAGGAGCTGGACGAGGAGCAAAACAAGGACAGCGCCGAAGATTCCGCCACGGCTTCCGGGGAGAATGCTCAGACCTCCGAGGAATAGTACCATAGACATATTGCACCCATAGAGTTTTATGCCCTATGGGCGCATTTTTTATGGAATAATTCTTACATTTGTGGATTGTGAAAAATTCAACCCATAAATTTATGGACACAGTTAAAGTAATCGAGATAAAAAAAAGCGTCTTCGAGGAGAACGGCATTGAGGCCGACAATCTCCGCAAATCCCTGAAACAGAAAGGAGTATTCCTCCTGAACCTTATGTCCTCGCCGGGAAGCGGCAAGACGACAACCCTCATCAGCACCCTCAATCTCATTAAAGACTCCCTTCGGGTTGCCGTGATGGAGGCCGACATAGACAGCGATGTGGACGCTGTGAAAATCAAGGCTGCGACAGGAGTCGAGTCCATCCAGCTCCACACCGGCGGAATGTGCCATCTGGACGCGGAGATGACCCGGCAGGGCCTTGAAAACCTCCCGCTGGAGAACCTGGACCTTGCAATCCTCGAGAATGTGGGCAATCTCGTGTGCCCCGCAGAGTTCGACACAGGAAGCTGCCGCAACGCAATGATTCTTTCCGTTCCTGAAGGCGACGACAAGCCGCTTAAATACCCGCTGATGTTCTCCATCTGCGATCTTGTGCTCATAAACAAGGTGGATGTTCTCCCATATTTCGATTTCGACATTGAAAAGTGCATCAAAAACATTCACCTTCGTAATCCTCGGGCTGAGGTAATCCCTATTTGCGCGCGCACAGGCGAAGGGGTGGATAGATTCGCCAAATGGCTACAGGACTCAGTCGCCGACTGGAAAAAGGCAGAAACCTCCTGCATCCCTGACTGGAGAAAAGCATAGGCCCCGGGCACAGAGCCTGCCCCCCCCCAAAAAACTCATAAAAAAACACAACTCACTAAACGATAACCGATTATGCCAGAAATGTCAACCAAGTTCGTCCCGAAACACAAGGGCGACAAGAACCCGAATCCCAAGTTGTTGAAATTCGTCAGGAAGGTCACGGACAGGATTCCTGCAAAAATCCACGGAATAACCACCGACGACCCCGAGTACTGGGGACTTGCCTGCATCTTTGAGGATGAGATGGATGAGGCGACCCGAGAGGCCGCACTCGACCTTCTTCTCGACGTCATTTCCCAGAAGCCGATGACCGTGCGGGAACACCGCCCGTACCCGCTTCTTCTGGAGTGGAACAGACAGAAGCATTACACCGCCACGGACGAGGAGTTTGACAAGTTGCTAGACTCCCTCGCCTATTTCGGAATGCTCGAGTACGACTACGGCGACAAATACACCGACAACGGGCCCGAGGAGGGAGCGGAATACGAAAGGAAAGACCGCGAATACTGGGTGCCTCTTTTCGTGCCTGGAAGCGCGGAGTACACCAATATGAACACAGAGCTTATGGACCGTCATCCGGAGCTTGCGATGTTCTTCGAAAGGATGACATTCCTCCCTCTGGAGCACATCACCGCGATGGTTCCTCCCGGAGGCGCAGGCATCGGAATGCACGTAATCCCTGTGGAGAAGGCCATTTCGATGGAGAACCAGTCCATTGACATAGAGCACATTTCCTACTGGCTCA
This sequence comes from bacterium, assembly GCA_963640535.1. Lineage (GTDB taxonomy): Bacteria > Bacteroidota > Bacteroidia > Bacteroidales > UBA932 > Cryptobacteroides. The sequence goes on along the minus strand of CAVHYU010000002.1, from coordinate 6,202 downwards.
AACGCTACGAAGGCCACATCGGAGCCTCCATCTGCTCCTGCCGCTACGGGCGCAAGAAGCTCGACGAGGGCTGCGCGGACGACTTCCAGGACTGGTGCATCGCAGTGGGAGATATGGCGGACTACTGCGCCGAGACAGGCCGCGGAAGGTCCATCACCTACGACGAGGCTATGGAAATCCTCCGCCGGGCCGAGGCGAACGGCTATGTCCACCAGATTACAAACATCGACGGGGATGGGAAGATTTTCGCAATCTGCAACTGTAACGTAAAGATTTGCAACGCATTGCGCACCTCCCAGCTTTTCAACACCCCGAATATGTCCAGGAGCGCGTATGTCGCGAAGGTTGACAGCGCGAACTGCGTAGCCTGCGGAAGGTGCGTGGAATACTGCCCGGCCGGAGCCGTGAAACTCGGTCAGAAGCTCTGCACCACTCACGGGGAGCAGGAATATCCTCAGCAGGTTCTTCCGGACGCCCACAAGTGGGGCCCGCAGATGTGGAGCGAAGACTATCGCGACCGCAACCGGGTGAACTGCTACCCGAGCGGCACCTCGCCTTGCAAGACAGCCTGCCCTGCGCACATCGCCGTTCAGGGCTATCTGAAGAAGGCGGCTGAAGGGAAATACACCGAGGCTCTCGAACTAATCAAACGTGAAAATCCGTTCCCGGCAGTCTGCGGACGCATCTGCAACCGCCGCTGCGAGAGCGCCTGCACAAGGGGCACGATTGACTCCCCGGTAGCGATTGACGCTGTGAAAAAATTCATCGCCGAGCAGGATCTGAACGCCGAAAGACGCTTCATTCCGGAAATTGTCGTGGCGTCGAACAGGGGCCGCTGGAAGGAGAAAATCGCCATCATAGGCGGCGGTCCTTCTGGGCTTAGCTGCGCATACTACCTTGCCACAATGGGATATTATCCGACCGTTTTCGAGAAGAACCCGGAGCCGGGCGGAATGCTCCGCTACGGAATCCCGTCCTATAAGCTCGGAAAGGATGTGGTTGCGGCCGAAATCGACATAATGAAGGAAATCGGAGTGGAAATCCGCACAGGAGTCGAGGTAGGAAAGGACATCAGCATCGAAGAGCTCCGCGAACAGGGCTACAAGGCTTTCTACATAGCCATCGGCTGTCAGGGAGGAAGGCTTCCGGGCATCAGCGGAGAGACTCTTGAGGGAACGGAGACAGCAATCGACTTCCTGCACCGGGCCAACACCGGAGCGGAGAAGATGGAGGGAAGGGTCGTTGTAGTCGGCGGCGGAAACGTGGCGATTGACGCGGCAAGAGTCGCCCGCAGAAGCGGAGCCGCCTCCGTCACGATGCTTTCGCTTGAAACAGAAGACATTATGCCGGCTTCGCCTGAGGAAAGGGCTGAGGCAAGGGAGGACGGAGTTGTCCTTAATCCTGGCTGGGGGCCTGCCGAGGTTCTCGGAGAGAACGGCAAGGTCACGGGCATAAGGTTCAAAAAGTGCGTCAGCGTCTTTAACGCCGAGCACCGCTTCGACCCGCAGTTTGACGAGTCCCAGACCATTGAAATTCCGGCCGACAAGGTCATCTTCGCAATCGGCCAGACCGTAGTTCTCAAGGACCTTCTGCAGGGCACAAAGGTGGAGTTCTTCAGAGGGGTTTACCCTGTTGCCGACCGTCTCACCCTGCAGACCGCTGAGGAGGACATTTTCGTCGGTGGAGACTGCCTCACTGGGCCTAAGTTCGCCATCGACGCCATCGCAACGGGCAAGGAGGCCGCAGAGTCGCTGCACCGCTATGTTCAGCACGGGCATCTTACTATTGGCCGCAACAGGCGCGATTTCATTGAGCTGAACAAGGACGAGGTTCTCGTGGAGTCCTACGACAATTCTTCCCGCCAGGCTGCAGGAGACGCCTCCGGCCGCGCTCCGTTCGAGGAGTATCACCTCACGCTCACAGAGGAGCAGGTCAAGAAGGAAACCGCCCGCTGCCTCGGTTGCGGAGCCTCAGTCGTGGACCCGGGAAGGTGCATCGGTTGCGGACTCTGCACGACAAAGTGCGCCTTCGACGCGATTCATCTGCACCGCGAGCATCCTGAGTGCAGCAAAATGGTCAAATCCGAGGACAAAGTCGGCGCTCTGCTGCCTTATATGGTTAAGCGCGGATTCAAAATCCTTGTAAACAAGAATAAATAAAATGCACGAACTGGGGATAGTATTCCATATTATAAAGGATGTGAAGGAGGTCGCCGAGCAGAATGGCTGCTCCCACATCCGAAAGGTGGTGATGGACATCGGCGAAGTCTCGACCGTGGTCCCCTACTATCTTGAGGACTGCTGGAAGTGGGCCGTGGAGAAGGACGGGGAGATGATGAGGGGGTGTGAGCTGGAGGTGAACGTGAGGAAGGCCGTAACGAGGTGCCTCGACTGCGGGGAGGAATACTCCACCGTGGAGTTCGCCAAGGTCTGCCCGCACTGCAGCAGCGAGAACACTGTCCTAAAAACCGGCAACGAAGTGGAAATCAAACAGATTGAGGTCGACTAAAAGCGGTCTACCGCGTTGCCTCCCATCTTTTTTCGACCTCAATCCCAACTGAGCAATAAAATATCAACAACAATAAAACAGTATGAAACACTTGAAAATCAGCAGCATCGCTGTTCTTGCGCTCGCAGTCTCCTGCGCTGCCCCCTCGGCTGAGGAAGACTACGGCTGGGCTCCCGCCGGAGACCACATCAGAACCCCCTGGGCCGAAGAAGTAAACCCACAGAATGCCCGGACAGAATACCCGCGTCCACAGATGGTCCGCGGCGATTGGAAATGCCTCAACGGGCTTTGGGACTATGCCATAGCACCGGTAGAAAACGCCGAAATGCCTCAGGCTGACGGGAAAATCCTCGTTCCTTTCTGCGCCGAGTCCTCACTTTCCGGAGTCGGACGCACGGTGGGAGAGGAGAACAACCTCTGGTACAGAACCACCATCACACGTCCGAAGGGCTGGGACGGCAAAACGGTGCTTCTGCACTTTGACGCCGTGGACTGGTCCGCAGAGGTCTATCTTGACGGGGAACTCTCCATAAAGCACACGGGAGGCTACACTGCATTCACGGTTGATGCGACAAAAGCCCTCTCCGACGGAAAGGCGGAACTCATCGTGAAAGTCTGGGACCCTACCGATGACCCGGAATACTCCATTCCGCGCGGAAAGCAGGTAAGCCGTCCTCGCGGGATCTGGTACACTCCGGTCACGGGAATCTGGCAGAGTGTGTGGATGGAGCCGGTTTCAGAAAAGGCATACATCGCCGACTACAATGTTTCAACTGACATCGCAACCGGGGAAATCTCAGTGAAGGCCGAATGCAAGGGCTCCGCTCCCGAAGACGAAATCAGGGTAAAAGTTCTCCCTGCGAAAATCGGGTTCAACCCCGAGAAACCTGGCTGCTGCATCTTCGGCAAGGTCAGCGCTACAGCTCCTGCGACAGAGGCCGCAACTGTGAAAGTGAAGGAGGCAAAACTTTGGACTCCTGACACCCCATATCTCTACGGACTTGAAATCAGTCTCATCCGTGACGGAAAGACCCTTGACAAGGTGACAGGATACACTTCCCTCCGTAAAATTTCCGAAAAAACTGACGCGGAAGGAGTCAAGAGGCTTGCCCTCAACGACGAAATTCTCTTCCAGTTCGGTCCGCTCGACCAGGGCTGGTGGCCTGACGGACTCTACACCGCCCCTACCGCCGAGGCGATGGCCTGGGACATCGAAAGAACGAAGGACCTGGGATTCAATATGATCCGCAAGCACATCAAGATTGAGCCGTCCCGCTGGTACTACGACTGCGACCGCCTCGGAATGCTGGTTTGGCAGGATATGCCGAACATTGGGGTTTACAAAAACTCAAGCGAGTGGGCTCAGGGCGTGGATGTGTATGGAGCCGGCGCGGCTACCTACTGGGCCGCAAACGAAAGCAACAAAGCGAACTACTACAAGGAGTGGAAGGAGATAATAGCCCAGCGCAAGAAATTCCAGAGCATTGTCGTATGGGTGCCTTTCAACGAGGCCTGGGCTCAGTTCGACACCCATTCCGTGGTGGATTTCACCCGTGCGCAGGACCCGACGCGTCTTGTCAATGCAGCATCCGGCGGCAACTGGTTTGAGGGCGCAGGAGACATTCTCGACAGCCACTACTACCCTAACCCGAAGATGCGCCTTCTTGACGAGAGGATGATCAACGTCCTTGGAGAGTACGGCGGGATAGGCTACCCGATGGAGGGCCACCTCTGGGCGCCGGATCGCAACTGGGGCTACATCCAGTTCAAGAGCAAGGAAGAAGTCACCGACCAGTATGTCTCCTACGCCGAGCAGCTCGCCCGCCTGAAGAAAACGGACAAGTGCGCCGCCGCAGTCTACACCCAGACCACCGACGTAGAGATTGAGGTAAACGGCTTCTACACCTACGACCGCAAGCAGCTGAAAATGAACCCAGAGCGCGTACGCGAAGCCAATCAGGCCGTAATCAAAGCCGAATAACCATCGCGCCACCATTTTTCTCCCGGCTATCCTGAAAAAGCACGCAACGACTCCAAAATGCGCTTTTCAGGGCAGTCGGGAGAGATTTTTAAATATCTTAAAGCTTACTTGAAGAGTGCCCCCCTGTCAAAAAGAGCAGTCTCGGCTTCTTCGAGAAGGCCTGCGCGCTGAAGAAGGTCAACTGAGGTGAAGCGGCTGCGCATATATGGGATGCAGCGGAACGTGGAGCGGAGCTTCTCGCGGCTGACCCCTATCATTTCGCTCTCGTATGGGGCTCCAACGCGTCTGAGGCAGTCCCGGACTTCGCCGAGAGGCATAATCTGACTCCTTATTTTCTCTCTCAACTCAGGCCATTGCCCCTTCACCGCCTCCAGTTGAGCGCGGATGCCCTCGCGGTCGGTGTACTTGGCTCTGCTTTCGGTGAGCGCCCTTGAGAGGTGTCCCGGTTTTCCGTCAAAAATCAGTCTGATTTTCTTTTCCATTTCCTCCCAGCTTGGCCACTCGCCGACACATTTATCCACATCAAGCTTCGAAAGGTCTTTGGAGAGGAGGAATTCCAGAGCGGCAGTGGAAACAAGCGTGCCTATGGCCACCTTGAATCCGTGGGAAACGTGACGGCCGCCATAGCAGAGGCCCTCCATATCCCAGAAATGGCTGAACTGGTGTTCCGTCCCGGAAGCGGGGCGGCTTGAGGAGATGGCCTGCATCGCGAATCCGCTCATAATGAGCCCGTCGGCGAGTTTGCCGGTTGCCTCCACATCTCCCTGAGCGACTGAATCAGGGCAGGAAAGCGCGTCGCGAAGGTCGCCCTGCACCAGCGAGAAAGCGAACGAGTCAATCGCTTCGCTTCCCACGGCGTCCGCAATAATCCAGTCAGCACCGGCGGGGATTTTGGCGAGTAGGTCGGCATAGCCGGAGGCGGACATTCCCTCGGGGGCTTTCGCCGCAACGGCAGGGTCCATAACCATTCCGAGCGGAGCAGGACAGTCGAATGTCTGTTTGTTGCCCTCGAAAGTGATGGAGGCTCCGTAGGCGGTGTATCCATCCATCGAAGCCGCCGTGCCAACTATTATGTACCTTCTTCCGAGGCGGCTGGAAACGAGTTTGGTAAGGTCGTTAATGACTCCGGACCCCACGGCAACGGCAACCGCCTCACTCCCCTGAAGATGCGCCTCCAACTGCTCGATGTATGACCACTCGGCATAGAGCCCGGGGTCAGTGAAAATAAACGGTTCTTCGGTGGGGATGCCTGCGGACTTCAAATTCTCATAGACCCTCTCGCCTGCGGCCTTATAGGTGTTTGCATCGGCAACGACAATCGCCCTCTTTCCGGGGAGAAGTTTCCGAAACATCGACGGGACTTGTTCCATCGCTCCGACGCCAAATTCCAGCGCCTTGGTGTCCCTTGCCCTTCGGAGGGCTTCATCTACTGAATTCATAGTATTTGGGTAATTTTTAATTCATTAAACAATAGTGCTTTACCACAGTTCTACCGCGCTGCCCGGACAAAGAGGGCGGAAGGTCAAAACCAGGCTCGCAAATTTAGCGAAAAATATATAAATTTGTGACTCAATTCGCGCAGTGAGAAACTTGACAAGGGCTTCTGCCCGCCGGCCCGGGATACATCTGGGCTGAAGACAATTTTAAACAGGACAATGATGGACAAAGCGACAGAGAAAAAATACAACTATTGGCAGTGGCGCACGCTCATAA
>CAVHYU010000001.1:128147-157489 GCA_963640535.1 bacterium | reverse complement strand
AGAGTTTGATTAGAGAGAAAAGGTTTATGTATAAATGAGTTAGATACTTGCGAAAATTAAGTTAATATGTATAAAAGAGTACTCTTGAAACTTAGCGGCGAAAGCCTCGGCGGACCCGCAGGAAAAGGAATTGACGAAAAATGTCTTGCGTCCTATGCCGGCGAAATCGCGCGGGCGGTCAAGGGAGGTCTTCAGGTGGCGATTGTCATCGGAGGCGGCAACATTTTCAGGGGCCTTAGCGGCGTCGGAAAAGGCTTCGACAGGGTCAACGGCGACAAGATGGGTATGCTGGCAACCGTAATCAACTCCCTCGGCCTCGCGATGGCTCTCCGTTCTGAAGGCGTTGAGGCTGAAGTGTTTACTGCAACACCAATGATGCCGATAGCAAGATATTATATGAGGGATGACGCTGTCGCAGTTCTCGAAAGGGGAGGAGTGGCGCTTCTTGCCGGAGGCACTGGCAACCCGTTCTTCACCACCGACTCCGGAGCCGCGCTCAGAGCCCTCGAAATCAAGGCCGACGCCCTCCTCAAGGGTACCCGTGTGGACGGAGTTTACACCGCCGACCCTGAGAAAGACCCGACGGCCGTAAAATATGACTCTCTCACCTTCGACAAGGCTCTCGAAGACCACCTCAAGGTGATGGACCAGACGGCTTTCGCCCTTTGCAGGGAAGGGAATATGCCTATAATCGTCTTCGATATGAATGCGCAGGGCAATCTGCTGAAACTCGTCTCCGGGGAGCAGATCGGAACTCTTGTGCACGTGTAGCGAGTGACCCAAAAATCAAAAATTGACTTCCGGTCTCCCTCATTTCCTTTGAGGATATACCTAAATTCTTGAATACGAATTACTTACGAAACAATATTAAACAATACCTATATGATTGACAAGGCAAACGAAATCTTGGAAGAAGCCAAGATGAATATGGAAGACGCAGTCGTTTTCCTCGAAGAAGACCTCAAAACCTACAGGGTGGGCAAGGCTAACCCGACAATCTTCAACAATGTGGTTGTGGACTACTATGGCGCGATGACCCCTATCCCGCAGGTCGCTTCAGTTTCCGCTCCGGATGCGAAGACCCTCGCCATCCAGCCGTGGGAGAGGAAGATGATCCCGGTAATTGAAAAGGCCATCCTCGACGCCAACCTCGGTCTCACCCCGTCAAACAACGGCGAGACAATCCGTTGCACTGTTCCGCCTCTTACCGAAGACCGCCGCAGGGAGCTCATCAAGAAGGCGAAGTCTGCCGGAGAGAACTCCAAGATTGTTGTGCGCAACGCGCGCCGCGACGCCATCGAGGCTCTCAAGAAGGCTCAGAAGGAGGGACTTTCCGAAGATATGCAGAAGGACTATGAAGACAAGGTGCAGAAAGAGACTGACGCCTGGATCAAGAAGGTGGACGAACTTGTTGCCGCCAAAGAGAAAGACATTCTTACTGTATAACTTGTACATTCATTGAATAAGGTGACTGAATGCCTCCCTATGGGGCAAGAGGTCACCTCTTTTAATCTTAACTCTATGGCAAAGAAGAAGATAAAGAAAATCGCTCCGGTCGGGACAATGTGCTCGAACGGCAGCTACGAGTGGCATTTCTCCACCATCGGAGGCGTGACCCGCGTCAATATCTCCACCGGCGAGGACATCGCTCATCTGGGAGAACTCGACCAAAAGCTTTGGACTGTGCTCAGCTGCCCTGCATCCGGTCTTGAGATGGACCCGGTGAGCTTGAAGCTCCTGGACATCGACGGCGACGGAAAAATCCACGTGAACGAGGTTATCCAGACCGTGGAGTGGCTAAAACCGCTTCTGAAGGATTTTTCGGTGCTCATCGGCCGTCCTTCAGCGCTGAAACTCAGCGACATCCGCACCGACACGGCGGAAGGAAAGAGCGTGTATGACTGCGCGCAGCAGATTCTCAAGAACGCCGGCCTGAGCAAGGACGACATTTCTCTCGCCGATGCTGCCGAGAGCCTTTCCATTTTCGCAGCCAATCCGCTCAACGGAGACGGAGTCGTGACCGAAAATTCCACTGCGGACGAGGGCCTGAAGGCGATAATCAGGGATTGCATCGCCACAATGGGCGCTGCCGCTGACCGCAGTGGCGACCCGGGTGTGGACTCTGACAAAATCGCGGCGTTCTACAAGGCCGCTGCTGACTATGTGGCCTGGAAGGATGCCGGAGTGAAGGACATTTTCCCTTTCGGGGACAAAACTGCCGATGCGCTCGCTTCTTGTGAGGCTCTTAAGGACAAGGTCGCAGACTTCTTTATGAGGTGCAAGCTTGCCGCATTCCACTCCGAGGGCGAGGCTGTGCTTGACGTCACCTCTGAAAGGCTCGGGGCAATCAGCACGAAGGACCTTTCCGCCTGCTCCGACGAGATTGCCGCCTATCCGCTCGCAAAGGTGAATGCCGCAGGAGAACTTCCGCTTGAGGGCGTAAACCCTGCGTGGAAGGCTGCCTTCGACTCGTTCAAAACTCTTGTCGCAGCGGAGGAATTCCCTAAGGCGAAGGCCATAACTGAAGAGAATTGGAACTCTGTGCTCGCGAAATTCGACGCCTACAAGGCGTGGATGGGGGCAAAGGCCGGAAGTGAGGTGGAAAGCCTTGGCTACGACCGCCTGCAGACCATCCTGAAGGAAAACCGCAAAGAGGAAATGGACGCTCTCATCGCTTCCGACAAGGCTCTCGAAAGCAAGGTGAACGAGATTCAGACAGTGGACAAACTCCTTCACATCTGCCGCGACTTCTACACCCTGCTCCGCAACTATGTGACTTTCTCCGATTTCTATTCCACCAAATCCACCATATCCTCAGTCTTCCAGGCCGGAAGGCTCTACATCGACCAGCGCAACTGCGACCTCTGCATCAAGGTTACTGATATGGCCAAGCAGAACGCAATGGCGAGTCTGAGCGGTATGTTCCTCATCTACTGCGACTGTGTTTCAAAAACTTCCCCGGCAAAGATGACCATCGTGGCGGTTATGACCGACGGCGATATCAACAACCTCAAAGAGGGCTGCAACGCCATTTTCTATGACCGTCAGGGCAACGACTGGGACGCTGTTGTGACCAAGATCGTGAACAACCCGATCAGCGTGCGTCAGGCGTTCTGGTCTCCGTACAAGAAGATGGGCGATTTCGTGGAGAAGCAGATAAACAAGATTGCCGCAAAACAGGATTCCAAGGTGCTTGAGAAGGCGACTGCGGACCTCACCTCGGCGGGAACAGCTGTGGCGGCATCCGCAACTGCGGGCGCGACAGCCGGAGCGGCTGCAACCCCTGCGGCGACAACGGCTCAGACATTCGATGTGGCCAAGTTCGCCGGAATCTTCGCTATGGTAGGTATGGCTCTGGGCTCCATCGGCACATTCCTCGGCAGCCTCTACAGCACATTTATGACCCTCAGCGTGTGGGCGATGATAGGCTCTGTCCTGGGACTCATTCTCATCATTTCCGGTCCGTCGATGGTTATGTCGTGGCTCAGCCTTCGCAAGAGGAACCTGGCGCCGCTTCTTAACGCCAACGGCTGGGCGGTGAACGCTAAGGTTATCGTGAACGTGAGGTTCGGTAAAACCCTCACCGGTATGCCTAAGATGCCGGTAATCGTGGGCAACGACCCGTTCGCCGAAAAGCAGATGCCGCGCTGGAAGAAGATTACAATCAGCATTGCTGTGGTTCTCGCCCTCGCTCTTGCCGGAGCGGCGTGGTGGTATTTCTCCCTTCCTAAGGAGAAACGCCCGTTCCCTAAGGCAAAGACCGAGGCCGTGGAGACTTCAGCTGGGGCTGCCCCTGCTGCTGAATCAACAGTTGACGCCGCTGCAGTGGAAACGCCTGCGGGGGAGACTGCTCCTGCCGCTGAGGCTACTCCCGCTGCGGAATAACCACGGCGTTTAGGAAGTCACTTTGCAAGTGCGAAACTTCATCTAAGACTGCGATGGATCAGACGGTTTTACTCACGGGCGGCATCGGCAGCGGAAAATCTGCCGTAAGGCACATTCTCGAAGGGATGGGGATTCCCTGCTACGACGCCGACTCTGCCGTAAAGTCGTTCTATATCCCTCAGACTGAGGCGGATGGCGCCTCTCTGTCAGAGGACTGTAACATATCATTTGATGGGTCTCTGCCCGGGGAAAACTCCCCGAGGCGGAGGCCTTTTTTATTGCCCGCTCTCGAGACGGCTCTGGGGGTAAGCCTCAGGGATTCGGAAGGGAAGTTTAACAAAAAGTCGCTTTCAACTCTGATTTTTTCGGACCCTGGAGCGATGGCGAAAGTGGAGAGTATCGTTTTCCCTGCTCTTGCAAAGGATTTCAAACTGTGGAAAGAGGAGGTCGCCTCTTCGTCCGTTGCGGCACTAGCTTCAGCGGATGGCGGTGCATCTCGTCCCTTTGAAGCGCCGTCTGACTTCGTCGTTTTCGAGTCGGCGACGGCTCTGGATAAACCGGAGTTTCCCCGCATCTGGACAAAGTGCCTCTGGGTGGACGCCCCGCAGGAGCTTAGGATTCAAAGAGTTATGAGCCGCGACGGATGCTCCCGGGAGGCCGTTCTCTCCCGTCTCCGCCTTCAGTCCCCGCTGGAGGCTCACCGCGGAAAGGTCGATTGGGTGATAGAAAACGACTGCCCGCTCTGGGAGCTTCGCGGCAGAGTGGAAGAAGCTATTGCCCATCTGCGAGGTTAGAGAGGTTCCATCCGGGAAGCCCCCCTATTTCATTGAACCTATCCAGATGAAAATCATTCCGAGGATAATCAGGCCGAGGTCGAAAGCTTTGGCCTTGAGGTTCTTTTCCTTGAAGAACAGCCAGCCGCAGAGGAACGAAACTATGACTGCTGCCCTTCGCACAAGCGAGATGATTGAAATCATTGACCCGGGTTCGCTCAGAGCTGTGTAATAGACAAAATCGGCCCCGCTGATAAGAATCGAGATGGCGGGAATGGCCCAGCTCCAGTGGAACGGGGTGGTTCGGCGCCTTGTCGGGAGCCACATCACAAGAAGCAGAATGCCCATAATCAGGCACTGATAGAGGTTGAACCAGGTCTGGACGAAAATCGGAGCGAAGCGGAGCATTATGAATTTGTCGTAAAGTCCGCTGCAGGCTCCAAGCATCACCGACGCCGCGAGGCAGAAAATCCACTTGTTGTGGGTGAAATCAATCTCTTCCTTTTTGCTGGAGCGGCCGAGAAGAAACACCGAAACGATGGCGAGCAGCACTCCGGCCCATTGCCAGAGGTTGAGTCTCTCCCCGAAGAAAATCATCGCTCCGAGCAGCACCAGCACCGGCCGCGTGGCGTTTATAGGTCCCACAATCGTAAGCGGAAGATGTTTCAGCCCTATGTACCCGAAAATCCAGGATGAAAGCACAAGACCGGCTTTGCCCAGCACCATAAGATGCGCCTGCAGGGGGTTCTGAAGTGCGTCCTCCGCCCCGCAGATGTCCAGCAGCCCCCGCCCGCGGAACCAGCCGAAGTCCCAGATGGAATCCAGAAGAAACGGCGAGAAAATCAGCGTGGCGAAGAGCGTATTGAGAAACAGGACCGGCAACACTGCGTTATCCCGCAGCGCCTCCTTTTTGGAGACGTCGTAAAGGCCGAGCAGAAAGGCCGAGCAGAAAGCAAGTGAAAGCCAGACCGGCATAATCGAACGGGCAGTTTAGGCTTGGGCTTTGACTGAGGCTTCGTGGATGGCGTTGAAGACGGTTTTTATGAACTCCTCTTCAAGGCCTTTTTCTTTTCCCTTCTCAATCATATCGGCAAGCACCGCGTCCCAGCGGCCTGTCTGAAGGATGGCGATGTTGTTCTCTTTTTTGACCTGACCGATTTTGCGGCTCACCTCCATCCTCTGGCTGAGGGCGTGGATGAGGTTCTCGTCAATGACGTCAATCTTTGCTCTGAGCTGGTTGAGGGTGTCTTTGTAGGCGGAGTCGGCAGAGTCAGCATCGCGCACGACAAGCTTGTTTTCCAGCATATCCGAAAGCGCCTCAGGAGTGAGCTGCTGCTTGGCATCGCTCAGGGCCACCGCCGGATTGCAGTGGCTTTCCACCATAAGGCCCTCAAGTCCGAGGTCCATTGCCCTCTGGGAGATTTCCAGGAGGTAGTCCCTGCAGCCGGAAAGGTGGCTCGGGTCGCAGAAGAACGGAAGGTTAGGACACTGGGCACGAAGTTCTATGGCATATTGCCAGAGAGGGTCGTTGCGGTATTTTATCTTTTCAGATGTGGAAAATCCGCGGTGGATGACTCCCAGCTTGCGGATGCCTGCCCTGTTGAGCCTTTCCAAAGCCCCGATCCAAAGGTCAAGGTCCGGATTAACCGGGTTCTTGACAAGAACGCTGATGTCGGTGTCTGCCAGAGCGTCGGCGATTTCCTGTACGAGGAAAGGATTCGCTGTGGTTCGCGCCCCAATCCAGACGAGATCTACCCCGTATTTCAGACAGTCATAGACGTGTTTCTCGCTGGCAACCTCCGTTGCGATGCTCATTCCAAGCTCGCGCTTTACTCTCTGCATCCATTTAAGACCCTGAGTTCCCACGCCCTCGAAGCATCCCGGGTGTGTGCGAGGCTTCCATATTCCCGCTCTGAACACATTGATTCCTATCGCTTTGAGTCCGCGCGCGGTCTCCATCACCTGCTCTTCGCTCTCTGCGCTGCAGGGGCCTGCAATTACGCAGGGTCTCGGGGGAAGATGAAACATTCCCCACTCATTTAACGGTGTTATATCGAGTTCTGTTTTCATTGTCTTTTTTGTGTATTTATATATGGGAATTGACCCTGTGTACTTAAAGGGGGATTGGCCCTGATTATCAATGCTATGGGTCTATCTCAGAATGCGTTTTATATGATTGGCTTCCTCAATGAGGGAGCGGATTTTCTCGGAGTCGTCAGAGCTTATGGCATCTCGGAACTCGCCCATTTTCTCTATGTAGGTGTCTATGACCCTGAGGACATTGTCCCTATTCTGGGAGAGAATCGGCACCCACATATCCGCGCTGCTCTTGGCAAGCCTTACTGTGGATGAGAAACCTCCGGAGGCGAGGTCGAAGATGTGCTTCTCGTCCTTCTCCTTGTCCAGGACCGTAAGGGCGAGGGCGAAAGAGGTTATGTGCGAGATGTGGGAGACGTAGGCCGTGTGGACATCGTGGTTTGCGGCGTTCATATAGGTAAGCCTCATATTGAGGGCCCCGTAGAGCCTTTCCACTTCGCGGACAGCTTCCGGAGCGGACTCCTCAGCGTTACAGATTATGCAGGCCCTGCCGTCGAAAAGCCCCGGCTGAGCCGCCCACGGGCCCGAGTACTCGGTTCCCGCCATCGGGTGGGTGGCGACATAGCGGCTCCGAAGCGGGTGGTAGTGCACTGCCCGCGTGAGGTTTTCCTTAGTGGAGCAGACGTCAATGACGATTTTGCCGCGACCTGACTCCCGCCCGAGTGTCCTGGCCGCACCTTCCGGCGTTTGAGCCGCCCCTTGTACGAGGCTTTCCGCCATCGGGTGGGTGGCTACAGAGGCCTTGTCCGTCCCCTCCAGATCCCCGAACCGGTCCAGAATCTCGGGAAGCATCCTTGTGGCAGCCCCAACGGGTACGGCAAGCACCACGATATCGCTTCTGAGGATGCATTCATCCAGCGATACAACCTCGTCCACAAGGCCGATTTTCTCTGCCGCCGCGGCGTTCACGCTCTCTTTTTCCACCCCGAGCACCGTGGAGGCATAACCCCTGCGCTTAAGGTCGATTACCATTGAGCCGCCGATGAGTCCGAGACCTATAACACCAACTACCATTTTTTCCTTATCTTTTTGAATTTGCGTGTGTGATAGGGGCGCAGTAGCCCGTTTTTCGCAAGTCTCTACAGTACGCTCTTTACGAGGGCGAGGGCTTCCGAAAGCTTCTCCGCATTGGCGCAGAGCGAGATGCGGATGTATTCGCGTCCGTTTTTGCCGAAAATGCAGCCCGGGGTGATGAACACGCCCGTCTTGTAGAGAAGATAGTCGGAGATTTTCTCGCCGTAGCTTTTCTCCACTCCGTTCTCCGGTGCGCTGAGCTTTACTCCTGCCTCTGATGCAAGGGCCTCTGTTTCAGCAACTCTGGAAAGCAGCGGATTGTCTCCCTTGACCCTTCCCCAGACGAAAAGTCCGGTGCCGTCGTGAGGGTACTCCGCGCCGAGAACTTCCATAATCTCGCCCGCAATCTTCCTTCTTTCCCTGTAGCCCGCGTTGAGCTGCTCGAACCACTCGGGGCCCTGGGAGAGAGCCGCAACGGCAGCCATCTGCATAGGCTTGAACATACCCGAGTCCATCTGGGACTTAACTTTCAGAATCGAGGCGATGAGCGAAGAGTCACCCGCAACCATTCCGATTCTCCATCCGGACATATTGTGGGCCTTGCTGAGCGAATTGAGCTCTATGCAGCACTCCTTTGCCCTCGGAATTGAGAGGATTGAAAGCGGTTTGTCGGTAAGAATGAAACTGTAGGGGTTGTCGTTCACTATTAGTATGTCGTGCTCAAGACCGAATTTTACGATTCTGCGGTAAAGGTCCTCAGAAGCGGCCTTTCCCGTAGGCATTGAAGGGTAATTCACCCACATCATCTTTACTCCCCTCAGGTCCATCCTCTCCAGAGCCTCGAAATCCGGGCACCAGTCGTTCTCCGGAAGGAGGTCGTATTTTACGATGTTCGCTTCAACGAGCTCGAGAGCGGAAGTGTAGGTCGGGTAGCCCGGGTCAGGAACAAGAACCTTGTCGCCCTTGTCGATGAACGAGAGGGCAAGAAGAAGGATTCCTTCCTTTGAACCGGCGAGCGGCTGGATTTCGCAGTCGGGGTCGAGGTCCACGTTGTAGTAGCGTTTGTACCATTCGGAGTATGCCTTTCGCAGAGCCGGAAGCCCCTTGTAGTTCTGATAGACGTGGGAGTCGCTCTTGCGGGCCCATTCGCCCAGAGCCTCAATCGCCGCCATCGGGGGCATCCTGTCAGGAGCTCCGATTCCGAGGCTGATTACTGGTTTTTCACCCTTTGAAGCTCTCCAGGCATTGACTGCTGCCAATTCTTTGTTTTTGCGGGAGAAGTAGTATTCCTTGACCACCTCAGTCCTTTTCGCCGGTTTAATCATATCTTGTGTGTTTTTATTTCGTATGTAAGAAAAATTGTCGATTTGTAATGAGTTGTCGTTGATCTACAGCGAGTTTATAAGTCCTGCGAAGACGCTACGCTCATCGTCGCTGAGGAACTGGGCGCGAATCGGGAGGTAGAACATCCTTTCGCGGAGGCTCTCGGGGACACAGTCGCAGTCGCGCACCCTCTGGTAGTCCTTTTCCGTTGTCATCACGACGGAAGTGGGCTGGGAGGCTGCGGTCGAGGCCACGCTCTCAAGGTCGCGGCGGGTGTATTTGTGGTGGTCGGCGAACTGGAGATGTCCGACCAGACGGTAGCTGAGCCTGAGCTGGTCTGAAAAGGCCTTGTCGGAAGCGATGCCGCTGAACATTACCGCCATCTTGGAGTAGAGGTAGCGGCTGTTGCCCTCCGGAAAGACGGGCTGAGCCTCGTCGTAGGTGATTTTCGTGAAGAAAAGATATTGCTTGCGGCCGTTGCCGGTGTCTCTCCACCCGAAGCAGTCCTTCTGATTGTAGCGGTACACCCCGAGCGAAAGCGCCCACTGGTCCTTCTCCCACGGGTTCATTTCCCACGGGCATTTGGTCACTATCAGGACATCCGCCTCGCCAAGTCGCTCGGGAAGGTCGCGAAGGCTTCCGAACGGAAGCAGCTTGTCGGAGAAAACCGGGCGGTTATAGTCCACCAGCACAACTGAAAGGTTTGGCCGCAGGGCCCTGAACTGGAAGCAGTCGTCAAGAAGGAGCACATCGGCCCGAGGAAAGTCCTTTGTGCGGCATTTGCGCGATTTTTTCGTTGAAAGGAACGCGGCGGGGTCGGCGAGAATCCTGCAGGCCCTCACCCTGTCCGAGTCCACAGCCACCGTAATCCCAGGAAACTTTTTCTTTATCTGCAGAGGTTCGTCCCCGAAGTCCCGCGCCGAGCCGTCCGCCTGAACAATTTGAAAACCCTTCAGCCTCCTTTTATACCCCCGTGAAAGCACCGCAATGCTCTTTCCCCCGAAATTCGCGCTGCGAAGAAGCATCCTTATCACCATTTCGGTGTGGGGAGTTTTCCCGGTGCCGCCGACCGTGACGTTGCCGATTCCAATCGAAGGCATCGGGCTGCGGTGGACTTTGCGAAGCCCCGTGTCGTAGAGAAGGTGGCGCGCCTTGAGCGTGAGGTAATATGGAAAAAGGAGAATTTTGTCAATCATATTTTCCTAGGGAAGTGTTTTGCGGGTGCAAATATAATGTTTTCCTTTATGTT
This sequence comes from bacterium, assembly GCA_963640535.1. Lineage (GTDB taxonomy): Bacteria > Bacteroidota > Bacteroidia > Bacteroidales > UBA932 > Cryptobacteroides. The sequence goes on along the minus strand of CAVHYU010000001.1, from coordinate 147,148 downwards.
TTAAAATGAGAACAACGCAGTAGAACGCTTTTTATTCGGCTTCAGGAGCCGCTGCGGGGCTGTTATCGTAAACGCTCGTAGCTTCAGGAGCCGCTGCGGGGCTGTTATCGTAAACGCTCGTAGCTTCCGGAGCCCAGTCTCCCCATCTTTCGGCAACATAATCCAGAGTCCGGTAAAGCTCGTCGATGTCATAGAGGGTGACCAGCTTGAGGCGGGTCTCCTTGAAGTCCGGAAGACCCTTGAAATAGCAGGAAAGGTGGCGGCGCATCTCAATCACCCCGACGTGTTCCCCCTTGATTTCTATGGACTTTGAGAGGTGGCGCTTCGCAAGGGCTACCCTTTCCCCGACGCTCATCGGCGGGAGAAGTTCCCCGGTGGAGAGATAGTGCTTGATTTCCCGGAATATCCACGGATGGCCGAAGGTGGCCCTTCCGATCATAATCCCGTCCACCCCGTAGCGGTCAAAGGCCATTTTCGCGTCCTCGGGAGTCTTTATGTCCCCGTTTCCGATTATGGGGATATGCATCCGGGGGTTCCGTTTCACCTCCCCTATGAGAGTCCAGTCGGCCTCGCCCTTGTACATCTGGCAGCGCGTGCGGCCGTGGATAGTGAGGGCACGGATGCCGGCGTCCTGCAGCCTTTCGGCAAGCTCTACGATGATTTTCGAGTCTTCGTCCCAGCCCAGGCGCGTTTTTACGGTGACCGGCTTTCCCACAGCCTCAACGACCCTACGGGTGATGTCCACCATCTTGTCCGGTTCTCTCATCATTCCGCTGCCTGCCCCGCGCCTCGCGATTTTGCTCACCGGGCAGCCGAAATTGATGTCAATTACATCCGCCCCGTGCGTCTGGACAAGCTCCGTTGCCCTGTCCGCCATTACGGCCGCATCCACCATCGCCTCGGGAATGCTTCCGTAGATCTGGATGCCTACGGGGGCCTCGAAGTCGTAGGTCTTGAGCTTTTCGAGGGATTTACGGGCGTCGCGGATGAGCCCGTCGGAAGAGATGAATTCGGTGTACATCATATCCGCCCCATATTCCTTGCAGACCCACCTGAACGACGGATCGGTCACGTCCTCCATCGGTGCGAGAAACAGAGGCTGCTCCCCCAAGTCTATATTTCCAATTTTCATCTATCGTTTCGTTTATCAGTGAAAGAGGCCGAATAACCGCTTTTTAGCCGACCTCTTTTGGATGGCAAAGTTAAGGTTTTTGAGGGATTTATCTTAATAAGTTGTATCTTTGTGGATTATGAAAAAGATTATTTCACAACTTGTTTGCCTTCTGGCAGTTATCCCTCTCTTTTCCTGCACCGACTCGGCCGGTCCGTCCAAGACCGGCTTCAACATAAAGCTTGCCCTCTCCGTTCTCGAACCCACATCGGCAACGATCGTCGCCACCCCTTCGGACTCGGAGACCGAATACCGTTTCTATGTCGTTCCGAAGACCGATTACAAGTCTTCCGTCATCCCTGAGGACGCCGAGACAGCCATCGGACAGTACAGACTGACTTCCACCGGGCTAAACCCGGAGGTGGACTACTATGCGGTTGCGGCGCTCCAGAGCGGATATTCCTCAATTCTCGAGTTCAACACTTCCTCCGCAGTCGGCTCACTTGACCCCGAGGGTCATCCTGCGGATTTCAACATAATCTCCATCCCGATGAAGCAGAGCCGCAGCGCCAAAAGGGGAGTGTATGGTTCAATGGGAGCTTCCCTCGACCCGGCTCTTCTCGGAAAGGGCGTAAGCTGGGACACCGACGGAACCCACGACAGTCCCGCCAGTGCACAGAGCCTCATCGCCGGCGGAGTGACCTTCTACCCGACAGTGTCTTCGGCCGAGTTCAGCGAGTCCGCCCTCATCGACATCAAGAAGAATTTTCCTTCCGCCGACTGGGTATTCGGCTACAACGAGCCGAACAACTCCTCTTCGGGCAGCCTGACTCCTTCCGCCGCGGCTGCATCGTGGCCGTCTCTCCGCACTTTCACAAAGGGCCTCGGAATGAGCCTTAGCTCGCCTTCCCTCATTGACGGCACAGCCTCCGGAAAAGATGACCCGGTGGAGTGGCTGGACGAGTTTATCGCCTGCAAGGGAGTGGGCTCCGACGCGTTTGACGCCCTGGCGCTCCATTGCTACAAACCCTCGGCAGAGCAGATGCGGGAAATGTTCCGCCGCTTCGACAAATACGGCAAACCGCTTTTCGTTACCGAGTTCTGCCATTTTACACTCACCATAACGAACGACGCCCAGAAGCAGCTCGCCTTTATGTCCGACGCGCTGAACCTTCTCGAGAGCGACTCTGCAGTCGCGGGCTACAGCTGGTATATGACCCGCGCCGAGGGCAACTGGGCCGCGATTTCGCTTCTTAACGATGATCCGAAAAAGCCCGCTCTCACCCCTCTCGGAAAGCTCTATGTGAATTTCTCCTCTTTCGACAAGAACTGTCACTATGTCCCTGGGGAGCCGATTCCGGCCGCGCATTATGTCGCGAACAATCTCTCTGGGACAACGACCGGATGGAGCGAAGTGTTCAAGGTCCGCCCTTGCACCGATGCTTTCGGAAGCCTTATGGTCGTGTGCGACACCCCGGATGCCTGGATGGAATATCAGGTTGAGGTGAACTCCGACGGCACCTACGCCCTCGCAGCCCGCTACAGCGGCGACGGAGCGAAGATGGCTCTAAGCATCGACGGCGGCGAGGCTCAGACCGTTGAATTCCCCGCGTCTTCCCAGTGGGGCTGCAAATGGGTCGAGGGATTGAAACTCAGCAAAGGACGGCACACTCTCCGCCTCGGCCTCCAGAGCGGAAGCGTCAGCCTCAACTGGCTCTACCTCGACTAACGTGGGGGGGGAGAGCCTCTCCTGGCACATTTTCCTGAAATTCGATATTATCTCTTGTAAATCACCAAATTCTGCGTACCTTTGCCCCTTGTGTGAACAAAGTTTCACGCTTTAGGCCTTATGAATATACGCGCAATTGGGAATCAGTCCGTGGCAACCTCCGCCGGGAGGGAGCGGCGTCGTACTCTCAATTCGCAGGTGAGTGGTTTACAAGCCCGATAGGGCGCTGGTGCGTTAAAGGCATTGGCGCTTTTTTATTTTGTGTGGCGCGGTCGGGCAAAAAGTGGTAAGCAATTATAAACCAATAAACTATGCAAATGGAACAGAAAACAAACTACGAGGCTCCTCTCCTCAATATCGAGACAGCCTCAGCCGAGTGCGGCTTCGCGCAGAGCGGCAGCATTACAGTGAATAAATGGGTCGTGGATTCAGAATCCGACTCTGTGAATTTCTAACCTCAAAATCCAAAGAAAGATGAAAAAGTTTTTCGTTTCTATGGGTCTTGTATTGGCCGCTCTGACCCTCACCAACTGCCAGAAGACGCAGATTGAAGATACGCTTGCGGTCTCAGGACCGGAATTTACCATTATTGCACAGACTGCAGATACCAAGACATCCAATGACGGCCTTGACACCAAATGGGTCGCCGGAGATGCAATCAATGTCTTCCACGCAGTCAAGGATGCTACGACCTACACCAGTGACGGCTCGTTCACAGTGGACGACATCGAAACAGGAAGGTTTACAGGCACTCTCGCCAGCACTCTTTCAGAAGAGTCATACGACTGGTATGCGTTCTATCCGTATGTTTCTCAAATCACGACACCCAAGAATACTTCTTCCGGCTATGTGACAGTAGGAGGAATCTCTCAGACTCAGGACGGTAACGACAGCAAGGCTCACCTCTGTGGCAAAGCTTGCCCACTTTATGGCGTTGCAAGCGGCGTGGCAGCATCTGAGTCGCCTGCGATTGCGATGAATCAGCTCGCTTCAGTCGTCTGTGTGAGAGTGACCAACAATAGCGGGTCAGACCTTGTGGTAGGTAGCGTAGCCTTCACTGCCACTGAAGACATTGTCGGGACCTATTATATAGATTTCGTGTCTTCTCCTGTCGTATATACCTCTAGCGGTGCAAAGTATGTTTCCAGCACAGCCACATTGACTGTTTCAAACGGTGCTGCCATAGCAAACGGTGCAAGTGCTGACTTCTATATCGCAGTAAAGCCGTTCACCGCAAAATCCGGTTCTGAACTTAAAATGGCAGTAAACGGTTACGAGAAAACTGCCACGCTTGGAAGCGACATCGCATTCACCGCGGGTCACATCAAGACTCTGACTTTTAACTGCGACAAGACGCAAAGGTCGGTTACTTTTGATTTTACTGACCCAGAGAGTCTTGGGATAACGAAACCGGCTAAAAGCGGATCAACGGATATTACTTCTATAGCCTATGGTGGCATAACATTGACAGCAACGAATGGCTCAACTAATACAAGAATTTTCAATTCGTCAGGAAACTGTGACCTTCGAGTATATACTGGGGGCTCAATTAAATTTTCGGCTCCAGATGGATATGTTATCAAATCAATAATTCTTACTGGTGAAGCCACTGCTGCCATTGCCGCCAGCACGGGAGAATATAGCGATGGCGAGTGGACCGGCCAGAATCAGACAGTAACTTTTACAGCATCGAAGAATCTAAAAATCAGCACTGCGGCTGTTGTCTATGACAAAGGGCAGGCTATAACTTCCATCAATATCTCGGATGTTACCGGGGTTTCTGCTCGCGGCGCAGAAGGTGCGACATTGACCTACACCGTTGAAAATCCGATTTCTGGCACAACGTTGGATGTGGCGTGTGACGGAACCGTTGTCTCGAAAGTAATCGAAAGCGACGGCACAATAATGTACACTGTGTCAAAGAATGCCTCTGCCTCGTCCCGCGAAGGCAAAATAACTCTGACTTATGGCTCCATCGTGAAAGAAGTCAAAGTGTCACAGGATGCAGGTCAGTTCAAAGCTGCATCGGCGGAAATTATCCTTGATGCCGCATCCGGTTCAAAATCGGGTTTTAACTTCTACAGCGATTTCGATTGGGTTGCAATCTCTACGGCGGATTCCAAATTCTCTTTCACTCCGGGCTCCTACACCTGGGCAGACAGCGGCAAGCAGAGCGTGACTGTCACTGCAACTTCTGAGAATGCCTCAGAGGAGGGTACGATAGAAATCGGAGAAATCCATTTTTACTGTACCGACAATGACGATTGGGAAGTCGTAGTGACCGTCAAGCAGAATAGCTCGTATGTTATTCCTTCAACAGGTACGACGGTTACAAAATCTATCTCTGATATTGTTACTGCGAATAATTATACGATATCAAGTGGAAGCAAGATAAATACTATACAGACTAGTCTTGCTATAGATGATATAATAACGATATCTTCTACTGGCGGTGGAAATACTGGTAGTTTTTGGACCAGTGATTCTGTTACAGACTGGAGATGTTATCAAAACGGGTCAGATAGCGTTATTAAGGTGGCAGCCAAAGACGGATATGTGATAGAGAAATTGAAATTAACATTTACTGTAAAAAATAATGGAACTCTAACTAATGGTTCGACAACGATCCTTTCAAATACGGAATATGCTGTTAATGCTCAAAGTGTATCATATATAATTGGGCATTCAACAGGAACTAAAAACGGACAGATAAAAATATCTGCTGTTTCGGTGTCATATAAGAAACAATAAGTATTCATAATCGGATATAATAAAACAAGCGAGTGGCCGGGCCGAAAGGCTCCCGGTCACTCTTTTCTTGTTGCTCTGGTCTCGGTGTGCGTCAAAACTGGACTCCGAGAGTGTGTGAAATTGAAAATTATGGGAAAATAATTGTGAAAATTATGGGAATTATTTATCTTTGCGGTGATTAAATCTTGAAATATGTACTATGATAGACTTATCGAAAAAGAGATAGAACTGAAGCTGAGGACATCTGGAGCGATAGTGGTTGCCGGACCTAAATTCTGTGGAAAGACAACGACTTGTATGCTCTATCAAAAGAGTTTTGTCAAGTTGAATACAAAGCAGGCAATCCAGATGGCACGAATGAATCCGAAAGGTGTCCTTTCCGGAGATAATCCACGATTGATTGACGAATGGCAGAAGGTCCCCGATATCTGGAATCAGGTTAAAGATGACCTGGACTTCAGTTATGAGTTTGGAAAGTACATCCTTACGGGAAGTTCAACTCCGGCGGACAAAACTGAAGTTCACCATAGCGGTGCAGGCAGGATTGCCCCTGTCAAGATGCGGCCTATGACGCTATGGGAATCTAAGGAATCAAAGGGAACAGTCTCTTTAGGTGATTTGTTTGAAAGCAAGCAGATTGCGCTATGGGACTTGAACTCGGACTTCACTTTGGAAGATGTCGCCTTTTTGCTTTGCAGAGGAGGCTGGCCTATATCTGTGCAGGCTCCTAGGGATATAGCAGTAGAAATAACTAAGAACTATTATAATGGACTGTTCGTGTTTGAGGATTGTGAGAATGAGCGCTTCCGAAACAAAAAACCGGAAGTCCTGAGAATGATTCTCAGGAGTTATGCCCGTCACATCTCCACCGAGGCGGCCATCTCGACCATCATTGAGGATGTGCGACAGAGCAATGAGAGGAGTATGGATCCAAAGACGTTTGATGATTATATGGATGCACTGAAGGATCTTTATATAATTGAGGATATTGAGGCGTGGAATCCGAACATTAGATCCAAGACGTCAATCAGAAGTACTCCTACCCGGCACTTTGTTGATACTTCCATTGCCTGCAGAGCATTGGGCATTTCTCCCGCTGATCTGATGGGTGATTTGAATAGTTTCGGGCTTTTCTTTGAAGATATGGCTGTCCGTGATTTATCGGTCTATGCATCAACATTGGGCGGGACTGTCAAGCACTACCGGGACAATGCCGGACTGGAATGTGATGCAGTATTGCATATGGAAGACGGACGATGGGCCGCAATAGAAATCAAGCTTGGAGGTGATGATAATATAGAAGCGGGGGCCTCTACATTGAAGTTGCTGAAGAAAAAGATTATTGAAAAAAGTGACGAGAAGGCACCGGCCTTCCTGATGGTCTTGACAGCAGTCGGGGGCGCATATCAAAGAGAAGATGGCGTTTATGTTGTTCCCATCAACACTCTTAAACCGTAAAGCAAGAGAGTTGCCGGGCCGAAAGGCTCCCGGTCACTCGCTTGTTTTTGACTCGATTTTCTGCTGAAACGTGTTAAAGCCGGACTTCGAGGCGGGAGCCGTCGTAGCGGACTGAGGAAATATGCGTCTCTAATCCTTTAGGCAGCTTATCGGCACCACCCACACGCCATCCGCCCTCCTATAGGCGTAGGACCCTGTGCCGCAGAGAACCATCAGAAAACACGGTTCGTTCATCTTCACGGTATCTATCTTGGAGGCTAGAGTAATGAGCGAGGACGCTCCCTCTTCAATCAGATCTTTCCCTCCGAGCTTTATCTCAATCAGGCCATACCGGCCGTTTCTTTCGAATAATCAAACACTTCGAAATTTTCATTCCGCGAGTTGGCCGATTTTCATTCCGCGAGTTGGCTGATTTTCATTCCGCGAGTTGGCCGAACTTCATTACGTCTGGGTTAAGCTTTCTTTTTAGAAGCCACTCGGTCGCGGGAACTACATTGATTGTATAGCCGTCTTCCTCGATTGTCTCCTGTTCCTCGAATGTGATGAGGGTTAGGGCTTGGCAGTTCAATTTTTTCGAGGCATTCTTCAGCCCACGGATTTCCCGGTCGCGTGTCTTCGGAGTTGATATGTCGTACGATACCTGTATCAGTTCCAGTACTTTCCCGTCTTTCGCTATGACAAAATCAACCTGAGAGGATGCTTCCTTGTAGTAGAAGACGTCGCAGAACAGGGGCTTGTAGCGGCGCAGCAGTTCAATGCACACTGCATTTTCCAATTTCCACCCGAGATTTTCCAACGACAGGTTGTCTTCTCGCTCCGTAACAAATGCCGTATCCACGACATAGGCCTTCTCATTCCTCACCCGGTCTCTGCTCTTGTATGAGAATCGGTTTATACCTACCAGCAGAAAAGCCTCTTTCAGGTAAGAGTAGTAGTTCTCTGCCGTATGGTTTGACACGCCGAACAATTCACCGACTGTTTTTGCAACGAATTCCTGGCAGTAATTGTCTGAAAGATAAGCGGCTATTCTTCTCAGAACTTCCACGTTACGGATTTTGAAGCGCTGTGCTATGTCGTTCTTGATAATGGCGTTCAACAGCCCGTTTATGTAGCCTCTGCGGTTACTCTCATTGAAAAGTTCCGGAAATCCTCCTTTCGTCAGATATTCGTGCAGCGCACCCTTGCGAAGACCTTTCGCTTTCGTTGACAGGGAGGTCGTGTCCGTCTTTGTCATCTTGCAGTATTCCGAAAATGAAAAAGGGTAGAGTTCTACCGTGTTGTTCCTTCCTGTAAGGTGCGTGCTCAACTCTGTACTGAGCAATTTTGAGTTGGAGCCTGTGATGAAGATGTGCATCTTGTGCCGAAGAAGGCGGTTGATAAAGAGCGGCCAGCCATCAATGTTCTGTATCTCGTCGAGGAATAGATATTTGAAATCTCCGTATGTCATATACAGCGCCTCAAGCAGACAATCCAGGTCACTGGACGTCATATCTGCCATACGGTTGTCGTCAAAGTTTACATAGGCGAATTCAACCTTGTTCCGTTTGAGAAACATTTCGCACAAAGTGGATTTGCCGCATCTCCTAACCCCGATTACCACTTGAGCCAGATTGCTTTTCAAGTCAAGCTGCGATTCCTCGGGACGCGCACATAGTCCCGAGCAATCATTCCCCAGTAATTCCTCACGCTGTTCCGCAACGATTGACAGTAATGTTTGTATGTTCATATCAGACCTCCCGTTTGTCCGCAAAGTTAATCCTATTTCCATAAAATGGCAAATTTCTCCAAATCTATTTCCATAAATCGAGCATTTTGCCAAATTCTACTTCCATAAAACGCGTACAATCGCTGTTTCTATTTCCATAAATTAAAGCCGGACTTCGAGGCGGGTGCCGTCGTAGCGGGCTGGGGCGGCGTGGCGTACTCCTTCCGGGCTCACTACCTCTACTTCTATCCTCTTCTGCCGGGCCATCCCGGGGAATGAGCCTTCCCGTGCGCCTATTGTGAGCACCCCTTCCTCATCGTTCCACTCCAGAGACGTCCGGGAGAACTCTCCCCGGCTGTAGCCGTAGCTTACTCCGTCGTCTTCGTAGAGGGAGTAGCGGGCGTCCTTGCCGGCAAAGACCCTTATGCGGAGAAAATCGCCCTTATCCTCTGCCGTGTACTGGATGTCCGGTCCGAGAGGAACAATCTGCCCTGCACGGGCGTAGAGAGGGATTTTGTCGTATGGAGCCGGAGCGGAGAAGGTCCTTCCGCCCTCAACCGGGGAGAGCGTGTGCCAGTCATACCACAGGCCTTCCGGGAGATAGACCTCGCGGCTGCGGGCGCCGTACTCATAGACCGGGCAGACAAGGATGGCGTCGCCGAACATAAATTCGTCGCTCGTCTCCACGGCCTTAGGGTCACAGGTGAAGTCCATCACCAGAGCCCTCATAAGGGTGTAGTCCTCAAAATGGGCGCGGGCGGCCATCGTGTAGATGTATGGAAGCAGGCTGTAGCGGAGACGGTCCACATTGAGAATGGCCTTGTAGGTCGGGTCGTCTTCCGGAGCGAGGTTCTGGGGCTCTCTGAGCGGCCACTGGCCGTGAACCCTGTAGAGAGGGCAGAATGCGCCCCATTCGTGCCAGCGGGTCTGCAGTTCCCTCCATTCTTTAAGGTCGGAATTCATCTTTCCGGTATTCTCATAAAGGGACTGGGCCGCCATATAGCGGTTCTCCACGCTGAATCCTCCGATGTCCTGGGTCCAGAACGGGATGCCGGAAAGGGAATAGTTGAGTCCTGCGCTAATCTGCGCCTTCATATCCTCCCACCTTGTGCCGATGTCCCCGCTCCACGAGCAGGCCCCGTACCTCTGAAGTCCCGGGAAACCGCTGCGGGTCAGAAGAAAGACCCTCTGGTCCGGGGCGGCCTCTCTCTGTCCTTCGTATATCGCCTGGGCGTTCATAAGGGAGTAGGCGTTGAAGTATTCAGTGGATGTGCCCAGTGCTGTCGGGCCGCATAGTGCCTTGCGGTAGTCCATATCCGTGCAGTCGTGGATGTTCGGCTCGCTCGCGTCCATCCACCACGCGTCCACTCCGAGAGAGAAAAGATGCTCCTTCATCTGAGCCCAGAAAAGTTTGCGCGCACCTTCGGAGTATGCGTCGTAGAAGGACTGCTGATAGCCGAGCCAGTCAGCGACGCTGTCCACCACTGCCCGGCGGTACATCCAGCCGTGTGAGTCCAGTTCCTTGAAATGTTCGGTGCCGGTGTAGAATTTCGGCCAGACTGAAATCATATAGCGGGCTCCGAGAGCGTGGATTGTGTCCACCATCTCCTTCGGAGAAGGGTAGCGCTCGGGGTCGAAAGAGTGGCTGCCCCATTCCCCGTCCTTCCAGTACCTCCAGTCCTGAACTATATTGTCGACCGGGATTCCTCTCTCGCGCATCTCCCGGAGGGTGGAGAGTGTTTCTTCCTGGGTGGAGAACCTTTCACGGCTCTGCCAGTAGCCCATCGCCCATTTGGGGAGGATAGGGGATTTACCGGTGATTGTGCGGTATCCTCCGATGACGCCGTCGATGGACTCTCCCGCGATGAGGTAGTAGTCAATCTGCCTCTGCATCTCTCCCCACCAGCGCATCTGCTCCTTCTGCTGCTGGCTGCAAGGGCTCAGAACCTTGAGGGCGCAGTAGGAAACATCTCCGTCCGGCTTCCATTCTATCTTGAGAGGCACTCTGCGGCCGTTTTCAAGTCTCACGGCGAACTTCCTGCCGTTAGGGTTCCACGCGGTGCGCCAGATTTCAGGAGTAACCTGCACTCCGTCTATAAATACCTTGGTGTAGCCCGCGTAGTAGATGTAAAAATGGAAAAGCCCGCTCTCGTGCGGCTCAATTTCTCCCTCGAAAAGCACAGAAGACCCGTTGAAAGGAAAATCAGGGGCATTGCGCACCCTCTCGCATTTGGGCGTTTCGAGAAATTCCTGTGCGAGGGAGCTCTCGCGGCGCACTAGGCGGGAGCCGTCAGCGGCGGTGTAGGTGCCTGTGAGAGCACCTTCATTTCCTTCGCGGTCAAAAAGGGTGAAGACTTCGCCGATCTGGGCGTATGGCCTCGGGTCTCCCCAGCGACAGAAACTGTTGCTGTCCCAAAGTAGCCCGTATTTGCGGGATGAGACCACGAACGGAAGGGAGATTTTCGTGTTATACTGATAGAGCTCCTCGTTGCGTCCCTTGTAGTTCCACTCGTCAGCCTGATGTTGTCCAAGGCCGAAAAACGCTTCGTCGGCGGGGGAGGAGAAACTCTGGGAGACTGTCCACGCACTGTCGCCGTCCACCTCAATCGGAGTGAAGCTGCGGTCCTCTTCCGCCGTGAGAAGGGAGCCGTCCGGGCGGAAAAATCTCACTGCCCCGTCGCTCATTCTCACCTCGGCACGGATTCCGGGAGCGCAGATGGAGGAAACTCCCTCGCCCCGGACAATCCTGGCCTTCACCTTCTTCCCGCGCGGGAGCGCCATAAGGGACTTCCCGTCAGTGAACCTTTCACCCGCTGGGACTGAGGTTACGCGAAGAATGTTGTCGGAATAGACCTCCACACGGGTTTTCCCGCCGGGGTATTCGACGGTGAGGGAGGCGGGGTTTGAGCAGGAGGAAGCTGCTGCGGCAAGCGAAAGCGCCGCCAAAGCTGCGAGTCTCAGTGTCCTTTTCATTTTATATGTGGTATTATTAAATCCTGGTCGCCACGGCACGGCGCAGCCGTGCACACGACAAAAATAGAACGAAATTATTTAATATAAATAGGTATGCGTTTAAGATATAAGTATTGGACAAAAAAGTATCATATCCCGGCAGTTCTGACACAATGCCCTCTGAATAGGCATCCGCTTCATACCCCTCAAGGCGCGGTCCAGGCGAAAAAATATGGAAATGCGGTATAATTGAGCAAAATAGTATTTGTTTGCAAGGGGTAAGCCCCGTAACTTTGCAGGCGTTGAAGTGTACCTAAAAATCACAAACTGCACTACCGAAAATACTTAATAACCAATATATGTTTAACAACACTCAACAGTATGAAAAGTAAAATACTTTCGTGCCTGCTGATGCTCCTGGTGAGCGTTGGCGCGTTCGCTCAGAAAGTCTCCGTTTCTGGAACAGTGAGCGACCAGGCCGGTCCGGTAATCGGCGCCGGTGTCATCGAACAGGGCACTTCCAATGGTACTACGACTGACATTGACGGTCATTTCACCCTTTCAGTGGCAAAGGGCGCGGTGATCGAAATCTCGTCAATCGGTTATGTAACTCAGGCCATCCCTGTGGGAGACCAGACCACTTTCACAATCCTTCTCAAGGAAGACAGTCAGCTTCTTGACGAGGTCGTTGTGGTAGGTTATGGTACAATGAAAAAGAGCGACCTCGCGGGAGCTTCCGTCTCAATGAAGGAAGAGGACCTCAAGGGCTCAATCATTTCATCCCTCGACCAGAGCCTTCAGGGCCGTGCAGCCGGTGTCACCGCAGTCACGACTTCAGGTGCTCCGGGTTCGTCTTCATCAATCCGCGTCAGGGGCCAGGCAACCATCAATGCCAACGCAGAACCTCTGTATGTGATTGACGGAGTGATAGTTCAGGGCGGTGGCAACAAGGGTGCGGACTTCGGTCTTGGAGACGCCCTCGGAAACGGTACGGTTTCAACCATCTCCCCTCTTTCCACCATCAACCCTGCCGACATCGTAAGTATGGAGATCCTCAAGGATGCTTCCGCAACTGCAATCTACGGTGCTCAGGGTGCGAACGGTGTCGTTCTCATCACCACCAAGCACGGTAAGGCCGGCGAGGCGAAGTTCTCCTACGACGGAATGTTCGCTATTTCCCAGCAGACCAAGAGGCTGGATATGATGAACCTGCGCGAATATGCCCAGTACTACAACGAAATGGTGGAGGAAGGCGACATCTACGAGACCAACGCCTACTACGCTTCTCCGGAGCTTCTTGGAAAAGGAACCAACTGGCAGGACGAGATTTTCCGCACGGCGCTCCAGCACCAGCATCAGCTCAGTGCGCAGGGCGGTACGGAAAAGGTTCAGTACTATGTTTCCGGTTCCTATATGGACCAGCAGGGAACAATCATCGGTTCCAACTTCAACCGCTACTCGTTCCGCACCAACGTCGACGCGAAGCTCAAGGAGTGGTTCAAACTCGGAGTTAGCGCGACATATGCCGTGACAAAGGACGACCTTAAACTTGCCGACTCCAACGCGGGTCTCATCTACTACTCCCTCACCACCATCCCGGACATCCCTGTCTATGATGTGGATGGCAACTATTCTTCAACCATCCGCGAAGGTTACACAAACCCTAACCCTGTCGCTCTTGCGATGATGGATGAAATCAAACTCAAGAGGAAGAAACTCACGGCTAACGTCTATGCCGAACTCACCCCTATCAAGCACTTTACTTGGAGGACCGAGGTCGGATTCGACGCAAGCGAAAGCGACGCTGACCGCTACAAGCCTATGGTTGACCTGGGCGGATGGGTCCGCAGCGCCAATTCCATCAGCACTCAGAAGAACAGCAACACTTTCTGGCAGCTCAAGAACTACCTCACCTACTCCAACAAGTGGGGACGCCACTCTCTCACGGCGATGCTCGGTCAGGAGTGCTGGGAGTCAAGATGGAACTACCTCGGTGCATCCAACACCAACCTTCCTTCAGACGAGGTTCACAACATCGCCCTTGCCAGCGGAACCCCTTCAGTAAGCTCCGGCTTCGGTTCTGCAGCTATGGCGTCCTTCTTCACCCGTGAAACCTACAACTTCGACGACCGCTACCTTCTTACCTACACTTTCCGTTACGACGGTTCGTCAAACTTCGGCCCTAAAAACCGCTGGGCAGGTTTCCACTCCGTGGCTGCTGCCTGGAGGTTCTCCAACGAGAAGTTCTTCCAGGGAATCAAGCACATAATCAACGACGGTAAACTCCGTTTCGGCTGGGGTCAGACCGGTAACTCCAACATCGGTTCATACGCTTGGGGCGCATCCATCTCCCGTATGCCTTCGGCTCTTGGAATGGGTTATCGTCCGGCTAACATCCCGAACACCTCCATCCGCTGGGAGAGCCAGAGCCAGTTCAACCTCGGACTCGACCTGAGTTTCCTCGAAAACCGCATCACCCTTGTTGTGGACGCCTACTACAAGAGGTCAGACGATATGCTTATGTCTATGCAGCTCCCTTCATATATGGGTACTCAGGGTAACGGTTCATCCAAACTCGAAGCACCTAAGGGAAACTACGGAAGCATCGAGAACAAGGGTCTTGAGATTGCCCTCAACACGACTCCTGTGGAAATCCGCGACTTCAGCTGGGACAGCAACTTCCAGATTTCCTTCAACCGCAACAAACTCCTCAGCCTCTCAGACACTGAGAACGCATCCCTCATCGGCTACGGCCAGTGGAACGACGTTGTCTGCGTTTCCGAAATCGGCAAGTCCCTCTACAACTTCTACGGCTACAAGGTTGCCGGCGTCTATAAGGACCTCGACGACATCGAGAACTCCGCAAAACCTGAGAAATATCCTAAAGACGGAGTTTACAGCAGAGGCAACACCGTTTGGGTCGGTGATATCAAGTACGAGGACATCAACGGCGACGGCGTCATCAACGAAAACGACCGCACCGACATCGGTTCTCCGCTTCCTAAGTTCACCTTCGGCTGGACCAACACCTTCCGCTACAAGGACTTCGACCTCTCGATCTTCCTCAACGGATCATACGGAAACAAGGTCTTCAACTACAATGCTCTGACCCTTACCCATATGAACAGCACCTGGACAAACCAGCTTCAGAGCGTGGTTTCCGGTCGAGCAAGACTTGAGCCTATCGACCCGTCCATCGTTTATTCTGACGGCAGCAAGTGGTATGACCACATTGACAATGTAAGAGTGAAGAATCCTGATACCAAGACTCCTCGCACTTCCATCCAGGACCCTAACGACAACGACCGCATCAGCGACCGCTATGTCGAGGACGGATCTTACCTCCGAATCAAGAATATAACCTTCGGATACACCTTCCCGAAGAAACTTCTCAGCAAGGCGCGTATTGACAACCTCCGTCTGTATGTGAACATCCAGAACCTCTACACCTTCACCAAGTATTCAGGCTATGACCCTGAGGTGGGTGCAAGTACTCAGGACTCTACGGGTCTTACCTACGGTCTTGACAACGGACGTTATCCTTCTCCGACCACTTATTCATTCGGACTCAATATAACTTTCTAAGATTAAAGGAATTATGAAACTTAGCAATATACTGAAAGTTCTCTCTGTCGGAGCCCTTGGTCTGTCTCTCGTCTCCTGCGAGAAATTCCTGACACGTCCGACTGAAGACAACTACAACGTGAGCAACTTCTACAAGACTGACGCGCAGTGCGAGCAGGGTGTGAACTATCTCTACAACTCTCCGTGGTACGATTTCCAGAGAGGCTTCATCAAAATCGGTGAGGTTATGTCCGGAAATATGTACTGGGGCGACTGCCCATACCTGGATTTTACGACCAACGGAACAGACTCCGACCTCGTGAATATGTCCTACTCTCTGTGGGCGGTGAACGGCCACGCCAACACCGTGATTGACAACATTATCGCATCAGAAGGACCGTCTCAGGCGGCGAAGAACAAATGCATCGGAGAGGCTCTGGTGTGGAAAGCTTTCGCTTACTTCTTTATGGTCCGTACATTCGGCGAGGTGCCTATCATCCACAACAACACCGACCTTCTCGCTTCCGGCGGAGTGAACACCGTTCAGAAGGTGAAGAGGGCGAATGTCTACGAGTACATAATTATGACCCTCGAGAAGGCTATTGAACTCCTCCCGGAGAAAACTTCCGGCTTCTCTGACTACGAGAGAATCGACCGTTTTGCTGCGGAGGCACTTCTCGCTAAGGTTTATCTTACAAGGGCAGGAGTCAGCGGAACACTCGACTCAGAGGACCTTGCAAAGGCGGCGTCATACGCAAAAGACGTGATTTTGAACTCCGGAAGGAGCCTCACCCCGAACTATGAGGATGTTTTCCGCCTCACCGGTTTCAATAAGACAGGTGAATGCCTCATTTCCTGGCTTTGGAAATGCGGCCGTAACCCGTGGACTCAGCAGAACACCCTCCAGAGCGACCTCGCTATGGTCGGCTTCGATGAAAACGGTGACTGCTGGGGCGGCTATGGCGGACCTTCTGTCGACCTTCAGGCGGCATTCGGATGCTCTGCAATCGACAATCCTTCAGCAAGGGACAACAGCGATATCCGTCGTCACGCGACTATGATGCTTCCTGGAGACACCTACGACTACTTCTGGACAGACAGAACCTACTCCGGAAACAAGACCGGGTTCGACTACCTCCGTTTCATCTACGACTCAAACGACTACGGAAAGGGAGGCCCTGGCGGAACACTCCAGTGCAACACCGGCTCAAACAATGTGAAGCACCTCTTCGGAGACAACGCTGACCACGTCGCAGCTACCGGCATCACTCCTGAAAATATGGCAAATCAGCTCCCTACCCACATTCTTCGCCTTTCAGACATCTATCTGATTTATGCAGAGGCGGTTGTGAATACGGATAACGCCGAGGCCCTTAAATATGTCAACCTCGTGCGCGAGAGGGCAGGAGCGGCAGCTCTTACTTCCGTCACCTGGGAAGACATCTGGAAGGAGCGCCGTCTGGAGCTTGCAGGCGAGGGCGACCGCTGGTACGACTTCGTTCGCCGCTCTTACTACGATGCGGCAGGAAGCATTGCTGAACTCAAGGCTCAGAAAAGGTCCTACTGGGAAGGCCTTGACAAAGTCTACAAGACTTGGATAGGCGAGGACTTCGATTACTCCGGCTCTTGGGACGCTTCCGCAGTGACCTACAACACCAAGTACGACAACCCTAACGTGACCGTTTCAAGCTTCACACTTCCGTTCCCGACAGAGGACGTAGTCTTCAACGGCAATATGGCATCCACTGCAGAGGCAATCGAAGTTGACGTACGCGGAACCTACCATTACAACTTTTAATCGGCAATGATTATGAAAACTATAAGTAAAGTATTGACTACTCTTGCCCTTGCGGCACTTTCCGCTCTCGGCTTCTCTTCCTGCGAGAGGGTGGACTATCCGGACCGCTACAGGGTCACGGACGGAGTTCCGACGGTCTATTCCATCAGGTATGCCGACAGGGACCTCACCATCACCGAGGCCTATATGGACGAGATTATCTGCCTCCTCGGAGAGAATCTCACCAGCATCAAGGAACTCTGGTTCAATGACCAGAAGGCCATTCTCAACACCAGCTACATCACTTCCAATACTCTGATTGTAGCCGTGCCTAAGGTGCTCCCGACTGTTCAGACAGACAAAATTTATATGGTAAACTCCGCAAAGGACACCGTCACATTCGACTTCAAGGTGCTGCCTCCGACTCCGGTGGTAAGCTCAATGAGCTTCGAGTACGCAAAGCCGGGTGAGACGGTAACCATCGGCGGAAACTACTTCTACGCTCCTATGACTGTGGAATTCACAGGAGCTGAGGCAACTGAAATCAAGAATGTAACCTTCTCGTCATTTGACGTGGTGATTCCATCCGGAGCACAGCCTGGCAAGGTGAAAGTCACCACAGGTTCCGGCACGGGTCAGTCCGCATTTATGTATCAGGACAACCGCGGCATCCTCTTCACTTTCGACGATGACCTCGGAGCAGACTTCACCCACTGCTGGCACGCCCAGACTGTTCAGAGCGATGAAAACTCATTCGACGGAAAGTATCTCCAGCTCTTCGCTGACGGAGTTCAGATGGCTTGCGACGGAACAGACTGGCAGGACACCGGCTACCACTTCGAGTACTGGCCGGGCAACTGGAACTCTCCTGAGACCTTCGACGACCCTAACGGACTGGATCTTACCTCAAAGGCAGACTTCAGCGACTGGGCGAATATGACCCTCAAGTTCGAGCTCCGCATTCCTTCTGATCATCCGTGGTCAGGCTGCCCTATGCAGATAATCTTCTCCGGACACGACCAGATTACTCTCGGAACAGCGAACAATACCTACTTCCACGATGATGCGCTCTCACTTCCGCGTGCACTCTATATGCCTTGGGAGGCTACAGGCTCATTCGACACTGCCGGAAAGTGGATTACCGTTTCACTTCCGTTCGCATCCGAATTCGTATGGTATTGGGACGGAAACAAGGCGTCAGGACAGCTCAAACCTGATATGTTCACAGGACTCGAGCTCTTCTTCGCTTCCGGAAAGGCAGCTGGTACTCCTTGCAACCCGCTCCTTCAGATTGACAACATCAGGGCAGTCCCTGTTAAATAATGCGGAGGATAATTGATATGAAAAAGATATACGCAATTTTATCAGTAGCGGTTCTCGCTCTTTCAGCATCCGTCGCATTCACGGGCTGCAAAAAAGATGTCCTTGACACCGCACAGTACACCACCTCAGGGGTAAGGCTCGTTTCCTACGGGCCAAACCCTGTGATGAGGGGCGGAGCGCTTACGTTCATCGGCAGCAACCTCGACAGGGTAGTTGAGGTTCAGGTTCCCGGGATTGACCCGCTTACCGACATTCAGGTGGTTTCTTCCGGAATGCAGAGCGAAATCCGTGTGATTCTTCCCGTTGAAGGACCCGAGGTGGGAACAATTTCCCTCAAGACTTCCGACGGACAGACTCTCTCCACCAAGACCGAGCTCGAGTACACCGAGCCGATAGTTCTCGAGAGTTTCTCTACGAAGGCCACTCCTGCTTTCGCCGGCGATGTTCTTACGCTCAAAGGAGACTATATGAACCTTGTGAAGAGCGTCACTTTTGAAGGCGGAGAGAAAGTCGCCGTAGAGTCAAGTGACCGTCACAGCGCAACTCTCACCATCCCTTCAACTGCCGTTACCGGAAAAATCATTCTTTCCGACGAGGGTGAAATCGCAAACCTCATCTACTCCGAGAAGGA
>CAVHYU010000001.1:0-127327 GCA_963640535.1 bacterium | reverse complement strand
ACCCTGGAGGGAAGCAACTTCCTGATGATTGAGAATGTCTACGTGGGCGACGTGAAGGTCACCTCATACGGTAACCGCACCGACAACGAACTTTCATTCGTGATGCCGTTCAACAAGGTGGGAACATACTCCCTGACGTTCAACCTCCTCAGCGGTGAGAGCGAAGTCTGCCCGACTCAGATCGGGGTTCTGCTTGAACTTAAGACTACCAAACTTTGGGAAGGCTCCGAGCATATAAACTGGAGCGGAATGTCAGCACTCTCCTGGGGCGGTTATGACTGGTCAACTGTTACTGCCGGAACAACTCTTACCGCATTCTTCACTTTGGATTCAGACCAGACCTACTGGCAGATTCGTTTCGGAAACGGCAGCTGGTCTTCACTTCCGAGTGGCGTTTCCATAGCTGGTGGAGAAGGAAATATCGCTCTTGAGGATGGTGCGACGAGCTACTCTATCCGTCTGACTCAGGAAGATGTGGACCAGCTCCAGAATAACGGAGGTCTTGTTATGACCGGAACTAACTACACCCTGACTGGAATTACAATTGCAGAGGAAATCTCCCAGGAGGTCGATATCTGGACCGGGTCATTCGCCGCAGGAAACTGGAGCGGAAATCAGGACCTTGCCTGGGGCGGATATGATTGGTCAACGGTAAAGGCAGGACAGTCTCTGGTACTCTATCTGACTACGGATTCTTCGTCCGAATACTGGCAGGTTGAGCTTCGTCACGGACAGAACTGGGGAAATCTTCCTGATGCAGTCCACGTTGACCTCACTGCTGACCAGACAAGAGTGGAAGTCCCTCTTACTCAGGCCAATATTGACGACCTTGTCGCAAATGGCGGTCTGGTTCTGACAGGATGCAATTACATCCTTACCAAGGTGGCTATTCTCTAATCCCATTTATTCCGGCGCCGGGTGAAACTGACGCCGGAATCCAAAAAAAATATTGTAACCCGACAGGGGAGAGGTGGCACTCGCTAAACTTAAGTATTGTATATGTTGAAGAGTAAAAATATATTTTGGCCTATGGCTGTGGCGGGGCTTCTTTTCCTTGGCACGGCCGGATGCAGTAAGGATAATCCGGCGGGGAGCGAAGATGCTCTCGCACAGGCTCCGGTGGTCGTTTCCGCCTCCCCGGAAAACGGCGCCGCTGACCTCAAGGGCACTTCCCTTCAGATTGTCCTCACCTTTGACCAGAATGTGAAATGTCCTTCGTCGGGGCACAGCAAGTTTACAATTGACCATTCGGCCTCTGTGGACAAGGTCTTTGCCTACAATAAGGACGTGACAATCTCCGTTTCAGGCCTTCAGGAAGGCGTAAGCTACTCCCTCTCAATCCCATCAGGGGTCATTTCCGGCTATAAGAACAATCCTTTCGGGGGCCTTGAGTACACCTTCTCGATGAAAGAAAGCGAAAAGGACTACCCTCTCACCCCTGCCGCTTCCCTTACGAACGCCAAAGCCACCGACGGAGCGAAGAGGCTTTACGCCCTGCTGTTGGAAAATTACGGCAAGAAGACCTTTAGCGGTGCAATGGGCGGAACTGCCTGGGAGACAACCTATTCTGACTATGTGGCCTCTTCCGCAGGCGGGGAGTACCCTGCAATCGTAGGCTTCGACTACCTCTTTCTCAACTGGCCGGCTAAGGCCTGGAGCGGCTGCCCGGACTACGGCGACATCACCCCGGTGAAGACCGCTTGGGAAAAGGGAAACATCATTCAGATTGGCTGGCACTGGTCCGTACCTTCTGTTTATGGAGAGACGGACATAAATAAATTCGGCTTCTACGCCAAGGGAAAAGGCGGCGGAAACGGTGAAACCACTTTCGATATAAAGGAAGCTCTGAAGGACGGCACCTGGCAGAGGGATGTTATTGACGGACAGATAGAAAAACTTGCAGGTTACCTCAGTCTTCTTCAGGACGCCGGCATTCCGGTTCTCTTCCGTCCCCTTCACGAAGCTGCAGGAGACTACACCTGGGGCGCGTGGTTCTGGTGGGGAGAAGGCGGCGCTGAACCTTGTGTGCAGCTGTGGAAATACCTTCGCAAGGAACTTGAAACCACCTACTCTCTGAACAATCTCGTCTGGGTGTGGACCGTTCAGACAAGTGACGAGGGGAAAAACTGTTCCGACCTTGAGACGCTTCGAAAGTGGTATCCTGGCGACGACAGCGTGGACATTGTGGGAGCGGACCTTTATGTTGCGAAGGGAACGAGCCAGAGCGCTGCTTTCCGTCTTGTGAATAATTCTGTAAAGGGAGGCAAGATGGTTGTTCTCAGCGAATTCGGCAACCTACTGAACTTCTCCCTCGCCCACAGCGAAGGTGCTCCGTGGGGCTATATGATGAACTGGTGCAACTTCGAGAACGGTTCTCCGGTGCTCTACTGCAAGAACTCCGACGGGTCCTACAGCTGGAATAACTCCGCCGACGACTGGAAGGCGGCCCTTTCGGGAGAGAAGATTCTCAACAGGGGAGACTACTCTCTTAAATAGCGGCGGGGCGAGAAAAGGGGAAATAACGGGGACTCCCCGTAGGGAGAAATAATATGAAACATTCAAAGAACATATTTGCTGTGGCGATGCTTCTTCTTCTGGGCATCTGCTCTGCTTGCAGCTGCGCCAAGGACGGCAATTCAGCCACATCGGAGGAAAATACACCTGCTGTTTCCCTTAGCGTTACGCCCCTGAGCCTGGAGTTCACCTCCGAGGCCGCTTCTGCAGACCTTGCGGTCAAGGCCTCCTCGAAGCCCAAGGCTCTTTCCAACTCATCCTGGTGCAGAGCCAGCGTTACGCCGCTTCAGGACAATGCCTGCACGGTCACTGTGAGCGTTGAGGAAAACACGGGCTCAGCCTCCCGCGAAGCCTCCATTTCCATCCTTTCGGGGAGCGAAAAAGTCCTTGTCAGCGTCATTCAGGCGGCTCCGACCTCTGTAGTTCCCGAGGATTTTCTTGAGGAAACAAAGAGGGGAGACAATTTGGCCTGGAAAATGGCCGAGCGGCTTGGACTCGGATGGAATATGGGCAACCAGATGGACAGCTATGACAATGAAATTGCTAACGAGACCATTTGGGGCAATAAACCTGCGACCGAGGCCACATTCAAAGGTCTGAAGGCAAAGGGATTCACTTCTGTCAGAATCCCGGTCACCTGGATGGGGCACATCGGCGATGCTCCTTCATACACTCTGGAACAAGCCTGGCTTGACAGGGTGGCGGAACTCGTGGGATTCGCCCAGGAGGCCGGACTTAACGTCATCGTGAACATCCATCACGACGGGGCGAACAGCGAACATTGGCTCAACATCAAGAAGGCTGCCGCATCCGAGGCTCAGTATAAGGCCATTACGGAGAAGTTTACAGCCGTATGGAAGCAGATTGCAACCCGGTTTAAGGACAAGGGCGATTTTCTTATTTTCGAGGCTTTTAACGAACTGCACGACGGCGGTTGGGGCTGGGGTGAGAACCGCACGGACGGCGGGGCGCAATACGCTGTCATCAATAAATGGGTGCAGGAATTTGTCACCACTGTCCGTTCTGTGGGCGGGGAGAACGCCACCCGTTATCTCGGCATCCCGGGCTACTGCGCAAACCCAGACCTTACGATGCAGTACCTCACTCTTCCCCAGGACAGCGCCACAGACCGCCTTATGGTCGCAGTCCACTGTTATGACCCATACGACTACACCCTCGAGTGCAAGTATGCCGAGTGGGGACATACGGCGAAAAATAACGCCTGCCCGAGCGGGGAGAAAGATGTGATTGCTGTTATGGCGCGTCTGAAGGCAGCCTACGTAGATAAGGGAATTCCTGTATATTTCGGCGAAACCGGCTGCTCCAACCGCGATTCCGCCCGCGAGACTCTCTTTCAGACCTACTACCTTGAGTTCTTCTACAAGGCTTGCCGCAACTACGGCATTCCGCCGTTCTACTGGGACAACGGCTCAGAGGGCGCAGGAAGGGAGTCGGGAGGCATCGTGAACCACTCCACCGGCGAATATGTCCGCGACGGGAAGGTGATAATCGAGGCGATGAACCGCGCCGTTTTCACAACTTCCTCCTCCTACACTCTCCGGTCCGTCTACAACGGAGCCCCGAAGTAACCCTCGCCCTCCACTCGGCATTGAATCTGGAAGTTTATAATCAATTATACGGTTTTGTGAGTTAAATTCCCAAATATGAAGAATCA
The DNA here is from genome assembly GCA_963640535.1 of bacterium. Lineage (GTDB taxonomy): Bacteria > Bacteroidota > Bacteroidia > Bacteroidales > UBA932 > Cryptobacteroides. The sequence continues at coordinate 123,138 of CAVHYU010000001.1, read as the reverse complement.
GATAATAAATACCATCCTCTTTGCAACCGCGGGACTTGCTCTCGGGGGATGCAATGCAGGTGAGACGAGCCCTGCTGCTGAACTTTTCTCCCGCCTGGAGGCCTCTGCGGAAAAGGGGCTGGTCCTCTACGCTCATCAGGACGACCTCTCGTACGGCCACACCTGGAAGGTTGAAGACCCCGCGACCGACGACCTCTCGCGGAGCGATGTGAAAGCTGTCTGCGGAGAAAAACCTGCAGCGGTGGGATTCGACCTCGGCGGAATAGAACTGGGAGCCCCTTGTAATCTTGACGGGGTGAACTTCTCTCTTATGCGCAGGGCCGCAGTAAAACACGCGGAAGATGGCGGCGTGGTGACTTTTTCCTGGCACGCACGCAATCCTCTCACGGGAGGAGACTCCTGGGACGTGAGTCAGAAGGGAGTTGTCGCCTCAGTTCTTGACGGTGGAGAGAATCACGGCAAATTTATGGAATGGCTTTCCCGCACGGCGGATTTTCTGGATTCGCTGAGAGACTCCGCGGGAGTGCGCATCCCGGCCGTCTTCCGTCCTTGGCACGAAAACGTGGGAAGCTGGTTCTGGTGGGGCGGAAACCTTTGCTCTGAGGATGAGTACAAGGCTCTTTACCGACTGACCCGCGACTACATCGAAAATGACCGCGGACTGGACAATCTCCTCTGGGCCTACTCCCCGAACTCCGGGATAGACTCTCTTGCATATTTCGGCCGTTACCCTGGTGACCGTTATGTGGAACTTCTCGGTCTTGACCACTACGAGTATGTGGACGCCTCCGTAACTGACAGGGATGCTGCCCTCGCGAAGGCAGACGCGTACTATGCCGAGGTGCTTTCCACGGACCTTCAGTACATCGGAAACTATGCCTCTTCTCACGGGAAACTCTTTGCTCTCACCGAGACCGGTTTCGAGGGCATCACGCCTCCTCTCTGGTGGACGGATGTGCTTCTGAAGGCAATAGATGGCCACAAAATCTGCTATGTCCTCACCTGGAGAAACGCCCACGACCGTCCGGACCATTTCTACGCACCTTTCCCCGGAAGCGCCGATGCGGAGAATTTTCTCAAGTTCTACGAGAACGAAAGAACGGTATTCCTGAAATAGGATTATATGAAACTCAATAAACGCAATACTCCTGAACGACAATAATTTACTTGCTATGGATTTTAATCAGAGACTGAATTTCTTGAAGGAAGAGCACGAGGCTCTCATTGCAAAGAAGAATAAACCCGTCTATGTGAACGGAGTTTACGAAAGATATGAAAATCCGGTGCTTACAGCATCTCACGCGCCCCTTTTCTGGCGATATGACCTCAACAGGGAGACCAACCCCTACCTTGAGGAGCGTTTTGGCATCCACGCCGCATTCAACGCCGGCGCAATCAAGTGGGGAGACAAGTATGTGATGGTCGCACGCGTTGAGGGAGCGGACAGGAAGTCTTTCTTTGCCGTTGCCGAGAGCCCGAACGGGGTGGACAATTTCCGTTTCTGGGATCATCCGATTACTCTTCCGGAGTGGGGCGAACCGGCTGTGAATGTGTATGATATGAGGCTCACCGCCCACGAAGACGGATGGATTTACGGCATTTTCTGCGTGGAGAGAAAAGACCCCGATGCTCCGGAAGGAGACCTTTCTTCGGCGGTAGCCTGCGCAGGAATCGCACGCACTCACGACCTTGTGAACTGGGAGAGGCTTCCGGATTTGAAATCCGCCTCTCAGCAGAGAAACGTAGTCCTGCACCCTGAGTTTGTTGACGGGAAATATGCCCTCTACACTCGCCCTCAGGACGGATTTATCGATGCCGGAAAGGGCGGCGGAATAGGCTGGGCACTCATTGACGACATAACTCGTGCTGAGGTGAAAGAGGAGAAAATCATCAATTTCCGCCACTATCACACCATTAAGGAACTTAAAAACGGCGAGGGCCCCGCACCGATCAAAACGCCTCAGGGCTGGCTTCACCTTGCGCACGGCGTGAGGGGCTGCGCATCGGGTCTGAGGTATGTCCTCTATATGTATATGACTTCGCTTGAGGACCCATCTGAGGTCATCGCGGAGCCTGCGGGCTTTCTGATGGTGCCGGAAGGAGAGGAATACGTGGGCGATGTGATGAATGTCCTTTTCTCCAACGGCTGGATTGCAGATGAGGATGGAAAGGTGTTCATCTATTACGCTTCCTGCGACACGAGGATGCACGTTGCGACAAGCACTGTCTCACGCCTTGTTGACTACTGCCTCCACACCGCTCCCGACGGTTTTAGGACAGGAGAGTCTGTCGCAAGACTTAATGAATTGATAGACAGAAATTTAGCTTTGAAATAATTTCCTAATAAATCTCCCCGTCTGTCTTTCCCTTGTGGCATTCGGGGATTTCTTTAACTCGGCAGACTATGGCTTCGACTTTCGGACACTTTGACGACGCAACCCGCGAATATGTTATAACAGCACCCGCGACTCCATATCCCTGGATAAACTATCTGGGTACGGAGGACTTTTTCTCCCTCATTTCGGGCACGGCGGGAGGCTACAGTTTTTGCCGTGACGCCAAGTTCCGCCGCATCACCCGTTACCGCTACAATGGCGTGCCGCTGGATTCGGGCGGAAGATATTTTTACATCAAGGACGGCGATTCTATTTGGAACCCGGGCTGGAAACCGTCCCGGACCCCGCTCGACTTTTATGAATGTCGCCACGGAATGGGATATACCCGCATCGTGGGAGAGAAGGGGGGACTTCGTTCGGACGTTCTTTTCTTCGTCCCTCTCGGGCGGCGTTGTGAGGTTCAACGGCTTAGGCTGACAAATGTGGGGACAAACCCCAGGACCTTCCGTGTTTTTTCACTCGCCGAATGGTGCCTTTGGAATGCGGAGACAGATATGGAGAACTTCCAGAGGAATTTTTCTACCGGCGAGGTGGAGGTGAAAGGAAGTGTCATCTACCACAAAACCGAGTATCGCGAGAGGCGTGACCATTACGCCTTCTATGGGGTGAACGCCCCTCTGGTTGGCTTTGACACCGACCGCGAGACTTTCCTTGGAACTTATAATGGCTTTGATTCCCCTCAGACTGTTCTGGAGGGCACTCCGCGTTGTTCCATCGCCCACGGCTGGAGTCCGATAGCATCTCATTGCCTTGAAATTAGCCTCGCCCCGGGAGAAAGCCGCAGCCTTATTTTCACGCTCGGTTATGTGGAGATGCCCCCGGAGTCAAAATTCGAAAATCAGCTCAGCGCGAAGGCTCTCGCAGCACAGGAAGCGCGGATTGCCGGGACGCCTTTTGCGGGGGAGACTCTCAATTCCTGCTCTGCACTTATCAATAAGGAGAAAGCGTATGACATCCTTCTGAGTTTTCAAACCGACGCTCAGGTGGACGAGGCCTTTGCCGCCCTCAGGGCCTACTGGGACGATATTCTCGGGCGCTACAGCGTCTGTTCGGCGGTGCCGGAACTGGACAGGATGGTGAACGTCTGGAATCAGTACCAGTGTATGGTCACCTTCAATATGAGCCGAAGCGCCAGCTTTTTTGAAAGCGGAATCGGCCGCGGAATGGGCTTCAGGGACTCTAACCAAGACCTTGTTGGCTTTGTGCATCAGATTCCTTCCCGCGCCCGTGCCCGCATCCTCGACATCGCGGCTACTCAGTTCCCTGACGGAGGGTGCTACCACCAGTACCAGCCGCTCACAAAACGGGGCAACAACGGCATCGGAGGCGGATTCAACGACGACCCGCTCTGGCTTCTTTTCGGCACTTTCGCCTACATCAGGGAGACCGGCGATTTCGGCATCCTCGACGAAATGGTGCCTTTCGACAATGTTCCGGGCAGCGAAAAGACCCTTCTGGAACACCTTTTCGTCTCGTTCTACCACGTCAACCACAATCTCGGCCCGAACGGCCTGCCGCTCATCGGACGCGCTGACTGGAATGACTGCCTGAATCTCAACTGCTTCTCCACCAACCCCGACGAGTCCTTCCAGACCACCGAGAACAAGACCTACGGCAGCAAGGCCGAGTCACTGATGATTGCAGGGCTGTATGTTGTTGTGGGACAAGAATTTGTGCATATACTCGAATATATGGAGTCTCATCCTGCAGTTTGTCTCGGGGCGGCGAATCTCTGTGACGGCAGGAGCTCGCGGGACATCTCTCTGTGGGTGCGCAGGATGAGCGAAAGCGTTGAAAAACACGGCTGGGACGGGGAGTGGTTCCTCAGGGCCTACGACTTCGCTGGGAACAAAATCGGTTCTTCGGAGTGCGAGGAAGGAAAAATTTTCATTGAAAGTCAGGGCTGGTGCACGATGGCGCGCATCGGGGCGGAAAGCGGTCTTTGCGACAAGGCTCTGGACTCCGTGAAGAAGCATCTTGACAGTGAACACGGAATAGTCCTGAACTATCCGGCATACACAAGCTACTATCCCGAGTACGGCGAAATCTCCTCATACCCGGAGGGCTACAAGGAAAACGGAGGCATATTCTGCCACAATAACCCTTGGGTCATCATCGGCGAGGCTCTTGCGGGAAGGGCGGATGACGCTTGGGAGCACTACTGCAAAATATCCCCGGCCTTCACCCGCGACCAGGCCCTTCATAAGGTGGAGCCGTATGTCTATTGCCAGATGGTCTCCGGAAAGCAGGCGGCGCGTCCCGGCGAGGGAAAGAACAGCTGGCTCACGGGCACGGCTGCTTGGAACTGGCTCGCCGTTTCGGAGTATCTTCTCGGGGTATTCCCGGATTATGGCGGACTGCTGATTAAGCCTTGCCTTCCCGCATCCATCGGGGAATATCGCATCCACCGCGTCTTTCGCGACGCGGTCTATGACCTTACAATCCGCAACTCCGCTTCCGGCAAGTCGCACTTTATCCCCTACACTCCGGGATATAATGCCTTGACCCTGGATCTGTAGACGGTCTGCGCCCTGGAGCAGAAGACGGCCTGCGGGAAATGACTTATAACCATATGATTATGAACCGAAAGATAATCCTTGCGGCGGCAGCGTTCCTTCTCGGCACAATGGGCTTGACGGGGGATGGACGTTTGCACTTGGCAACGCATCCTCGATGGAGGCGGATTTTACTCACGGGACTGAGTATTTTACCTACCTTTCCAAAGCCCGGAGCGCGGACCACAGCCACTCTCCGATAATGCCCTCTTTCGACGACTCCGCCTGGCAGAGGGTTACTCTCCCTCACGACTGGGCGGTGGACCTGCCCTACAGCGCCCAGGCGAGCCACTCCCACGGCTACAAATGCCTCGGGTGGAAATATCCGGAGAACTCGGTCGGGTGGTATCGCAGGCATCTTTTCATTCCTGAGGAGGACCGTGGGAAGCAGATAAGCATCGAATTCGAAGGCATTTTCCGGGATAGCGAAGTTTTCTGCAACGGATTCTATCTGGGACACGAGCGAAGCGGTTATGCATCAAGGGTTTATACGCTCACTCCATACCTTAACTACGGCGCAGACAATGTCATCACCGTGCGCTGTGACGCCTCCACAGAGGAAGGCTGGTACTACGAAGGGGCGGGGATATATCGTAGCGTGTATCTTCACAAGGCAGGTCCTGTTGCTCTGCGTCCCTATTCCGTAAAAATCTCTCCCAAAACTTCAGGACTCAGGCCGTGGACGCTTGAGGACGGGACGGGGGAGGTCTATGTGGACAAATCCTGCGTAGAGGCGGAGTATGTTTTTGCGGATGCGGGAGTGAGTCCTGTGGCGATTTCTAAAAATGTAAGGATTTTTGACGCTGAAGGCCGGGAGGTCACTCGTGCGGACCACCCCTGGAGCCCTTCAGACCCCTATCTTTACACCTTGCGCTTGAGCATCAACTACGAAGGCGCTCTCTCGGACGAGTACACTTGCCGCTTCGGAGTGCGAACCCTCGAGTTCAGCCCTTCTAAAGGTCTTCTTATTAACGGCGAGGCAGTAAAGCTAAAGGGGGCGAATATGCACCTTGACCACGCAGGAGTGGGAGTCGCTGTGCCCGAGGAACTCTGGAGGTACAGAATCCAAAGGCTCAAGGACTACGGCTTCAACGCCATCCGCACTTCGCACAACTGCGCATCTCCCGTTATGCTCTCTCTTTGCGATGAGATGGGAGTTCTCGTGATTGACGAAAACAGGCAGCTGGGCGTGAACCGCGAGCAGACGGAACAGCTTAGCAATATGATTTGCCGCGACCGCAACCACCCTTGCATCATCCTCTGGAGCATCGGCAACGAGGAGTGGTCACTTGAACACAGCGCGCAGGGAACGGAAATCGCTCTCAGAATGAGCGAAGAGGTTCACCGTCTGGACCCGACCCGTCCCACGACCTACGGCAACAGCGGCGGGCCCGCCCTGGTGAAGGGAGTGGATGTGCTGGGGTATAACTACATTGTTCAGAACCCCATTGAACCTTATCACAACCTGTTTCCGGACAAATGCGCCGTGGGCACTGAGGAAACCACCGGCTGCGGGACGAGGGGACATTACAGGGCCGAGATAGAGAAGGGGATTATGACCCCGCTCAACCGGACGGACACTGCCGGAAGGGTGAACGTAATCGAGCACGGCTGGAAATTCTACAAGGAGCGTCCGTGGGGACTCGGGCTTTTCTACTGGACCGGGTTTGACTACCGCGGGGAGCCGAATCCGATGCGCTGGCCTGCCACGGGAAGCCAGTTCGGCATCTTCGACTACTGCGGTTTCCCGAAGGACGAGGCGTTCTACCTCCGGGCGGCCTGGAACACGGCTGAGCCGCTTGTCCACGTCTGCGGCCCGTACGACGGCGAGGTTTGGGTCTATTCCAACTGCGACGAGGTCCGGCTCTATGGAGGCGGGAGGTCCCTCGGAAAGAAAAAGATGCCTCTGGACGGGCACCTCGTGTGGAAGGTCTCTTCCGCGAGTGTCGCTTCCGCACCTTTTAGGGCAGTAGGCTACCGCGCGGGAAGGAAGGTCTGCGAGGACGTCTTCCCGGAGTTTCTTCCGGAACTTCAGATTACCGCAAGCCACGGCGGGGAGAAATATCTTTTGAATGGGGGCGGCTTCGAGCGCATTTCTACCCGGGAATCCTCCCCGGCTGCCTCACTCGCCGGCGCTCGGACGGACTCCGGGGCACTTTCCCTCGTTCCAGACGGGCAGGACATAGTGATTCTTGACATTTGCACGTCTTTGGACACTCTTGAGGTTAGGACAGAGGGCGCGGAGCTTCTCGGCTGGGGCAACGGCGACCCTGCATTCAAGGCCGCAGAGCGTCCCCGCGGCAAAACCCCCGAGGAGCGCAATTCCTTGACTATAACCCCGTTCGCGGGAAGGGCACAGCTCCTGGTTCGTTCCCTCGAAGGCTCCTCCGCCCCAGTCAGGCTCCACATCGCCGGCCGCGTAATCCACCTCTGCCAATAAGTTCCGCATCGCCGGCCGCGAAATCCACCTCTGCCAATAAATTCCGCATCGTGGGCTGCGAAATCGTCTCTGTTCTACTTTTTGATCGGGTAGAGCCGGACAAGAAGAAGCATCAGGGCGGCTACGACGGCGGGGATAATCGAGAACAGCGCCCAGATCATTCCGAGAACCGGCTCCGTGATGGAGAGCGGATCGACTACCGAGTTGCCCATCTCGTCGGTGATGGTCTGCGCACCGGCAAGACCGAGGAAAAGCGCTACCAGAGAGCCTGAAACTGCGCTTCCGAGTTTCTGAGACATTGTCCCGGAGGAGAAAATAAGACCGGTAGAGGATGTCCCGTACTTCTCGGTCGCATAGTCGGCGACATCAGCATACATCGACCAAAGGAGCGGGGAGTAAAAGCCTATGCCTATGGAAGTTATAATTACAAGAGCTATCATCCATCCGATTGACTCCGGCCTCATAGGGACGAAGAAGAATGCCACCGAGGATACAAGACAGATTACCACAGACCACATAAACGCGCGCTTTTTTGAGCCCGCTTTCTTCGTGAACCACGGGGAGAGTGCGCCGAAAACCATACAGGTCAGTTCTCCGAAAGTCATAAAGACCGTGTAATTGATGATAAGACGGCCGGCAGTGATGTCTCCGCCGAGGCAGTAGGTGAACATATATCCTGCCACAGCGTAGCGGAATCCGTTGAAAAAGTTGGTGCAGATGCCAATCAGAGTGAGGTATATCCACGGCTTGTTGGTGAAAAGGTCACCGAACTGTTTGAGGGAGTATTTTTCGGCGCGAACCGGCTTGAGCCGCTCTTTGGTGAACAGGCCGCAAAGGAGAGTCATCACCGCTGCAACAGCTCCGAAGATGGCCGCAAGCACCGCGTACTGGTGAGCCTCGCTTCCTCCGATCAGTTTCTGAAGATAAGGGAAGGAGAGAAGGGTCACAAAGCCCATCGCGTAGGCCCCAACCATTCTGAAGGAGGAGAACTGGTTTTTCTCGTTGTCGTCATCAGTCATAACCCCCAGAAGCGACCCGTACGGCACGTTCACCATCGTATAGACCGCCATCATAAGCAGATAGAGCGTGTAGGCATAAACCCTTTTGCCTACTGGTCCAAAATCCGGGGTGTAGAGAAGAAGGGCGAAAACGAGCCCGAGAGGCACTGCACCGAAGATGAGCCACGGACGGTAGGTGCCCCAGCGGGACTGCGTGCGGTCCGCAAGACTTCCCATCAGAGGGTCGGTCACCACATCGAAGAGCCTTGCCACGAGCATAAGGGTGGCGGCGTCCGCGAAGGTGAGTCCGAAGACATTGGTGAAGAACAGCGGGAAGGCTATCGACATTATTTTCCAGGTGATTCCGCCCGCAGCGGCATCGCCAAGCGCGTATGCAATTTTTTCGGAGAGTTTTGCCATTTTGTCTCAGTTTTTTTGTTTGCGGGCCCTTTTCCTCTGTGACCCGGATGGTGGATATCGAGTTTATTGAATTATTGGCGGATTAAGACGGTTCTCTTCCAGTTGACGGCAGGTGGCCTGGATGAGCGAGAGGGTGGACTCGTCGCCCAGATACACTGAGTTGAGACCCTGCTGCTCCTGAGCCGGGTCGCCCGAGTAGTCGTCGCCCTCCTGCCAGAAGGTGTGGCCCGGTGTCTGCCTTGCCATCCCGCCCCAGGTCCAGAAATTCGCCCCTGCGAGGGCGCCCTTCCGCGCCGACTGTTCAATGAGAATGGCGAAAATGCCGCTGTAATACAGGTCGCGAAGCGTCGTCGGGATGCCTTTGCCGAACTGGAAGCCGTCGCGAGGGAACCCGAACTCCTCGACAACCAGCGGTTTCCCAAGTTCCTTTGCCACATCAATGTGTTCACGGATATATATGCAGGTTTTGTCTCTGGAATCCTCCAGGTCATCCTCGAGGCTTTCCTTGTGCACCCAGCTCCAGTTGAGGGGCCAGATGTGGCAGGTCAGATAGTCGATGTCGGGGCACTCGTGCATCCTGCGATAGACATCCCAATCTCCCTCGCAGCCCCAGCTTCCCTCGCTTCCGGTGGAGACAAGGTGGTTCGGGTCAAGGGATTTTATAAGGGCTGCGCTTTCGCTAATCCATTGAATGAAAGCTTCTTTCAGAGCCGGATCGTCCACGAAAAAGCGCGGCTCGTTGCAGATCTGCCAGGCGAAGATGGCAGGGTCGTCCCTGTAGGCTTTTCCGGTCACGGTGTTGACCCTTGAAACCGTGTTTCGGATGTGTGCGCGGAACATTTCCTTGGCCGCAGAATTTGTCACAAACTGCGAAGTGAACGCGCAGTAGTCGCTCCAGCGGGCGTCCATAGTACTGAGCGCCTTTCCCGCTCCGGCCCATTCGAGGTACTGCCCGAAGCCGCCGGACCATTCCCAGGCGTTGTTGAGAAAGAGCACTGCGGTCATATCCCTTTTGCCCAGTTCGGCAAGGAAGCGGTCAAGCCCGACGAAAACGCTCTCGTCCCAGACCCCCGGCGAGGTCTGAAGTGCGGGTTTCACTTTCCCCTCGGGGCCCGAGGTGCCGTCAGCGCCCACAAGAACGCGAAGATTAGTTATCCCGATTTCCTTCAGCGAGTCAAGTTCGCGGGAGAGCCTCCCAGGATCTGCGGCTCCGGTGTCCGAAGCGAGCAGAGGACCGTACCACATATTCGTGCCTAAAAAGTACTGCGGGGAGGTGTCCGAACCCCGGTAGAAATGTCCCTCCCGTGCTGTCCAGAAGGAGGAAGTGGAGCCTGAGCAGGCGCAAAGAAGCGTCCCGGCCGCAAAGATGGTTACGAGTTTCTGTTTCATTATGTTTCAGCGCGATGTGAAAGCCCCCCCCGGGGGGCGGTTTAACAAGATGCAAAGTTAGGAAGACAGCCTCATCCAAACAAGTATAAATTTGCCCGATTATAATATAATTCAGTTTTGATCTGTGGCGTCTTTTTGAGGACAGATTCTTTTTGAAGACGGGGTATGAGTATGGACCCCAAAGACGCGCAAGCTATACGATAATCTTGTTCTTTTTGTAAAGCGCGCGGAAATCCCGCGGGGTGGAGCCTCGGCGGCTCTTGAAAATGCGGTTGAAATTGGAGAGGTTGTTGAAACCGCTCTCGTAGCAGATTTCAGAAACGTTTTTCGTTGAGTCCACGAGCAGGCGGGCCGCATAGCCGAGGCGGATGTCAAGCACGTAGTCCGAGAGGGACTTTCCCGTTCTCATCTTGAAAAATCTGCTGAACGCCGACGGGCTCATTCCGACGAGCTCCGCCATATCCTCCAGTCGAAGCGGCTCATTGTAGTGGTCGTTGATGTACTGCTTCACCTTCGTGACCCTGCGGCTCTCCTGATTTCGCGCCGAGTGGGCGAACGAACTGCTCGCCAGCACCTTGTACGGGCCGGTGGAGAGGTCGTGGAGAAGGCACATAAAGGTTATGAACTGCTTGAAGCGGTCGGTCTCGGCGGCGAGGGAGTCGAGGTGGTGATAGACCCTCATAATGGTCTCGAGAGGGAAGGAAAGCCCGTGGTCGGCCGCACGGAGCATTTTGCGGATGGAGTCGAACTGGTTCTTAGCCAGAATGCCTTCTCCGAGGAAATCGGGCGCGAACTGCACCGTAACTTCCCTTATGTCAGGGCTTTGGCAGCTCCCGTTTTCCCAGACGTGCTCAAGATTTTCCGCTCCGATGAGCACAAGATCGTAGGGACCGATGGTCTCGATGCTGTCGCCCACAATTCTGCGGACTCCCTCTCCGTGTTCTACGAAATTGAGTTCGAACTCCTTGTGCCGGTGGAGGGGATAGGTGAATTCGGTTTTGTGCCTTTCAGCGATGTAGAAGCAGTCAAGGTCTGAAAGCTGCGTGATTTCGGTAAGTACGTCGCTCATTAGTTGTGTTATTACGATGCAAATATAGATTTTTTCCGATACTATTTTGACAAGTAGTGATATTTTTTTTCGCAACTTTTTTCTTCTTGCCGCGCAATGACTAACTTTGTACCTCCTCGCCCGCCCCTAAGGATGCGGATAAATAACACTATACAATATGGACACAGAAAATATCCTTAAAAAGCTCAAGTCAGAGACTCTTTCGAATCTCACCGAAAATATACTTCCGTTTTGGATAAACCGCTTTCAGGACCCTCGCGGGGGCTTTCTCGGAAGGATTTCCGGCACAGGCGAGCCCGACCCTGAGGCTCCCAAGGGTGCAATTCTTAACGCTCGCATCCTCTGGGCGTTTTCCGCTGCCTACCGCCTTCTCCGCCGCCCCGAGTACCTTGAAATGGCCACACGCGCAAAGCGTGAGATTGAGTCCCGTTTCTTTGACCCGGAATTCGGGGGAGTCTATTGGAGCCTCACCCCTGAGGGAAAACCCCTGGACACAAAAAAGCAGATTTATGCGATTGGATTCGCCATCTACGGCCTTAGCGAATATGTCCGCGCAACGGGCGATCCTTCGGCCCTCAGCCTTGCAGTGAGACTTTTCGACGACATCGAGGCCCACAGCTTTGACTCGGAGAAAAACGGCTATCTGGAGGCCTTTGCACGGGACTGGAGCCCTATCGGAGATATGCGTCTGAGCGAAAAGGATGCTAACGAGTGCAAGACTATGAACACTCATCTCCACATAATCGAGCCTTACACCAACCTCTATCGTGTGTGGTCCGACGAGCGGCTCCGTGAGCGGATTGTGAACCTGCTGGACGTGTTCAGAGGCAGGATTCTGGACGCTGAGACGGGGCACCTGAAGCTGTTTTTCGACGAGGACTGGGTGAGCAAACGCCCGATTGTTTCATTCGGACACGACATCGAGGCTTCTTGGCTTCTGTATGAGGCGGCGACCGTTGTGGGGGAAGACCAGGAGGGGATTGTTCCGGATGTTCTTAAAATTGCCTCTGCCGCATCCGAGGGATATATCCCCGGCGGAGGGATGATTTACGAGTTCCACGCGGACTCCGGGGCCGTGGATGCAGACCGCCACTGGTGGGTGCAGGCCGAGACTGTCGTGGGCTATCTTAATGCGTATCAGCTAAATGGCGATGAATCGGCTTTGGAAAAGGCTTGGGCGACTTGGGTGTTCATCCGTGAACATCTGGTGGACAAGGAAGCAGGGGAGTGGTTCTGGAGCCTCCGCGCGGACGGGAGCGTGAATCGCGACGACGACAAGGCCGGGTTCTGGAAGTGTCCGTATCACAACACCAGAATGTGCCTTGAAGTATATGAAAGGGCACTGCACCTCTTATAGCACCCTTTCCCTAAGTGATTTTTTGATAAAATATTAAAAACCAATAGATTATGACACTCAAATCTTTTACGGCCTTCTCCGCTGCGGTCTCCCTGCTTCTTCTGGGGGCGGCGGAAAATGCGGATGCTAAAATTCGGCTTCCTGAGCAACTTGGTGACCACTGCATTCTTCAGCAGCAGACCGCTGCAAACCTTTGGGGAGAGGCTCTTCCGGGCGGGAAAGTCACGGTGAAGGTCTCCTGGAGTAAGGAAAAATACACTGCCACCGCCTCCTCCGATGGAAAATGGATCCTCAAAGTGAACACTCCTGCGGGAAGCTATGAGCCTCAGACAATTACGATTTCCGACAAGGACGGAAGCGTCACTCTCAGCGACGTTCTTATCGGCGAAGTCTGGCTCGCGGGCGGACAGTCCAATATGGAGATGCCGCTCGGCGGCTTCCGCTGCTGCCCTATTGAAGGCGCGGCTGAGACTATTCTTGGCGCCGGGGCATACCGGAACAAGGTCCGCGAAGTAAAAATCCCTAAGACCGGGGCAACCGAGCCGCAGAATTATGTAAGCGGCAAATGGGATGAAACCACGCCGGAAACTGCCCGGAATTTTACTGCCGTGGGCTGGCACTTTGCCGTGGCTCTGAATGAGACTGTGGATGTCCCTGTGGGCATCATTGCTTGCAACTGGGGCGGCTCGGCGGTGGAGAGCTGGGTGCCTAAGGAAGTGGTATATTCTCATCCTGAGAACACCATCCCGTCGCAGCGTCACGAGCCTTTCTTTGACGAAGGCGGCTGGTACAACTGCACTTCCAACTATGTGATGTACAACGGAATGCTTTACCCTGTGCATAACTACACCATCAAAGGGTTCATCTGGTACCAGGGCGAGACCAACGCCGGGCTGTACGGCTACTATGCCGAAAGGCTTTCAGAGATGGTCCGCATCTGGCGCGAACTCTGGGGACAGGGCGAACTGCCGTTCTACGAGGTTGAGCTTGCTCCATATATCTACGGCGGCGACGGCACCACGGGGGCGCGCATCCGTGAGGCTCAGAGACAGGCAGTGGAGATAATTCCGCATAGCGGCATCGCCTGCACCAATGACCTCGCCTATCCTTTCGAGTATGACCAGATTCACCCTTGCCAGAAACGTCAGGTTGGACAGAGGCTCGCTCTTCTCGCCCTGAACAAGACCTACGGGATGACCTCTCTTCCTTACGAAGGTCCTGTGTATGAGGGAATGGAAATTAACGGAAGCGAAGTGAAACTCAGTTTCAAGAATGCGGACTGGGACGGAATGAGCCCGTGGCACGACCTTGTCGGCTTTGAACTTGCCGGCGAGGACAAGGTTTTCCATCCGGCTGAAGGCGAAGTGAGGGGGATAAATGTTTACCTTCACTCCTCCGAGGTCAGCGCTCCGGTTGCGGTGCGCTACTGTTTCCGCGACTTCCAGGTGGGAAATCTGACCGGCTCGCTCAACCTGCCCGCCGCTCCTTTCCGCACCGATGAGTGGTAAGCCTATGGGGTGGAGATGTTGAATATTGAAAAATATGAGTATCTTTGCAGGTTGTGAAGAGATTTGCTCATAGAATTCTGGCTGTCGCCTTGGTTTGTGCCCTTGTGGCACTGACCGGTTGCTCGGCCGTGAAAAACGCGGCCGTTAACAGGCTCAAGGAGATTAAGGTTACATCCTTTAAGGTGGACCGCATTGTTCCTCAGGGACTTAAAGCGCTGGACGCTTCGTTTTACGTCGGGATCAACAACCCCACCATCAAACTGGAGCTTTCCAATGTCCGCGTGGAACTTTTTCACAGCGAGAGCCTGCTTGGGACATTCACTCTCGACCCTTTCACCATCGAAGGCCACACTGAGAGCATCTACCTGCTTTCAGGCACGGCGGTGCTCTCCTCTTCAGCCTCTCTCCTTTCGGTGCTGAGCGCATTCGGGGGGAGTGCGAAGGACGACCTTCTGATTGTGGTGTCGGCAACTGGCAAGGGCGCGGGAGTTAAGCGCGACGTGTCCAAGAGTATGACACTCGCGGAACTTAGGGAACTTGTTCAGAATTAGCGGGTTCCTGTGTCTCCGGGGGGATTTCCGGAGGGTTTTGGAATTTGGATTGGATAAAATGAAAAGATACTTGTTGACTTTCTCTCTGCTGCTTTGCTGTGTCCTTGCCGGGGCTCAGAATGTGGTCGTGCCCGCAGGGTATGAACTGGTGGATTCTCTGGTTTATGTTCCCGTTGCCGCCGCCGACACATCGCTCGTGGGAAAGTCCATCTGGGCGGCCCTTCCGTCGAAAGGGGCAGGGGATGCGGCGACAGTTTCCGTGAACCAGTCCAGGGCAGTCCGCTCCGCCCTCACCTCCCACATCGCATCCAACCCTTCCCGGAGCATTTCCGGATATAGAGTAAGGATATATTTCGACAACAGCCAGACTTCCCGCAGCGAGTCCGAGAGCATCTATGACCGCTTCTGCGCGGCATATCACGGCGTTCCGGCCTACCGCACCTACGCCAACCCCTATTTCAAGGTGACAGTGGGTGATTTCCGCACGCGTTCCGAGGCTATGTCGCTTCTCGTCTCTCTTCGCAACGAATTTCCGCGCGCCCTGTTGGTGAAAGAGAAAATCAATTACCCCGCGGCTGACGTGAATTTCACCTACACAGTTGATACGGTGAAGGTTCTGCGTCCTATTGAACCTCTAAATCAATAGGCCTATGCTCAAGCAGAGTCTCGAACTGAAACAGCTTCAGAAACTTTCGCCGCAGCAGATTATGACGGCGAAACTCATCGAACTCCCTCTCCAGAGCCTCGAACAGAGGATTCGTCAGGAGATGGAGGAAAATCCTGTGCTTGAGGAGGATGAGGACAGCAAGGATTCTGAAAATTCCCGCGAAGTTTCGCTTTCCGACTACAAGGAGGACGACCCCATTCCGTCCTACCGTCTGCGTTCGGACAACTACAGCAAATACGACGACCGTCCCAAGAGGGAGACATTCTCCGTGCAGGAGTCATTCCCGCAGAATCTTGTGGAGCAGCTCGATTTCCGCGACCTGACCCCTCACCAGAAGGATGTCGCGAACTACATAATCTACAGCCTCGACGACGACGGGTATCTCCGCCGCGACATCGAGAAACTTGTTGACGAAATGGCGTTCCGCGCCGGTATCGAGACCACCGATGAGGAGGCTCTGAAGATGCTCCGGGTCATCCAGACTTTCGAACCGCTCGGAGTGGGCGCAAGGGATCTGAGGGAGTGCCTTCTCATTCAGATTGACGCAGTTCCGGGCAACTCCCAGGATGTCGAGGACGCTCGCAAAGTTCTCCGCGACCATTTCACCGAGTTCTCGAAGAAGGATTTCAACAAGATTATGTCCCAGACAGGGATGACCTCAGAGAGGCTCAAGAAGGCTATGGCGAGGATCCTGAAGCTCAACCCGACCCCGGGCGGCCAGGTTTCCGACGCCTACAGCGACCACACCCAGCAGGTGGTGCCGGACTTTGTCCTTGACGTTGTGAACGGGGAGTTCCATCTTACGATGCCGCGCTTTTCCCTGCCGGAGGTGAAGGTGAACCACAAATATGCCGACATCCTTATGGAAGCCTCCAACTCGTCGGAGCGCGCCAAGAAGGAGGCTGCCACATTCGTGAAGAAGAAGCTTGAGTCCGCAAAATGGTTCGTGGATGCGCTGAGGCAGCGCCACACCACCCTTATGACCACGATGCAGGCCATCCTCGACTACCAGAGGGAGTATTTCCTCGACGGGGACGAGACTAAGATTAAGCCGATGATTCTCAAGGATATAGCGGACGTTACCGGCTACGACATCTCCACAGTCTCCCGCGTTGCGAACTCCAAGTACATCGAAACTCATTTCGGCATTTTTCCGCTGAAGTATTTCTTCTCCGAGAGCATTACCAACCAGGCCGGCGAGGAAGTTTCCACCCGCGAGCTCAAGAAGGTCCTTCAGGAAATCATCGACGCCGAGAACAAGCAGCAGCCGCTCACCGACGACGAAATCGTGGATATGATGAACGCGAAGGGCTACAATGTCGCCCGCCGAACCATTGCGAAGTACCGCGATCAGCTGGGTATTCCGAAGTCCCGAATGCGACGCGAGATATTATAATAAAAAAAGTCCTGCGGCGCGCCGCAGGACTTTTTTTATTATCAATTACTTTACGCTGAACTTGTAGATGCAGGTCTGAGTGTATGTGTCGCCCGGCTCAAGCAGCGTTGAAGGGAAATCCGGATTGTGCGGAGAGTCCGGGTAGTGCTGGGTCTCGAGGGCGATGGACTCGCGGTAGCGGAGCGGTCGGCCGTATTTGCCCGAGGTGCTGCCGTCGAAGAAGTTGCCGCTGTAGAACTGGAGGCCCGGCTGGTCTGAGAACACCTCGAGGAAGCGTCCGCTGTGAGGCTCATAGACTGAGGCGTTGAATTCCACTTCCTTTTCGCTCTTGCGGTCGATGCAGAAATTGTGGTCGTAGCCCGCGCCGTTCTTAAGCTGAGGATTGTCCTCCCCGATTCTCTCGCCGATTGTGTGCATAGTCCTGAAATCGAACGGAGTGCCTTCCACGCTCACTACTCCGCTGTTAGGAATCGAGTACTCGTCGATTGGAACGTAAGCGGAAGCGTTGATAATCATCTCGTGGTCGAGAATGGTGCCGTTGCCCTCGCCCTTGAGGTTGAAGAACGGATGGTGCGAGATGTTGAAATAGGTGGCCTTGTCGGTGCTTGCAGTGTAGTTCAGAACGAACTGGTTGTCGCCTTCAAGCGCGTAGCGAAGCCGGATGGAGATGTTGCCCGGAAAGCCGTCGAGCCCGTCAGGATGCACAAGGCTCAGAACGATGCTGGAGTCAGTCACCTCGCACACGTCCCAGACAAGCATATCCACTCCCTTGAGGCCTCCGTGGAGGGTCTGGCCGTTGTTGTTTAGCGGGAAGTGGTAGGTCTCGTCCCCGATTGTGAATGTTCCGCCCGCGATTCTGTTGGCGTATGGGCCCACGACTGCTCCGAGGAAACGCTCGCCCGGGTTGTTGATGTAGCTGTCCAGATTGTTGTAGCCCAGAACTACATCCTCGTAAGAACCGTTTTTGTCAGGAGTCCAGAGACTCACCACGCGTGCACCGTAGTTCGTGACCTGAAGAGTCAGATCCCCGCCCCTGAGGGTGTAGAGACTGACCTGTTTCCCGTCAACTTCCTTCTGGAAATTCTCCGCCGGGATTAGTTCGACCTTGTGGGAGGAGCAGCAGGAACAAACGCCGAGAACTGCCGCCGCCAGAATCAGAATTCTTTTCATATCGTTATTAGTTTATATTGATTTATACCTACTATACGCTCAGGACTTTCGGCGGATACATCCTCATATACTCTCAGGACTTCCGAAGAATACATCCTCATATACTCTCAGGACTTTCGGCGGATACCCCCCCCCACAGATCAATCATTCTTGCCGCTCCTTAGAGCGTCAAGTTTGAAATGCCAGAGCACAACCCCCGCAGACACCGAGATGTTCAGCGAGTGCTTGCTCCCGAACTGGGGAATTTCCAGCGCAAAGTCCGAAGCGTCAACCACTTCCTGCGCCACTCCGTCCACCTCGTTCCCGAAGATGAGGGCATATTTTTTCTCCGCGCCCTCCGAATATGGCCGGAACTTGTCCAGTTTCACTGAGTTTACGGTCTGCTCAATGCTGACAAGGGTATATCCCTCCGCGCGAAGCCTCTCCACTGTCTCCAGAGTGCTCTCACCCCGCTCCCACTCCACGCTGTCCTCCGCCCCGAGAGCCGATTTGTGAATTTCCGCCGAAGGAGGCACCGGACAAATCCCGCAGAGGTAGATTTTGTCCACCTTGAAGGAGTCCGCGCTCCGAAACACCGAGCCCACGTTGTGGGCGCTCCGCACATTGTCCAGCACCACCACCAGCCCCGAAGGCGGCAGCAGCCTGTACTCCCCGGCTGAGACTCTTCCGAGCTCAATGTTCAGCAGTTTCCTGTCTACCATCTATTCAGAGGCATTCCGAGAGTCATCTTATGAACCTTGTCACGCGCGGCTGCAAGAGTAGCATCATACTCTTCCTTTCCTTCCTCGCTCTTGCCCTTGACTATCTCCAGATGCGCTGCAGCGTTGGTCAGTACGGCGTCTATAATGTCAGCAATCCACTCCATATCCTTCTCCACAAAGCCCCTCGAAGTGATTGCCGGCGTGCCGATCCTAAGGCCCGAAGTCGAGAACGGGGTCCTCGTGTCGAACGGCACCATATTCTTGTTTACGGTGATGTCTGCCTTGCCGAGTTCCTTCTCGGCCTGTTTTCCGGTGAGATCCGGGAATTTGGTCCTCAGGTCGATGAGCATCAGGTGGTTATCAGTTCCGCCGGAAACAATCTTGTAGCCCTTGCGGATGAACGCCTCGCAGAGAGTGTTGGCGTTGGAAAGCACCTGTTTCTGGTAGTCGACGAACTCAGGCTGCATAGCCTCGAAGAACGAAACTGCCTTTGCCGCGATGCAGTGCTCAAGCGGACCGCCCTGAACGCCGGGGAAAACCGTGGAGTTTATTATCTGGGACATTTTCTTCACTTCGCCCTTCGGAGTTGTGACGCCCCACGGGTTGTCGAAGTCCTTGCCGATGAGGATGATACCTCCGCGAGGACCGCGAAGTGTCTTGTGGGTCGTTGAGGTCACGATGTGGGCATATTTCACAGGGTTGCTCAGGAGCCCCGCCGCGATGATTCCAGCCGTATGGGCCATATCCACCATAAGGATTGCCCCCACCTTGTCGGCGATTTCCCTCATCCGGGCATAGTTCCATTCGCGGGAATATGCCGAAGCACCGCCGACGATGAGTTTCGGACGGCATTCGAGCGCGATTCTCTCCATTTCGTCGTAGTCAATCATCCCCGTTTCCTCGTTAAGCCCGTATGGGACAGCCTTGTAGAGGATGCCGGACATATTCACGGGAGAACCGTGGGTGAGGTGACCTCCGTGCGCGAGGTTGAGGCCCATAAAAGTGTCGCCCGGCTTGAGAACGGACATAAACACTGCCATATTGGCCTGCGCACCGCTGTGCGGCTGAACGTTCGCGTACTCGGCGCCATAAATCCGGCAAAGGCGGTCGATTGCGGTCTGCTCGATTTTGTCGATGACCTCGCACCCGCCGTAGTAGCGCGCTCCGGGATAACCCTCGGCATATTTGTTCGTGCAGATTGAGCCCAGTGCCTCAAGCACCTGACGGCTTACATAGTTCTCGGAAGCGATGAGCTCAAGACCGGTAGTCTGGCGGTCTTCTTCTTCCCGCAGCAGTTCAAAAATGGATAAATCTTGTTTCATATAGATGATATGGTTTCAAGTCTCAAAGATACGGCAAACTTTCGGATGCTCCACTCTTTTTCTGAAAAATGTGCTTCCTGCACGTGCTCCCCGCGCCTTCCATCAGCTTCGCCCCTTAGGGCCCCGCTATATTCTCTCCGAAACCGATGCGGCGCGGACCAGATTGGGGGAGAGCTCAATCTGGGTAGTGCTGCGCTTTCCGGTGGCTATGCACTCGAAGAGGAGTTTGGTGGCGAGTTTGCCCATCTCGTCGGTAGGCTGGGCTATGCGGGTGATGGCCGGGGTGAGGTAATCCATATATATATTATTGTCGAAGGCGATGATGGAAATGTCGTCAGGAATTTTCAGCCCCGCCTCCTTGATTGCCTTCACCGCGCCGAGCATAATAGTGTTGCTAAGGGCAAAAATCGCCGTCGGACGGTCATCCCCATCCCGGCTGAGCAGAAGTTTGGTCTCAAGGTAGCCGTTCTGCTCCGAAAACTCATTCCCCACGATGACCGTTCTCTCCTTCAGCCCCGCCTTCTCGAGCGCCGCGAGATAGCCCGCGACTCTTTTCTTGTTCGGCATCGAGGCCGTCGCCCCCTGGATGCAGGCAATCCGGCGGTGCCCGTTGAGGATGAGTTCCGATGCGCCCTCCACGCTCCCTGTGTAGTTGTTAGTGGTGATGTAGGGGAGGGTGGAACCTGAGAAATAGCGGTCCACGAGAATGACTGGCAGCACCTTGCGGTTGATTTCCTCGTAGAGGGCGGGGTCGTCTCCGCTCGGGATTGCGATGATTCCGTCCACCTGCCTGGAAAGAAGCGACGAGATGGCGCTCTTTTCCGTCTCGGGATTCTCCGCCGAGTCGATGACGATGGTCGTGTAGCCCCGCCGGCGGGCCTCTTCAATCACCGAGCTCGCGATGTCCGCAAAGAACGGGTTGCCCACCGAAGGCACCAGCAGGCCTATTGTGTTGGTTCTTTTGGTGCGCAGGTTTTGCGCAAGTACATTCGGTGTATATCCAGCCTCCCTGGCAGCCTGTCTGATTATCTCGGCAGTCTTTTCGGAGATTCTGCCGTCCTTTGACTTTCCGCTCAAAACTCTTGACACGGTGGAAGCCGAGTATCCGGTGCGGTGGGCGATTGTTTCAAGTGTGGATTTCATTATCTGAACTTCGGTGTGGGGTTATTCGTTTTCTCTCTTTTGGTTATGGGGAGCGAAGCTACGACATTTGCGCAAGAAAATCAAACATCTTGCGCAAAAAAATTTGTCCTGTGACTTAAAAATAATCGCATTGTAGAAGATAATTTCTCTTTTTATGAATACTTTTGCGCAATCGTTTGTGCCAGTCTCCCTCCTCAATCGTCAGAGGGGCGGCACCCGAGAAAAACGCAACCGTATAATGATAACACGCTCAATATGGGAAAAATCGTTGTAATAGGCAGTGCGAACACTGACCTCGTAATCAATACTTCACGAATACCGGAACCCGGTGAGACAGTCCTCGGAGGACAATTTATGATGGCGGCCGGCGGAAAGGGAGCCAATCAGGCGGTCGCTGCGCAAAGGCTCGGCGGCGATGTGACATTCGTCGCCTGTGTCGGAGACGATCTTTTCGGGAAAGACTCCCTTGAGGGCTACAGGCGCGAGGGGATGAACACCTCATTCGTCTCCGTCAAAAACGGGGTGCCGTCCGGCGTCGCCACAATCGTCGTTGATTCGGCCGCGGAAAATGTAATCGTAGTCGCTCCCGGGGCTAATTCCGAACTCGGAACGGCGGAAATCGACGCCGCCCTCTCAGAAATTGAGGCGGCTGACTTTGTGCTGATGCAACTTGAGACTCCGATGGAGACTGTGGAATATGCAGCCGGGAGGGCGTTCGAGGCGGGTACAAAGGTCGTCCTCAACCCCGCTCCTGCGGCGCAGCTTTCTCCCTCTCTTCTCTCGAAGCTCTGGCTCATTACGCCGAACCGCACTGAAACCCAGCTCATTACGGGACTCCCTGTGACAAACGAAGAGGAAGCTGCCGCTGCTGCAGAAGCTCTGGTTTCCAAAGGGGTGAAGAATGTAGTCATAACCCTCGGCTCCAAGGGCGCGTATGTCCTTTCGGAGGATTTCAAGGGCATAATCCCGGCAAATCCTGTTAAGGCCGTGGACACGACTGCGGCCGGAGACACCTTCAACGGAGCCCTCTGCGTGGCGCTTTCCGAAGGAATGTCGCTGCCGGAAGCCTGCCGCTTTGCCGCCAAGGCCTCGGCAATAGCCGTCACCAGGATGGGAGCCCAGCCGTCAATCCCATTCCGCAGAGAAATCGCGGAATAGCGCAAACAGATCATCGAATAATCAATAACACTTCAATACTATGTTTATAGCAAACAGTCAATTTCTTGCAGTCATCCTCTGCTTTGTCACGATGCTCTGCTGGGGCTCCTGGGGAAATACCCAGAAAATGGCAGCGAAGAGCTGGAGATATGAACTCTTCTACTGGGACTATGTGATAGGAATGGTCCTGTTCTCGCTGATTCTTGCCTTTACCCTCGGTTCAATCGGCTCGGAAGGAAGGCATTTTATTGATGACCTCGCTCAGGCCGACATCACCAGCATCGCCTGGATTCTTCTCGGCGCTGTCGTGTTCAATGTCTCGAACATTCTGCTCTCGGCTTCTACAGCCAAGGCCGGAATGTCGGTGGCCTTCCCTCTCGGAGTAGGCCTCGCGCTCGTTGTCGGAGTGATCAACAACCTGATTTTCCATCCGAATCCTTCGACAAACGTGCCTCTGCTGCTTGTGGGCGTGGCTCTTGTGGTTGTAGCGATTGTCTGCAACGGAGTCGCTTCCGGTAAGGTGGACAAGGCGGAAAGGGACCCGAGAGAAAACCGTATGGGACTGATTTATGCCGTCCTCGCGGGAGTGATTATGTCCTTCTTCTCGGCTCTGGTCTATAACGGAATCGACATCGACAACATCCACAATCCGGCTCCGGGAATGCTCACTCCATACACCGGAACTGTGATTTTCGCTCTCGGAGTTCTTGTGAGCAACTTCCTTTTCAACTGCGTGTTTACGCTTAACGACTCGGAGAAGCCGGGCGTGAGGTTCGCCGACTATTTCAAAGGTGACGCGAAGACCCACATCGTCGGGATGCTCGGCGGAGCCATCTGGTGCCTCGGTACCGGACTCAACTATGTCTCCGCAGGTACGGCAGGGGCCGCAGTAAGCTATGCCCTCGGTCAGGGCGCTCCGCTTATCGCCGCCATCTGGGGCGTGTTCATCTGGAAGGAGTTCAAAGGCGCTAAAAAGAGCGTGAACGCCCTCCTCGCCCTGATGTTCCTGCTCTTTATCGCGGGTCTGGGCCTTATCATCGCCTCCGGGAACTAAGTGACCGGACCATTTTCATCTGTCTTTTGGGGTTTACCAATCAATTGTAACTCGTTATGAAAAGAATAATAACCGCCGCGCTCCTCTTTGTGCTTGCGTCTTTCGGGATGATGGCGCAGAACCGGACGAGCGGCTGTGTCAGGGATGAGGCCGGAGAACCGCTTGCCGGAGTCTCTGTAGTTACCCAAGTCAGTGGGAAGACAATAGGAGTTGTTACCGACACTGACGGAAACTTCTCGATTGACAACCTGCCGGGAGAGGCGATATTGACCTTTAGCAGCATCGGGTTCGAGACTCTCGAACTTACCGCTGCAGCCCAGATGAATGTCGTTCTCAAGGAAGATAGGAAAATCCTTGACGAATCGGTAGTCATCGGATATGGCACCGTGAAAAAGAAGGACCTTCTCGGCTCCGTCTCAACCGTCCGCGAGCAGTCGCTTAAGGACAGGACATCCGGCGGCGTGGTGCAGTCAATGCAGGGACTTGTTTCCGGAGTGAACATCACATCGAGCGGAAAGCCGGGCTCAAGCGCATCAATCAAAATCCGCGGCATCGGCTCTTTCACCGGAAACTCGCCTCTTTTTATCGTTGACGGTTCATACGGCGGAAGCGAACTCGGACTCAACGTCGAGGACATCGAGTCGATTCAGGTTCTCAAGGATGCCTCCTCCGCTGCAATCTACGGTTCACGTGCCGCCAGCGGTGTGGTGATCATCACTACAAAGAAGGGTAAGAACGGCGACCTCAAGGTCAAATTTGACGGCGGATTGCAGGTTTACTGGCTCCCGCGCTATGACCTGATGGATGCCGAGACCTACAAGAAATATGATGATATGGCGTATGAGAACGCCATCCTTTCCGGCGTGAGCGGCGTGAAGGCTCTTCAGAACCATTATGACGGTAATACTGACTGGCAGAATGAGATGTTGAGCACGGCTCTCATCCAGAACTACAATGTTTCGCTTTCTGGCGGAAGCAAGTCCGTGAACTATTATGCCTCAGTCAATTACAAGAATGACAATGGCGCGCTGAAATATACCGGTTTCGAGCAGGTGGGTTTCCGCGTCAACACTTCAGGAAGGAAAGGACGGTTCGAGTACGGAGAGAATTTCTTCTTTACGAAGTCAAAGACATCCAACCTCACCGGCAACCCGTGGGCGAATTTCATCTCAATGCCTCCGACAATCCCGGTTTACGACTCCGCGCATAGCGGCGGATATGGCTACGGTGACCCTGACAGGGCCAACACATACGCGCTGAATCCGATCGCACAGAACGAAATCCTCCATAGCGACAATGCCCAGCAGTACCTCTACGGCGACGTTTTCGGCAAGTTCGACTTCATTCCGAACATCTTCAACGCGAAGGTGAATTTCTCCTACAAGAACTACCTCGGAGAGACCTCCACCCTGCGCAAGAAGGGCAACTGGACTATGGGGCAGGGCGATGACGCCGCATATATATCCTACTCGACATCAAAGCACGACAGGATTCTCGTCGAGCCGACTCTCAACTATGCGCAGACCATCGGAAGTCACGACATCAGCGCTGTCGCCGGCTGGTCTTACGACAAGTTCCACGAGGAGTACCGCGGTGAGACGAAACTCGATCCGCTTGTAGTCGGAGAACAGTACATAACCTCATTCAATTCTGCCACCGGCACGCAGACCTGCACGGGAAGCTACATTGAGTATGCTCTTATGTCATACTTTGCCAGGGTCAACTACTCCTTCGATGACCGCTACCTCATCCAGCTCACAGGGCGCCGGGACGGAACATCGCGTCTCCCGAAGGCTACGAGGTGGTCAAACTTCGGTTCCGCGTCTCTGGGATGGCGCATAAGCCGGGAAAAGTTCTTCAATGTCGACTGGATTGACGACCTGAAGCTCCGCGCGAATCTGGGAACTCTCGGAAACACCAACATCGGAGCGTGGGACTATCAGGCGACGATAAACACCGCCCCGCGTGCGGTTATGTACGGGGATGCTGTCGTCATCGGAAAGACCCAGTCCAATCTTACCAACAATGACCTCGTGTGGGAAAGGAAGACAACTGCGAATGTCGGTGTGGATTTCACCGCGCTCAATACGCGCCTTACTGCATCCGCAGAGTATTATTACTCAAAGAGTTCGGACTTGCTTCTTTCCCTTCCTGTGCTTATGACGACAGGAAACGAGGGCGGCGCTCCTACGGTGAACGCCGGTTCGCTCCAGAATACTGGAATCGAGTTTGAAGTCGGCTGGCACGACAATGTGGGCGATTTCTCATATTCGGTCAACGCAAACCTTTCAACCTGCTGGAACAAGGTGCTTGACTTGGGATATGGCAACACGGTCTATTACACCTCCACTTCCAAGTCCGAAATCGGAAAGCCTCTCGGACAGTGGTATCTCTACAAGACACTTGGAATCTTCCAGTCCGCAGAAGAGGTGAAGAACCACAAGAATGCCGACGGAGTGATTATCCAGCCTGACGCCAAGCCGGGAGACATCATCTACGACGACTACAACGGTGACGGAATCATAAGCTCCGAAGACAGACAGATTGTCGGCAGCCCTTGGGCAAAGCTTTATGCCGGTCTGAATGTTTCGCTTGCGTGGAAGGGAATCGAGCTGAACATCTCCGGGTACGGACGTTTCGGACAGATGGTCTATAACGGGGCAAGAGCCACAGCGGCGGATTTCTCCACAAATCAGAACAATTTCAACGACTATCAGCCTTGGACCGTGTCCAATCCTTCCACTACGACTCCTCGTGCCTTGTATGGAGACACTCGCAACTCAAGAGGCGATCAGGACAGGTGGCTTGAGGACGGTTCATTCTTCAGAGTCAGTGACATATCTCTTGGATACAGCCTTCCTTCATCGCTTATCTCGAAGGTGAAGCTTGAGGCTGTGAGATTCTCCGTGACGGCAAAGAACCTCATTACGTTCACCAAGTATTCAGGGCTCGATCCGGAGTTTGCCGACAGCGGCATCTACACCATCGGCTATGACGGATGTTCGTTCCCTAACCCGAGGTCAGTGCAGTTTGCTGTTTCATTCACATTTTAGAAATTTCTGAGTAATGAAGCGTTTTATATCAATAATCATATCTGCTGCGGCACTTTGCTGCATCGCCTCCTGCGATGCCCTCGACATCCAGAACGAGAACGGTCTCTCCACCGGTATGTTCTGGAAGAGTCAGGATGACTTGAATTCCGGTCTGAATGCTGTGTATGGAATGTTCTATCGTCAGGGAACCTGGACCCGAAATATCTACACCCAGCTCAACGGAATGGCGGATGACGGCGTAAGCTATGCCGGGTGGACGGAACTCAACGAGTGGACGAAGTTCAAGTTTACGGACTACAATTTCAATGAATGCAATGTGAAGATGTGGAAGGAACACTGGACTGCCGTTAATCGCGCCAATCAGGTCCTTGACCATATAGATGACGCCTCCATCGCGTTTGACAGCGAAGAGAACCGTCTCGATATGAAGGCGCAGGCTCTGTGGCTTCGCTCATTCTACTACTTCTATATGGTTTCAATGTGGGACAATGTCCCTCTGGTTCTGACGACTTCTTCCGCATCGGACAAACCGTCGAACACCAAAGATGCCCCGGCGACACAGGCGGACATCGTGTTCACCCAGATTGAGACGGACTTGAACTGGGCGATCGAACATCTTCCTCTCAGAAGAGAGAAGGAGGTAGCTCGTCCGACCAAAGGCGCAGCCTACGGACTGCTTGCGAAGGTGTATATGCAGCACAAGAAATGGCAGGAAGCAGAGAAGTGCCTCAAATGGATTGTAGAGGGTGAAGGTAAGTCCATCTACAGCCTTGAGCCGAACTGGGCGGACAATTTCAGCTGCAAAACTGAAAATAATTGCGAGTCGCTTTACGAGATTCAGTTCTCTCTTGTCAACTATGTCGGCTTTGACCAGACGGACAACTACCTTGATTCCAACGCCCAGGTGGGTACTCAGATAGAGGTGAACCAGTCCCCTAAGGGCTTGGGATGGAACAATATCGAGAGCAACAGATGGATTGTAGAATGGTTCAAAAGAGAAAAGACCGTTTCCGGAAAGTATGATCCCCGTCTGTTCTACACTTGCTGGTATGCTCAGGCCGAGGCCGATTTCCCGGAGCATCCCAACCAGCTCATCTACGGCAAGACTTGGAGCGAATACAAATACTCCACGACGGACAATCAGAGGGTATTCATCAAGAAATACTCCACCGACGTCACTCCTATCTACTATTGGAACGACAATAATTTCAGGTCGATAAGGCTTGCGGACATTCTGCTGCTCTATTCAGAGTGCCTGAATGAAATCAACGGCGGCCCGACGGCGGATGCAGTGAAATATATGAACGAGGTTAGAACGAGGGTGGGACTTCCTGAAATCGCCTCCAGCAGTTATTATGATGGAGCGGCGATTACTTCCGACTACACCGCCTTCAAAGAGCACCTGAAGGTTGAACGCGCTCTTGAACTCGCATTTGAGTGTGTCAGATGGATTGACCTCAAACGCTGGGGATTCGATGAAGCCACGGTGTCTGAACTGAAGACGAGGGATGCTGATTTCGATAACTTCGTTCTTGGAAAAAACGAGCGTATGCCTCTTCCGCAGCAGGATTGCGACAACAATCCTAACCTGTGGCAAAACCCTAATTATTAACGGATAACACAAACTTTAACAAAATTCAATTATGAAAAAGATTTTATTTTTTGCAGGTGCGGCCATTGCGCTTCTGTCTGCCTGCACTCAGCAGGAAAAGCCCGCTGCGGGTCCCGAGTTCGGACTGTCTCCGGTAATCAGCAATGTCGCTCCGGAGGGCGGTACTGTTGAACTCTCCATTACAGGAAAAGACGCCTGGACCGTAGAGTTCACGGAGTGGTCAACTGAAACTACCGACTGGTGCACGAGCGAAGTGGTGGAAGGCGAGGGCGCTTTCACTCTCTCCCTTACTGTCGCTCAGGCAATTTCTACAACAGACTCCCGTTCCGTGATTGTGGAGGTTTCCAACGGGACAAAGACTCTTCAGGCAAAGATAATCCAGTCTCCTCTTCAGCTCGGCGAAGGCGAAGTGCTTATCGTCGGTCTTGACGGGACGGGACGCGTATGGTCAGCCTACAATCTTTCAGGTACAGGAACATTCGAAACTGACGTCGAGGCAACTTCTGCGGCGTTCCAGTTCAACCGCAAAAAGGCCTGGCCTTTCGATCCGTCAAAGAACGGCGGCGCTTTCGGCGGTGCTACTCCTTCAGCTGAAGGGATGGTCCCTGTAGAGGGATTTGTTGATGCTTGCAAGGCATATTCCGAGCCTCATCGCAAGTACGATGCGGAAGATCCGACTATAGTTGTTGATGACGACGATGCTTGGGATGACGAGAACGACCCTTGTCCGGAAGGATGGAGAGTTCCGACCTCTTGGGAACTTATTCAGACCATCGGCTTTTCAGACGACCACTGTGCAACGAAGACCAATTTCAACTGCATCCGTGTGAACGCAGGAGAGCGCGGTTTTTCAAAGGACGGCTTTATCGTAGGCTGGGGACAGAACGTTCCTGAAAGAATCAACAAGAGCAACATCGTTGAGGAAGGCGGTATGTTCGTTCCGGTGTGCGGATGGATTTCTTCCGGCGGATATACCGATAGAACTTGGCTTATAACCTGCTGGGGTGCCACCTCGCACAATGATGGGATTGCAGGTCTTTACCTCACCAATCTTTTGGACTATTGCGACCATTGGGGCTGGGGTGACGGTCATAAGGAATATGCTACTGTAGTCCGTTGCATTAAGAAATAATCGCTGTAACTGTTCTCCCGTCCCGGTTTGCCCCGGAACGGGAGACTTTAAAATCATTTTATGAAAAGAATATTTACCGTGATTGCCGTTGCTGCAGCTCTGCTTTCGGCGTGTGGCAAACCATCAGCGACATCCGCTGTCAATGTCATTCTGGAAACTGACCTCGGGAACGATGTTGATGATGCCCTGGCTCTCGCTCTGGCATACAATTATATCGATTCGGGGAAAATGAACCTTCTTGCCGTAACTATAAACAAGGAAGGAAGCGCGCCGGCGGAATATTGCGACATTCTGAACACATTCTACGGCCATCCGGAGATTCCGATAGGGGTTATCCGCGAGGGCGCGTCCTATTGTGAGGACGATGCGGTAAATTATGCGAAGGCTGTCGTCGGGATGAAAAATGAGGACGGTTCTCCTGTCTTCGCCCGTTCAATCAGTGACTATGATGCTCTGCCAGAGGCCCACACTCTCTATAGGAAAATTCTTTCGGCGCAGCCGGACGAGTCTGTAGTAGTCGTTTCAATAGGATTTTCCACCAATCTGATTAAGCTTCTTGAAACGGAAGGCGATGAATTCTCGCCGCTTTCGGGACGTGAACTTGTGGAGAAGAAAGTTAAGCTCCTGGTCGCTATGGCAGGCAATTTCGAGGATCCGAACTTTTATGAATACAATGTAATGAAGGATGTCCCTGCAGCCAAGACCATTCTTGAGGGCTGGCCTACGCCTGTGGTTGTGACTCCGTTCGAACTCGGAGTGAAGACCTGCTATCCGGCCGAAAGCATTGAAAAAGACTTTGCCTGGGCTCCGCGCCATCCTATTGTCGAAGCATACAAGTCTTATCTTCCGATGCCATACGACCGTCCGATGTGGGACCCGACTGCGCTTGTCTATGCAGTTGAAGGCGAGGACTGGTTCACTTTGTCCGGCAGCGGACGCATCTCCGTGACCGACAAGGGAGCGACACTCTTTACTCCGGATGCTGACGGAGATAGGAAATATATGATGACTGACTCCCTTCAGAGGGAGGCTCTCGTTAATCATTTTGTTGAACTCATACCTTACAATCCGGAAGAGAAATGAAACTCACCCGAAGACTGATATCCCTTGCACTTATCCCTTCTCTTTTGTTCGCTTGTTCTCAGAAGGAGGTCTCCGATCCGCAGGAGGAGGGAGGAGGTCGCGCATACAAGACCGTAACCAAATGGGGCGAGCCTGTTGACATTTTCGGCTTTCAGCCCGAAAGCCGCTATGCCTATTGCCCATCAGTGATTGAGGCAGAGGACGGCTCGTACCATATTTTCTTCTGCGGAAATCCTCAGGCCGGCAAAATGGTCGACAATATCTACCATATGGAAATTAAGGCGGACGGAACGAAGACCGCTCCGGTGAGTGTCCTGCAGCCTACGGCCGGCGCTTGGGACAGTTTCCACTGCTGCGACCCGAGCGTAATACGGGGCCAGTTCAAAATGGACGGGGAGTACTACAAGTACGCGATGTTCTACCTTGGCATTGACAAGGGCGACTGCAAGGGAAATGAAGTCGGAGTGGCGTTCAGTAACGATTTGAATGCTACTTCCTGGGTGAAGTATCCGAAGCAGGTCGTAGCATTCCCGGATAATCGCGACGTCGCGTGGGGCGTCGGACAGCCGTCGGCCTTCTCCCTTGACCGCAAGGGTTCTGTGCTTCTTACCTACACGAAAGGTGAAACTACCGGCACAGGAGTACAGCTCTGCCGTCTGGATATGAGCGATATGAGTAATCTGAAAGCGGAAGACGCAAAACCCGTCAGCTCGATGGGGTTCAATGTCTCTCTGCACAATTGTGATTTCGCGCTTGACAAGGAGAACAATAAGGTCGTAGGCGTATTTTCCGGCACCTGTCCGAATACATATCCCTCATCTATCGAATCCTATCAAAGCGTCGCATATATGGGTCTTCAGTCGTTTCTTGAGAGCAAGGGTACCTGGACCCGTCTTCCGGATATAGATTATTCAGTCACCGGGTTTTACAGGAACCACAATGCCTGTGTCTCCCGTGACGAGTACGGCTATCTGAAGAACTACAAGACTCCGACCATTTTCTACACGGTGTCGGGCACTTCAAGCGTTGCAGAGTGGTCGTATCACATTTACAAGGTGAACTCCACGATTGAAAAAGTTGAGGTTACTCAATAATGAAACAGCTTTTCCCGTTGATTATCGCGTCCATTCTATGTTTTTCCTGCACCAAGGAACAATTCTCTCCGGAGCAGGCACAGACAACGGACGAACTGCTCTCGGCGTTCTACTCTCCGGGGCTGTTCGTCTCGTATTCAGTCAGCGGGAGCATCACCTCATTTTCTCTGTCTGACGGCACTTCTCTGGATGTGGACTCGTCTTCCACACCCGTGTATTCTGCCTCTGACGGGATATTTCCTGATGTTTGCCTTGAGAAAGGCCGCTGGTGCGTAAACGGGGTGTCCACAGGTATTTCATCCACGGAGGGACTCGGAAACCTGCGGTCCAAGGTGGTGTGTGTTGCGTATGACTGCGATGCGATAGTCATATATCTGTCCAACGGGAATGTCCTGCACATTCCGAGCTCGGAGTCAGGGTCTCTATGGGGGTTCAAATTCCGCAGGGAAGACAATCCCTCTCTCTCCTCGGATGTGAATTGCTCGATTTTAAGAATGTCGCTGATTGCGGAGGTGCCATACGGCTGTCTTGCCGAGGACCTGTGTCCTGACATATCTTTCAGGGGAAAGGGATTGACCATCAACGGACAGGCGCAGAGAAACCGGTGTTCGAAGCAGAACTTTTCCGGAAAGGTCGAGTATGTGCTGACTTTGTTCGACGACAGGAAGCTGACCTATACGGTTGAACTCAATGAACCATATCCAACCGTAAGGCTTTATACTGAAAACTGCGTTTCAATAGGCAAGTCGGATTATGTGGACGGAACGATAAAAATCACCGACCCCGGGAAAGCCTACTGGGACGTTGCGGAATTCACCTCGCCGATGAAGATTCGAGGGCGCGGGAACAGCACTTGGGGCAATTTCCCGAAGAAACCCTACAAGATAAAGCTTGACGAAAAGACCGGGATCTTCGGAATGAGCAAGAACCGCGACTGGGCTATGCTCGCCAACTATACGGACAAATCGCTTTTGAGAAACGCTCTTGCTATGCGGGTTTCTGAGATTTGCGGAATGTCTTGGACTCCGAAGATTTTTAATGTGGATGTGTACCTCAATGACAATTATATCGGCAGCTATGACTTCACTGAGCACAAGGAAGTGGCGAAGCACCGAGTTAACATTGACATTGATGCGGGGGACTGCTATCTCGAAATAGAGGCAAAGAAAGATAACCCGGTATGCTTTGACACGAAGATGGGATTTCCCATAATGTTCACGGATCCGGAGCAGCCTTCGCCGGCTTTGCAGGACGAGATTGCCCGATATTTTGATGATTTTGAGGCTTCGCTCGTCTCCGCCTCTTTCAAAGACCCGCAGAAGGGTTATCGGGCCTATGTCGATGTGGATTCGTTCGTCAATAACTACATCATTCAGGAATTGTCGAAAAATATAGATGCCGACCTGTTCAAAAGTCTTTTTCTCGTTAAACGCAAAAACGGCCCGCTGGAGTTCTATCACGTCTGGGATTTTGACCTCGCCTGGGGCAACTGCAATTATCTGAGCGCGCACGAGGGGGTGACGAACGGCCCGGAGGGATGGTACATCCGAAATCATACCCAGAATGGGATAGACACGGGATGGTACTGGTATATGTTTCAGGATCCGTGGTTTGTCTCCAAGGTCAAGTCCCGCTGGACGGAGCTTTATCCCAGTTTGCTCGCTCTGTCGGATGAAATCCGCAAGACAAGCCGTCGTATTCGCGGCTCTGCGGGGAGAAATTTCACCCGATGGCCGATTCTCGACACTTATGTCTGGCCGAATCTGGTCTGGCTCGGCGGCTACGATGCCGAGGTGGACTACCTTCTGGACTTCTACACCCGACGCCTCGAATGGATGAACACCCAGCTCTCAGTCTCCTAAGTCAAATTTAATCAATTACTCTTCCATAACAATGCGAATGTCAATAAAATACACTTTTGTCGCGGTGCTCTCCGCTGCCTTGTCGCTTTCCTGCACTCCGACTCAGGCGCAGGGGGAAACTGCTCCGGATGAACCGGCTCTTGAGCAGATTACAGTCAGCAAAATCTGCAAATCCGACTCCGGCAAGCCTTATCTTGAAGTGGACGGCAAACCTTTCCCGGTTTACGGCGCTCAGATTCGTCTGGATGTGTTCCGTTCAGTGGACAAACTGGACTGGACTGCGATTGAGGAGTACTTCGCACTTGCCGAGAGGCTCGGAGTGAACTGCATTCAGGTTCCCTGCCCGTGGGCATTCATCGAACCCAAGCAGGACCAGTGGGACTTCACCTGCGTTGACAAGACAATGGAGTTTGCGCTCAAACATAATCTGAAGGTGGAGCTGCTGTGGTTCAGCACCAACTTTATCGGCGATTCCTACTCCTGGCTTGTGCCGACATACATTCTTTCTATGTCGTCAGTCCGCCTCAAACGGAACTCGGACGGAGACTATCATCCTCTCTACGGGTACACATATTCCATTGATTTCGACGACGATACGGTGCTTGAAAGAGAAGTCGTCGCGGTCACAAGGCTCTTTGCCCATATACGCGCCTGGGATGCCGGGAACGGGGAGACTCATCCGATTATAACCTGCCAGGTTCACAACGAGCCGGACGCTCTTGTGAGGTGGAGACTTGATGAAAAGCAGATTGCCCACAAGGACGGAACCCTTCTCACAAAGACAGAAGCGTGGAATATGACGCTAAGGGCTCTTGACGTCGTCGGAAAGGCAGTCAAAAACAGCGCATACTCTGTTGCAACCCGCACGAACATAATCTCCGGAGACGGAGTGAAGGACTTCCCCCAGACCCCGGGCATATCCCCGAAGGATGTGTATGCACTGGACGGAATCGACTTCGTCAGCTATGACCCCTATATGTCCACTGTAAATCAGATTGCCTATGAAGTGAGCCAGTACGGGTCTATGGAGGGGAATTATCCGCTTGTGGCAGAGAACAGGGGAGATTATTCCAACACCCCGAGTCTTATTCTCGCCGCTTCAGCTTTGGGCGGGGGATATGACATCTATGACCTCGCAACCAGCAAATACATCTCCTCAAACAGCGCATCTCCCTGGAACTCCGAGGGTATCTACTACTCCGACTTCACTCCTAAGCCTCAGGTGGCTCAGACAAAAGTTCTTCTTGCAGGTCTGATAGAGGCCGGAGAGGATGTAGCCCTCACTCCGACAGAAGATTTCGCCGCGTTCAACCTCAAGGCGGACGCTCCGGAGACAAAACTGTCCCAGACCATCAACACTTCCGGGGCCAGACTCACCCTTGAGACCTCAAACGGCGCGCTTGCTTTTGTCCTTGACAGAGGCGACTCCCTCGTGGCGTTTGCAACAAAGGACGCAAAACTGACCGTTGCCAACGGGACTGTGACTTCCGCAAGTGGAAACTCTCTCCAGATGACCGGAGGGAAAGTGTACAGGCTTCAGTTCACTTCGAACGGGAGTCTTGGCAGCACGGCTAAAAAGAACATAGGTACCATATTTTAATAATACAAAAGATTATGAGAAATCCCTGTAAAACAGCGCTTGCCGTAGTTACGGCAATGCTTTTGAGCCTTGGCGCAAACGCACAGAGCAGAGTTTCCGGAACAGTGACCGACACAGGCGGAGAACCGCTTCCAGGCGTGTCCATTCTTCTGTTGGACGGAGCCCAGGGCGGCACCATTACAGATGCCGATGGAAAGTATTCCATTGAACCGGGGAGGGCAAAATCCCTGATATTCAGCTCGATAGGCTTCGCTTCCCAAACCATTGACATCGTCGGCAGAGCGGTTATAAATGTGACTCTCGCCGAAGATATGAAACTTCTCGACGAGTCAGTAGTGGTCGGCTTCGCCACCCAGAAGAAGGTGAACCTCACCGGAAGCGTGGCGACTGTCAATTCCCAGCAGCTTGAGTCTGTTCCGGTTAGCAACACGGTCCTCGCCCTTCAGGGGCAGGTTCCGGGCCTTTCCATCAAGCAGGTCAGCGGACAGCTCTACGGAAAGAATCCTACAATAACCCTGCGTGGCCAGGGCACAATCGGTCAGGGCTCTTCCGGAAGCGTGCTCATCCTCATTGACGGAATGGAGGGTGACCTCTACTCCATCAACCCTCAGGATATCGAGAACATCTCAGTCCTCAAGGATGCTGCTGCGTCTTCAATCTACGGTTCCCGCGCTCCGTTCGGAGTGATTCTCGTCACCACCAAGAAGGGCAAGGAAGGCAAGATGCAGGTGAACTACAACAACAGTTTCAGGTTCAATACCCCGCTTAACCTGCCTCATTCCGCAGACTCTTATTCCTGGGCGCTCTACTTCAATGACGCCGCCAACAACGACGGCAATGCCGACGATATCGGTGCCGCCCGTCTCCAGAGAATCAAGGACTATCAGGACGGAGTCATTTCCTACAACACCATCCCTGTGGGTAACCAGTGGGGAACGGCCTACACCGAAGGAAACGACAACATCGACTACTACGATGTTTTCTACAAGGATGTTTCCTTTACTCAGGAGCACAATCTCAGCATCTCCGGCGGAAATTCCAAGATGAACTATTTCGTTTCCGCCAACTACCTTATGCAGGACGGACAGTTCACTTTCGAGGGGGCTGATCTTGACGGTCTCAACCGAATGAACGTGTTCGGAAAAGTTGAGGCAAAACCGTTCGATTTCCTTTCAATCGGATTCAGCAGCCGTTTCATCCGCGAGGATTATCACCAGCCTACGGCCCTGAGCGACGACATCCTCTGGTATTTCGGTCAGTATCTCTGGCCGGTCGCTCCGCTCTATGACCCGAACGGCAACCTTTTCAACGACCTCGCTCTCCGTTTCAGCAAGGGAGGTCAGACGACCATTTCCAACACCACTTCGTCAAACCAGTTCAACTTCACTCTCACCCCGCTCAAGGGCTGGAGAATCGTGGGTGACGTGAACTATCGCTACCGTTCCTATTTCAACAAAGTTGTCGTGAAAGAAGTCTGGCAGACCTGTATAGACGGCGTTTCAAAGGGTTCTGTATGGGACGACCACACCGGAGTCGCCAACGATGACGGCCGCAACCAGTATCTGAACACGAACCTCTATACCGATTACGAGAACAACATCGCCGGCAACTATTTCAAGGTTATGGCCGGTGTGCAGATGGAGTCCTATTCGGTGAATACCACTTACGCCAAAAGAGAAGGACTCATCGTGCCGGATGTGCCTTCAATCAACACTACCTCAGGCCTTTACAACGGCGAAGAAGTCAGCCCGGTAGTGGGCGGAGGATCTTCGGCGTGGAGGACTCTCGGATTCTTCGGACGACTGAACTACAACTACAAGGAAAGATATCTTCTTGAGGCCAACCTCCGTTACGACGGTTCTTCAAGATTTGCCCCTGACAAGCGCTGGGGTCTCTTCCCTTCAGTTTCAGCGGGATGGAACATCGCCAAGGAGCCGTTCTTCGCTCCGGCTTCCAAGTGGGTCAATACTTTGAAAATCAGGGCTTCATACGGTTCCCTCGGTAACCAGAACACGACGGCCTACTATCCGACATACGAGCAGATGAACTTCTCGAATTCTGCCGGAAGCTGGCTTATCGACGGCAAGAAGACCAACATCGCCTGGCCGGCATCTCTGATAAGCTCGTCCCTCACCTGGGAGAAAGTAAAGTCCTGGAATGTAGGTCTCGATGTGGCGGCATTTGACGGTCGTCTCTCCGCCTCTCTCGACGGCTATGTCCGCAGGACGGAAGATATGATCGGACCTGCAGATGAACTTCCTGTAATTCTTGGAACATCAGTGCCTTACACCAATAATACGGATATGCGCACGACAGGTTTCGACTTTGAAATCTCCTGGCACGACAGGGCGTTCGGTCAGCTTGACTACGGCGTACGCTTCGTCCTTTCGGATGCTGTCACCAAAATCACCAAATACTCCAACCCTTCAAAGACTCTCGGAACCTATTATGAGGGGATGACTCTCGGTGACTTCTGGGGCTATGAGTCAATCGGCATCGCAAGGACTGAGGACGAGATGCTCGAACACCTCATCTCTCTTCCGAACGGCGGTCAGACGGCGCTTGGTTCCAACTGGCAGGCCGGCGACATTATGTACCGCGACCTTAACGGGGACGGCAAGATTGACTCCGGCTCCTGGACCACCGACGACCACGGTGACCTCAAGGTCATAGGTAACTCCACCCCGAGATTCAACTATGCTTTTGACATAAACCTCGCTTGGAAGGGCATAGACCTCAGGGTTTACCTTCAGGGCGTAGGAAAGAGGGATTATTTCCAGAACGGTAAATACTTCTTCGGGAGCTGCGGCTGGAGCAAGTGGGGCACTATGGTGCTCACCCAGCATCTTGACTACTACCGCGACGACCCGGAAAGCCCTCTCGGACTGAACACTGACAGCTACTATCCGCGGCCGTACCTTGACAGCGAGAAGAATGTGCAGTGGCAGAGCCTCTATGTCCAGAACGCTTCCTATCTCAGGCTCAAGAACCTCCAGCTGGGTTATACCTTCCCTCAGAAATGGATGCAGAAAGCCAGGATACAGAGTCTCAGACTTTTCTTCTCCGGAGAGAACCTTGCGACATTCACCCGTATGACCAAGCTTTTCGACCCTGAAACCATCGGAGAGAACGGGACAGGAAATGTATATCCTCTTTCAAGGACATATTCCTTCGGATTAAGCGTCACTTTCTAAAGAATCCTTCTAAGAATCAAGAATATGAGAAGAATATTAAGATATATCGGCATTGCGGCGGCACTTCCGCTGCTTCTGACTTCCTGCGACGGTTTTCTGAACCTCAAGCCCGAGTCCAGCCTTTCTCCGGAGCAGTATCTGACTACGGAGGACAACATCGCCGCATACGCGACCGACCTTTACAACTTGTTCCCTTGCCACGGCACCACCAGCTGGGGCACCTGGAAGAATGACAGCAACACTGACAATATGGCCTACGCCAACCCGAGCGACATTTTCGCCCCGGGTTACTGGAAAGTGGGACAGACCGGCGGAAGCTACGACTTTACCGGCATCTACCGTTGCAACTATTTCTTTGACAATGTGCTGGAGAATTTTGAGAACGGCAAGATATCCGGAGCGTCAGCAAACATCCGCCATTATGTGGGCGAAGTTTATTTCTTCCGCGCCTGGCAGTATTTCTTTAAGCTTGCGGACCTCGGAGATTTTCCTATCGTGAAGCATCTGCTTCCGGACAATCTGGAGCGGCTTACCGCCGAGAGCGTAAGAGCCCCGCGCAATGAGGTGGCAAGATTCATTCTCGAAGACCTTGACAAGGCAATCGAGTATATGGGCGACAGTGCTCCGAAAGGAGGCTCGAACCGCCTGAACAAGGACTGCGCCCGCCTTATGAAATCAAGAGTGGCCCTTTTTGAGGGAACCTGGCTCAAGTATTTCAAGGGTACGGCTTTCGTTCCGGGAACTGCCGACTGGCCTGGAAAGGCAACGAATCCGGATTATCAGTACCCTTCAGGAAGCATTGATGATGAAATCGCGTATTTCCTGAAAATCTGTATGGAGGAGTCAAAGGCCATTGCCGACAAATATCCTCTTGTGGACAACACCGGCGTGTTCCAGTCCTCTGCCGAGGCGGCAGCCAATCCATACTTCGATATGTTCGGCGCGACCGATATGTCCACTTACAGCGAAATCCTCCTCTGGAAAGCCTACAGCGTGTCCGAGGGCGTGACCAACTCCGTAGTGGAATTTGCCGCCGCCGCAAATCAGGGATATGGAATCACCAAGAGTATGGTTGATGCCTTCGTTATGTCCAACGGTCTTCCGATCTATGCTGCAGATAGCGGATATCCCGGCGATGCCGACCTTCTGAAAATCACAGAAGGCAGGGACTCCAGAGCCGAAATCTTCATCAAGAAGCCGGGCGACAGGAATCTCCACAGCACCCCTGGCCCGGAGTCATACGAGATTGAGCCGTGGCCGAATATCGTAAGGTCAACAGCGTCTATGCGTTACACGACCGGTTATGCAATCCGCAAGGGTCTCAATTTCGACGGCGACCAGTCCGTGAGGGACAAGAGCTATGTGGGCTCCATCATTTTCAGGGCTGTTGAGGCTTATCTCAACTATATGGAGGCCTGCTATGAGGCAACCGGAGCGCTTGACGCTGACGCCCAGGCTTACTGGAGCGCAATCCGCAACCGTTCGAAAGTGGCCGACTATCAGATTACCATTGACAATACCAATATGGACAAGGAAAAGGAGACGGACTGGGGAGCATATTCCGCAGGTCATCTTGTTGACGCCACCTTGTTCAATATCCGCCGCGAACGCCGTTGCGAGCTGATGGCTGAAGGCTTCAGAGGGTATGATGTACGTCGCTGGAGGGCTATGGACCAGATGATTGACACTCCTTATCACATTCTGGGAATGAACGTGTGGGAGACAATGTACACCAACCCTGATTTCCTTTCAGGCAACGACAACAACCTCAAGGAAGAGGAAAACATCTCCTCAAGGACGTTCAGCAAGTACTGCGCTCCATATCACATCCTGTCCAATAACCGTGTGTATGAGGGTTACCGCTGGAAGATGGCCCACTACCTCAATCCTATCGCGGTGCAGCATTTCCTCATAACCGGTGGCGGCGATGCTTCGCAGTCAACTCTCTATCAAAATCCTGGATGGCCTCTACAGGCCGGTCAGGGCGCTGAATAATGATGAAGAAATTTTATTTCATATTGATTGCCGCTTTGTTTGCCCTCATTTCGTGTTCGACTTCCTTCGGGACGGACACGAAGGGAGGCGGCGGGGGAGGAGACACTCCGAAAGAAACCTCTCAATATCGTCTTACCGTCTCAGGGAAGCCGTTTCTGATGCTCGGGGCTCAGCTCCGCACCGACTATTTTATCCAGCTTGACGGCAGGACTCTCGACAATTTGGACGACTATTTCGCCCTTGCGGCGGGGTTGAACATAACCTGCATTCAGGTCCCGATAGCCTGGAGGGATGTCGAACCGGAGTATGACAAATACACCGATGCGGCAGTCAGGGCTTACATCGGCTACTGTGAGAAATATGGTCTTAAACTCGAAATCCTGTGGTATGGAAGTTATATGTGCGGGTATTCCGTCGAAGGGTATATCCCCTCGTATGTGATTGACGACACAGTGACTTATCCTGAGCTGAAGCCTTCCGCAGCCTATCAGGGCTGGCTTGGCAAACAGTTCTATCTGAAGCCGGGAAACAAGGCTCTTGTGGAAAGGGAGAAAAAGGCCGTCGCACAAATGATGCAGTTTGTTTCGGATTATGACAAATCGCTCGGCGGGCCGCATACGGTCATCGGGGTCCAGATTGAGAATGAACCGGATATGCTCGCCACCCGGCACAACTCCGCACACGGCTATTCCGCCACCGACCTGTGGCCGAGTATTCTGTGGCATCTGAATGAACTCGGATTGGCGGTAAAAGAGAGCCCGTATGACTGTTATACCCGTGTGAACCAGACTGTGACTTACGACGACTGGGTGTACTGGAGCAAGAAAATCGCGCAGCGGGACGGGATTGACTATGTGGGCTTTGACCCTTATGTGAACGACATCCCGACACTGACTTCGTGGCTTAAGCAGATTCAGGAAATCCCGGGAAACTTCTCCCACGTCGCCGAAAACGGAGGAGAGTACGACAACAACGACCTTCTTACGTTGCAGTCCCTTGTTATGGGCTGCGGCTATGAGGTGTTTGAAGTCATAACCACTCCGCACGTCTATCTCAAGGACTGGACACTGAGGGGAGTGTATAACCCGGATTTTACTCCTAAGTCACAGACCCAGAGGCTGATAGATGCCTACGGCATATTCAAGGACGCCTGGTGGGATTTCGCTACGGCTTCCACGAAGAATATGATAGGATTCAATCTGAAGGATTCTGCAGGGAAGACATCTGCGGAAGAGACCTCTTCCACTTCGTCCGGCACTTTCAGATGGAAGACTGAGAGCCGTGGGGTGGCGTTCGCGATTGAGGGTGACAGCTATTTTACTGTCGGCTCTACCAAGGCGGACAAACTGTATCCTGATTTTACTCCTTCTTCTGTTGAAACCGGTCATTATGACTCGGAAGGGAAATGGATAAAGACAGCAGACGCGTCCTCGCGCTACGGCAACGGAATGTTGTTGATGGAGGCTGGCAAAGTTTACAGACTGAACTTTAGATAACTACGAACTAAATTACAGATACAATGAAAAAGTTTTTCCTTATTTGTGCCTGCGCGGGGATTTTGCTTTCCTGCAGCAAGGCTGGCGTAAAGAATCCTTCAATTGAAGTGGATTCCGAGACGATTGTCGCCACAACTGACGGCGGCGATTTCAACATCAAGGTGACCAGCAACGTCGCTACAACCACAGAAATTACCTACGAAAGCGGCGAAGACTGGATTTTTCTGATGCCGAAGGTCCTCAAAGGGGACGGCACTCTGAAGTTCCAGATCAGCAAGTACCTTGAATATGACGCTACCCGCACTGCCATCGCTACCATCTCCGGCGAGGGCGTGAGCAAAGTCATCAGCATTTCTCAGACAGGCCGTCCTAAACCTGTCGCAACCGATCTCGATCTTGATGTCTATAACATCTATTCAGATGTAGAGGGAGGCGAGTACACTGTCTCTGTTGCAACAGCAGGCGAGTGGACCGCAGCTTCTGACGCTTCCTGGTGTACTGTCGAGAACGGTTCGGCTCTTGGAGTCGGCAGTTTCAAGGTGAAGGTGGCGGAATCAACCGACTACGCATATCGTACGGCGAATGTGAAAGTCACCGCCGGGACGCTTGAGCGTACGGTTCTGGTTCAGCACGTGGGAACGAAAATCGGAAACCTCGTTTGGGCAAATGCCAATGTTGACGATCCTGACACCTTCGGAAAGAATTGTCAGGTGCGTGGCAAGCTCTACCAGTGGAATGCGAAGGTGGGCTATCCGTCATATTCTGCGAACGACCACGGCGACACGGAGACTGTAGTCCCTGGATTCCCGACAGGACCTTATGACACCTGCTCACAAACTTGGACAGACGAAAACGACCCTTGTCCTGACGGATGGAGAGTGCCTACAAAGGCTGAAATCGAAACTCTCCTCGCGATAGATCAGGCAACTCCGCATTTCTGGTTCGATTATTGGATGACCAATGGAATGACGGTAGCCGGCGCGTACGTCGGTCTCGACCGTGAACTTATGAAGGCAGAATGCGGCCCGGGGCATCTCAACGGGGCGATATTCATCCCTCAGGCCGGAAAGGTCAACCGCGATTCCGGAAAAGAGGAAGACTGGTGGGATGCTTGTCTCTGGAGTGCTACCAATGTCGGACAGACTTGGGATATGTATGGACTCTGGATGAACGGAGAAAATAACTGGGGATGGGGCTGGGAAGGCAGTAGAGCCGGCCTTTCTGTCCGTTGCGTTCTGAAGTCGGCGGAATAATTGTCTGTTGATTTTTAACTACTTGTCCGCAGTGCCGACACAACGCTTGTCTCGGGCTGCGGACAAGTTTTAATTGGAAGTGATAGGGAGATTAGAGAGAAAATGGTTATATATAAATAAGTTAGATACTTGCGAGAGTTAAATTATTATATATGAATTAGATACTTACGAAAGTTGAATAGTTAAGATGAAAAAAGTTGCGATACAAGGTTACAGAGGGTGCTTCCACGAGCAGGCGGCGCGCCTTTTTTACGGAGGTGAGGAAATTGAAATCTCGGAGTGCGCGACCTTCTCAGACATTTTCCGCTCCCTCTCCTGCGGCGGGGCGGATGCGGCGGCCATCGCCATCGAAAACACAATTTCCGGAGGACTCATCCCTAACTTCGAGCTTCTGAGAGCCAACCCGTTCAAAATAAAGGGAGAGGTGTATATCCCTATCCATCAAAATCTTATGGCTCTTCCGGGGCAGAAGGTGGAGGACATACGCGAAGTCCGCACCCATTATATGGCAATCAACCAGACCCGCCAGTTCTTCGAGCGCAACTGCCCGTGGATCAAGATGGTGGAGTCGGAGGACACGGCAAAGAGCGCCATTGACATCGCCCGTGAGGGGGTCCTGGGGGTCGGCGCAGTGGCCTCGGAACTTGCGGCCCGGCAGAACGGCCTGGAAATCCTTGCCCCAAACATTGAGACCTACAAGCAGAACTTCACCCGCTTCCTCATTCTTGACGAGAGCCTATCTGTGCCACGGAGCTCCGTCAACAAGGCCTCGCTCTGTTTTACCCTCCCGCACAAACCGGGCTCCCTCGCGCAGATACTGACGATTCTTTCGTTCTACGATATGAATCTCACCCGCATCCAGTCCCTCCCGATTCCGGGTCAGGAGTGGCAGTATTTCTTCTATGTGGACATAAAGTTCGCCGCCTACGCCCGCTACCGCCAGGCCCTGAAGGCTGTCCGC
The DNA here is from genome assembly GCA_963640535.1 of bacterium. Classification (GTDB taxonomy): domain Bacteria; phylum Bacteroidota; class Bacteroidia; order Bacteroidales; family UBA932; genus Cryptobacteroides. Next base: position 79,509 of record CAVHYU010000001.1, on the reverse strand, counting down.
CCGCTGATGGCCGGGCTCAATATCCTCGGCGAGTACTGTTCAAAATAGGGACGCGGTCTCGAAAATCCGGCCCTCTCAAAATAGGGACATGGTTTCGAAATCCGACCGCCTCAAAATAGGGACACGGTCTCGGAATCCGGCCGCCTCAACGCCATCGTCTCGTAAAATCGCTCTTCCCAATTCCGCGGAATTTGCTAAATTTGCAGGATTTTGCGGGTTTGGACCGCAAAGAAAATGATTTTACGATGTCAAAGGGAACAAAAAAGAGTCTATGTCTGCTCGTGGGGCTGGTGGGACTCCTCATCGGGGCCGGCCTTGCGGTGACCCTCGGGGCGGCGCTTTCCCGCACCTCCAGCAACGAATACTGTATGAGTTGCCACTACCACGACGAGGCGGACGGAATGTGGAAGCGCTCTGAGCACTGCAACAGCAAGAGCGGAGTGACTACCGACTGCGCCGCCTGCCACCTTCCGCCGCGAGAGGACGGCTATTTCGCATACTGGGCCGCCAAAATGCGGATCGGGGTGAAGGATCTCTGGGTGAAAATGACCCGGAGCAAGGACGAAATTGACTGGGAGGCGAAGCGGACCGTGGAGCACGCGAGCATAATCGTCTATAACTCTTCCTGCGAAAAATGCCACACCAACCTCTTCCCTTCGGGGATTTCCGACGAGGGCATCACGGCGCACCTCTACTACAACGAAAATTCCCGCAAACTGAACCTTCAGTGCGTCAGCTGCCATCTCGACACCGGACACGAGATGCCCGGATACACCCACAAGAGCCTTACGGGGAAGGTCTCCGACCCGCTTGACTCCGGTGTGAAATATACGGCGGCAGCTTCGGTCACATCCTTTGAAAACTTTACCGAAACCATCCCCGGCACAGGCGCCGCCATCTCTATGGTTGCCGTCCCCGGAGGAGAGTTCTTGATAGGAAGCCCCGAGAACGAGCCGCTCCGTGGAAAGGACGAGGGCCCTCAGAAGAGAGTGAGAATTTCTCCGTTCTTTATCGGCGAGACCGAGGTGACCTGGAGCCAGTACTGGGCTTTCTACAACGAGACTATGTCCGAGGGACGCACCCCTCCGGCAGCGGTGTATGCGAACAACAGCCGTCCTGACGTGGACGCAGTGAGCGGCCCGACCCCTCCTTTCGGATTCCCTGACCAGGGCTGGGGAATGGGCGAGAGGCCTGCGATAACGATGACCCACTATGCCGCCGAGACTTTCTGCCAGTGGCTCTCTCTCAAGACCGGCCGCCACTACCGTCTCCCGACCGAGGCCGAGTGGGAATATGCCGCAAGAGGAGGCACCGCCGGGGCATATTTCTTTGAAGGAAATCCCAAGAAATACTCCGAGGAGAGCTTCCGCAGCCGTCTTTTCGGGGCTGACACCACCTTGATTGCTCGCTATGTCGTCTATGGCGGGGACAGCGCCGGGAAAACAGCCGAGCCTTCCTCTGTGAAGGCCAATCCGTGGGGCCTGCGGAATATGTTGGGGAATGTGATGGAGTATTGCTCTGACTACTATGCTGAAGATGCATATTCCAAGATTTCTGACGGGCAGCTTGACCCCCGCGGACCACAGTCTGGAGAGGAATTTGTAGTGAGGGGCGGGGCCTATTGCGACGATGCCGCCCTGGTGCGCTGCGCCGCAAGAAGCCATACGCTTCACGACGAGTGGCTCCGCACCGACCCGCAGAGCCCGAAGAGCATCTGGTGGTATTCAGACATCAAAGGCATCGGCTTCAGGGTAGTCTGCGATGTCCCCGAAGAAATAAAATTATAAAATTACATAACCAATGGACAGAAGAAGTTTTCTTGGAACTAGCGCCGCTCTTGGCGCACTTGGACTTGTGGGAAGCGATATGCTGCTTTCTTCCTGCAGCGGAAAAGGAAAGGGGGCGATTGTGCCTCTCAGGCAGCCTGGAGAGTATTATGTTCCCGAACTCCCCGACAAGGCGATTGACGGAAGGGAGATAAAGGTGGGCGTCGTGGGTTGCGGCGGAAGAGGAAGCGGAGCTGTGAACGATTTGCTCAATGCAGCTGACGGAGTGAAGATTACCGCTCTTGGAGACGTGTTCCCGGACCGGCTGAATTCTCTTCGGGACAAGCTTGCTGACAAGGGAATGGAAGTTCCTGCGGAAAACTGCTTCACGGGCTTTGATGCATACAAGAAGGTCATCGACTCTGGCGTGGACGCCGTGATTCTCACTACTCCGCCGGTGTTCCGCCCACAGCAGTTCCAGTATGCCACTGAAAAGGGTGTGCACTCGTTCCTTGAGAAACCTGTAGCCGTGGACCCTAAGGGCTACCGCCAGATTATGGCCACTGCAAAGCAGGCCGAGGCACGCGGACTTTGCGTTGTCACCGGCACCCAGCGCCACCATCAGAGGGCGTATGTCGAATCTTTCAAGAAGATTCAGGAGGGAATGATCGGAGAAATCGTCAGCGGAAACGTTTACTGGAATCAGGGGATGCTCTGGTATCGTGAAAGGCAGCAGGGCTGGAGCGATATGGAGTGGATGATCCGCGACTGGGTGAACTGGAAATGGCTTTCCGGCGACCACATCTGCGAGCAGCACGTCCATAACATAGATGTTTTCAACTGGATGTTCGGGCGTCACCCTCTCACTGCAACGGGCTTCGGAAGCCGTCAGAGAAGGGTCACCGGTGACCAGTACGACAATTTCAGCGTTGACTTCGACTACGGCGGAGGTGTGCATCTTCACAGTATGTGCCGCCAGATTGACGGCTGCTCCAACAATGTGACCGAGCAGATTCACGGAAAGTTGGCGTGGTGGAACTCTGACGATTTCGCAATCAGGGACTATAGTGACAACATCCTCTGGCAGTATGACCGCGAGGCCGAAAAGGCTGAGCACAGTCAGACCAATCCGTATGTCCTCGAGCACGTGGACTGGATTAATCACATCCGCCGCGGCGAGGCTCACGATGAAGCCGCCGAGTGCGCGATGTCCTCCCTGTGCGGAGTAATGGGCCGCGAATCAGCCTACGCGGGTTCCACGGTCACCTGGGACGAAATTAGCGCCTCTCCGCTCGACTACCTGCCCGAGAAACTTGAACTCGGAAAGATGGATATGTCAAAGTACACCGTCCAGGTCCCTGGAGCAAAGAAATAATTAAAAACTAACATATACCCCTCGGACCGTCCTGTGTCTGAGGGGTTATTTATGAATAATTGATATGGACAGAAGAAATTTCCTCTCTACCGCTGCGGCGGGAACGGCGGCTCTTGCAGCGGCATCTCTGCTTCCGGGCTGCGCAGCGGGAGGCGACAAAAAGAAGAAGGCATCCTCAGGGGAGCTTAAAATCTCATTTCAGACAGGCACCGCTCCGGGCGAAACGCTCGCTGAGAAGTTCGATTTTATGGAAAGCCTCGGCGTAGTGGGCTATGAGCCGGGCGGAAAGGGCCTGAAGGACAAGGTTGGCGAGATTAAGGAAGCTCTTCGCGGAAGAAACATAAGTGTCAGCGCCATCTGCGCCGGGTTTGACGGATTCATCCTTGCCGAAGACCCTGCGGTGAAGGCTCAGTTCGACTCCACCTACCGCGAAATCCTCGCCTCCGCAGGCGAACTCGGCTCAACGGGAGTGATTATGGTCCCGGCCTTCAACTCTCAGAAGCCTTGCCGTCCGCACACGCAGCAGACTCGCGATTTCCTCTGCTCCGAGCTTTATTCTCTCGGCGAATATGCCCTCGAACACGGCACCTACGTGATTCTTGAACCGCTCAACCGCCGCGAGGCGTTCTACCTCCGTCAGGTGAGCGACGCCGCTGCAATAGCCCGCGACTGCGGCAGCAAGGGAGTGAAAGTGCTTGGAGACTTCTGGCATATGTCCGAGGAAACCTCTGATTATGCGGCGTTTATGTCTGCCGGCACTGAGTACCTCCAGCACGTTCACATCGCCAGCCGCGCCCGCCGTCTTATGCCGGGTGAGGACGGGGAGAAGGACGACTACCGCGCAGGTTTCCGCGCCCTCAAGGAACTCGGCTACGACAAGTACATCACTTTCGAGTGTGGCACCAAGGGTGACCGCGAGCTGACTGTCCGCTCCGCCGTTGAACTCCTCAGACAGCAGTGGAAGGAGGCATAAAAAGTTGTATTCCGAGACGGCGAATGACGCCTGCGAGGCTGTGAGGCAGGTTAGGGAAGAGTTTGACGCGAGGGAGCGGGAATATCATCAACGGCCACTGCATTGAATGTGAATAAAAATGAAAAAATATACAGGTATGAAAAGAAATCTTATTGCTGCGGCTGCTGTATTTGCCGCGCTGCTCCTTTCGCTCACTTCTTGCGAAAAGGAGGGAACACGCCGATTTGAAGGCAATTATTCTTTCAAGACGAGCGGCACTCTCACCCTCGACCGCAAGGTCACCTCTTCCGACGACTCCGATAATGACGCGGCCGCTGTGGGTGACACTCCCTCCAAAGGAACAGCCTCGCTGATGCCATCAAGTGCCCTTGACGACCTTCTGGACAGCCTCGGAATCTCTCTTCCGGATCTTCGCGACAGTCTCGGCATAGACAATGATGTCACGCTTCCTACAACCGACGGCACCTTCAAGTCCTCCCTCACCTCCGAGTCCGGGCAGATGAACATCGTCCCCACAGGGGAGAACTCTATGATAGTGACTTTCAACATCATAGGCGGAGATGTTCTTGTTTTTGACGCCACAGTGGACGGGAAAAAGATAACCTTGAGCCCTATCAGCCGAATCCTCACCATCAAGGACGAAGGCCTCACTTTTACTATTGACGCCACACTCGAGGGCACGGGCGAGAGGTATGACGACGTCGTAGTGTTCACTCTCAACTACACCGGCTCAACCTCCTACCTCGTTTACGACTACACGATTACCGAGTCGTCAGTCAAGTGCGTCGCCAAAGTCAACAAATAGTGGCAGTTCTTCCTGAATAGATGCCTAATTTGTGAAGGCTAAATCAATGGATAAGATAATGAAAATCAAAGATATAGTTTCGCTGCTCGGAGCTTCTGCCCTCTCTCTTGCGCTCCTGTCATCCTGCGGAAACGTTGTAAAGAAAAAGGAAACGGAGAAAACCCCTGTAAAGGTGAAAGTCACCGCTGTGAATTCAACCTCCCGCATCAGCGACAAGACCTATGTCGGCAAGGTGGAGACAGCGAAAAACACCGTGGTTCTCTCTCCTTTCCCTGCAAAACTCGAAAAGGTGAATGTAAAGCAGGGTCAGAAGGTTCGGGCGAATCAGCAGGTCGCGAAAATTTACTCCGAGACCGTCGCAAGCACTCTGAATGCCGCACGTGCCACGATGCGTCAGGCCCAGGACGGCTATGACCGCCTCCAGAAGGTCCAGGGTAACGGAAGCGTCGCCCAGGTTAAGGTCGTGGAAGTGGAAGCCACCCTCGCAAGAGCCAAAGCCACCCTCGCAACGGCCCAGAAAGCGGCTTACGACTGCTCGGTAAAGGCTCCGTTTGCGGGAACTGTCAGCGAAGTGCTCGTTGAAGAGGGGGAGGATGTTACGGTGGGCCAGCCTCTTGTAAGGATTGTGGACCTGGGTTCCCTTGAAGTCGTAATTTCCATCCCGGAGACCGAAATCTCCTCCTTCAGCGTGGGAACTCTTGCGAAAGTGACCATCCCGGCGCTCTCCGACACGGAATTTCCTGCAAAGCTCGTCAGAAAAGGCGTTTCAGCCTCCACTATTTCCCACAGCTACGACTGCTCCCTTGAACTCCAGGGGCCAGTTGAAGGGCTTATGCCCGGGATGGTCGGGAAGGTGGTTTTCTCCGCCAGGGAAAACACTTCCGGGGAGTCAGACCTCCCTGTAATCCCAGCCTCCATCGTGAGAATGGATAAAGTGGGGAAATATGTCTGGGCTGTGAACCGGCAGAACAAGGTTGAGAAGAAATACATAACCCCGGGGGACTTTTCCGGAAAGGGCATCATCGTCCTTGAGGGTCTTGAGAGCGGGGACCGCGTGATTGTGGAAGGTATGTCCAAAGTCAGCACGGGAATGAGCGTGGAGGTGGAATAGACCGATATGGAAAAGAAAGGATTGACATCAAGGATAGTTCTCGGCGCGATTCGTAACAAGAATATCGTGCGCTTCTTCCTTGTTCTTCTCATCGCAGCCGGCATCTACGGCCTCTATGATATGAACAAGGACGAGTTCCCTTCCTTCGAACTCAAACAGGGCCTCATCGCCGCGGTCTATCCCGGTGCTGACGTGCATCAGGTGGAGGAGGAAGTGGGAAAACCGCTGGAGAAGATGCTCTTCGAGATGAGTGAGGTCAGCCGCGAGGGCACGAAGGTCGTGAGCAAGGACGGAATGTGCTACATCTACACCGACCTCACATCCCCGGCGGAGAAAAAGAACGAGGTGTGGTCAAAGATACGCCTTAAAATCAGCACTCTCAAACAGACCCTGCCTCCGGGAGTGCTCGCAATCGTTGTCATAGACGACTTTAGCGACCTTACCTCGGTGCTCATAGCCCTCGAGTCTTCTGACAAAGGGTACACGGAAATGAAGGAATATGCGGACGACCTCTCGGACCGCCTGCGCACAATCCCCCAGACCGCAAGCGTCAAGGTAATCGGCACCCAGAGCGAAGAAATCGCGGTGAACGTTGATATGGACCGTCTCTCGGCCTACGGAATATCCCCGACTTCGCTTCTGCTGGAGTATCAGACCTCCTCTCTTCAGGCTCTCGGCGGTACATTCTCCACCGACTACGCCTCCTCACCTCTGCACATTGAGAAAACCGTCACCGACGAGGAGGAAATCTCTCAGAAGATAATCTGGTCCTCGACCGACGGAAACTCTTTGAGACTTAAGGATATAGCCACAATCGAAAGGCGGTACAAAGACCCATCCTCGCTCGTTACCTACAACGGCAACACTGCGATAGTCCTTTCCATCAGTATGCGTCCGGACAACAACATCGTCGCATTCGGAAAGGAAGTGGACAAGGTTCTCGAGGACTTTATGGAGGACGCTCCGGAGAGCCTCACCGTTTCAAGGATTACCGACCAGCCGAAGGTCGTTGGCGACTCCGTGTGGTCGTTCCTCAGGGACCTCGTGATTTCGATGCTCGTGGTGATTCTCGTGATGCTTCTTCTCTTTCCGATGAAGTCCGCGCTCATCGCCTCTTCGGGCGTCCCTGTCTGCACGGCGATAGCCATAGCCCTTATGTACCTTTTCGGCATCTGCCTCAACACTGTGTCGCTTGCGGCCCTTATCGTGGTGCTGGGAATGATTGTGGACGACTCCATCATCACGATGGACGGGTATATGGACAAGCTCGGACGGGGTATGCCCCGGCTTGATGCCGCCTGTGCAAGTGTCCAGGAACTCTTTACGCCGATGTTTATGGCGACATTCGCCATCAGCGCGATGTTCTTCCCGATGACCCACATAATCACGGGTTATCTCGGAGACTTTGTCCAGACCTTCCCGTATGTGATTGCCTTCGCTCTGATGACCTCGCTCGCATACGCTGTGCTGGTGGTCCCTTCGCTTGAGGTAAAGTTCATAACTTCCGCACGTTCTAATAAGGAAACCATCATCACAAAGGCGCAGAACCATCTTTTCTCGGGCCTTCAGAAGGGCTATGACTTCATTCAGGACAAGTGTTTCAAGCATCCTGTCCTGACGGTTCTCTCCGGTGTGGGCGCAATCGGCCTGGGACTTCTGATGTTCTCGCAGATGAATATCCAGCTGATGCCTATGGCGGCCCGTCCGGTCTTCGCCGTTGAGGTCTATCTCGACCCGTCGGCGAACATTGAAAGCACGACCAGGGTTGCCGACTCCCTCTCAACGCTCCTTAGACAGGATCCTCGCGTCACCTCCGTCACCGAGTTCATCGGCACGGGCACGCCCCGCTTCCACGCCACCTACGCCCCGATTCTTCCTGGCAAGAATGTGGCGCAGCTCATCGTGAACACAAAGTCCAACAAGGCCACGGAGTCCTTCCTCGCAGAGTGTGAGGCTCGCTACGAACACCTTTTCCCGGAGGCTGTCATCCACGTCAAGCAGATGGACTACCAGGGAACGTCCACGCCTGTGGAACTGCGCGTTTTCAGCGAGGACTACGATGCGATGAAGGCTGTCTCGGACACGCTGAAGAACTATATGGCGAGCCTTGATATGCTCAAGTGGGTGCACAGCGACGCCGACAACTTCACCCCCGGCGTCTCCATCGAACTTAACGCTGACGAGGCGATGAGGCTGGGAGTGAACCGCACGATGATGAACCTCTCCCTTGCGAGCGAGTTCAACGGTCTGCAAATCAGCAGCATAAGGGAAGGCGACAATGTGATTCCGGTAAATCTTTACGCCTCCAATGTGAGCGGAGACTCGCCGTACGAGGTCATCTCCAACTCCCTCGTCCCGACTGCCGTTCCGGGTCTTATGGTGCCGGTGCGCCAGGTGGCAAGCGTCGCCCCGGAGTGGAGCCCCGAGAGCCTCACCCGCATCAACGGGCGCAACGCAATCGTAATCGGAGCGGATATGTGCTTTGGAAAGAGCCAGCCTACTGCCATCCGCGCCATCAAGAAGTTCCTCAAGGAATACGAGATGCCGGAAGGCGTGAGCGTGGAGTTCGGCGGATTGAACGGCGTGAACAGGACCATCGGCCCGGAAATAGCCATTTCGTTTGTTGCTGCGGTGCTTGTCCTTTTCGTCTTCCTGCTTTTCCACTTCAAGAAAATCTCCCTCGCCCTGCTTACGATGGTCCTCAGCACCCTCTGTCTTTTCGGAGCGTTCTTCGGGCTGTGGGTCTTTGGGCTTGACTTCTCTATGACAGCCGTCTTGGGACTCATTTCCCTCGTGGGAATCATCGTGAGAAACGGAATCATAATGTTCGAATACGCCGAGGAATTGCGTTTCAAGGAGGGCTACAGCGTAAAAGAAGCCGCATCAATGGCAGGAAAACGCAGGATGCGTCCGATTTTCCTCACCTCCTGCACCACCGCCCTCGGAGTGCTCCCGATGATAATAAGCGGCGACCTTCTCTGGATGCCGATGGGAGTTGTAATCTGCTTTGGTACAATGCTTTCCGTCATCCTGATTACCCTCATTATGCCGGTGTCCTACTGGCTGATTTTCTACAACGCCGACAAAAAGAAGGCTGCGGCAGCCACTGTAGAAGGAACTCCCGAAATTGAAACGATTGAAAATGATGAAAATTAACAATATATACACAAGGAGCGCATCCGCGAAACTTGAAATGGACATTTGGGAGAGCTTGCGCAGACTCGCTTTTGTAGGAGCCGCTTCGCTCGTGGCGGCTCTGTCGCCTGCGGCGCTCTCTTACGCACAGGCCCCGCAGAATACTCAGACCCCCTCCACTCCAGATGTCTCTGCTCCCGCAAAAACCGCTTCCTCTGCCCTCAGCCTTGAGCAGTGCCGCACTATGGCGCTGGAGAACAACGCCTATATGGAAAATGCCGCCCTTGACGTGAAGGCGGCGAGGCTTCAGAAGCAGGAAGCCCTCTCGGAGTATTTCCCCAGGGTCAGCGCCACGGCGTTCAGCTACTGGGCGATGAATCCGCTGCTGGAAGTGGGGATAGTGGACATTCTTGGGGACAACGACTACGCCTGGAACCTTCAGAACGAAGCCGAGTCGTTTGGCTCGATGTACGGAATAAACACTAAGTACACCTCGTTCAAATGGGGATATTCGGCTGGGCTTCTCGCCCTTCAGCCGCTCTATGCCGGCGGAAGGATAGTCAGCGGAAACCGTCTTGCCTCCCTCGGAATGGAGGCCGCTTCCCTCAAACAGGGTCTCCAGAAAAGGAAAACTCTTCAGGAAACGGATGCTCTGTGGTGGAATGTCGTTTCTTTGGAGGATAAACTCTCCACTCTGGAGCACCTTCAGGGCACTCTAGACACCCTTTACGCCAATGTCCGCTCGGCAGTTTCCTCCGGTCTTGCGGCCGAGACCGACGTCTTGCAGATAGAACTTAAAGTTGACGAGCTTGCCTCTCTTCGCAAGCAGGCGCAAAGCGGGGTGAGACTTTCGAAGATGAACCTTCTGAACTCAATCGGCCAGCCCTACACGGTTGTCTCTGCGGCTTCCACGCCCGATCGCCCCTACATAGACTCCATCACTCTTGACTATGTCTCCTCCCTCCCGGACTCTCCCGAGACCTACTGGAAGGATGAGGATGAGATGGTGTCTCAGATGCAGGAAAGCCAGCTTCTGGACCTTCAGGTTGAGGCGAAACAGCTGGAAAGGAGAATGACGGTGGGGGAGGCTCTCCCGCAGGTTATGGTGGGGGCAACGGCAGGCTATTCCAACCTCTACAATAAGTCGAAAACCAATGTGATGGCTCTTGCCACAGTCCAGATTCCCATCTCCGACTGGGGAAAGACCGCCCGCAAGGCGCAAAGGATAGGCACGGAAATTCAAAAGGCGGAAAATGAGCGTGATTTCCTTTCCAAGCAGCTCCATCTTCAGGTGGGGAAACTCTGGTTGGACCTCACTTCGTCCTACGACCAGTGGCAGCTCAGCGAAGAGAAACTCCTCAAGAGCCGCCGCCTCTACGACGCGACTCTTTCTAATTACGAGGCTGGCCTAATCCCTCTGCAGGACCTTCTTCAGGCGGAAACCACCCTTCGCACCGACGCCTCAGCCAGAATCGACGCCCTGATTGCCTACCGTAGCGCCATTCTCGCCTACACATCTCTAACCGAGGCCGACTGCACGAAATAGCAAAATGTTTCGGTTTTTAACCGGTATTTTCATTGCATTTTAACTGGCATTTTCATTGCATTTCAATCGGTATTTTCTCTCAAATGCTGCTTGATTTTGGCGGTGAGGGCGGGGCCGACAAGGGCGGCTATTTCCTCTTCGGGGGCGGCGGCTATGCGGGCCACCGAGCCGAAATGGAGAATCAGCCTCTGCTCTGTCTTGGGGCCTACGCCGGGGATTTCGCTGAGGGCGGACTCAATCTGAGACTTGCTGCGGAGATTGCGGTGGAACGTTATGCCGAAGCGGTGGGCCTCGTCGCGGATTTGGCGGAGAACTTTTGAGGCCTGGGAGTTCATATCCAGGAAAAGCGGGTAGGGGTCTCCGACCCTTATGACCTCCTCCAGACGCTTTGCAAGGCCGATTACCATTAGCTTGTCTGTGAGGCCGAGCTCGTATAGCGCCTCGTAGGCGAAAGAAAGCTGGCCCTTGCCGCCGTCGATTACCACCAGCTGCGGAAGGTCGTCCGGAGCCTCGGCGAGCATCCTGGAGTAGCGCCGGTTCACCACCTCCTTCATCGAGGCGTAGTCGTTCGCTCCCACGACCGTCTTTATCTTGAAATGCCTGTAATCCTTCTTCGAGGGCTGAGCATCGCGGAAAACAGTGCAGGAGGCCACCGGATTAGTGCCCTGAATGTTCGAGTTGTCGAAGCACTCGATGTGGCGCGGCAGTTCCTTCATCCCCAGGGCGTTCCGGAGCTCCTCCATCACCTTCATCCTGTAGTTGTCCGGGTCGGTGTGCTCCCTCTGCTTGAGGGCGTTGAAGCGCATCTCGCGGGCGTTTTTGGCGCTCAGCTCCAGCAGCGAAAGTTTGTCGCCCCTTGACGGAATCTTGAACTCCACCCCCTCTATTTCCACATCCGGCAGGAACGGGACAATGACTTCCTTCGACAGCGCCCCGAACTTCGACTCAATCTCGCCGATGAATGTGCCGAGCACCGTCTCCTGACTTTCCTCGATGTTCATCTTGAAACCCAGATTGAGCGACTGGATGACTGAGCCGTCCGCGATGCGGAGGAAGTTTCCGAAAGCTTCGCCCGGGTCCAGAACGAGAGAGAAAACATCGTAGTTTCCCTGTGACGCGCTCTGAATCAGCGACTTGCCGTAGTGCTTGTCCAGTGCCTGCATCTTGTCCTTGTACTCCTGCGCCGCCTCGAAGTTCATCTGCTCGGCCGCATCGGTCATAAGGGCCTTATATTTCTGGATGATCTCCCTGCCTCCCCCCTTCAGCATCTTCGCTATTTCCTCGATGTTCGAGTTGTATTCTTCTACCGAAATACCCCCGCAGCAGCACCCCCGGCACTTGTGGATGTGATAATTAAGGCAGGGACGCACCTTGCCGCGAAGAACGGTCTCCGAGGTGATTTTATTGTTGCAGGTGCGAAGCGGATAGACCGTGTGGAAAAGGTCCACCAGAACCCTCGCGTGCTGAACGTTGGAATAGGGCCCGAAATAGCGCGAGCCGTCCTTCACAACGCGGCGGGTGAGGAAAACCCGCGGGAACTCGTCCGCGCTGACGCAGATCCACGGATAGGTCTTGGAATCCTTCAGGAGGATGTTGTATTTGGGCTTATACTGCTTTATGAGGTTGTTTTCAAGCAGAAGGGCGTCGGCCTCGCTCTCCACGACGGAATACTGCGCGTCGGCAATGTGCGAGACCATAATGGCGGTCTTTCTCGTGAGCCTCTCAGCGGGGACAAAATACTGCGCCACCCTTTTGTGGAGGTCCTTCGCCTTGCCCACATAGATGACCGTCCCTTCCGAGTCATAGTAGCGATAGACGCCCGGCTGGTGCGGAAAAAGCGATATTTTCTCCCTGACCGTCAAGATTACTCATACTTTTGCTGGAGCGACTTAAGACCGGAGTTAATCTGGTCCACAAGAGCGGTATCCTTGCTATCCTGGGCAACCTCACGAATCATATACAGATACTGACTTGTCCGGTCGAAATCTTCTTTCGCGAAATTATAGAACGAAAAGTAGAATTCGTAAGACTGGAACATCTTCTCGGCGAAGCGGCTGCCAAGAGCGGAAGCTTTCTCCTTCTCTCCGAGGATGTAGTAGAGGTTCACCATATCCAGCACCATCAGCTCGTTGGAGTAGCCGAGGTAGGACATATCCAGAGGATAGTTGCACTCCGGAACGCACTCCTGGCACTTGTCAAGCATCTCCACGGCTCTTTCCGGATGTCCCGCCTTCACCATCTCCTTCGCCACGTTCACGAACAGCCCCCTCTGGGAGAGAACGCCGCAGAATGTGTAAAGGTGCTGATTATCAGCGTAGTAGTCCGTCCTCTTGAGGGCGTCCCACTTGAAGACCCCGGTCATAAGGGAGTAGAGCCTGTCAGGGTCAGTGAAGCCCACCTCGGAAATCCTCTGGCGGTTCTTGATAGGGACGAACTTGTAGGAGAATCCGTCGTATTCGAGATATTCCTTGATTCCCATATTGAGGTCTCCGCCCATATTCAGAAGGTGTATCGGCCTGTCCCACTTGTAGTTGGAAAGCAGGTCGAGCATAAAGAGCTCTCCCTTGCTGATGTAGTCCTTGCCCTTTGAGATGGTGAGAACTATCTGGTCAGGAATCTGGTCTTCGTATTTTTTGTCAAGGATTCCATATTTGATTACATTCTCCTTGTCCACAGGCACAATCATCTTGCGGGAGCAGATGTAGTCCACCATTCTTCCGGATGAAAGCGGAACTTTCGCTTCCGGATGGCGGAAAACGCTCATAACGTCAGAAAGAAAGACGACGGAGTCGCGGGTGTCGTAGATGTGCACGAAATCGTTGGTGCCGTAGAGGTATTGTCTCGGCCCCACCTTCAGAGGAAGCGGAGCGGACTTGTTGCAAGCCCATTTCATCTGGTCTATGTGCCAGTCGGTCCCGAGCAGCGACGTGTTCACAATCCTCACGTCCGGACGGCACTCCTCCACCTCCTGGGCATACCACAGAGGGAAGGTGTCGTTGTCGCCGTGGGTGACAAGAATGGCGTTCTGTCCGCAGGAGTTGAGGTAGTTGTAGGCCATCTCAACGGCCGTACGGCGGTTGCTTCTGTCGTGGTCGTCCCAGTTCTCCTCGGCCATAAGCGCAGGCACTCCGAGGAAAAGAACGCTGACAAGGGAAGCCACGGCAATCTTGCCCTTCTCGCTTCCTGCCTTCTTCCCCTCAAGCAGCTCGGCAATCCAGGAGTAAACCGCAATGACGGCGAATCCAATCCAGATTGCAAAGGCGTAGAAAGAGCCGGCGTAGGCGTAGTCCCTCTCCCTCACCTGGTAAGGAGGCTGGTTGAGGTAGAGCACGATGGCGATTCCCGTCATAAAGAACAGCAGGAATGTGAGCCAGCAGCCCCTCTTGTCGCGTGCGAACTGGAAGAAAAGTCCGATAAGACCAAGCAGCAGAGGCAGCAGATAGTAGTGGTTCTTGCCCTTGTTGTCCTTCAGATAGTCAGGAGCATTGCTCTGGTCGCCGAGTCTGAGAGTGTCCAGAGGCCCGATTCCGCTTTCCCAGTTGCCCTTGAAGATGTCGCCCGGCATCGGGGAGTGGATGTCGTTCTGCCTTCCGGCGAAGTTCCACATAAAATATCTCAAGTACATCCAGTTCAGCTGGTAGTCGAAGAAGAAGTTCAGGTTTTCTCCGAAGGTAGGCTTGCGGTAGTGCCCGCCCTTCTTGCCCCCGTTTTTCATATATGAGGCATAGAACCTCTGGTAGGAGTCATCCCCGTTTCCGGAGCTCCACATCCTCGGGAAGAACATCTTGTCGCCGCTCTCATAGATGATTTTGCCGAATGAAGGAGCTTTGATGTATTTCCCGTCGAGCGGTGCCCAGTAGTAGTCCGCGTCGATGTGGTAGTCGGAGTCGAAATACTGCCCGTAGATGAGCGGGGTGCTTCCGTACTGTTCGCGGCTAAGATAGCGGCAGAGGGTGAAAGGATTATCGGGCTGGTACTCGTTCGTAGGGGTGTGCGCGCAGGAGCGGATAATCACCACCGAGAAGATGGAAAAGCCCACTACTATCGTCGTAAAGCACAGCAGAACGGTGTTCCAGAAGGCTTTCTGATGCTTCATAGTCCAGAAAAGTCCCCAGAAGCACAGCGCGAAAAGCAGCACCATAAAGAAGGCCGCGCCGCTGTTGTACGGAAGATGGAACCAGTTCACCGCCACGAGGTCGAAATATGCCGCTGTCTTAGGCACATACGGGATTATGACAAAAAGAATCAGCGCGAGAATGGCGCAGGAAAGGGCGAAAATGCCGCAGAGCTGCCAGAAGGTGTATCCCTTGTCTTCCCTCTTTCTGTAATAGTAGAGGAATACAAGGCAGGGAATCGTCAGCAGGTTAAGAAGATGCACGCCTATGGAAAGACCCATCAGAAAGCAGATGAGAACAATCCAACGGTTTGCGTAAGGCTCGTCCGCCTGCTCGTACCACTTGGTCATCATCCAGAAGACAAGCGCGGTGAAAAGCGAGGACATCGCATAGACCTCACCCTCCACAGCCGAGAACCAGAATGTGTCGGAGAAGCAGTATGCGAGGGCTCCCACAGCGCCGCTGCCGTAGATGGCGATGGCCTGGGCGAGAGAATATTTCCCGTCCTCACCCGGTTTTACAACCCTTTTTACGAGGAAAACTATGGTGAGATAGAGGAAAAATATCGTAAGGGCGGAGCACAGCGCGCTCATCGAGTTCACTGCGACGGCTGCGTGCATATTGTCGGTGAACATTGTGAAGAATCGCGCAATCAGCTGAAACACAGGGTTTCCCGGCGGGTGGCCGACTTCGAGTTTGTAGGATGAGGCGATGAACTCGCCGCAGTCCCAGAAGGAGGCGGTGGGCTCGATTGTGCTGAGGTATGTGATGGCGGCGACAATGAAAACCACCGTTCCGCTCACATAATTCCAGAGATTGAATTTCTTATTGTCCATTTGTGCGTATTTGCTGATTTTTTCCGCAAATTGTTTTGCCGAATAACCTGCAAATATACGAATTGATTGCCTATATTTGCAAAATAAAACCGCCTAAATGCGCCAAGTGGCCTTCCGGGGCGGTTTTTAACCGACATCGCTATGGACAACGACTGGAAAAGCAGACTCGGGGTGGTGTATTCCACCAATCCCGACTTTCAATATCAGAGTGAGACCGAAGAGGAACCCGAGACCCTTGAGCCCGCCCGTCAGAGGCTCATCGTGGGGATTGACCGCAAGGCCCGCGCCGGCAAACAGGTGACCCTTGTGAGCGGGTTCATTGGCACTGAAGAGGACCTTAAGGCCCTCGGAAAGATGCTTAAAACAAAATGCGGGGTTGGCGGAACGGCAAAGGACGGGGAGATTGTAGTCCAGGGCGACTTCCGCGACAAGGTGGTGGAACTGCTCAAGGCCGCCGGCTACATTCTCGCAAAACGAGGAAATTAAAGGAAAGGATGTCCGACGCGAACACGGCTCTCATTCCCTCCCCACCCGCTAAGCCTTAATTTACTCAAGTTTCGCAGAAACTTGACAAGGGCTTCTGCCCGCCGGCCCAGGGGGCCGTAAAAAATCCCCCTGACAGGGGGTGCAGGGGGTTCAGATAAAAAAGAGGGGAGGTTTGTGCGTGAGAAAAAGTGCGTGGGATTTGAGAGTTTGATTAGAGAGAAAAGGTTTATATATAAATGAGTTAGATACTGGAGAAAGTTAAATTGCATTAATGGGCGCACAGGAAATAACACTTACGGTTGCGACGGGACTTTCCCTTCTGATGCTGCTCCCCGTGCTGGGGCAGTATGTGGAGCTGTTCCCGTCGGTGTGGAGCTCGATGTTCCGCACCTCGGTCTGCATCCGCCTGGAGGACAACAAGAAAGTCCAGCGCCGCCGCGACCGGCTCTTCCTTCTGAGCATTTTCCCCTACTGCGCCCTCATCTGGCAGAGCGGAGTCTTCTCCCCGGGCTGGATGCGCGGAGTGGGCGCGCCATTGGACCTTCTGATTGTCGTCGGGGTCTTCGTCCTTTACTGCCTTCTGCGCCTCGCTCTTGAAAGAGCGGTTCCGCACCGGAAACTCTCCACAAAGGTTTACGAGGCGTCGGTCGGATGCCAGCGGAGTTTTCTTCTCGTATATGATTTTTTTCTTCTCATAACCCTCTCCATCCTTAGCCTCTGCGACGCCCCTCTTCTTGCCCGACAGGTGGTAATTCTCTGTCTTACAGCAGTCTTTTATGCCCTTTTTCTTGTCCGGAGATTTCAAATTTTTGCCTCCAATTGCAATTTTTTGACGGCAATTTTGTACCTTTGCGCCCTCGAATTGCCCCCGACAGCATTATTGGTGGTCTCGGGTTTTTGAAGTTAGTAGTAATTTAATAGCTATTTTGTTGGAATAGCGATAGTTATGGGCGTAAAAAATATACTCATATCACAAAAGCAGCCGCAGACGGCTTCTCCATACGACACCCTCGCTGAAAAGTACGGGGTCAAATTTGATTATCTTCCCTTCTTCAAAATGGAGCCGCTCACATCCCGTGAGTTCAGGGCTCAGAAAATAAATATCTCGGAATACACCGCCATCGTGTTCTCGGCAAAAACGACCATCGACGCGTTTTTCCAGCTCAGCGAGGAACTCAGGGTGAAGATTCCGGAGACTATGAAGTATTTCTGCACCACGGAAATGGTGGCGAACTACCTTCAGAAGCACATCGTCTATCGCAAGAGGAAGATTTTCTTCGGCGACGGCACTCCACAGTCCGTGCTGGGGCTCATAGGGCCGAAGCACAAGGGCGAGAAGTTCCTCGTAACCACCAGTGATTCAGCTTCAAAGGCCACCATCGTGAAGCTTTTCGAGGAGAGCGCTTTCGATTTCACTCCGGGCGTTTTCGTCAAGAGCGTACCTCAGGATCTCTCCGCGCTGAACCTCCACTCCTACGACGCCGTGACCGTTCTGAACGCCGCCGATGTGAAGGCGCTTTTCGCTTCCTTCCCAGAGTTCAAGCAGGAAGGCCTGAAGTTCATCTCCTACGGAAATTCCACTCTTCGCGCCCTCAACGAAGCGGGGCTGGAAGCCGCTGTTTCCGCTCCGACTCCCGAAATCCCGTCCGCGGCAAAGGCTGTGGAGACTTTTATCCTAAGCCAAAAATAACTAATCAATGGACGCTGCCCCACAGACTTTCTCCAAAAGCGAGAGAATTTGTGGCGAGAAGTCAGTTTCCACCCTTCTTGCCAAGGGCCGCTATGGCGTGGAGGGCGCTCTGCGCTATTGTTATGTCCCAAACGCCGTCGGACACCCGCGCCTTATGGTTTCGGTGCCGAAAAAGATGTTCAAGCGTGCTGTGAAGCGAAATCTTCTCAAGCGTCGCCTTCGCGAAGCCTTCCGTCTCCGTAAGCGGAGCCTTGAGGGCGCGGGCGTAGATATCCTTCTTATATATCGCAGCAAGGAAATTCTCCCGTACGAGGGCATCTGTTCTCTTGTAGAGACTATTCTCGGCAAGGTTCGAAGGACTGCCGCTGAGACCCCGGCGCCAAAGAGTGAGCCTTCCTTCGCTGCAGAGGGCTCTGAAAGTGAAAAATAGGGGAGGGTGAGCTATGGATGACGCAAAAAAGACTAAACTCAGGCAGACGGTCCGCACGATTGCGATTGCTCCGTTTGTGCTGCTGATAAAATTCTACCGGGTCTGCATCTCCCCGTTAAAGCCCCCCTGCTGCCGTTTTACGCCCACCTGTTCCCAGTACGCGCTGGAAGCATTCCGCAAACACGGCCCCTTCAAAGGCCTCGCACTGACGGTCTGGCGAATCTTGCGCTGCAATCCCTGGGGCGGCAGCGGCTACGATCCCGTTCCTTAAATACACCCCTCCCGTCCCCTCTGTAGGGGAAGTGGTGCTCCATCTTCCCTATCAACACAACCTCACCCTTCAAAGACTCCGCACGGCACTCCAGTGCCTTGTTGTGGTTTCAATAGAAATAATCTTGAGATTTGCACTAGGAGAATAACGCAGTAGACCGCTTATATTCGAGTTTCAGCTAGTCGAGCTTCAGCACGGCCATAAACGCAGACTGCGGCACCTCCACTGTCCCGATTTGCCTCATCCTCTTCTTACCCTGCTTCTGCTTTTCAAGCAGTTTTCTTTTACGGCTGATGTCACCTCCGTAGCACTTCGCGGTCACATCCTTGCGGACGGCCTTCACCGTCTCGCGGGCGATGATTTTAGCGCCTATAGCGGCCTGGATTGCGATGTCGAACTGCTGGCGCGGGATGAGCTCCTTCAGCTTTTCGCAAATTTTGCGGCCGAAGTCGTAGGCGTGGTCCACGTGGATGAGGGACGAAAGCGCATCGGCCGGCTCCCCGTTCAGAAGAATGTCGAGTTTGACGAGTTTCGCGTCCTTGAAGCCCACGATGTGGTAGTCAAACGAAGCATAGCCCTTGGAAATGGACTTGAGCTTGTCGTAGAAGTCGAAAACAATCTCCGAAAGCGGCATCTCGTAGGTGAGCTCCAGACGGTCGGAGGTGATGTAATGCTGGTTTATGAGCGTGCCCCTCTTGTCGAGGCAGAGCTTCATAATCGGCCCGTAGAAATCGGCCTTGGAGATGACCTGGGCGCGGATATACGGCTCTTCGATGTGGTCTATGAGGGTCGGGGCCGGAAGCCCGGATGGATTATGGACATCGACGCATTCGCCCTGGGTTGTGTAAACCTTGTATGAAACGTTCGGGACAGTGGTGATAACGTCCATTCCGAACTCTCTGAAAAGCCTTTCCTGCACAATCTCAAGGTGCAGAAGCCCGAGAAATCCGCAGCGGAATCCGAATCCGAGGGCAAGGGAAGACTCCGGTTCGAACACGAACGACGCGTCGTTAAGCTGGAACTTCTCGAGGTCGGCGCGAAGTTCCTCATACTGATCGGTCTCCACCGGGTACATTCCGGCGAAAAGCATCGGCTTCACCTCCTCGAACCCCGCGATGGCCTCCGTGCAAGGCTCGGCGACGGTCGTGATGGTGTCTCCCACCTTCACTTCGCTCGCGGTCTTGATGCCCGAAATGATGTAACCCACGCTTCCGCAAGGGATTTCGTTCCTCGGGCAGAGTTTCATTTTCAGAACTCCCACTTCGTCAGCGACATATTCCTTTCCGGTGTTGAAGAATTTAACCTTGTCGCCGGCCTTGATGCTGCCGTTCTCCACCTTGAAGTAGGCGATGATGCCCCTGAAGGAGTTGAATACAGAGTCGAAAATAAGGGCCTGGAGCGGTGCGGAGGGGTCCCCGGATGGGGCTGGGATGCGCTCAATTATGGCATCCAGAACCTCCTTCACTCCCTGGCCCGTGCGTGCGGAAACCTTGAGAACTTCCTCCGGCTTGCAGCCTATCATATCCACAATCTGGTCGGTCACGACATCAACCATAGCCGAGTCCATATCGATTTTGTTGAGGACCGGGATAATCTCAAGTCCGTGTTCCACAGCAAGATAGAGGTTCGAAATCGTCTGCGCCTGTATCCCCTGGGTGGCGTCCACGACAAGCAGCGCGCCCTCGCAGGAGGCTATCGCGCGGGAAACCTCGTAGGAAAAGTCCACGTGGCCCGGAGTGTCGATTAGGTTGAGGGTGTAGGTGTCGCCCTTGTACTCATATTGCATCTGAATCGGATGGCTCTTGATGGTGATTCCCTTTTCCCTTTCCAAGTCCATAGAGTCCAGCACCTGGTTTTCCATATCCCGGGCGTTCAGGGTGTCGGTAATCTCCAGCATCCTGTCCGCCAGGGTGCTCTTTCCGTGGTCAATGTGCGCGATTATGCAGAAATTTCGAGTGAAGTTCATATTGCTGTCCTTTTATAATAAGGTCTGTGCCAGTTTTATAAGGTCTGCTCCTGCTCGGAGAAGGCACATAGTTCAAAGTTTTATAGGGCCTGTCCCTGCTTATGGGGCCGTAGTCCAAAGTGCAGTCCCCTCCGGGGGCGCATCGGATTGCAAAGATAGTCACAAAAATCCATATTTTCTGCAATATACCTTCATCGACCTGCAGCCCAAATCCCTGAGCTCTACCTGCCGAAGGCCGAGTTGACCAAAATCTTGCATTTTTTAGCAAAAAGTTGGTATGATTTCTCCCCGCCCAATCTTCGCGGCGCAATCTTTTTTAGTAATTTTGTGGGGTTTAACGCATAATGGTAACACGATGAATATCAATCCGCGAAAATATCCTCTTGCAATAGCTCTTTTCCTCGCATTTTCCCTCGGGGCATCGGCGGGGGAGACACCGGACAGCTCCGTTCTTGAGCTGCGCAAAGTCCGCGAGTCGTTCGTGAACGCAACCCTCGTATCCTATTCCCCATCTCCCGAGGTCACCGAGCGTTACCTGGAGTATTCCGACCGGGGCCGCGCCGCCATCGACGTGCTCCTGATGCAGCTCTACCTATCCGTCCAGCTCCCGGAGGAGGAAGTTCGGAGGGTTATGGACCTTTTCGACTGGGAAAAAGGGCAGTGGACAGACATAGACTACACCAATATGCAGAGGGGAGAGTGGGATATGACCCTTCACATCACCCGAATTTATGCTCTCGCGAAAACCTACAAATGGAGCGAGTCTCCTTTTTATATGTCAAAGGACCTTAGCCGCCTGCTCCATAAAGCTGCCGGGTGGTGGTTTACTGCCAAGCCGAAGAACCCGAACTGGTGGCACAACGACATCGGAGTCCCGAAAAAACTCACCGCCGCTATGATTCTCCTTCGCGACGAACTCTCTCCCGAGGAGATGGAAGGCGCGCTCTATGTGCTTGAAAGGTCGAAGTTCGGCCGCACGGGACAGAATAAGACCTGGCTTGCCGGCAACCAGCTGATGAAAGCGCTTCTCGTCGAGGATCCCGTTCTTGCCCGCGAAGCAGTGCGGCAGATTTCCGAGGAAGTCTATGTGACAGAGAGCGAAGGAATCCAGCCGGACTGGTCCTACCACCAGCACGGGCCGATGCTCCAGTTCGGAAACTACGGCCTCGCCTACGCCGAGGGGATGTCCTTCTGGGCAAGGGTCTTGAGCGGAACATCCTATGCCTTCAGCGAGGAGCAGATTGATATTCTTGAAAACTACATTCTGAACGGTCTCTGCTGGACCATCTGGAACGGGATTATGGACCCGAGCGCCTGCGGAAGGCAGCTCGTTCAGCTTCGAGGCAAGGCCTACTCCTGCGCTGTGGCGATGCAGAATATGGCGGCTCTCGGAAGGCCCCGCAGCCCCATTTTCCAGCACGTCGCTCTTCAGGATCTCCAGCCGGAACTCTATGATAATGAGCTGATCGGAGCGACCTACTATCCGCGCTCAGACTTCGGAATCTACCGCACCGCTTCCTGGTACTCCTCTATGAGGATGCAGTCCGAAAGGACCATCGGCTACGAGTTCACCAACGACGAGAACCTACTCGCGCAGTTCAGCGCCGACGCCGCCCAGCTTCTCCTGCAGACCGGAGACGAATACGACGACATCTACCCGTACTGGGACTGGAGAAAACTCCCCGGAGTTACGTCCTACGAGGACGGCAAGCCCCTCAACACCAGCGATAAAAGGCAGGACAAGCAGAATAATTCCTCCCACGTGGGAGGCCTCACTGTGGGGGATGAAATGGTTACGACAATGGAGCTCAACCGTTTCGGCCTTCACGCTTTCAAGACCACGTTCTTCTTCCCCGACTTGATAGTTTCCCTCGGCTCCGACATTCGAAGGGGCCGCTCGGATATATCCCGCATAACTTCCGCAGTGGACCAGAATCACCTTGGCGGCAAAGTGACAAAAGGCACCGCCAAAAAGGACGAAGCCCGCGCAGAGTGGGTGCACCACAGGGAAAGAGGTTATGTGAGCCTTGACGGCGAGAGCCTAAAAGTCGAAAAAGCTCTGCAAAAAGGCAACTGGCACGCTCTTGCCCCGTGCTACGACCGCCCCGACAGCGGAATGGTTTTCAAATGCTATTTCGAGCACGACCCTCTGAAGACCTCATCCTACGCCTACGCCACTCTTCCGTGCTCATCCGCGCGCGAGGTTAAGGCCTTCGCCAGGAATTACCTCAAGGGCAGAAACGCAGGCACGGCGACCCCGAAAGTCCTCTGCAACACCCCCGCCCTTCAGGCCATCTCCTACCGCGGCAACATCTACGCCGCCGTCCACGCAGCAGGCGAGTACCCACTCGGAGAAGAACTCATCCAGACTTTCTCTGCCCCCGGCATATATATAATAAAGGCCGACGAAACCTCTTTCACCGAGCTCCCCGCGCCTGCGGCTGAATAAGCCTTTCACTTAATGAGGCTGTTTCGCTTGTCTTTTTCCTCTCTGAATGTCCTCTGGATGAGGCAGGGTGTTCCTTTTAGGTCGTACCGAAAATTATTAACATTGTCCCAAAAAATGTTAATTGAACTGCCCCCTACTGATTAGATTTGCACAAAACTACATAATCACACGAACTATGTACAAACCAACTTTTCTCAAAACAGCGGCATTGCTCGTCGTGGCAGTGTCCATACTTCTCGGAAGCGCGCTCTCCGCAGCCGCCGCTCCGGGAAACATCAAAGGTCAAGTAACCGATGCATCGGGTCAGCCCCTTGCTGGCGTTGTCGTGATGGTGCAGGGCCATCCTGCAGGAGGCACACAGACCGATGACAAAGGTAATTATTCGATCAATGTCAACGACAGCGCGAAGACTCTCGAATTCTCGTGTATGGGGTTTATTTCTACGACTGAGACTATTGGCGGCAGGATACTCATCAATGTCACCCTCAGCGAGGATAACGAACTTCTTGATGAAGTCGTCATTGTGGGTTACGGCACTCAGAAAAAGGTGAATCTCACCGGCTCCGTAACATCAATTGACTTCTCTAAAACTGCTGAGAGCCGCACAATCGTCAGCACTTCGGCTGCACTTGCCGGTCTCGCTCCCGGTATGCAGGTAACTCAGTCCTCCGGTCAGCCTGGAAGCGACGGCGCTACAATCCGAATCAGGGGTAATGGCTCATTTACATCCTCATCCAACTCTCCGCTTGTCCTTGTGGACGGAGTGGAATGGAGTATGGACAATGTCAATCCTAACGACATCGCGTCCATCTCCGTGCTTAAGGATGCTGCATCAACGGCCATCTACGGAACCCGTGCAGCAAACGGAGTCATCCTTATCACCACTAAGAACGGTTCAGAGGGCAAACCTCAGATCAGCTACTCCTACAAAGGTATTTTCCAGATGCCTTACAACAACCTGCACTTTGTTTCCGACTATGCCCGTCACATGGAACTCATCAACGAGGCCTGCGAGAATATGGGCACATCCCTGCAGTTCTCTCAAAGCAATATCGATCTGTGGAGGGAGAAGTCTCTCGACCCGAATGGTCTGACTGACAAGGGAGTTCCGAACTACGCAGCATACCCTAACACAGACTGGTTCTCTGAAATTTTTCAGACAGGATATACTCAGGAACACAATGTAAACGTATCAGGAGGTACAAAGAAAGTCAGCTACCTCGTTTCTGCCGGCTACCTTGACAACCAGGGAGTTATGGGACGCTATGGAATTGACTCCTCCACCCAGAAAATCAACTTCAGGACCAACCTTCAGGCCGATGTTACCGACTGGTTCACCATTGGAACGAGAATCTTCGGACAAAGGCAGAACTACGGCCTTGCAAACATCTCCAACGCTTTCAATTCTCTCTATCAGACCACCCCGGGAGTTTATCCGGGAGATGTGAACGCTTGGGGTATTCCGGCGCTCAATGCCGAGGAGTCAACCAACGCCAACAACATCTTCCGTCAGATGTACGGCAACGGCGGTTATAATGTAAAGACACGACTTAATGCCACGGCATTTGCAAAGATTCGTCCATACAAGGGAGTCAGCATCGAAGGTACGGTGAACTACTCGCCGACTTTTGGAGAATCTCACACATATTCAAGGGAAAATGGAATGTGGGACTATGTAAACAATGTCCGCTACTCCTCATCTGCTCTTGAGAATGCAGGCGCCACCAACAAGACTTCTCGCGACTATTACCTCTCTTCCGAGGTGCTCGCGCGTTACAATGCCACTTGGGGAGAACACGATTTCGGTGTCCTCCTCGGTTATTCTTCTATGGAATACCGTGTCTGGGGCTGGGGTGTCGGAAAGCAGGGCGCGACCGACTGGTCGCTCAACGAGCTCAGCACCTATGAGACTCTTCTCAGTTCTTCAAACACCGCAAAAGCCGGCTGGGGCCTCCAGTCCTTCTTCGGCAGGGTGAACTATTCTTTCCGCGACCGTTACCTCTTCGAAGCCAATTTTAGGGCGGACGGTTCATCCCGTTTCGGTAGCAAAAACCGCTACGGCTTCTTCCCTTCATTCTCTGCAGGTTGGAAAATCAACGAGGAAGACTGGATGCAGGACACCAAAGGCTGGCTTTCCAACCTTAAACTCAGGGCATCCTGGGGGCAGACCGGTAACAACCAGGGAATCGGCAACTACGCATGGCAGGCCGTTTATGCCACACAGAATGTGGTAATTGAAGGGTCTCCGACCAAGGGCCTCTACATATCTTCTCTGAGCAATGACGGCCTCAAGTGGGAAACTACTTCCACCACTGACATCGGAATTGATTTCGGCGCATTCAACAACCGCCTCACCGCAGAGATTGACTGGTATCTGAAGAATACAACTGACATCCTCTACACACCGTCAATCTACCTGACAATGGGAGATGTCAGCGGAGTACCTTCAAACCTCGGTGCAGTGATGAATACGGGTATCGAAATGGCTCTCGGCTGGAAAGACACCATCGGCAAGGATTTCAACTGGTTCGCAAACGTCAACTTCTCCTACAACAAGAACAAAGTCACCAAGTTCAAGGGCGCACTTGTGAAAGAGTGGGTGGACGGAGTTTACAGTAATAATCTCGCTGACGTGACTGCGACCTTCGGCAGCGGAAAACTCTGCGAAGGACATCCTCTTGGAGAGCACTACCTCCGTTCGATTTATAAAGGTAACGGGAAAGGCTACACCGGCGGCGAAGTAGATCCTAACGCAGGCCCTGTAGATGGTATAATCCGCACCGAGACCGATGCGGAGTGGGTGAAGGCGATGCTTGAGTCCGGCTATATGTTCAACGGATCCACCTCCTTCAAGAAAGACCAACTCTGGTACGGTGACCTCATCTATGCCGACACCGACGGGGACAAGAATTATGGTGATGATGACGATATGAATTTCAACGGCCACACCGACGCTCCTTCCTACAACCTCGGTATCAACCTCGGCTTCGCGTGGAAAGGGTTGGATTTCTCAATGACCTGGGCCGGAGCATTTGACTACTACATAATCTGGAACGCTTCCTATTACAACGGCACCCAGATGAACAATGGTCACGGCCTGAGCGAAAGGGTAGCGAACGACCACTACTTCTACGATCCGACAAACCCGGACGACAGCAGGACGAACCTCACGGCCACGTATCCTCGACTCACCATCAATAATTCGGTCGGCAACCGTCTCGCCAGTGAGTTCTATGAATACAAGGGTGACTACCTCAAACTGAAGAATGTTCAGCTGGGCTATACGCTTCCGCAAAACCTCACAAAGAAATTCTTCGTGCAGCAGCTCCGTTTCTTCGTATCCGGAGACAACCTTCTCACCATTACATCCTTCCCAGGACTTGATCCTGAGAAAGGAAGTACAATCGGCTACCCTCTGATGCGTCAGGTAACTCTTGGAGCACAAATAACCTTCTAAACATTCCTCGGCAATGAAAAGAATAATATATACATTGATAATTGCAGCGGCAGCCTTGAGCGCGGCCGGCTGCCAGGACCTGCTGAACACTTCTCCTTCAGACCAGATTTCTTCCGGGAATATGTGGACAACTCCGGATCTCGCCCTTAAGGGAATGAACGGTCTTTATGAGACTTTCTACAACCGCAAGCAGAGTAAGGGAACACAGGTCCGTCACGAAAACCTTGACGGCCTGAACAAATATGGCATTGAAGGTTTGGGCTTCTGCTCGGACTACTTTGCCAACAACTATCCTCTGTATCTGCTTGCCAATGAGCAGAAGAAAGCGAACGACATTCAGATTAGCTACGATTGGAGGTTCTGTTACACGATTGTTCACGCTGCGAATGACGCCATCGCCAATCTCGGCAGGGCCGGACTTGACGACGAAACATATCAAAGATACCTCTGCGAGGCTCGTTTCCTTCGTGCCTGGGCCTACAGCCGTCTCAACCGTTTCTGGTGGGGTGTGCCGATTTACACTGAGCCAGTGTCCAACGAGCAATGTACCAAAACTCAGGACAAGGCATTCGACGTATGGCAACTTGTTCTGGACGATTGCACCTACTGCATAGAGAATACAAATTTCCCGGACAATACCATTACCGAGTATAAGGGCAGGCCTTCAAAGGCTGCGGCGTACGCTCTGAGAGGAATGGCCTATATGTGGATGGCTGCAAAAGACGAGAATGCCAGGCAGAGACTTGACGGCGACGCTACTGCCGCAGAGTACTACTCTCTTGCAGAGAAGGACTTTACTAAAGTCGGCGAACTCGGCCACAAACTCTTTAGCGGCAAATATATCGACTTCTTTACCTCAGACAATGAGCACGACCCCGAGATGATTTTCGCAATCCAATACGATGCCGAAGATGGCTACCGCGACAACATCCAGCAGGCTTTCGGAGCACGCGACACTTACGGCGGTTGGGATGAAGTGAAACCTTCAGCCGATTGGGTGGACTATTTCCAGAATGCTGATGGGACCAAGTTCGACTGGAGCGCAGTCCCTGGTCTTGAAGCCTGGAATTCCCTCACTCCGAAGCAGAGGGCGGTGTTCTTCTGCAGAGACGGCTTGAATGGAGCCGATTTGGCGACACAGAAAAAGAATGCCGTCAAAATCATCGGGGAGACGACGTTTGAAACCTACTATCTCAATTCAGGTAACGAGGCACGCATCAAGGCTGCCTATGACAATCGCGATCCTCGTCTCAAGCAGAGCGTTGTCACTCCTTATGAGCCTGTGGACTGTTTTGCCAGCGGCATGAACAACGATGAGGAGATGATTGGCAAACAGCTTCGCTGGCCTCTCTTCAACCAGGGCACCAGCGGCGGCGACTTTTGGATGGACAAGAGAACTTCGGCATTCTACTGCTACCGTAAGTTCGTGCGTTTCCATAAAGGCGAACTTGTAGATAGGACTCAGTGCTATACTGATTTCCCTCTTATCCGTTACACCGACGTCTATCTCCAGAGGGCGGAAGCTCTTGTTGAACTTAACAGGTTTACTGAGGCCAAAGTCATCATTGATCAGGTCCGCAACCGTGCGGGAATGCCTGCAATCACTGCATCAGACCTGTCTTCGATGAGGGACGCCGTGCGATACGAAAGGAGAATAGAACTCGCGGGCGAGGCTCTCAACTACTTCGACGAGATTCGCTGGGGCACATACAAAGAGACTAAATTTCAGGGCAAAGATATCCACGGAGGACAGTCCTGGTGGGGTGACGATACTGTAGAGTATTCCTGGTACTATCAGGATTGGTTCTGGCCGTGGGCTGCACCTGCCGGAGAATATCAGAGAAATCCTGCAATCGTTCAGGCGGCAAATTGGATTTATTAAAATTAATCACATAATACATTGAATTATGAAAAAGTATCTTTTAATCGCACTCGCTGCCGTTTCGCTGTTTTGCGCCTGCAACAAAACAACGGTGGAAGATGGCTCGGAGGCTGAGGATGTGAACCCTGTCGTTAAGCTTGAGGTTACAAACATCGAAAACAATTGTGCGACCATCTCTGCAACGCTTGAGGCCGGTAAGTTCTATGGCGGCAAAATTATCAATGCCGTGAAGGTCAGCAAAGTAGGCGTTGACTACACGAGCGAAATCAAGCTCATTCAGTACCTTCGCGAAAACGCGGAGGACATAACAGAGATGCCTTACACGAAGACTGTCGAGAAACTAACATTTGAGAAGGACTACTTTACGGCCGTAATCATCTACGACAAGGACGGAAGGGTCTGCAGCTCCAAGTACAAGACCTGGACAGCTCAGGGAATGCCTGACGGAATTTCCAACGAAAACTCCGCCGGAGACCTCGATAACAATGACATAAACTAAAAGGAGGACTCAAAATGAAAAAGACATTATACATTGCTGCAGCACTGCTCCTTACACTTGCAGCAGGCTGCCAGAAAGAAGAACTTGGCGGTGAGATTTCCGGCAAGAAGGTGCAGTACACTTTCTGCGGTGAAACCATCACCTCTACCAAAGTCTCCCTCGGAGAAAAGAATGGCGACAAATGGCCTGTACTCTGGGCTGCGGGAGACCGTCTCGGAATCATCTCCACTTCGTCTGAGACATTCCCGAATGTTTACGCAAACCTTAATTCGGCCAGTGTCGGAAAGCAGAGCGGGGTGTTCATTCTTGAAGATGAGACCGTAGTCACTGAAGAGACTCCTGTGGTTCTCTACTACCCATACAGCAACCTTACAACTTTCAGTGAGGGCTACATCAAATCATACGTCCCTGTGGAGCAAAAGCAGAGCAAACCTGGCAACAGTGACAATCTCTCAAAATATGCCTTTGCATACGACTCGCAGACAATCCAACCTCAGATGGAAGAAGGAGAAGAGACAGTTCAGCCTCCTGTGACGTTTGCTCTCAAGCACGGGACAGCCTACCTCAGGATGGTGATCTCCAGTAGCGAATTCTCTTCAATGAAACTTATGGGTGCTTCCATTTACAGTGAGGACGCCACTTTTACCGGAGACATTAAAGTGAACCTCTCTACCGGCGAGGCCACCATCTCGGAGGGCAAGAGCTGCGCTGTAGTTACCGTTGAAACCCCTGAGGTCCTTTCTTCAGCTCAGGAACTCTATCTTACAGTACTTCCGCAGGATCTTACCGGCAAGGATGTATATGTTTCCGTGTCAATGAGCGATGGGGAGAAGAATGTAACTATCCCTCGCAAGATTGCTGTCGGCAAAATTCTCGCGAATGCGGTGAACACAATCAAGGTTGAGAACATCGCAACTTCCGACAACACTTTTCCGTGGTATCAGACCGTTGAAAAACGCTATCTCGCCGAAGGTTATGCCTACGGGCCAAGCAATATGTATATGGCAAAACCGTCTTCAGGTAACCCGGTTGACATAACCGTTGATCTTAAGGCAAGAGGATACTTCGTGGGATGTGAAGAGCCTAAATATCTTAAGATTATTTATGCGAACAATCTCAATGGTAATAATTACCCTATCGCAGTCAATGGAAAGAGAAACAATGCCAAATCTGCCGAGGACTATGAGGAATTCGTACCTGTAAACTCAGATTATACTGCGACAATCAAGGCCGATTATACCAAAGATTACATTGGATATGTTTCAAAAATCGGAGTATGTAATGCAGACAAGGAGTATATCTGGGCATTTCAGGTGTGGGCGCTTGACGCCAATGATGAAATCGCGGAGGAACAGTTCAACTGCGGCGCAGTTGTAATGGACAGGCAGCTCGGAAATTCCTTCCGAAACTATTATGCGCTGAAGGGGCAGGAAGCCAAGAGATATGACAAGTGGCACGATGTCGGTATGCTTTATCAGTGGGGGCGTCCAACAGGATACAGTTGGGGAAGCCACACTATGCCTAATGAGGCTCGCGTTGCGACTGATGTGACCGAAATCAAGACAGCCGCGAGGAATCCGGATAAATTCTATATATACAAAGAAATCACTAATGCCGGAAGAGACTGGTATCTCGGGAGCCAGAAAGGCCTGCATTCAGACCGTAAGGATGACCTTTGGGGCAATCCAAACAACGGAGATGGGGAAGGTTCAACGGCAAACGGTACAAAGTCAATTTTTGACCCGTGTCCTCAAGGATGGATGGTCTGCAGCCCGGCTGTGCTGAAGGAGGTAGCTGCCGGCAGGGAGACAGACTTGGTGACCTCAGGTAGCAGGATCTATATGGTTTACAAGATCGGTACAGTCGAGTCAGAGTGGGGATTCTTCTCATTCAAGTGGGGAGAAAATGCCGGTAATGCCGACCAGTGGAAATCGGTATGCTATTGGTCCAATTCTCCTATAGGAAACAGCACCAGCACGGATATGAATGGTTATGCCCTCTATTTCCATAAAGATACATGGGCTAATAATTCAGCAAGAGCGACAGCCGCTTCCGTACGCTGTATGAAAGATGTTGACAACCGCTAATCTGTCATAAGTAGTTTGGACAGGAGGTGACTTTGATAGGCCACCTCCTGTTATATCTATTACATTTTGATAATTTTACAAATGAATAAAAGCATTTTGAAAGCGATTTCTCTTGCGGGTGTTGCCTTGATGCTCATCCTTTCCGGTTGCATCAAGCACGAGAAAACTTGGTCTCCCAATACCAAGGGTAACGGCAACAGCGCCGGTAGCGGTTCAGGAGGAGGGAAAATCGAAACCGTGGCGGACTACAGCGGTCTCACTGCCGCGAATCACCCGCGTGTCATTCTAACTGGGGACTCCGAGGCCTCAATTAAACTGAAAGTCGCCTCAGGAACTGACGAGAATGTCACTACCTTGCACAATATTATAATCAAGATGGCGGACGGCTATCTCGGCAAGGCGGATTTGGTCTATAAGCTCAGCGGGAAAAGACTTCTGGATGTGTCACGTGCGGCGGCCAACCGTATCGTAACTTGTGCTTACGCCTACAGGATGACAGGGGAAAAGAAATATCTCGAAAAGGCCGAAAAGGATATTCTTACAGTCTGCGCGTTTAAAAACTGGAATGCCTCCCAGCATTTCCTTGATACCGGTGAGATGGCGTTCGGAGTAGGAATAGGTTATGACTGGCTGTATAATGACCTCAAGGAATCTACTAAGTCTGCTGCCGTGGAGGCGATTCGCTCCTTTGCTTTCGACTATGCCCTCAATAAGAATCCGTGGTTCTATACATCAGTTTCAAACTGGAATCAAGTCTGCAATGGAGGCCTTGTGGTGGCGGCTCTATCAATTTATGAAAAATGCTCTTCGGAGTCCAAAAAGATAATAGACAAGGCAATTTCTACCAACGCTCCGGTGATGAAGGAGATCTACAATCCTGACGGAAACTACCCGGAAGGCTATGGGTATTGGGGCTATGGCACAGCTTACGAATGTCTGATGCTTTCCGCAATGGAAACCTGCACAGGGTCGGACAACGGCCTCGCCTCTTGTGAGGGGTTTGCCAAGACAGGCAAGTGGGTTATGTTTATGGAAGGGATGAACCGCCTGGCGTTCAACTACTGCGACTGTGCTCCTTCCAGCACCACTATGCCGGCTCTGTGGTATCTTGCGGACAAGTTCAAAGATCCTTCGATGCTCTATGTCGAGGGGATCAAACTCTCGGAAGGGATGTATAACAACGACGGTAGCCCAATGTATCTCCCGATGGCCGTCACCTACGCTGACAAAGTTTCCACAGCATCTATCTCCGCCCCGACTGATCATATCTGGAGCGGCCACGGCATCAATCCAGTCGGTCTTGTGAGGGGCGACTGGACATTCTCGGAGAGTGACAAGTTTCTTGGACTGAAAACGGGGAAATGCAACAATAGTCACGGCCATATGGATGTGGGTTCATTCGTCTATGACGCCTTGGGGGTCAGATGGTCTGCTGACTATGGTCTTCAGAGCTACAGCACGATTGAAAACTACAATTACGACACATCCAAATACCCTGGAGGCGCGTTCGGCTCCTACGCCCAGACGGCTTTCCGTTGGGGAGTGTTCCGTTACAACAACTACAACCATAGCACTATCACTCTCAATGATGCCCTACATCTTGTGACTGGTACGGCCGACATCGACGAAGTCATTGACAAGAGCGGCCGGAAGGGATTCCGTACCGACCTCAGCGCTATAGTCTCAGACCAGTGCGAAAAGGCGGAGAGAACAATATGCATCGTGGACGACCGTGACCTTGAAGTCACCGATGTCATAACTGCAAAGTACAATCTGCAGGCAAAACTGCGCTGGACATTGGTGAGCAAGGCTCAACCTACCTTGGAGAATAACAGGATTGTGCTGAAGGCCTCCGGCAAGACTATGTATCTTACGGTCAAGACCGCGAACGGGACGAAGGTGGAGCTCAAGGAATGGCCGAGCACGGGTGAAGCCTGGGACGCGCAGAATACCGGCTATTATGAACTCGGATTTGTGGCTAAGGTGACTTCCGGCACGACCGAGACATTTACCGTGAAACTTTCCCCTGTAGAATAGGAAACTGTTTAGACATATGAAACTAAGAACTTTTATCGTTTTGTGTACGGTTGTGGCGGCGGCTCTTTTCGGCTCCGCCATTTCCTGCCCGGCTGCAGACGAAGGGTCTAGTGGCATCGTTCTTCGTGAATATTTGAGGCTCAAGGAACAGAAGCCGTTCAAGGCAGGCAAGGACTGGTTTCCTATGCCTTCTTATTCTGACAGAGCAGCGTGGGGTGTGTTGACGGCAGCAGATTCTGCCACCATTGTCCGCAGAGCGGAACACTACCTCGGCTACAAATGGCAGGTGGTCCCGGCGACGGGCTATCTCGCATTTGAACGGACCGGTGATCGCCGCGCGATGGAAAACCCTCAGGGCGAGAACAGGGGAGCGCTCATCTCTTTGATGGCAGGGGAACTTACGGAAGGGAAAGGACGGTTCATAGACCAGATTCTCAATGGAGTTTGGCTTGCCACCGAGCAGACTTCCTGGGTTCTCTCCGCCCATCAGGCCTCTCAGAGGAGCAAACGCTCGCTTCCTGATGCGAGGGAGCATTTCATCGATCTTGGCTCTGCACGCTACGGGGCCATAATTTCTCTCGCCCACCATTTCTTCAAGGAAGAGTTCGACAAAATCGACCCTTCCATTTCCCGCGCTGTGGAGCAGGCAGTCAAGAGGAATATCCTTGACCCTTATCTTGACATTCAGGAGAGGAAAGCCCAATTCTGGATGGGCTATTATTCCGACAATCTCAATAACTGGAACCCGTGGTGCAATGCAGATGTCGTGCTGTGTTTTCTCCTTATGGAAAAGGACCAGTTCCGGCTTGATGCCGCCTTGAGACAGAGCGCCGAAATTGTTGACAGGTGGCTGGACCACATTAAAAAGGACGGCGGCTGCGAGGAGGGCCCGGGCTACTGGGATGCTGCGGCCGGCAAATTCATAGATTATCTTCAGATTCTCTATGATGCTTCCGAAGGCGCGTTCAACCTTTTCTCCAATGCGAGGATTCGGAATATGGGCGAATTTGTCTCCCGTGCCTATATAGGTGACGGCTATGCCACCAATTTCGCTGATGCTTCAGCCCTTTACTCAGACAACGGGGGGACAATCTGGCGTTACGGCCTCGCCGTGGGAAGCCGTGAACTTATGAATTATGCGCTTTATCTCCGCGCTGACACTGATGCCCTTCGTTTCCGCTCACCGGCGATGAATTACGGCGATGCCTACCGATGCCTACAGGGCCTTAGGTTTAACGCAGGGATGGAGGAGGAACTTTTCGTCCTCCAAAGTCGTCTTGATGCAGTTCCTAAGGAGAACAGATCCGCAGAAATGAACAAAATTCTCTCAGAACTTAGACGCGATGTCCCGCGCGGGACCTGTTATCCTGAAACTGAAGTGGCGTATATGCGCAACTCTTCCGACTGGTTCCTCGGAGTGAAGGGAGGCTACAACGATGAGAGCCATAACCATAATGACATCGGAACCTGCATATTCTTTGTGAGTGGAATGCCGGTTCTTGTGGATGCCGGAGTGGGCACCTACACTCGTGCTACCTTTAACGAAAAGGAGAGATACAAAATCTGGTCTATGCGTAGCGAGTGGCACAATCTGCCACGGGTGAACGGCGTCAGTCAGGAGTTCGGACGGCAGTACAGGGCTAAGGATTTTAAGTGCGATGTCACTCGCGGCACAGCTTCGGTTGAACTTTCCGGCGCATATCCCGACAGTGCAGGCATTGTTTCCTGGTGCCGGACCTACTCTATGCCTGTAAACGGCAAGCCATCACTCCAAATTACCGACAAATTTACCCTTAGCGAAAGAAATGCCCCCGACACGCTCAATTTTCTGGTCAAGGGAGAAGTCTATCTGGCGGAAGATGTGTACATTTGCAGTGACGGCAAAGAGTATAAGGTCCGTCTGGGGGAACTTCTGATAGTCTGCGACAATTCGAAAGAAAAGCGCCCTGCTACGCAAAAGGCGGTAATTCGAATGGGATATCCGTTGGATTTCCAGGCAGAACTCTCGGAGAAGGAACTCTCCGACCGCGCTTTTACAAGGGTCTGGGGCAAAAGCCTTAGGCGGATAAGTCTCATCTCCCGGGAGAATGCCCCGCTGAAGGGCAAGTACGACATCCGTTTCACGCAGGTTAAACTGTAAACTGATGTGAAGACACTAAAACGCATATTCTTTCTTGTTGCGGCAGGGGCAGGGTTACTACTCGCACAGTTTCGGCTGCAATCTGAGCCCCACACCAGGTTCAGAAGGTACGATGTGCGCAGCGGTCTTTCAAACAGTACGGTGAAGGATGTCCTGCAGGATCGAAATGGCTATATGTGGTTTGCGACCCGCGATGGGCTTAACCGTTTCAATGGCGAGGAGTTCATCTCGTTCTGTTCTTCAGCGCAGGGAACAGGCCTTAACATAGACGCAATCTGCCTTCATCGTTACCGGGACAAGATCTGGATCGGAAGTACCGAAGGGCTTTATCTCTTCAACCCCGCAGGAGGAGACTTCCAGAGGGTAGATTTAGACGGCAGGGTGACGGAATCTGTCAACTGTCTGGTCTATGACAATGCTGGAAATCTTTGGATCGGCTGTCTCTCCGGAGTCTATAAATACAATGACGAGGACTCTTCCCTTGATTTTTACGCTCTCCCGATGTCCAACGCGATTGCCAGCGATGAATATGGAAACATCCTTGTGGGACATTCAGACGGACTGAGCAAATATTTGCCGGAAACATCTTCTTTCGGCAAGACTCTGATCCCTTCGGGAAACCACGGCCGGGGAAGGGAAGAATATCGCAATATAACCGCGATAAAGCGCATCGAAGCGGACAAATTCCTTATCGGGACCAGGGACGGAGCTGTGGCCGAATTCAACGAGTCCACAAACGCATTCCGTGACCTTTCTCCGATAAAATTTCCGGAATCATTCCCGACACCTGCCCGGATTCACGATTTTCAGCCTGCGGGTGACGGGGAATTTTATGTTGGTGCCGATAACGGGATGTTCATACTGGATACCATCAGCGGTAGGTGGGAACTCTGCGATAACGAGATTTCCCGAGAAAGTATTTACCGATTCTTTGTTGACAGGGAGGAGGGACTGTGGATTGGCACATATTTCTGTGGAGTCAACTATCGTCCACAATTGCTCGAACGCATAGACTGCTTCCTTGACGAAGGAAAACCGGGCAGCTTGCACGGGACAGCAGTGAGCGAATTCTGTCCGGACGGAAAGGGGAACATCTGGATAGGCACGGAAAACGGCGGTTTGAACTGCTTCAATGCAGCGAGCGGGATTTTTACGGACTTCTCTTCTTTAAGCCACAACAATATCCA
Organism: bacterium; assembly: GCA_963640535.1. GTDB lineage: Bacteria > Bacteroidota > Bacteroidia > Bacteroidales > UBA932 > Cryptobacteroides. The sequence continues at coordinate 43,266 of CAVHYU010000001.1, read as the reverse complement.
CGCGCTCTGCCTTGACGGTGACCGCCTGTGGATCGGCACCTTCTCCAAAGGACTGGATTGCCTGGACCTTGGGTCGATGAAGGTCAGGAAATTCTCTTCCAACCCCACCGACACCACATCCCTTTGCAGCGACTTTGTCTATTCTCTTCTCCTGGCAAGTGACGGTGGTCTTTATGTCGGCACTCTTGGCGGGCTTTGCATACTGGACCCACAATCCGGAAGATTTACGAAAGTGTCCGAGATGGGTTCCGGATTTATTTGTGACCTTTATGAGGACAGCGCCGGGGACATCTGGGCAGCAGACAGAAACTGCGGGATATTCAGAAAGGAAAAGGAATGCGGGAAGTGGGTCCATTACTGTTTTGACGAAAATGACCAGTCTTCGCTTCCGGACGACCATATAACGAGAATCAGCACTGATGCTTTGGACCGCCTTTGGTTCTGTACTGAGAAAGGCGGCATCTGCCGCTATGCTCCCGATACAGACAGTTTCATTCGCGTAGGCGAGCGTCAGGGTCTTCCCACCAGCGTTTACTACGGCCTGCTTGATGACGGGACGGGAAACCTGTGGCTCTCCTCAAACAGAGGCATAATAAGATATAATCTCCAGACCCGCAGTTACCGACAATATACAGCAGAGGACGGTCTTCAGAGCAATCAGTTCAACTACCGATCTTCCTTCAAGGCTGAGGATGGAAAAATGTATTTCGGCGGAGTGGGCGGCTTCAATAGTTTCTACCCTATCCGCATTGTCCCCGGAGTCGTGAAACCCCAGGTCAACATCAGCAGTGTGACAGCACGCTATTCCGGGGAGGGGCAGAGCATATCCGGAGAAATCCTTGATATATCCTCCGGAGCAGTTCGCCTGCCTCACAGCATAGTCTGCGTTGACATAAGTGTTGACTGCCTCAGTTATGCGGCCCCGTCCCGCAACCTCATTTCCTGGAAGATGGGTGGGGTGAACGGTGATTGGGTCATAACCGATGTCAAGACCATATCCTTCTCCAATCTCAAGGCGGGTAAACACACTTTTGCAGTACGCGCATGTAACGGCGACGGCCTGTGGAGCGAGGGCTGCGCATCGCTGGATGTCATCGTAACCCCTCACCCTATGAGGAGTTGGTGGGCCATTCTTATTTACATTCTTGTTGGAATAGCTCTTGTTTTTGCAGTTGCGGTCTTTTATCGTCGCAGAAAGGCTGAAAAAGAGCAGCAGAGACTCGTGGAAGCAAAGATTGAGTTCTTCAATCAGATTTTTCACAATGTGAATCTACACAGCGAAGAGGTCGTAAGGTCGGCCGGTGTGAACCAGGAAAATGATGAGAAATGGATGAACAGGCTCAATGGTATTATCCGCGATAATCTCAGCAACGGAGATTTCAGCGTGGATATGCTTGCGGCACAGATGGCGGTGTCGCGTTCTCTGCTGCAGAGACGGATGAAGTCTCTTTTGGGAATTACTCCCAACGACTACATACGGCTTGTTCGGTTGAATGCCGCTAAGGAACTGCTTTCTACAGGCCAATATCGAGTGAATGAGGTGTGCTGGATGGTCGGGTTCAATAATCTCAGTTATTTTACCAAATGCTTCAGCAAACAGTTCGGGGTGCTTCCCAAAAACTGCAATCAGAAATGACGGAGATGAAACTTGAATTATAAGTGAAACACGTTATGAAACGTGAAACATAAAATACTATAACTATGGACAGAAAAGAATTTCTCCAAAGCCTCGGCGTCATCACCGCTGGTACTATATTTCTTGGTGCTGAGGACCGTCTTCGTGCGGCCGGAAAATTGACCGGAGCGGAAGCTGAATCAGCCGCGGTCTCTTCGTCTTCGAGTGCGACTTCTCCTGAACTGGATTTCCCGGTGAAAGGATTGAAGGCGAATGTTAAGAACGGTCCAGTGAAAGTTGTCGTCATCGGAGCGGGAAATAGAGGCAGGACATACACGGAGTATGCCAAGAAGTTTCCTGACTGTATGCAGGTTGTGGGCGTTTCCGACATCCGCGAAAGCCGCAAGAAGGCTATGGGGGACAAGTTCTCCATTCCCCTGGAGCATCGTTTCGGAGACTGGAGCGAAGTCTTTGCTGTTCCTAAGTTCGCTGATGCCGTGATTGTCTCAACCCCGGACAATACCCACTACGGACCTTGTATGAAGGCGCTTGAGATGGGCTATGATGTCCTTTTGGAGAAGCCGGCCGCACAGACCGAAAAGGAGTGCAAGGCCATCGAGCGTCAGGCAAAAAAATACGGAAGAATCGTCGCAGTCTGTCACGTCCTCCGCTACAGCCCATATTTCAGGGCTATGTACCAGACCATCAAATCCGGGAGAATCGGCAAGCTCATCAGTATTCAGCATATGGAGCCGATTGACTGTCGCCATATGGCCCACTCATATGTCCGTGGAGACTGGAGGGATTCAAAGGAAACAACTCCAATTATTTTGGCAAAGAGCTGCCACGACCTTGACATCCTGCGCTGGTTCGTGGGTAAACCTTGCAAGAGCATCGTCGCTGACGGCTCGCTGACCTGGTTCAAGGCAGAGAACGCGCCGGAGGGAGCTCCGCTTCACTGCACCGACGGCTGCCCGGCAGAGAGCACGTGCCCGTTCTCCACAATTGACATCTATGTCCGCCGCAAGGCCTTCCTCGGTGTCTTTGACCTCAAGGATAGAAATGACGAAAAGGAGATTATGAGCAAAATCTCAGATCCTACGAACCTTTGGAGCAGGTGCGTATATCACTGTGACAACAATCAGCCGGACCACTTCGTGAGCGAGATGGTGTTCGAGGACGGCACCACGGCAGCATTCTCTATGGAAGCGTTCACCCCGTACGGAGGGCGCCGCACAAGGGTTATGGGAACGACCGGCTACATCGAGGGCGACGGCTCCACCTTCACCCTCTATGAGTTCCGCAGCAATCGTCGTCTCGTCTGGAACAAAGACATCTCCGACATCCCCGAGTATAAGGGCTCTGGTCACGGCGGCGGAGACCTTGCACTTGTCTGCGACTTCCTCGAGGCTGTCTCCTGGCAGGACCCGGACAAGCTGACCAGCACCATCGAGGCCTCCATTGAGAGCCACGTTATGGGCTTCCGCGCAGAGAAAAGTCGTCTCTGCAAAAAGAAGATAAAGGTGGACTAGAAAACCCCGTTTCATCTCTTTAGACCGAATGCAGAAAATTGATAAATAAATTACCTTATAAACCAATGATTATGAAAAAGTTACACTATGCTTTTGACTTAAATGGGGGGGGGTACAGCTCTCCCGAACTGCTTGTTCTGGACGCGGTAACGGAGACAGGCTTCGCCAATTCTAAAAATTTCTATAAGAATTGGAACAACGGTTCAATCTCTGAAGAAGATGTGAATGAATGGGAGGAAATACTTTAAAAGGAGGAAAGACTATGAAAAACACAATCTCTTGGGCCTCTCTCGCCCTTTCAACTCTTGTTGCCATCCTCCCTCTCGCATCCTGCCAGAAGGAAAACTTAACGGAGGACCAGTCCGTTCCGCAGACCATTACCCGCACCATAGCAGCCGACATCGAAGCCCTCGATTCGTCATCTGAGACGAAATCAGTCTATGAAGCCGGTCAAGGTGTTCACCTTACCAACACAGAGTATATGTCGGTGTTCTATTCGAGAAACAATGGCGACAATGTCCTCGACAGCCTGAATAGTAGTAATAGTTATAAAGCAATTCGCGCCACACCGGACGGCAACGGCAAATGGACTTTCACGCACCCCGCTGTCCGCAATTTGACTTCCTACGATTATTCGTTTGTCTTGCCACATTCCCGTTGCAATGAAATCCCTGGAAATAGGAAGCAGGTCAAGACGCGTCTTTATTCCGTGCAGTACCCAACCCAGACATCCTTTGATCCGGGGGCTGACATACTTGTGGGCAAGGCTCAGTTTAGCGTAAATCAAATTTCTGACGTGAACAATGTGACTTTCAAAAGGCTTTTTGCCCCGGTGAAATTGATAATTTACGACAATAAAAATGCTCTTAATGGCGAGAAAATCCACGCGGTTTCATTCTCTTTGAGTCAAGCGCCTACGAATACAGCGGCTCTTGTCGGACTGACCTATTTTAGTTTCAGCGATAATTTTGACTCCATTTCAATTTTGTTCGGAGGAGACGCAAATAAAGATGTTTCTGGAAACAGTTTGAACAATGGTAACAAGAATTACGCGAATTCCGTGACTGCGCTTAACGCCAATGGTATACAAAAGGAAGGCGACACATACACCATTTGGTATATGATGAACCCACTGACAATAGCATCTGGGACGAAACTTACCCTCACTGTGACTTCTGACACCAAGACTATCACCAGAACGGCCACCATTCCGGATGGTAACTCAATAGTAAAGGATAAAATCAATAAGATTAAGTTTGACATCTCTGGTGACGGCTATACCTCTCAGTCTTCGGCTTATTGCGATTTCTCAGCGGTACAGAAGGATTTGTCTGACCTCACGGCAACGGACGGGAGCACCCCGCTTTCTGCAACCAACTGCATCATAGCCGATCTAACGAACGAGAAGTCTCCATATCCGAATTCGCTAAAACTTCAGAAGAGCACTGTTATTACAGTTAATCCTGCAATCGGAAAGACTCTCAATACTATCCGTTTGTACACAACCCCTCTGGTGTCTATGAAGTCTGCGAAATTGTCTCTTAAAGTAAACGATACAACCAGCTCGACGATAGATGTTGTGTATGCGGGTGCAAGCAAGACGGCCGGATATTTGGACTTTACGGTTCCTGATTACACCGCGGGTTCGACAATCACGATAACCCGCGACGACAATGATTGTTGGCTCTCCGGCATAACACTGTTCTATAAATAACCCCTCGGAACAGTCCCCTGCCCCGAAGGCACAACCCGACAAAATTCTCAGCCGAAAAGCGCAAGATTTCGCGCCTCCGGCTGAGATTTTTTTGTAAGTCCTTGCTCTATACGGCGTTCCCACGGAGGAATGAAACATAGTAAACCGGCAGATACAGGATGCCGTTTTCTTTCTGAATTTGTCACTTTTTCCGAGTTTTTGCACCCTGATTTTGTCACTCTCAGAAACGAAACAGCAAGTCCTGATTCCGGATTTGACAGGTCTTGTGTGACGCAAACGAACAATCACTCGAAAGCGCCCCTACACTTTGAGGAAACACTTGTGGCGGTAGAGGAAATAGAGGAACAGCCAGGCGAAACCCAGATAGCCGGCCCAGAGAAGAACCTCGCCCACGGCCGGGGGGCAGACCTTGATCAGGCCGCCGAGGAAAAACCGGGAGATGTCAGTGAAACTGATGATTGTCTGTCCGATGTAGATTGTGATGGAATTCATCCCCACGACGGTGAAAAACGTCGCGCCCTTCTTCCAGCCCCTGACATCGATGCAGTAGTAGAAAATCGCGAACATCGCCACCGAATATGCAGCCGCGATAAGGACGAATGTCCCGGTCCAGAGATTTTTGATGACCGGGTACCAGATGCTCCACACCAGCCCTGCGGCAAGAAGCACCGCTGCGGCGGCAAGAAGCACAACGGTCTTGCGCCTTCCCGAGTCCTTCGACTCTTTCACATAGCGCCCGGTGAACATTCCGAGCATAGCCGTAACCACGGCGGAAACCGTCCCCACGATGCCCTCCGGGTCTCCGAGCCCCTGCCAGTAAATATGATTCGGGCTTATGCAACGGTCCACATAATAGACTATGTTCCCCTCCTGCGAGAATGACCCGGCCCCTGCGGGAGCATCCGGCGCGAGAGTGAATTTCAACAGCAGAAAATATCCCACCAGGATTGCTCCGGCGATGCCCCACTGGGTCCGCGGTCCTGTGAAACAGTAGATGAGCGCGGCTGCGGCCCAGGCGACTCCTATTCTTCCGAGTACGCTCGGGAGTCTCTGGGTGGCGAAATTGAACTGGAAAATGCCCTGATAGACAAGCCCCAGAAGGATGAGAACGCACATCCTGCGGAGAATGTCGAGCACAATCCGGCCGTTTGACCATCCGCCGGCCCGCTTTTTCGAGAGCGAGAACGGGAAGGTCATCCCGGCGATGAAAAGGAACAGCGCGAAGATTGTGTCGTGGTGGCGGAACCCCTCCCACGCCACGTGGTCCATCTGCTGAGCGAGCCAGCACCCCTCTCCGCCCGGAAAGAGCGAGCAGATGCCGGCGATAAGAGGGCTGAGCCCGATGATAAAGAGCATATCGAAGCCTCTGAGGGCGTCAAGAGATGTGAGCCTTCCCCCCGAAGGCGCGTTTGTGGCAGTGTTTTGTGTCATATAATTCCGCGGTTTAGCCCGTTCGGCCCAAAGTTAGGAATTTTTCTCCGAACCCGGCGCAAGAGAGGGTATAACTTGCCGGATTTTATCTCTGCGGCAAAAAATTCCGTGTGCGTGCACGGAGTTTTAGAAAAAATGAGTATTTTTGCACTTTATGTTTTGCGGCGTTTCGCTCCGTTTTTTTGCCGGGGCGGTGCCCGAGAGGAATAATAATAAACCCATATAATTATGCTTAAGAAACTCATTCCTGCCTTGGCCCTGTCTCTTGTGGCAGTCGGCTGCAATTCTATGACCGGGGTCATCAATGACGATGTCGATTTCGCTAAAAAACAGCTTGCTCCGCTTATCGCCGCATCCGAAGAGGGCGATACCGTCAGGATTCCGTCCACCTTCAGGGACGATAAAGTCGTGTTTGTCCCTACCAGGGACTGGGTGAGCGGATTTTTTGCCGGCACCCTCTGGTATATGTATGAACTCACCGGGGACGAGGAATATGCACTCCACGCGCAGAAACAAACTGAGGCCCTGAGCAAGATTCAGTACTTTACGCACCACCACGACGTGGGCTTTATGATGTATGACAGCTACGGCAACGGACTCCGTCTGAAGAACCTTCCTGGCTACGACACCGTTCTCGTGAACACGGCGAAGTCGCTTTCTACCCGTTTCCGCCCTGGTGCCGGACTCATCCAGTCCTGGAACGTAACCGGCGGATGGCAGAAGGAGAGAGGCTGGAGGTGCCCTGTCATCATCGACAACCTTATGAACCTCGAGCTTCTTTTCCGCGCCAGCGAGATTTCAGGCGATCCGTCTTTCCGCGAGATTGCCATCAGCCACGCCGACAAGACCCTGGAGAACCACTTCCGCGACGACTACAGCACCTACCACGTGGTTGACTATGACCCCGAGACAGGCGAAGTCCGTGGAAAATACACAGCACAAGGCGCTGACGATGCATCCCGCTGGGCACGCGGCCAGTCCTGGGCCCTCTACGGCTACACGGTTCTCTACCGCTACACTCTCGAAGAACGCTATCTTTCTCAGGCGAAGAATATCGCGCATTTCCTCCTCACCGAGCCGAATATGCCTTCCGACTTCATCCCGCTCTGGGACTATGACGCAGCGCAGTACGGCGCCGAGAAGCCTCAGTACGCTCCGTATGTGAACCAGAGAGACGCCTCTTCAGGCGCGATTATGGCTTCCGCTCTCTATGAGCTCTGGCAGTACACCAAGGACGGAGAGTATCTTAAGACCGCAGACAAAATTGTCAAGTCCCTCAGCGCAGCTCCATATCGCGCAGAACTCGGCACCAATGGCGGCTTCCTCCTCCAACACTCCGTGGGCAGCATTCCGCACGGCAGCAGCATCGACGTTCCGCTCAACTACGCGGATTACTATCTCTTGGAGGCGTTGGTACGTCGCCGCCACATAATAAACGGAGAGAATCCTATTCAGTAAGTGTCTATGGAACAGGTATTCAGCTATATAATCGGACTTGGCGCAGCCGTGATGATGCCGGTGATTTTCACCATCCTCGGCATCTGCATCGGCATCAAACCGGGCAAGGCGCTTAAGAGCGGACTTCTCGTCGGAGTGGGCTTCGTGGGACTTTCTGTCGTCACCGGACTTCTCACCAGTGCACTCGGTCCTGCGCTCACCAAAATCGTGGACATCTATGGCCTTCAGCTCAAGGTTTTCGATATGGGCTGGCCGGCAGCCGCATCGGTAGCATATAACACCGCAATCGGCGCGCTCATAATCCCGGTCTGCCTCGGAGTGAACCTCCTGATGCTCTTTACCAAGACCACCCAGACCGTGAACATCGACCTTTGGAACTACTGGCACTACGCCTTCATCGGCGCCGTGGTGTATTTTGCCACCAGCAGCCTCCTATGGGGATTTTTTGCGGCCATCGTCTGCTACATAATCACTCTTGTGCTTGCAGACCGCACGGCCACCAAATTTCAGGGATTCTACGATGGAATGGAGGGAATATCCATCCCGCAGCCGTTCTGCCAGGGGTTCGTGCCATTTGCCGAGGCAATCAACGCTGGACTTGACAAGATTCCGGGCTTCAACAAACTGGACATCGACGCCGAAGGAATGAAGAAGAAATTCGGCCTTTTCGGAGAGCCGCTTTTCCTCGGAGTCATCATCGGAATCATAATCGGCTGCCTCAGCTTTTCTTCCTGGAAGGAGATTGTGGACGGGATTCCTTATATCCTCGGACTCGGCATCAAGATCGGAGCCGTTATGGAGCTCATCCCTCGCATAACTTCTCTCTTCATCGAGGGTCTGAAACCAATCTCCGAGGCCACCAAGAGCCTTATTTCCCGCAAATTCAAGGGGGCGAAGATGAACATAGGTATGAGCCCTGCTCTTGTAATCGGGCACCCGACGACTCTCGTGGTTTCGCTGCTTCTCATCCCTGTGACCCTCATTCTTGCGGTGGTGCTCCCTGGCAATGAGTTCCTTCCGCTGGCTTCGCTTGCCGGAATGTTCTACATCTTCCCGATGGTTCTCCCTATCACCAAAGGCAATGTGGTCAAGACTTTCATCATCGGACTTGTCTGCGTTCTGCTCGGCCTCTATTTTGTCACTGACCTCGCTCCGTATTTCACCCTTGCGGCCCAGGACGTTTACGCCCAGACCGGGGACGCCGCAGTGGCCATCCCTGAAGGCTTCGATGGAGGCTCGCTCGACTTCGCGTCCAGCCCTCTCGCCTGGGTGATTTTCCACCTTACGCACAGCTGCAAGTGGATGGGAATCGTCGCTCTCGTGCTCTGCACCGGCGGTCTGGTTGCCTGGAACAGGGTGAAGATCGTAAGGGGTCAGAAAGCCGCCGCCGCTCAGCAGACTGCTTCCGAGGCTTCCTCCGAGACTTTCTTTGAGGCTTCCTCCGAGACTTCCTCCGAGACTTCCTCCGAGACTTCCGAGAACATTGAAAACAAAGATTCTAAAAACGAATAGATTATGAAAAAGTTAATACTCACAGCTGCCCTGGGCTCTCTGGTTGCCCTTTCGGCTTTCGGTCAGGTGAACTACACCGTTCAGACGGCGTGCCACCCGGATGACGTAAAACATTATGACACTGAGCGTCTTCGCAGCGCATTCGTGATGGAGAAAGTGATGGCTCCGGACGAAATCAATCTCACCTACACCCTCTACGACCGTCTCATCTACGGCGGAGCGATGCCGGTTGAGAAAACTCTCTCCCTCGACACCTTCCACGAGCTCAAGGCCGAGCATTTCCTCGACCGCAGGGAACTCGGAGTCGTTAACATCGCGGGCGACGGCATCGTGACGGTTGACGGCAAGGAGTACACGCTCAAATACAAGGAAGCCCTTTATGTGGGTTGCGGAAAGAAGGAAGTTACCTTCCGCAGCGTTGATCCGGCAAATCCGGCGAAGTTCTATCTCAACTCCGCTCCTGCCTACAAAGAGTATGTGACTCAGATAATTACGACCGACAAGAAGGCCGACCCTAAGAAATATGCCTTCGCCATCTCCGACCACTACGGAAAGATGGAAGACTCCAACGACAGGGTTGTGAATCAGCTCATCGTATGGCCTGTTCTCAGCCGTGTCAAGGGCGGCGGAACAAACCAGCTTCAGATGGGTCTTACGGAGCTTGCTCCGGGCTCAGTCTGGAACACTATGCCGGCCCACACCCACACCCGCCGTATGGAGGCATACTTCTACTTCAATATCGCCGAGGGCAACGCTGTCTGCCATCTTATGGGACAGCCTCAGGAGGAAAGGCTCATCTGGCTCCACAACGAGCAGGCTGTCACCTCTCCTGAGTGGTCCATCCACGCCGGCGCAGGCACCCGCAACTACACCTTCATCTGGGGTATGGGCGGTGAGAACCTCAACTACGGCGACAAGGACGAGATTTCATATCTCGAAATGAGGTAGTCCCGGCGTTTGAGATATAGCAGAATATAGGTTTTGTTGAATGGATATAGATTTTGTCAAAGAATATAACAACTTAAAAGTTACAGAATTATGGTAAGTTTTTCACTCGAAGGTAAGGTCGCGCTCATAACTGGCGCATCCTACGGTATCGGTTTCGCGATTGCAACGGCATTCGCTGAGGCTGGAGCAAAAATCGCTTTCAACGACATCAAGCAGGAACTCGTCGACAAGGGACTCGCTTCCTACAAGGAACTTGGCATCGACGCTAAGGGTTATGTCTGCGACGTCACGAAAGAGGATCAGGTTCAGGAACTCGTGAAGAAAATCGAGAAGGACCTCGGCCCTATCAACATCCTCGTGAACAACGCCGGCATTATCAAGCGCATCCCAATGTGCGAGATGAAGGCAGAGGAGTTCCGTCAGGTTATCGACGTGGACCTCAACGCTCCGTTCATCGTTTCCAAGGCCGTCATCCCTTCAATGATTGAGCAGGGCGGCGGAAAAATCATCAACATCTGCTCTATGATGTCAGAACTCGGCCGCGAGACAGTTTCCGCATACGCTGCAGCCAAGGGCGGACTCAAGATGCTTACCCGCAACATCGCATCCGAGTATGGCGAGTACAACATCCAGTGCAACGGCATCGGACCGGGCTACATCGCAACTCCTCAGACAGCTCCGCTTCGCGAGCGCCAGGCTGACGGCTCACGCCATCCGTTCGACGCGTTCATCGTCGCAAAGACTCCGGCTGCACGCTGGGGCTCAACAGACGACCTCAAGGGACCTGCAGTATTCCTCGCATCCCCTGCGTCAGATTTCGTGAACGGCCACGTCCTCTATGTCGACGGCGGTATCCTCGCCTACATCGGCAAGCAGCCTAAGTAGCGATGAAACGTGCATTTTTTGCAATCTCAGTCCTGTCCCTTCTTCTTGCATCCTGCGGAAAAAGCGACAGGACTGTTTGCGTGTCCAACCCCTCAGAGGTGGACCGCACCGACGAGACAGTCGAGGTCCCGTTTTCAGCTCTTGGCATCCGCGGGCTTTGTGCAGCTAATGCCGTCGTAAAGACCGCAGAGGGGGTTGAGGTCCCGAGTCAGACTCTTTCCGGCGCTGACGGAGAGCAGTCCCTTATCTTTCAGGTGAGCCTTCCTGCAGGCGAGAGCACTTCTTTCTCCGTCTCAAAAGGAACACCTTCAGTCTATGACACTCTTGCCCGGAGCCGCTATGTTCCCGAGCGCAAGGATGACTACGCCTACGAGAACAACATCATCGTAGGGCGCATCTACGGCCCCGCGCTCGAAGGCCCCCGCACCTTCGGCCCGGACGTGTGGATTAAGAACACTCCGAGGTTTGTCTTTGACGACTGGCTTGCCATCCGCGACTTCCACCGCAACCACGGCGAAGGCTGCGACTGCTATATGGTGGGCAAGGCCCTTGGCGGCGGCGCGTGCGCCCCTCTCTCAGGCGGGAAGGTCTGCATAGGTGACAACTATGCCACTCAGAAACGCCTTTCCAATGGCCCTCTTCGCACCGAAGCAGAGTTTACCTACACGGCTTTCCCTGTAGGCGAGTCCACCGCTACGGCCTACAGATCCCTCTCTCTTGACGCCAACACCCGTCTTGTCCGCTGGACCACCTCATTTGAGGCGGAAGGTGTTGATTCATTGGAAGTTCTGGTCGGCGCGGTTGTGCACGATACCGTCTCATTCGAGGCGGGAGACGACTACGTTTCCTTCACCGAATGGGCCTCCGACAGCAAACTTGTAGAGCCTCACGATGACGGTCTCATCAGCATCGGAGTGGTCCTTTCCGACCGCTTCAAGGGCACTCCAGCCATCGTCGACGGCCACGCAGGCTTCATCCTCAAGGTCGCCTGTGGAGAGCAGGTGGAGTTCTGGACTGCTTCCGGCTGGAGCGAGGGCGGAGTGGAAAGCCCCGAAGCGTGGAACGCCTATATGAAGACCCGGGCCTACGCCGTCAACCACCCCCTCACCGTCGAGGTCGTGAAGTAGATTGTGAAGATTTCTGATAGGAGCGTAACGCGGTAGACCGCTTTTTATGTGGGCTGGATAGATGTCGAATAAAAAGATGGGATACAAGGCTTGCGACGACGCAAAAACCGCAGCAACCTAAGGGTTGTGAGGATTTTTGCTAGGAGCGTAACGCGGTAGACCGCTTTTTATTCGGCATCTAAACTTAAGGGACCGATGTTTGTCTAATAGGGCGTTTTGCGCCTGCGACACGCACCGGTCCTTTTTGGGGGGCGCGGCGGCAGGAAAAAGATAATATGATGGGAAACAAAGACCAACAGATTTGCTCGGCACTCGGCCGGGGAGCCTACAGGGAGGCGTTTGACCTCCTTGTCGCTGCCTATGGCGAGCGTATGTACTGGCAGATCAGGCGTCTGGTTTTCTCTCACGACGATGCTGACGACATCCTTCAGAACTGCTACCTCAAGGTCTGGAAGGCTCTTCCGAAGTTTCGCTCCGAGTCCGGGCTCTACACCTGGCTCTACAGGATTGTGACCAACGAAAGTCTCAATTTCCTGCGCCGGGAGAAGTTTCTTTCGAAGTTTTCTTCAGCGGACGCCGAAACTGCGGCCCTCAGGAAAATCGACGATGACCCCTACTTCAACGGGGACAAACTTCAAAGGGCACTCTACAAGTGCATCGCACGCCTTCCCGCGAAACAGCGGCTCGTTTTCGAGATGCGCTATTTCGACGAGGTGGAATACAAGGAGATGTCCCGCCTGCTGGGCACGTCGGAGGGCGCGCTGAAGGCCTCCTACCACATCGCCTACACGAAAATAAAGGAAGAACTGAAGGGGCTCCTTGAGGACTGAGGGGCTCTTTTGCCGCAGCAGGGAATGTCGGAAGGATAATTTGAAAACAATAATAAACTTTCAAAACGAAGCGTTGTCTAAAGCAGTGTTGACTTTTGAGGAAAAAGGTGCGTTGGAATTGTGAGCCAGATTAGAGGGGAAAGGTTCATATTGGAATAAGTCGGATACTTGAGAAGGTCGAGTTAGTAGAATATATATATGAAAATGAAAGAACAGGACATACTGAAGGAAAAGGCTCCGCAGCTGCGGGAAAACCCGTTCGGGGTGCCCGAGGGCTATTTCTCCGCAATGCGGGAGAGGGCTTCGAAGTCTGTTGAGAAGAGGGTCGTGAAGCCGGTGAAGAAGATTGTCCGCATCCTTGCGCCGACATTTTCCGTTGCCGCCGCCCTCGCGCTGTTCTTCATCGGAAAGCAGCAGTATGAGCGCCGTCAGACCGCCCTGCTGGATCCGCAGCTGTATTCCGAAAATTTCTCCACAAACCTCAGTTCAGACGAAATAGTTGACTATCTTATATATACCGGTGCTTCAGTTGAAGATATCGCCTCTGCAGTACGGTAAGTGAAATCAAGATTTACGCGTAGTCTTGAGTTTATTGAAAATCGATGCTCCGCATCACAATGCAAGAAAATTATGAAAATTTTGAATAGTTTCACAAAATGGGCGCTGACGCTCGCGGTGACGGCGTTATCCGCTATCTCACTGAGCGCGCAGCCTCCGCAGGGCGATGGGCAGCCGGACGGCAAGAATTCCGAATTCTGGAAAAAGGCCCAGGCTGAAAAACAGGATTTCATCGTTCGCCGTCTTGAACTGAGCAAAGCCGAGAAAAAGGCTTTTCTGAAGGTGTATAAAGAAAACGAAGAACAGAGAGGAAAACTCTTTGAGGCTCGCCAGAATGCCCTCAAGGCGCTCAAGGGGGCAGTTGACTCCGAGGAAGAAGTGGATATTCAGCCGTTGCTTCAGGCCTACCTGGATGCCCGTACAACGCTTGAGGAGTGGGAAAACAACGACTACCTGAGGTTCGCGGATGTTCTCCCGCAGGAGAAAATAGCAGTGCTTCTTGTCGCTGAAGAGGATTTCCGCAAGGCTCAGATCCATCGTCTTGGCGGACGCCGTCAAGGCGGTGCCCCGGGGCAGGGCGGACCTGGTCAAGGCGGTCCCGGTGGACAGGGAGGCTTTGGCGGTGGACGGCCGCCTATGGGCGGAGGCCCTGGAGGTTTCGGCGGAGGAATGCCTTTCTAGTCTTTCTAGTCTTATGGGTCTAAATCTTCACTCTTCTCGGTCGAGTACCCCGGTACACTCCCTCTTTGAGCGAAGATTTATCCTCAAAAATCCTTAGAAAGGAGTTTATTTTTGAATTAGCAGAAAATCGGTAACTATCGTGAGATACTGATCCGAATACTTTCCATTCATATTTATTGTAACGTTCTCTCGTAGCGGTTCAACAATCTGACCCCCGCTGCGGGAGAATTCTATTACTTCTCTGTAGGGAGGTTTCCGCTCGGACCCCTTGATGGAGACAATCCTGTTGGTTCTAAGCCCCTCGCAGGCGGCTTCTCTCCTTGCGGGCGTCTCTTGTGAGGCAGGCAGAATGAGGCTCAAACGGCCTCCGGGGGCAAGATTTTGTGCAGCAAAGCGGAAGATTTCCCCCAGCGGGAGCGAGGTGGCGTGGCGGGCCTGCGCCTTACGGGCGTCGGGGGAGTGGAGAGTTTCGGTGAAAAACGGCGGATTGGAGAAAATGGCATCGTAGGCCGCTTCGGAGGTAAAGTCCTGAAGGGCGCAGTGATGCGCTTTCAAGTGGGCTCTCCAGGGCGAGGCGTCAAAATTCAGTGCGGCCTCATCTGCGCTGTCCCGGTCGATGTCGATGCCTTCAATTCGGATTTCCGCATCGTCAATCACGTCAACCTGGCTCTTGCTTGGGAGTTTATCAGACCAGCACTCCTTCTCCCCGCCGAGCAGTCTCTGCGCGGCCATAAGGGCGATGGCTCCGGTCCCTGTGCCGATGTCAAGAAGCCGCAGGTCCTCTCCCGGCCGGAGAGTCATAAGCGCCCCGAGCAGCACTCCGTCGGTGTTGACCTTCATCGCGGACCGCTCGTTCCGCACCTCAAACTGCTTGAACTTGAATACGCCCATAGTCTATTCAGCCACGAACAGACCGTCTTTCATTGTGAGACATCTGTCGCACATCTTCGCCAGCCCCTCGTCGTGGGTCACAATCACGATAGTCTGCCCGTGCCGCTCGCGTAGGGCGAAAAACAGGGCGTGAATCTCCTGTTTAGTGGCGGAGTCCAGATTTCCCGAAGGCTCGTCGGCGAAAAGCACGGCGGGATTGTTCACAAGGGCGCGCGCGATGGCGACTCTTTGCGCCTCGCCTCCCGAAAGTTCGGATGGCTTGTGGGTGGCCCTTTCCGCAAGGCCGACTTCAGAAAGAAGCGCTGCGGCCTTCTGTGAGGCTTCCTTTCGGCTGTTCCCCGCAATGAGAGAGGGTATCATAACATTTTCCAGCGCCGTGAACTCCGGCAGAAGGTGATGCGACTGGAAGACAAAACCGATGCGGCGATTGCGGAACTCGGAGAGTTCGGCGCTGCGAAGCGAAAGGACGTCGCGGGAGTCAATCGAGAGACTTCCGCTGTCGGGCCGCGAAAGGGTGCCGAGAATCTGAAGAAGGGTGGATTTCCCCGCTCCGGAGGCGCCCACGATGGAGACTATTTCCCCTTTTCCGATTTCTAAGTCTATGCCTTTAAGTACCTGAAGGTTACCGAAGGACTTGCTGATTCCTTTTGCCGTTATCATAGCGCTCTGCAATAAGATTTTTCCGAGGAAGCGGTCTCTCCCGCGCCCTCTCTTGTCCGCCTCCACGGCTTTGGCCCCTTTCCGGGCGGCCGGCGAAGCCGAACTCCAAAGGTAGCAAGAAAAACTTTGACAAGGTGGATGGGAGAGAAAAAAGTGAAAAAATTTTGCAGTTTTGAAAAACTGGAGTATCTTTGCAGTCCCATTTGAGGGAACTCGGGGTGTGGCGCAGTTGGCTAGCGCATCTGGTTTGGGACCAGAGGGTCCTGTGTTCGAGTCACAGTACCCCGACAAAAGAAGAGATGAGCGTTGCTCGTCTCTTTTTTTTGTCGGGGTACGAGAGGGCAAGGCCCTCTCTGATTTCATAAACTCCCGCCAAAGGGGAAAACATCAATCCCGACACCTGCAGCGACATCTCCTCGCTGCTGTAAATCCTACAATGTAGAGTACTTTTTACGGATCCAGATGGCGAACAATCGGTTGTAAACCATATAATCTTCGCCTTCCTTTGTGATTACTTCGTTTTCATAAAGAGCTTTTGCCGCGCTTTGGACCGTACTCGGCCCCTTGAGCGAGTGTTTTTTGACAAATGCCATCGAGGTTACCCCGTGAGCTTTCCCTTCTTTTGCGATGGCTACCAGCAGCTGTTTCTGTGCATATGACAGCGAGTGAAAGTTCTCTTCGAATCCCCGCGCGTTCAGTTTTGTGACATAGTCGAGAACCGCTCCCACGTGTTTGGGCAGGAGTTCAGTGCCCAGATCCGTCTGGGCATACATTTCATTGAGAATGCGCTGCACATACCAAGTGTGGCCCTCAAACGTATCGTATATCTGGTCGAAACAGCCCCTTGTGAGTTCGCGCTTTGCCTTGTTGAAATGTCTTGCCGCGAAATCGTAGTAGGCATCTTTGTCTATGACATCCAGATACAGAGGGCAACAGCTCTGATAAAACGGTTCGGACGGGGAGTTGAACAGCTTGTCCATCATTCTTCTGTTGCTTCCTGAGAAGATGAACCAGGTATTCCGGCAGCGTTGCACGTGTGTTCTCAATAATGCAAGCGCATTTTTTTCCGGATAGTCGGCAATCTGCTGGAACTCATCAATCGCAACGATGCATGGCTTTTCAGAGTTTTCCATATATTCGAATATCTCTTCCAGAGAGTTCGAGGGCTGAGTGATCTCTCCGAGCGACAGATCGAATTTCAACTCTCCGGTCACCTGATCGATTTTAGCTCCCGGGCGCAGCGATTTCACGACCTGTATAAACGTGGTCAGAGCCTTTTCTCCTTTGCTCTGATTCTTCTGTACAATCTCTTTGCTCAGCATCATAACCATCTCGGCGAGCGAAGAAGTGGAGTATAGGTCAATCACGAAAGACTGGTAGTCATTTCTGACGTTGTCCTGATTGAGAACATGCGAAATGAGCCCGGTTTTTCCCATGCGTCTCGGAGAAATCAGTACAGTGTTTCTGCCGTTGAGGATGTTGGAAACGATAACTCCGGTTTCAAAGTCTCTGTCACAGAAATATTCGCTGGAGATGTATTCTCCCGTGATTATGAATGGGTTGTTCTTCATTGCGGCATATATTTTTTGCAAATATAAGGATTTTTACCTAATGTTAAATTATTTAATGTTCAATAATTTAATGTTAGGTAATTTGCTGCAACATCGCCTCCCTGCTACCACAATAGGCCCAGAATAAAAAATGCCTTTTTCATAGTTATTCCAGTTCCTGGAGGGAGAGTCCCAGGAGTGTGAGCTTGCGGCGGATGGCGGGCCATTCGTTGCTGAGGAAATCTTCCCTCAGGCTTCCGAGCACCTTTTCCCGGGCCTCTGGAGCGACGAAATAGCCGATACCCCTTTTATTGTAGATTACCCCCTCGTCGGTGAGTTTTTCGTAGCTGCGCATTACCGTGTTGGGGTTCACCCCGATCTGGGCGCCATATTCCCGCACAGAAGGAATCCTGTCCTCCTCGCTGAGTTCCCCCGAGAGGATTTTCTCGCAGATGCTGTCCGCTATCTGCAGGTATATAGATTTGTTGGCGTTAAATTCCATAATTCATTTTCGTAAGTATATTAATTGAACTTTCGCAATGCTTTAACTTTCGCAATGCGAAACTCTTACCCAAAATCCCCATTCCCTCTTTCGAGGGAGGGGAGACGGAACTAATACTTCACTTTTTTGACGCGGAAGTAAGTCCACACGAGAAGGGCGGCGTTAATCGCAGTGCTCAGAGAGTACATCACCCATTTAAGCGTGCTCACTGCCTGCTCCGCGTCCGGATTTGCCTCAATCATCTCGATGAAACTCTCTCCTGCATTGAAGAAAATAGGGGTCGTGATCGTGCTCATAACCATAGTGAAGAGAATCACAACGAGAATTGTCTTGCCGATTTTGTTTTTCTTGAAATAGAGCGCTCCCAGAAGGAAAGTGAGCGTCCAGCAGAGGATGTTGAAGAACAGTCCAAGGATGAGTTCCCCAATGCTGAAAACGTTGAATCCGGCGCTGATGTTCAGCTCTCCAAGGCCCTTGTTGAGTTCGCTGGCTCCGTTGAAGACTGCAGATACGATAGGTTGCCCGCAGTTCGGGTCCACAAGGCACAGGAGGGCGTCGATTCCGAGGGATATTACAAGGTAGGCGAGAGGTGCAATCACAACGACATTTATGATCATTGAGAGTGTCTTCTCAAGCGCCGAGGCCGGAATTAAAGTGTAGAACGAGCCTCTTCTCTTGTCTGTGAAAAATCCGTAAGCCTTTGAAGGAACGAAGATTATGAGAATATAAAATACGACGATGAAGGTGATGAGACGGCCTATGAGAGGATATGATATCCAGCTCCCGACCGTTATGAGCTGCATTACTCCGCAGAAAAGGTAGGCAATCACTTCCGTGATGGAGGTGATGAGCACCGTGAGGTATGTATTGTTGAAGGCGCTGCGCAGGTCGCTGACGAAATAGGTCCCGAAGCGCTTAAGGTCGAATGTGTTGTTCATATTTTCGATGTTTAGGTTTCGCGGTGTGCGAAACTTGAGTCATATATTTAACTTCGCCGGTGGCGAAATCTGAATCATATATTTTAACTTCGCAGGGTGTGATATTTGAACTCGATGTTGTTGAGTATCAATAACTTTGAGCCCAGTTTCTACTCGCCTGCGAACATTGTTGCGAACAGGTCCTTGTTCTTGTGGACGGCGTTGAACAGAGCCTCGATGTTCACCTTGCTCTCGCGCCCGTCCGGGTTGGGGATGACCTGGATGCACCCGCCCGGGATGAGTTCGCTGTAGAGCGCGGCGGGGTTGATTTCGGTGCCGTAGTCAAAGTAAACCTTGCGGGAAATCTCCTCCAGACTTGCGCTCAGAAGCACCCTCTGCCTGTCCAGAATGATGACCGGGTCGATTACATTCTCGAGGTCCTTCACCTGATGGGTGGAAATTACAACTGTCGCCTCCTCGCTGGTGTACTGCATCAGGGCCTTGCGGAACTGCGCCTTGGAAGGGATGTCAAGTCCGTTGGTGGGCTCGTCCATAAGGATGTACCGGCATCCGGTGGCAAGGGCGAAGCTGATGTGGGTCTTCTTGAGCTCTCCGGTGGACATCCTGTCCATCCTGTTCTCCTGCGGCACCTCCAAAAGCGAGAGCAGCTGCGAGAATGCCTCCAGGGAGAATCCATCCCAGAACTTGCCGTAGTTGAGGGCGAATTCCATAGGCTTCATAGTAATCTCAGCCACATCTTCCGGGAGATAGTAAACCTCCGAGAGCAGCTCGCTCTTGCGGTCGAAAGGTGTGAATCCGTCAACGGTGATGCTTCCGCCCATAGGTTTCTTGAGTCCGCAAAGAAGTGTCAGAAGCGTAGTTTTTCCGACTCCGTTCTCGCCGAGCAGCCCGTAGATGTTCCCCGGCCGCAGCTCCATCGTGATGTTCCTAAGCACGGCATTCGCGCCGTAAGCATAGGACAAGTTGTTGATACTGATCATTTTAACAGGTATTAATTTAACAAATATTTTCCTTCTCAATCTCCTAGAAATCAGTGCCTTACGGATGTGTCTGACTTCAATTCGATAGTGTATTAGTGTTGTAATACACCGCAAAGGTACAACAATAATCCAAACCTCCAAAACTTTTTGAGGATTTTTTCGTACGAAGTAAATTCCGCGTATTCCGGCTGCATCGGTGAGCGGAAAGTCTCTTTTCCGGGAGCATATTCCCGAAATTTGCTATATTTGTTAGATTTTCCCGGGCGGGGGGG
The DNA here is from genome assembly GCA_963640535.1 of bacterium. GTDB lineage: Bacteria > Bacteroidota > Bacteroidia > Bacteroidales > UBA932 > Cryptobacteroides. The sequence goes on along the minus strand of CAVHYU010000001.1, from coordinate 23,182 downwards.
GAGGTGCGATGGTGAAGAATTTGCGCGGGAATGGTGAGTTTGAAATATATAGCATTATGAAAGTAGCGGTAGTTGGTGCGACCGGTCTGGTCGGAACACGGATGCTGGAGGTGCTCGCCGAGAGAAATTTCCCGGTTACGGAGCTTCTTCCTGTGGCATCGGAAAAATCAGTGGGACGCAAGGTCCTTTTTAACGGTAAGGAATATGAGGTTGTCTCGGCCGAGACGGCAATTGCGGCGCGTCCGCAGCTGGCGCTTTTTTCCGCAGGAGGCTCGGCTTCAGGAGAGTTGGCGCCTAAGTTCGCCGAGGTGGGATGTCGAGTGGTGGACAATTCCTCGTTCTGGAGGATGGACCCGACGAAGAAACTTGTCGTTCCTGAAATAAACGGAGATGTCCTCGAAGAGAGCGATATGATCATCGCGAACCCGAACTGCTCCACAATCCAGATGCTCATCGCCATCGCTCCGCTTCATCGCCGCTATGGCATCCGCCGCATCGTAGTCTCTACCTATCAGTCAGTTACGGGCACAGGTTACAAGGCCGTGAACCAAATGAAGGCCGAGAGGGAAGGAGCCAAGTGGGGTGAATATCCTGCGGTTTATCCTTGCCCGATTGATATGAACATCCTTCCGCACATCGACACTTTCCTTGACAACGGCTACACGAAGGAGGAGATGAAGATGGTGAACGAGACCCACAAAATCCTCGACCCTTCCATCCGTGTCACCGCGACTACGGTGCGTGTCCCTGTTATGGGCGGGCACTCGGAGTCGGTGAACCTCGAGTTTGAGAGACCGTTCTCCCTGGAGGACGTCAGGGCGGAGATTGCTGCCTTCCCGGGTGCTGTGGTGCAGGATGACCCAAAGAACAACGTCTATCCGATGCCGATTAACGCTCTCGGAAAGGATGAGGTTTTCGTGGGCCGCATCCGCAGGGACGAGTCTGTGGAGAACGGACTCAACCTCTGGTGCGTTTCGGACAACATCCGCAAGGGCGCGGCCACAAACGCGGTCCAGATTGCGGAGCTTCTGCTGAAAAAAGGATTCCTCAAATAGAGGCCGGAGGGCCGTACTTATTGAATAGCCCGTGGGTGCAGAGGGGTAGATAAAAATGCGTGGAATTTGAGAGTTTGATTAGAGAGACAGGGCTTATAAAAGAAGAAGTTAGACACTTAAGTTTGATTATACTATGTTCAGTAAAGATATATATGTAGCGCGGCGTGCAGAGTTGCTGCGTCGCCTTGATGGTGAAAAAGGTATTGCGGTGTTCCTCGGAAATGTGGAGGCACCGGCAAACTATCGCGGGAATGACTACAAGTTCCGTCAGGACAGCACATTCCTCTATTTCTGGGGCATTGACGAGCCGGGTTTTGCGGCCGTTCTCGACCTTGAAACCGGAGCGGAGACTCTCTACGCTGACGACGTTGACATTGACGACATCGTCTGGATGGGCCCGCAGCCGTCGGTCCGCTCAAAAGCTGAACAGATTGGAGTGGGGGAAAACTCAGGAAGTACCGCGGACGGGATTTCCGCACCTTACGAAAAGTTTTTTGCAGCGGTGAAAGCGGCAAAGGCCGCCGGCCGCCCCGTGCACTACGTCCCTCAGTCGCGCTACTACAACGCAACCCGTCTTGGCGAAGTGCTCGAAGTGCATCCTGATAAGGTCGCTTCACGCCGCCTTGAGGACGGGAAGGGAGCTTCCCTCGCGCTCGTTAGGGCCATCATCGCGATGAGGATTGTGAAAAAGGCAGAGGAAATTGAGGCGATTGACTCCGCCTGCGACCTCGGCATCCGGATGCACACTGTGGCCCGTCAGGGCTGCAAACCGGGCACTCTGGAGCAGGAAATCGTCGGCCGGATGGAAGGCATTACCCTTTCCGGGGGCTGGGGCGTGTCGTTCACGACCATCCTCTCCCAGAACGGCGAGACCCTCCACAACCACACCCATCACCAGATTATCACTCCGGGCCGCATCCTCGTGGTTGACGCCGGAGCGGAAAGCAACCTTCACTACGCATCGGACTTCACCCGCAGCTACCCTTGCGGCGGCAGTTTCACCCCGAAACAGAAACCAATCTACGACCTCGTGCACTCCTGCAATGAGTTAGCCTTTTCGATGGTTCGTCCGGGAATCACCTACAAGGAGGTTCACATCGCTACGGTTACCCATATGCTCGAAGGCCTCAAAGCTCTTGGCATCGTGAGCGGAGACCCGGCCGAACTTGCCGCAGACGGGGTCGGTGGGCTCTTTATGCCTCACGGCCTGGGCCACAATATGGGTCTTGACGTTCACGATATGGAGGATTACGGCGAGGACTATGTGGGCTACGACGACGACCAGAAGCGCGAGGGAGGCGTGGGCCTTGCTAACCTCAGAATGGCCCGCAGGCTCGTTCCCGGAAACGTCATCACAGACGAGCCGGGCATCTATTTCATCCCTGCGCTCATCGCCCAGTTCAAACGCGACGCTCTTGACGGCGGCAGGGTGAACTACGCTCTTCTGGAGAAGGAGTACCTCAATTTCGGCGGCATCCGTCTCGAGGACGATGTGCTCGTAACCCCTGAAGGCGCCCGACGCCTCGGTCACGGCCGTCTTCCGATAGCCTCCGCTGACATCGAGGCGCTTATGTCCAAGGAATAGCACCTTTCCACTTTTTTCGACACCGGCCGCAGGGGCCTTAAGCTATCGCAAGAAGATGAAAAAGTACAAAAACAGTGAAGGCAAAAGAGTCGTTGAGGTGGACTCCCTTGCCTTCCTCTATCAAAGATACGGCTACAGCTGGCTCCGTCGGCACATCCTGAACCGTCGCCACAAGCGTGCCCTGAAGCATTCCGACATAATAGAGGCCCCCGACGCCGAGGTCGCCTACGAAATAGAAAAGTACTATTTCATCCCCAAAGAGCGCGTAAAAATCCACCGCGATTAACCCGATAGTAGAGCCGTAACTCCATTTTTTTGCCACTTACGGCTCTGCTTTAGAACGAGAACTGGTAGCCGACGGAGAGGGTGGCGTATCGGTTGATGGATTTGTCGTTGTAGCCCTTCAGTTTTGTGCCTTCCTTGTTGGTGTCGATTTCCTTGTCGCGGCAGTAGCTGTACATTGCCGTTAAGGTTAGGGAGTGATGCTTGGTGATGTTCCAGTCCACTCCGAGGGCGCCGCGGAGACGGTTGATGTAGGCGTCGTCGTGGCCGAGGAACTGGTATTCGGAGTAGGTGGCTGTGGTCTGGGAGTAGGTGGCCGAGAATTGCGGGGCGTTGAAGATGTTTCTCATCTCAAAATAGACGAACGGGTCCAATTTTCTGAAGCCCCGGTATTTGACCGTTATGCGGGACTTTAGCTGAAGAGGATTCCGCACTTCCTGAAATTCGTTGACCCCATAGGCCTTGTGGGTGAGCTGAAGCCTCTCACGTAGGGAAAAACGCCAAGCGCCTACGTCGTAGGTGCCGGTGAGATTGAGAGAGAAGCGGTGGCGGGGTTTAAAAGTTTTGGAAGAGTTGTAGCCGCCGATGAAGATGTAGTCAAACCCGGTCTTGAAATAGGGGCACACCTTGTATTCGAGTCCGACGGTGGCTTGATGACGGTCCACTCCGCTGAAGGAGTCCTTTCCCCTAATTTCATATTCTGCGCTAAGATGTAGCCCCTTGACGATTTTCCAGTCCGCGCCGACGGATGCTCTCGCGTTGAATCCCACCTGCTGCGCGCTGAGCCCAAATCCTGTTGCCGCCGAGAGGGCGAGTGCTGCTGCGGCAGCGTAGATATATCTTTTTATTCTCATTCTATTGTTGTTCAATGATTTATATGTATGGGACCTGAAGGGGGATTGAAGCCCTTCCCTGGGAAACTTAAAAACTCCTAAGGTCCTTCGGCCGGGTGACGCCCCCTATCGTTGAGGGGGTCTTTCCATCAGTGAGGTAATATACCTTTATATATGCGGAGTCCTTCAGAAGGTCTATATTGCCGATTTCTACTTCTGTCGGAGTGATGCTGCAGCGTTTTTCGATGTCGCTAAAAAGCTCTTCTCGGCGCTCTGGAGCGAGAAGGTCCAGTCGGTCGTAGAGGATGAGTTTCGAGGCGTTGTGAGAGGCTTTGGCGCGGCTTTCAAGCACCCATATCAGAATGATTGACAGCGCGTTGGCTACCACGGCGACAAGAGGGTCGCCCCAGCCGAGCGCGTAATGAGCCTCCGCGGTGCCGAGCCCTTCGAGTCGGAAAAGCGGAGTAAGGCCGTTGACGGCAGCGATGGCGATGATGACGAAAAGGTAGGTCATTTCGCGAATCGGAACGGTCTCGGTGCGGTAGCGGATGACTCCGAAAATGGCGAAAAGCCCCAGCGTGAGACCCACTCCGACATCCACCCTGCCCATCGCGTAGAGCAGAAGGAGCATCGCGGAGGAGAACAGCAGAAAGGTGAACGCGTAGTCCCTGCGGCGGCTCTTCGGGAAATAGAAAAAGTGCACTATAATCCAGCAGGACAATAGGTTGAGGCCGAAGCGAAGGGCAAGTTCAAGAAGGCTTTGAGAAGTGGTCATCACCGGGTCCGCCAGTGCTCCCTGCACTCCGAGGAGTTCCCCGTCGTCAAGCGATGCAGCGCCGCTGATAAGATTCTGAAGTAACATTGTCGTCATATTTTACATCCCCTGCGGGAGTTTTCAATTTTACAAAGATAATCTTTTTATCTATACTCTTCCTTTTGTGGGGGGAGTTCTGTAACCCCACTCAAGGGCTCTGAAGAACTCGCAATCTTACTAATCGCCCTCATCTTCTCCTTGAAGCGACCCGGGTGCACGGAAGGGTCTGTGGAGACCACTCCGATGCAGTATTTGCTGACTCTAAGGGGCTTCACCCTGCAGCGAAGAAGGATGTCCTGAAGGGGGGAGTGAAGCCTTCCGTCCCTTTTGAGCTCAATTATGACTGCTTCCCGCTGTTTCAGAGCGCCGGAAGGTGACATTTCTGAGGCACATTCGTCCGGTCTCATCCCTCCCAGTTCAGCCACCGCCCCGTTTCGAAGGTTGCGGAATCTCACATCGAAGTCTATTGTGGTTCTTTCCGTAAGGGCTGGGTCCACAAGGGTTATCCTTTTGAAAATGGTTTCCACCGAAGGGGAGAGGGCGGAGGCGGGGAAGGGATATACCCCGGTTATCCACTCCAGGGCCTCGCCTTCTATCCTTGCTCCTCTAAAGTCCTCCGCACCGATGGAGGTCCGCTTTTTCTTTGTCCTTGAGTGGTTGTTTTTTCGTTTGACCTCGAGAAAACACTCTCCGGAGTCGGTGTAGAGCCTTTTTCGCACTTTGAACCTCACGGCTTTCCCACGGCGGTGTTCGGTGAACATCCAAAGAGATGGGGTGTCGAAGTAGATGCTGTCGTAGGTGAGAAGCCTCCTGTCTCCGTTTTCGAAAATGCGGTAGCCCGCTTGGACAGCATCCCGAAGCACTTCGAGAAGTGTCTCTGAATCAGTGAGATACTTCGTATCAGTGCGGTTCATAAGCCGAATGGAGTCCATCTCCCCGAGGCTGATGGACGGGAACTCGGCGGAGAGCCGAAGCAGGTCTGTATGCTTTTCAGTGGGCATATTCTTGTTGGGCAAGCCGCATAACGCGGCAAGGGCATTTATGTGTGGGGGGGGTAAATAAAAAGATGGAGTGCAAGCCGCATAACGCGGCAATCCGCTTTTTATTTAGCTCCGGGTATATATTCGTATATCTTATATTTTTTTAGCCGGCCCTTCGCATCGTAAATGTACTCCGCCTTCTTCCGTCCCAGCTCGTCATACTCGAACTTCCGGACATTGTCCAGCTTGTTGTTTGAGTTATAGACCATCTCGCGGAGCACTTTGCCGTTTTCCCCGTGCTCGTAGCGTTTTCTCCACTGCATTCCCTTGCTGTCATACTCGGTTTCCTCCACTTTCTTTCCCTTTTCATTGAAAATGGTGACGTGGTCGAGAACTTTCTGTCCCGTGGCCGCATCAACGTTCCACTCCTTCACGGTTAGGTTGCTTTTGGGGTGCTGCTTAGTCGTCTCCTCTCGGGTCTGGGAAGAGTCCAAGTCTTGAGCCGCAGCATTCACTGTTCCTGCAAGGAACAGCAGAGCGCAGAGAATTATGGATGATGTTTTGGATTTCATAAAATATGTTGTTTTTCTTCTAATGACGTCCGCCTGGGCCTCCACCGCCTCCGGACCAACCGCCGCCGCTGGACGAAGCAGAGAGCGAAGCCGTGACTGTGGTGCTAGTAGAACCATATTTCAAGGTGTAGCTGCTCCCGCTCACAAGGTCGGGGTGGGAGAGTGTCATCCCGCTGCCGCCTTTGGACGGGGAGGTGAAATCAAGCAGCAGAGAGTCCCCGTTGTAGAGTTTATACTGCGTGTTTGCGCTCCAGGAACTGACGCTCACGACCGGCTGGGTGATGCTCGCGCCGCTTTCAAGTCCTCCGAACGCCACAAGGGAGCCTCCGCTTACATAGAGTTTGTACCTCTGCTCCGTGTTCGCGTCAAGCGCGACCTCGGGGCTTCCGCTGCCCACGGCATAGACATATCCTCCTTGGATGTACATATTCCCGTTGGCGTCCAGACCGTCGTTGCCGGAAGAGAAGGCGTAAACACTTCCTCCGCTCACCGTCATATCCCCGCCGGAGTTCACCGCGTCGTCACTCGATGTGGCCGAAACGCTGCCGGCGGAGATTGTAATCGTGCCTTTGGACTCTATTGCCTCGTGGGATGATGCGCTCGCGGTGACTGTCGCTCCGTCGAAATAGAGATTTCCCTCGAATTTTAGGGCTTTCGCCGACTTTGAGTCGTCCGAAGATGAGGACGAACTGCCGCCCCAGCCTCCCCAGGAACCGCCGCCCCAGGAGCCTCCGCTCGAGGAGCTGCCGTAGTTGCTTCCGGTGGCCTTCGCGGTGACTGTGCCGCCCGTAAACCGGCCCTCGCCGTCGCAGCTGATGCCCTTCGCACCGCTTCCGCTGACGCTCACCGAGAGTTCTCCTCCCTCGATGGTGACGGCGCCGTCGGCCTTGATGCCGGCCGCTCCGGTAACCTCCCCGTCAACTGTGCCGGCGGGGCTTGTGGAGACAATAGTGACGCTTCCCCCGCTCTGGTAGAATGTGCCGTCGGTGGAGATGCCCTTTTTGCCCGTTGCCGAGGCGGTGATGCTGAGCGTTCCGCCTTCAATGAGCACTTTTTCCTGCCCCCTAAGGCCGTGACCTCCTGCGGAAGATATTGTGATTGAGGGGGTTTCGGTTATGCGGATATAGTCGTCGGAGGTGATGCCGGCTTTGCCCGTGGCTGTTACCTTAAGACTGCCCGTGCCACTGAAAATTAGCTGTCCTTCGCTGAAAAACGCCGCCTTCATATCCTCGTCCGAGGTCTCGTCAGGGTATGTTCCCCCGCTTGAAAGGGCCCCGTCAGCAAGAAAATTTTCCCCTTCGAGAATGACGGCGGTGTATTTGTGGCTCTGGTTGTTAATCGCCGCGCCGGAAGGGTTCGTAAGTCTCAGACCCTGAAGGACAATGACCTGTTTCGCCGAACTGTAGAGTTTGAAAAAACCGTCGGAGCAGGAGCCGCTGAGGATGTAGGTGTAGGAGGCCTCGGTGCCGTTATTCACAGTGACATCGTTCCCGCTGACGGAAACTATCCCCATCTCATCCCCCGAAACTTGGGCTCCGCTCTCGGAGAAGACTATGCTGATGTTTCCCTCGCTCTGCTCAGGGGTGATGCCGCCCTCGTCTGTGGGGTCCTCGGTGATGGACTGCGCGGTAGAGGTGATTATATTTCCCCTGCACCCCGAGAGCGCAAAAACAATCGCCCCCAGAGCAATGAGGGCTGAGACTGCATTCATAGGGACGTTTATTTCGAAAATATGTCCCGATCCCATCCGGGAAGGGAATGATAAAAGTTTCATAACTGCCTAAGGTCTAAACAATCTTTCAAATATATTAATTTTTTGTTAAAGCGAGAGTTAGACGCAGGAAATTCCCGGGGGTTTAGGCCGGGGATATAATTTTGCCCCCCTCCCTCATAGGGAACCGCCCCGGAAAGCAAAATATCCCGAGGCGAAGGACATTCGCCTCGGGATATTCTTTGTTTGCATTATATATTCAATAGATAGGTTAGTGCATTTTGTCTCGAAACAGTGTTGACAGTTTGCTTTCAGCACTCATTTCGAGGCTAAAGTTAGAGATAAAAAATGGGAATGCAGCCGCCCTGTCGGGGGCTGTGGGCAAGTTTTGACGTTTGAGTGAAAAATTGCGGTTTGGAGTGCTCCATCTTTGCGGATAGAACTATTTTTTGCTGTTGGAGTTATTGGCCTTTTCTCCATTTAAGCGGAGAAACGCCCTCCTTTTCGGCGAAGATCCGAATGAAATAGCTCTTGGAAATGAACCCTGTGGCCTCGCATATATCCCCTACGGTCATCTCCGGATTCTCCGCGAGTATCCCCTTCGCATATTCAATCCTGAGCGTAGCGATCCACTCGCGGAAAGACATATTGTAGGTCTGCTTGATGTAGTTGGAGACGTAGGTGCGGTTGCTGCCGAGGGTCTGCGCCAGATCCTCTATAGTAAGTCCCGGGACGGTGTACCCCCGTGAAGAAATCCAGTCCGGAAGCCTCTTTTCGATGACGGCGTAATATGCTGGGACTTCCTTTTTCTCCCCGCTCTTGGGGGCATTCTCCTCGTCCTGAGGGGAGTTCTCTTCGCTCTCCGGAGCAATCTTCTCAAGGATGGTCTCCACCTTTTCATAGAAGAGAAGGTAGTTCATATAGGAACAGAACAGGTAGATATAGAACGGCACGGAGGAAAGTACCCAGATGAATTCGAATTGTGCTGGCAGGAAGGTGAGAAGCGCGCAGCTCACCCCGTAGATTACCGTCCACCAGGTGAAGATGTACATCCAGCGGATGTAGGCTGAGATGTCCTCTGAATGGGTGTCATCAAAAATGCGTACGGCCTGACGGTAGGTTCTGATGACCCTTCGCGCAAGGAAGACTCCGTAGATGACAAGCCAGGCGGTAAGGGCGAATATCCCGAGCTGTCGCGCCAGCCCTCCTTCCGGGAGCGCGAACAGGACGACGGTAGAAAGTGCATTTGCACCCAGCCAGTGCGAGAGATTGAGGATGATGCGCTTTGGGGTGAGGTAGGAACGGTCCAAAAGAGTTATGAACGCCGCGCTGAAGAGCCAGTAGGCCAGAAAATAAGTGCAGAGATTCAACAGGATGGCGGCCCCGGGGCACTCGAAGCGTAGCCCGGTGCAAATGTGGATGGTGTAGTTGACGGCGAGAATCAGCAGCGCCCAGCCCATAATGCGGCGCGACCGCCGGTAATTTTCGAATATCGGTTTGTCAGGGGTCCTGCCGGCGAGAAAATATCCGGCGAAAAAAAGCAGCAGCGGTAGCGCGATGCCGAGCGAGTTTCTATATATAATGTAATCCATCTATTTATGTTTGGGCGCCGCCGTGGCGTCATTTTTTATAAAATATCCAAAATTTACCCTAGTCTCATTGCCGGGGGGACTAAAAGTTTCGGGTCACCCTCCTATACTACGCCGAGGGTGGCGACGCTTATGCGGACTTCGTTGCCGAGGGCCTCCCGGAGGGGGAGGTAGCAGTTGTAGAGAGTGGAGCCTGTTGTGAACACGTCGTCCACGAGGAGGATGTGGCGGGGCGGAGGGCTCTTGGGGGAGCTTCGCCTTTCGTTTCGTTCCGGTTTCGCGCGGCCAGGGTCGAGGTGCTCCTGGTCAAGTTGCGAGGAAGGCCCCAAAAATCCCTCCAAGGCTCTCTTTCGAAGGACGAACGCTCCGCTGACGTTCCGTTTTTTCGCCTCCACGCTGAGCCGGGTCTGGGTTCTGGTGGCTCTGCGCCGCCGGAGGATGTCGGTGCGAAGTGCGGCTCCCGTCTGGGCGGCGATTTCTTTCGCGATGACTTCGGCCTGATTGTAGCCCCGGCTGAGTCTTCGGGTCCAGTGGAGCGGCACGGGGATGACGGCGTCAATGTCCCCGAGGTGCTCCTCTCCGGCGATTTTCTCCCCGAGCATTGCCGCAAAATGCCGGCCAAGAGCGATGTCCCTGCCATATTTGAGACGGTAGGTTATGTGGCGGAAGCCCCCTTCCTTTGCGAAGTTAAAGAGCGCCACCGCGTAGGAGTAAGGGACGGGCTGGGTCTCTTCCTGCGAGCGGGACTCTGCGCATTGGCTCTCCTGCTCCAGGTCCTCCGCTATGTGGGAGGAAGCTTCGCTCAAGTCCCACTCGGCCGCATCTCCGCCCGCTATGAGCGCATTGAACCGCTCCGCCATCGGGTTGCGCGGCAGACTCCAGTTGTGAGTGAGCGGCAACTGCGCGAGGCACCCCAGGCATATATCCCTCTCCCTCATCCCCAACTCTTCTCCGCAGACACAGCAAAGCCGTGGCAAAAATAAATCTGCCAGCGCCGTAAGTGCCTGAGAGAGTTTCATTTCCATTTAGCAACTCATTCCTCCGCAAACCTGGATCACCTGCCCGCTAACGTAGGAGGACAGGTCGCTTGCCAGAAACAGAGCCACCTTTGCAACTTCCTCCGGTGTGCCGCCGCGCCGCAGCGGAATGTTCTTCTCCCACGCCTTGCGGGCATCCTCTGGGAGGGCAGCGGTCATATCCGAAAGGATGAACCCCGGGGCGATGCAGTTGGCCCTGATGCCTCTCGGCCCCATTTCCTTGGCGATGGATTTCGCGAGGGCGATCATTCCGGCCTTCGAGGCGGAGTAGTTGCACTGGCCCGCATTGCCGTGAAGCCCCACGACGGAGGCCATATTGATTATGCTTCCGCTCCTCTGGCCCATCATTACGGGCGTACAGGCGTGGATGTAGTTGAATGCCGATTTGAGGTTCACCGTGAGCACGGCGTCCCACTGCTCTTCGCTCATTCTGAGCATTAGGCCGTCGCGGGTGATGCCGGCGTTGTTCACGAGAATGTCGATGCGGCCGAAGTCTTTCTGAATCTCAGCGACGACTTCGTGCGCGGCCTTGAAGTCGGCGGCGTTAGATGCGTAGGCCTTCACCCTCACGCCGAACTCCTCCAGCTCCCCGGCGGTCTGCTCCGCCACCTCGTTTATTGTAATGTCAGTAAAGGCGATGTCAGCGCCCTCGGAGGCGAATTTAAGCGCCACGGCCTTTCCGATTCCTTTCGCCGCTCCGGTAACGAGAGCGACTTTCCCAGTTAAAAGTCCCATAGTATAAGATTTATCTTGTCCCGCAGGGGCGGAACGTAAGTTCAATTTTCAACAATCCCGCTAATTTAAGAATTATTGAGAATATCGAGTTAAATTTTTCCAAATATATTTTCTACCTTTGCAACTCCACGCTGTCTTAAGGAGGCGCAAGAGCGCCGTGCGGAGTCTGCGAAGGGTGGGGATGTGTTGATAGGGCAGATGGAGCACAACGAAGCAGACCGCTTTTTAAGACAGCCGCCGCCTGCGCTTTGGTGGTGGAATAGGTAGACACGCGGGACTTAAAATCCCGTGGACAGAAATGTCCGTACGGGTTCGATTCCCGTCCGAAGCACAAGATTAAGCCCCAACCAGTTGAACTGCAACTGATTGGGGCTTAACCGATTCCAATCCTTCCGACTGAATTTTTCCTGCCTGGAATAACGCTAACAGGAATAACTCCTAGAATAGCGCTATCAATTTATCGTAAAGCATAACAGTCAGACCGGCCATAACAATCGAAACCATACTCATAAGCTTGATGAGGATGTTCAGCGACGGGCCTGAAGTGTCCTTGAACGGGTCGCCCACGGTGTCACCCACGACGGTCGCGTGATGAGCCTCGGAGTTCTTCCCTCCGAGATTGCCTTCCTCGACGAACTTCTTCGCATTGTCCCACGCTCCGCCGGAATTCGCCATAAACACCGCCAGAACAAAACCAGCTCCGAGTCCTCCGATAAGAAGTCCCATCACTCCCGCAGGGCCCAGCAGCAGCCCCACGACAACAGGGACGATGATTGCAGTGAGCGACGGCAGAAGCATCTCCTTCTGGGCTCCCTTTGTGGAAATCTCCACGCAGCGCGCATAGTCAGGGGTGGCTTCTTTCGTGAGAATGCCTTTGATTTCGCGGAACTGACGGCGAACTTCCTCCACCATCTTCTGCGCTGCCCTTCCAACTGCGTTCATCGTCAGCCCGCAGAAAAGGAACGCCATCATCGCGCCGATGAAAACTCCCACCAGAACAAGCGGATTCATAAGGTCGATGTGGTACATATTCATAATGTCCGGAATCGTAGCCTTGGAAGCCTCGATCACCTCTCCGGCCACATTCTTTACGGCAAGGCCCGCGTGGGCGAGACCGATTTTGATTTCCTCGATGTAGGACGCCAGAAGGGCAAGCCCGGTGAGCGCCGCAGAGCCTATCGCGAAGCCCTTTCCTGTGGCTGCAGTCGTGTTTCCGAGCGCGTCCAGAACGTCCGTCCTCTCCCTCACCACGGGGTCGAGTTCGCTCATTTGGGCGTTTCCGCCGGCGTTGTCCGCGATTGGGCCGTAGGCGTCGGTCGCGAGGGTGATTCCGAGCGTGGAGAGCATTCCCACGGCCGCGATTCCGATGCCGTATAGTCCGCTGCTCAGGCTTTCGGCGGAGAAGCTCAGGTCAAATCCGTTGGCGCAAAGATACGCCAGAAGGATGGCTATCGTGATGGTAATCACTGGGATGGCCGTCGAGAGCATACCGAGTCCGACTCCCGATATGATGACCGTTGCAGGGCCTGTCTCGGCGCTGTGTGCAAGCTTCTGGGTAGGTTTGTAGGAGTGCGAGGTGTAGTACTCCGTCGCCTTTCCGATGATAACTCCTGAAATAAGACCTACAACAACTGAAAGAGAAAGTTGCCACCAGTTTTCAAATCCGAGGATATACATAACTCCGAAAGTCGCGACTGCGATAAGAACCGAGCTTACGTTCGTTCCGACGCTCAGAGACTTCAGAAGCTGGCTCATTCCCGCGCCCTCCTTCGTCTTGACGAGGAAAATGCCTATGATGGAAAGAACTATCCCGATTGCGGCAATGAGCATAGGGGCGAAAATGGCGCGAATCTGCATCTCGGGCCCCTGAAGGAAGAATGCCGATGCTCCCAGAGCCGCCGTCGCGAGGATGGAGCCGCAGTAGGACTCATAGAGGTCGGCGCCCATTCCGGCCACGTCTCCAACATTGTCACCCACGTTGTCGGCGATGGTCGCAGGGTTGCGCGGGTCGTCCTCCGGGATGCCTGCCTCGACTTTTCCCACCAGGTCCGCTCCCACGTCCGCCGCCTTGGTGTAGATTCCGCCTCCCACGCGTGCGAAAAGAGCCTGGGTCGATGCGCCCATTCCGAAGGTGAGCATAGTGGTCGTAATCATCACAATGGTCTGAGCCTCACCCATTTGCCCGCCATAGACAGCCGAAAGAATGAGCCACCAGAGCGCTATGTCCAGAAGACCCAGCCCCACAACGGTAAGACCCATAACGGCTCCCGAGCGGAACGCTACCTTGAGCCCGGCGTTAAGAGAGCGGGAAGCGGCGTTAGCAGTCCTTCCGGATGCGTAGGTGGCCGTTTTCATACCGATAAAGCCGGCAAGACCCGAGAAGAAGCCTCCCGTGAGGAACGCGAAAGGCACCCACGGATTCTGCACCCCGAACCCGTATGCGAGCACGGCGAAAAAGGCCGCAAGGATGACGAAAACTATTGTGACCACCTTGTACTGCTGTTTGAGGTAGGCCATCGCACCTTCCCGCACGTAGCGGGCGATTTCTCTCATTGTGGGCGTGCCCTCGTCCTCCTTCATCATCTGACGGAAGAAAAAATACGCGAATCCAAGCGCAACTGCCGCCGCAGCAAGGACGAAATAGGGAACAAATCGGATAATTTCCATAGAATGTGTGTTTTATGTGAATATTTATAAGTCCGTGTGTTATAGGTATATATCGGTTACCTTAGCGCGTTATTTTGTTTCAAAAGCCCATATCCCCCGGTTTGCTTTCGTTCCGAAAGTCAATAGTTACGAAACGCAAATTTAGATATATTTTCATATAAACAAAATTTTCGGGGGAATAATGTGCATATTTTTTTGCCGCAGGGGAGCCGCAAGTCAGCAAAATTCCGTATTTTTGCAGTTCACTAAAAAAGGTTTAGTTTTATGCCACACTTTACTCTTCCAAAGGACGGCGGTCTCATCCCAGACAGCGTTCCGGAGGATATTCTACATTGTTACGAAAAAATCCCTACAGAAGTATTTGACGAGCAGCAGGATGCCAGCGAAGCCATCGCGGAGCAGATAGTCGCTGCCATCAAAAAGAACGGCGGACATTTGCGTCTGGGGCTGAGCACAGGGTCTTCTCCAAGGACGCTTTATAAGATTCTCGCGCAGAAATATGCCGATGGACAGGTCTCATTCAAGGATGTTGAAGTTTTCAGCATCGACGAGTACTATCCTTGCACGGGAATCGAGAAAACCAGCCGCAATACGGTTCTCCACGCCGAACTCATTGACCTTGTGGACTTCCAGGAAAAAAACATACATTTTCCGGATGGCTCGGTTTCCCGCGAAGATGTGGGAGAGTACTGCGCGGAATATGAAAAACAGGCGCGCGGGCTCGACCTTCTCGTCCTCGGAATGGGCGAAAGCGGCCAGGTAGGCTTCAACGAGGCCGGTTCGTCAGCAAAGAGCCGCACGAGGGTGGTCCTTCTGGGCTACAAGTCCCGCAACCGTCAGGCGAAGAACTTCAAGGGCAATGTGAACCTTACGCCGCACACTGCCATCACGATGGGCATAGGCACGATGCTTTCCGCAAAGAAAATCATCCTTATGGCCTGGGGTGAGGACAAGGCCGGCGCTGTGAAGGCTGCAGTCGAAGGCGAGGCTACATCCTCCTGCCCTGCATCCCTTCTTCAGGCGCACGACAACGTAACCTTCTACACCGACGAAAACTCTTCGGCGAACCTTACCCGTTTTGTCGCTCCGTGGCTCGTGGGCCCTTGCGACTGGACTCCCAAGTTCATCCGCAAGGCGGTCGTATGGCTTTGCCAGACCGTCCACAAGCCGATTCTCAAGCTCTCCCACAAGGACTACCTCGACAATTCTCTCGGTGAGCTCCTTGAACTTTACGGCCCGTACGACCAGATAAACATCCGCGTTTTCAACGACCTTCAGCACACAATCACGGGCTGGCCGGGCGGAAAACCCAACGCCGACGACACCACAAGGCCTGTCGCTTCCTCTCCGTTCCCTAAGAAGGTCCTCATCTTCTCCCCGCATCCGGACGATGACGTAATCTCTATGGGCGGCACGTTCATCCGCCTCGTTCAGCAGGGGCACGACGTTCACGTGGCCTACGAGACTTCCGGCAACGTGGCGGTTCACGACGACGTGGTTCTCCAGCACCTGGACGCCATCCACGAGCTGGGCTATGCCGATGATTTCCAGAAAGTTAAAGACATAATAGCGACGAAGCGCCCGGGAGAGCCGGAGCCTCGCGCGCTACTTGACATAAAGGCTGCAATCCGCCGCTCGGAGGCCCGAGGCGCAGTCCGCTCGTTCGGTCTGAACCCTGACACCAACGCCCACTTCCTCAACCTCCCGTTCTACGAGACGGGCGGCATCAAGAAGGGCGAGAGGACCCAGAAGGACATAGACATCATTCTGGACCTTCTCCACAAGGTCGAGCCTGACCAGATCTATCTCGCCGGCGACCTCGCCGACCCTCACGGCACCCACCGCGTCTGCACGGAGGCTGTCCTCGAGGCTCTGCGTCAGTGCGAGGGCGAGGAGTGGCTTGGCCGCTGCCACGTCTGGCTCTACAGGGGCGCGTGGATGGAGTGGGAGCTCGGAAGGGTGGATATGGCGGTGCCGTTCAGCCTCGAGGAGGTCATAAAGAAGCGCCACGCCATCTACCGTCACCTTAGCCAGAAGGACATCGTTCCGTTCCCTGGCGAGGACAGCAGGGAGTTCTGGCAGAGGGCCGAGGAGCGCACCCAGAACACCGCCCGCCTATACAACGAGCTGGGTATGGCTGAGTATCAGGCAATAGAAGTTTTTGTCAAATTGTTTTAACTTAACTGTTTAAACCCGAAAATTATGCGAGTAATTATCGAAGACAATGATGCACGCGGCTCAGTTTGGGCTGCAAGGTATATCGTGGCGAAAATCAAGGAGAAGGCGGCCCACACCGACCGTCCTTTCGTGCTCGGACTTCCGACGGGCTCCACTCCGCTGGGAACCTACCGCGAACTCATCCGCCTCAATCAGGCCGGCGAGGTTTCGTTCAAGAATGTGATAACCTTCAATATGGACGAGTATGTCGGTCTTCCGGAGTCCCATCCCGAGAGCTACCACAGCTTTATGGCGAAGAATTTCTTTGACCACGTGGATGTTCCTAAGGAAAACATCAACATCCTCAACGGCAACGCCGAGAATCTTGAGGCCGAGTGCGCCTCCTACGAGGCACGCATCCAGGCCGCCGGCGGGATAGATCTCTTTATGGGCGGAGTCGGCGAAGACGGCCACCTCGCGTTCAATGAGCCGTTCTCCTCACTCGTGTCCCGCACAAGGGTAAAGACCCTTACCTACGACACCCGCGTGGTGAACGCCCGTTTCTTCGACGGGGATATGACCAAGGTCCCTGCTCTCGCTCTCACTGTGGGAGTGGGCACGGTGATGGACTCAAAGGAAGTTCTCGTCCTCGCGTTCGGCCACAAGAAGGCCCGCGCAGTGCAGCAGGCTGTCGAAGGAGCATATTCCCACACCTGCACCCTCTCGGCCCTTCAGAACCACGCCCACGGCATCATCGTCTGCGATGAGCTTGCAGCCGGCTGCCTGATGCTCGACACCTACAAGTATTTCAAGGATATAGAAAAAGAGAACTTGTAACGCCAAATGGTGAGACAGGGTCTTTCAGGCTTGGCCGTATTCATAATGAAGATTTCTTATCGTCGGGAACTCTTGGCTGTCACAGCCTCAGAGCAGTTTCTTGGCTAATTTAAAGAACTTGTAAGGCATATAGCGGAAGGGGAGGTCCAGCCAGGTCGGGGTGGACAGGACGGCGCGACGGTGGGAGAACGCATCGAAACTTGGCTTGTTGTGGTAACTCCCCATTCCTGACATCCCCACGCCTCCGAACGGTACCCTGTCGTTGACGATATGCATAATGGTGTCGTTGATGCAGGCGCCCCCCGAGGATGTGCGGGCGAGAATCCTGTCGCCTTCCTTTCCGAAATAATAGAGCGCAAGCGGTTTTTCTCGGGAAGTGACAAATTCAATGACTTCACCAAGGTCGGAAAACGTCTGGATGGGGAAAATCGGGCCGAAAATCTCCTCCCTCATAACGGGGGAGTCCGGACTTACCTCATCAAGAACCGTCGGGGAGAAATAGCGCTCGCCTCGGTCCGTCTCCCCTCCGAAGAGCACTTTCCCGCAGGAAAGATAACCGCTCAGACGGTCGAAAGCCTTGTCGCTCACGATGCGTACAAAATGCGGGGTCTCCTTGGGATCCTTCCCGAGAAGCTCCCGGAATTCCTCCTCCAGAGCCTTCAGGAATCCGTCCTTTATGTCGCGGTGCAGCAGAAGATAGTCCGGAGCGATGCAGGTCTGCCCGGCGTTGAGGCTCTTTCCCCAGGCGACTCTGCGCGCCGCCACCCGGATGTCCGCCCCCTTGTCAACGATGCAAGGGCTCTTTCCGCCAAGTTCCAGCACCACCGGAGTGAGGTTTTTTGCGGCGGCGCTCATAACAACCCGCCCGAGTGCAGGGCTTCCGGTGAAGAAAATAAGGTCCCACCGCTGCTCCAGAAGAGCCGTGTTCACATCTCTATGCCCCTGAACCACAGCGATATATTCCTCGGGGAATGTCTCCCGGATCATCTCCTCCAGGACCCCTGACACCGTCGGAGTGTAGGGCGAAGGCTTCAGAACGGCCGTGCATCCTGCGGAAATCGCTCCCACAAGCGGGGTGAGCAGCAGCTGCACTGGGTAGTTCCACGGCGCGATTATCAGAGCGGTTCCCAGCGGTTCGCTGATTATCCGGCTCGAGGAGGGAAACAGTTTCAGCGGGGTAGGGCGCCTCTCTGGCCGGGTCCATCGGCGGATATTGCGGCGATGGGTGCGGATTTCGCCCAGAAGGATGCTGATTTCGGTGAGATAGGCCTCCTCATAGCTTTTGTGAAGGTCTGCCCAGAGCGCATCGCAAAGCGCTTTCTCCCACCGCAGCACCGCCTCCTCCAACATTCTGAGCCTCTCCCGCCGCGTCTGGACCGAAAGAGTAGCCCCGCTGTGGAAATAAGCCCGCTGTTTCCCGAGAATCTCCGCAATCCGCTCGGCGGAAGCCTCGTTTATTTTCTCTGATTTTTCCATAATTCGCAAAAAGATAGTCGTAAATATCCTTCCCAACCCATATGGGGGGAGTACTTTATTTTTTTATTCCGCGGCGGTAGTGTCTGTGTCAAGAGTGAGGTTAGCAATGATGCTTTTTCTCTGCTTCTTGAGGTCGAAGAAGCCTATGACTGAGATGACGAGCGAACCGGCGAGGTCGAGCATCAGGTCCTCCATCGTGTCGCGCAGGGCTTCGTGGCCCTGGAGCGGAACTGCATTGTCAAATGTCCCCGGGGTGGTGAGATACTGCTGGGAGTTGAGCCCGAAGATGTCGTCGGTTACGAACTCCAGAATTTCCCATAGAGCACCGGTCGAGAGCGCGAAACAGATTACCCACAGCGAAACGAATACCGGGGAGAATTTCAGCTTGTTGCCCTCCACCTTGTTGAAGGTGTTGATGATGGCGTAGCCGAGCACTCCCAGCAGCACTCCGGACATCCCGTGTTCAAGGGAGTCCCACCATTCGAATTTTCCGTAGAAATCCGCCACGTCGCCAAGAATCAGAGCGCAGAAGCAGAATGCCACGAAGATGATTTCCATAAGTTTTGGAATCTTCACGTGGATGACCCTGTTAACGAACCTCGGCAGGAAAATCAGGACCATCATCAGCACTACTTCGAAGGTCTGGAACGCGAGTCGGCTCTGGGTGGCGTCGTCCTTGATGATGCACAGCGAGGCGATGCCGGCGGCAAACAGAACGCCGCAGAGCGAGAGGATTACTTTTGAAAACAGGGTGAGCTTGGCTCTTCCGGGCTTGGTCGTATTATTCATAATTTAACTTTCGCAAGTGTGAAACTTGAGTTTCTTATTGTTGGCCACTCTTGTGGCCTTGCAGTCCAACGACAAAAATAGTAATTTTCCGCAAATTAAGATTTCCCGCTGAAAAAGTCGATAGGCTCCGCCAAAATTCTAAAAAACGGTGGATATGAACAAATCGCCCCAAAACATTTGGTGGATATGAACAGTTCTGACGCCAAAATCATAAAAGTCGCTGGAAAAAATGCGATAGAACATAGAAAAGTCGTTGGAAAAAATGCGATAGAACATAGAAAAGTCGTTGGAAAAAATGCGACGAAGTCCTTGAAAGTCGTTGGAAAAAATGCGATAGAACATAGAAAAGTCGTTGGAAAAATGTAATTTTGCGGGAAATTGATGCCTGTTATGCTGAAAAGGAAAATAGAAAGCGCTCTCTTGGACTGGAAATCCAGACCTGGACATAAACCACTGGTTATTATGGGAATACGCCAGTGTGGCAAGACATTCATCGCAAAGCATTTTGCTGAGCAGAATTACAAAAATGTCGTTTATATGAACTTTATCAAAGAGCCAGAAAGAATCGATGCTTTTCTCGGCTCAAAAAAAGTGGACGACATTCTCCTTAATCTCTCCGCCCAGATTCGCGGGGCAAAGTTTACTCCTGGCGAAACTTGTCTCATTTTCGATGAAATTCAAGAATGTCCCGAGGCGAGAACTTCTCTCAAGTTCTTCTGTGAGGACGGCCGCTTTGATGTAATTGCTACCGGTTCACTTCTTGGTGTTCAAGGATATGGCGACCTTCTCAAGAAAACCCATCGAAAACTCGTCAGCAAGCGTGAACTCGGAGTCAATTCCGTACCTGTAGGCGCTGAGGATATAATGGAAATGTATCCTCTTGATTTCGAGGAGTTTCTATGGGCCAATGGCGTGAATGGGGAGGTGGTGGAGGCTTTGCGCAAGTTCCTCTCTGAAGAAAGGCCTGTCCCGGAAGGGATTCACGTTGCGATGAAAAAGTATCTGAATCTCTATGTGGCCGTAGGCGGACTTCCAGCTCCGGTCAATGCGTTTCTATCCACGAACAATATGAATGCTGTGAGTGCGCAGTACAGGAGCATATTGAGTGAGTACCGTGACGATATGATTAAATATGCCCCGGACAGGGATAAACCGCACATTCGGGAATGTTTCGATTCCATTCCCAAACAGTTGTCCAAGGAAAACAAAAAATTTCAGTACAGCAAAGTGAAGCCGGGAGGACGTGGCGAAACCTTTTTCGGCTCACTCCAGTGGTTGGAGGATGCCGGAATCATCTGCCGATGCTACAATACAGACATAACCGGTCTTCCGATGGGAGGCAATGCCCGTGAGGATATATTCAAAGTCTATACTGCCGATATCGGTCTGCTGATAGAGATGCTGGGGTCTGGAGCCAGAGCGGATATTCTTCAGGGGAATCTCGGCGGATTCAAGGGGGCAATCTACGAGAATCTAATGGCCGACACCCTTTACAAGAAGCAGCAGAAGCTGTATTATTTTCAGAAGGATTCGGGACTTGAACTGGATTTCCTTGTCCGTATGAACGGAGAATGTGTGCCGATAGAAGTTAAAGCAAAGTCTTCTCAGGCCAAGAGCGCAAAGACAGTCTTGAACCATCCGGAAAAATACGGGGTGAAGAAAATCATCAAATTCGGCGACTATAACGTGGGCCGAGAAGGGCCGCTGCTGACCTTACCGAATTATATGCAGTTCCTTTTGGATTTCGAACCTGAAAAGATAATCCTGCAACCGGTGGACGCGGACGCCGTCAACGAATGGGCAAAGAATTTTCTGCATAAGTAGTAATACCCGAATCTTGGCGAGGAGCGAAAGCCCCGCTGAAAAAGTCGATAAAATTTGTACTTTTGGAAAAATCATTGCATCTTTGCCGTTACGGAAATTATGAAACGGAATTTATGTAATATCTGAATGGCTTATGAAAAAGGTGAAACTTGCAAATCCATTTGTGTATCAGGGATATGAGAGCCCGGAATACTTCTGTGATAGAGAAGAAGAGACGGAGCAACTCCTTTCTCATCTTCGAAATGGTCGGAATGTGACGCTCATTTCTCCTCGAAGAATAGGGAAAACAGGACTCATTAAAAACACATTCTATCGACTTAAAGAAGCCGACAAGAATGCCGTATGTCTCTATTTAGACATCTATGCCACTAAAAATCTTCGTGACTTTGTGGAGCAGTTCGGCCTGCTGGTGCTAAACGAACTGGAGAAAAAGAACGAATCTCTCCTGAAAAAGGCGGCGAATTTCTTCGGCTCGCTACGTCCCACACTATCTGTGGACCCGCTCAACGGTGAACCGACATTTTCTGTCAGAGTGGAAGCCGACCAGGCCGCTCCCACAATTCAGAACATTTTCCAGTACTTGAATCAGAGCAACAGGGAAGTGTATGTAGCCATAGATGAGTTCCAGAAAATAGCGGAATATCCCGAAGATGGCACCGAAGCTCTTCTGCGGTCATATATCCAGTTCTCGCAGCATATTCATTTTATATTTTCCGGAAGCCGGCAGCATCTTATGACGGAGATTTTCGCTTCACCGAAGCACCCGTTCTATCAAAGTACTGAAATGATGGGGCTCAGTCCTCTTGACGAAACCGTTTATTATGAATTTTGCCGGAACTTCTTCCAGAAAAAGGGCGGTGATTTGTCAAAGGAGGTTTTCGGTGAGGCATATCGGCGCTATGAGGGGCACACCTGGTACATCCAATGTCTTATGAATCGTCTTTATGAGAGAGAAAAGAAAGTCAGCGAACTGTCCCAGTTGAACGCTGCAACGATTTCTGTTCTGAAGGGCAGGGAACCGCAATATGAGAATTTGTCCCAGTTTTTTACGGAAAATCAGATGAAACTTCTCAAAGCCATAGCGAATGAAGGCGTGGTGGCGCAACCCACCTCAGCAAAATTCATCCGTGACCACCGTCTTATGGCGGCAAGCAGTGTAAAGACTGCTCTCGAAAGTCTGGAAGAGAAGGAACTTGTGTACCGCACGGCCGAAGGCTATATGATTTACGACCGTTTTATGGCACTCTGGCTGCGACAATTATAAAAATCGCCCCGGAGCGGATGGCTTCGGGGCGATTTCTCATTGTTTTCGAAGATTTGGCCTACTCGGCATCGGGGAACGTCTGTTGTAGGATTAGGACAGTTTTTCCTTTATGAATTCTATATCCTTTCCCATCTTGTCGATTTTCTCTTCTATGCTGTCGTTGTTGTCCGACACCATCGCGTCAACAAAGATGGAGTTCAGAAGCGACATTCCTATGATGCAGCCAAGAATCAGAATTATGCAGAAATATAACCGTACTACAACGCCCCAGCCGTCGCCCATCGCAGACGCTATCGTGTCGGGAATTTCATTCCAGCCTTCTCCGGTAAAAATTCTGAATGTGGAATAAATGGCATCCAACGGAGTTGCGAAATATTCCGGAGCATAATCCCGGAACAGACTGCAACCTATCATCGCAAATGTGATTATCATTATCAGTAGGCCGATGAGAACCGCATAAGACTTCTGAAGTGCCGTCTTGAAGTTCTTCATAATATCAACAAACCCGGGGAAGGCGTGAACCAGTCTGAAGAACCGGAATACTCTCAAAACTCTGAGAATCAATAGGAATGACAGATCGAAAGTTTGTGCAGGCAAGAAAAGAACCACAATTGACGGCAGTGACAGAATCACCAGAGTCCCGTCAAGTCTGTTCCATCCGGAAGCCCAATAGCCCTTGAAGCCCAAAGCGCAGTGCTTCACAATCATCTCGATAATGAAGATGATTGTGCAGGACAAGTCAATAACATTGATAAACTCATTTTCAACGCCGCTCTCCTGAAGGAAAAGGACAACGGCATTGATGATGATGATCCCGAGAATGAGTCTCTCGTTCAAAAATATGTTTCTAAAAAACTTCTTCATCGCTTATGTTCAATCCTTGTAATCCTCAAATCCAAAACATTCCCTCGGGCGTTCCAGCATTTCCTGTGGCAGATGTTTCTCGATGTCCGGCTCGAAGGCACGGTTTAGAGC